>CBFIAY010000004.1:8073-181099 GCA_965660665.1 Roseivirga sp. | reverse complement strand
AATAAATGACTGTTCGTGATCATGATCATGGTGATCATCATGTATTTGAACATCGATTTGTGCTGCTTCTGTTGCCATATGCACTGATTTAATGTCTTTTTATTCGTTAATTCCTGCTGTAACTAATGCTAATTCCTTCAAGTTTTCTGGTACCTGACTTAGATACTGTGGGTTTTTCGATAACCAAGATTTTTGATCTATCTTCCACTCAGCATACTCTGCCGGTTCCAGAACTACTACACGCTTCTTCATTGAGAAGTGTCCGCCCCCACATACCTCTGTACATGCCAGTTCATAATTGAAATCAGGATTTCCTTCTTCCACTCTCATTTCTTCTGTTGACTTATTCGCCACGAACCAAAATTGAGTTGGCATACCAGGCACTGCATCCATTTTCACACGCATGTGAGGAATAAATACACTGTGAAGTACGTCCCTTGCTCTAATCTTCAACAATACTGGATCACCTTTCGGTATTACCAAATTGTTTGAAATAAAGTCGTCATAATTAGATCTATCCGAAAGATCTTGACCATGAGCATTAACGGCATCGATCAATCGGTAATCGTAATCACCTACTTGATTGTCAACCCCACCGTATCTGATAGACCATTGGAACTGATATCCCATAATTTCAATCTGTTCAGACTCTTCTGGTGCTTCACTCATGATACCATCCCAAGCCATCCATCCTGAGATTACTAACCATGTTAAAACAATGGCTGGTACACCCGTCCAGATAAGCTCCAACTTATTGTTGTGAGGATAAAACGTTGCTTTTCTCTTTGCAGAGTATCTGTATTTCCATGAGAAATAAAATAAGAGAATGTTCGTAATGGCAAACACAATTCCAGTGATCCACATGGTTCTCCAGAATAGTTTATCCGTTAACTCTCCATGCTCTGAGGCTACAGGTGGATCATACGCATCAAAATTCACGTAAGAATACCAACCTCCTATTCCAAAGAACAACACCATGAACACTATCATCATCGCTGCATTCACGTTGTTACTATCCGTAACAACTTTCTCCCCTGTTCCCTTAACTATGCCAACCAATCTAGTGACCCTAAAGATCAATAGTAGGATGCCTAAAACTAAGAGAATCGCAAGTGCTATGTAAAAACCGAACATATCTACTAGTTTGTCTATGTGTTAAATGTGGTGATTCTTTGCTTCTTCTAACATTGGATGGTTCTTTGGTACCAAAGCGTAAGATGATAGTGCTTTGAGTACTACGAATAAGAACGCAGAGCCAAATACAAGGTAAAGTCCGATTTCAGTGAACCCGAAAGCTCCAGACTCTCCAAGCGTACCAGGAGTCACCATTAAGTAGAAATCTACCCAGTGTCCTAGAATAATTACAATACACGCAATTTTCAAGAATACATTCAACCTTTTCGCGTCTCTCGTAATTAAGACTAAGAAAGGGAAGAAGAAATTCATGATCAAATTCACATAGAATACCGTTGAATACTTGTCGTTCATCATTCGTTCAACAAAGTATACCGATTCCTCTGGAATGTTCGCGTAATAAATTAGCAAGAACTGAGAGAACCAGATGTAAGTCCAGAAAATACTGAACGCAAATACAAATTTACCCAGATCATGTAAGTGATTTGATGTTACTTGACTCAAGTAACCATTTTCTTTTAATAAGACCGTGATGAGTGTGATCAACGCTAAGCCAGCTACGAACCAACTTGCGAATACATACCATCCAAACATGGTTGAGAACCAGTGTACGTCAATTGACATTACCCAATCCCAAGCAGCAATTGATGATGATACCGCAAAGATCAATAAGAAAGCAACTGATGTTCTTCTCATTTTATACCAATACGAAGTACCCCCTAATTGATCTTCCAAATTAGAAAACGATCTCAATTTTCTAAATAATAAAATCCAAGCTCCAAAGAACACTACCATTCGTCCTACAAAGAATAAAGGAAATGAACCCCCGTCGAGTGGTGCGTAGAAGAAACTAGCCTTACCTGCTACTAAAGGATCAAAATGGGTATTCAAAGATCCATCAGCATTGAACTCATTGTAAAGATCACTATGCGTCCAGTGGAAAATATCATGATTGAAAAACAAGAAGGTTAGAAGCATCAAGATACCAGCTGGTAAGATCCAACTCGCCATTGACAATGGAATTCTTAATATGTAAGTAGACCAACCTGCTTGAGCAGCATATTGAATAGCAAAGAAAAATAAACCAATCAAGGCCAATCCTGTGAAATACACGTTGTTGATCCATAGATCAATCACAACGCGGTCAAACCATCCTTTTTCGTGCTCTTCTTCAGCTTCATGCTCACCAACTTCAGTCACATGGCTTTCGTCATCACCTTCGTGGTGTTCAGCTTCCATCCCTTCTACAGCATCATGGCCTATACTATGTTCATCGGCTACTGCTAACTCAGTATGGTCACCTTCACCGTGTTCTTCTTCATGCCCACCCGTTGAAGACAACATCCAACCAGCTAGTAACAGAACAACACCTGAGACAAAAGCTATAGCAAGCTTCTTCTTTATCCCAGCGCTAAAATCAAATACTTCTTTTGACATCTCTAAAAAATTTATCTGTTACTGTTGCTGTAATTGTTGAACATACCTTGCGATCTTCCAACGTCTATCTTCACTGATTTGTGAAGCGTGTGGCCACATACGATTGTATCCGTGAGTAATCACGTGAAAGATGTGTCCTTGAGGCAAATCCTTCTTATTAGGAGCCGAATATGACGGTACACCTGCGTATACAACTCCTACTTTACCTTGACCTTTACCATCAGAACCATGACAGTGCTGGCAATATTCTGTATACAACCTTTTTCCTTCGGCCTGAACTTCAGGGCTTGATGGGAATGGGTTTTCGATCAATGCAGCTTCCGCCAATTGGTCTTTCTCCAGTCTATAAGGTAATATGTTATTACTCGTTCTTCTCACTGTTCCTGTAACTGGTATTCTTACATTCTGTGCATAGGGATTGTTTGGATTGGAGTTATAAAATTCTCCCTTTCCATCTTCCCTATTGCTCAACCACTCGCCCCTATCTTCGTCCACGATTTGAGTCAGTGGCTCGTAAGGTACAGAGTGATACATCTGAGGAGCATATTCTACACCAGGGTTATCACCCTTGGCAGTACAAGCACTTATGAGTACAACAAGTGCGAGGGGAACAAAAGCTTTTATTTTATGGATCATAACGTTAGTCAGCTTATTCTTCAACTTTTTTATCATTCACTTCAACCGCACCAGAATCTTTCAATGCGCTACCAATCTGAGCAGCATCAACTGCCTTATTCTTGGCCAAATCAATCGCCATGATATGCTTATCATCCGTAATTCTTATGTCAAGCAACTTGGGGTCTTTCCAAGGCTTTAAATCACTTGAAACTAAGAATGTTCCTACCATACCGAAAGCAGCCAATAATACGGTCAGCTCAAATGTAACAGGCACGAAATCAGGAATGGCTACAAAGTTCTTACCACCAATAATCATTGGCCAGTCAATACCTAACATCCAAATCTGCATGGTTAAAGCAAGGGTCGTACCCAACATACCAAACAAAAATGCAGCAATCGGTAACCTTGATTTTTTATATCCTAGCTCATCATCTAGTCCGTGAACTGGAAATGGGCTATATACTTCGTCAATTTTAATTCCGGCACCACGAATCTTTCCTACTGCATGAAGCAATACATCTTCGTCATCGTAAACGCCTAGTATAAAGTCTTTAGAATCACTCATAATTAAGCCGTTTTTTCAACAGAATTTTCTGATGATGATTTAACAATACTTTTCACTTCTGCCATATTAATTACCGGGAAGAACTTCGCAAACAAGAAGAATGCTGTAAAGAACAATCCAAAGGTGAATAAGTAAACACCCATGTCATAAACAGTTGGGTAGAACATGGCCCATGAAGAAGGCAAGTAATCTCTGTGAAGCGAAGTCACAATAATTACGAATCTCTCGAACCACATACCAATATTCACAATGATTGAAATGATAAATGTGGCAGCGATACTCGTTCTGATTTTCTTAGACCAGAAGAGTTGTGGCGAAATCACATTACAGGTCATCATCGACCAGTATGCCCACCAGTAAGGCCCGTTCATTCTATTAAAGAATGCATATTGTTCTGCTGGAACACCTGAATACCAAGCTATAAAGAACTCAGTGATATAAGCGATACCTACAATAGAACCAGTGACCATAATCACTATGTTCATTAACTCTATATGCTCAATAGTAATATAGTCTTGTAATTTGAATACGTGTCTCGTAACGAGCATCAGCGTCAGTACCATCGCAAAACCTGAGAAGATCGCTCCTGCTACAAAGTATGGCGGGAAGATCGTGGTGTGCCATCCAGGAATTACTGAAGTTGCAAAGTCAAAGGATACGATAGTATGTACTGAAAGTACAAGTGGAGTTGCTAAACCAGCTAAAATCAGAGAAACTGACTCATATCTAGACCAAGTTCTTGCAGCGCCATCCCATCCTAGAGAAAGTGCACCGTAAATTGTCTTTCTCATCCCCGTAGCTCTATCTCTAATCGTTGCAAAATCAGGTACTAAACCGAGGTACCAGAATACAAGTGAGACGGAGAAGTAAGTTGAGATTGCAAAAACGTCCCATAACAAAGGAGAGTTAAAGTTGACCCATAACGAACCAAAAGTATTTGGTAGTGGTAGTGCCCAATAAGCTCCTAACCATGGTCTACCCATATGAAGTACAGGGAACATAGCAGCACAAATAACAGCGAAGATTGTCATCGCCTCTGCAGCCCTGTTAATCGCCATTCTCCATTTCTGACGGAAAAGTAATAGTACAGCAGAAATTAGTGTTCCTGCGTGACCAATACCTACCCACCATACGAAGTTGGTGATATCCCATGCCCAGCCTACTGTTTTATTGAGACCCCACATGCCAATGCCTTCCCATAGGGTGGCAGCAACAGCAAGGAATCCAATAGCTAATGTAACCACGGAGACTCCGAAGGCCATCAACCACAGCTTTGAAGGCTTAGCTTCAACCTGGCGACAGATGTCTTCAGTAACATCATGAACGGTTTTACCGCCTGTGATTAAAGGTTTTCTTACGGGTGAAGTAACCTGCATATTCTTTCGGTTTATAAATTAAGCTTCAGTTTTTTGTTTGTTTCTGATCTTGGTCATGTACCAAACGTTAGGATTGACGTTAATCTCTTCTAACACGTGGTAAGCACGCTCTTCATTGACCACACGCTCAGTAGCGCCTTCGCCATCTTCTTTCTTTTCAATTTGTAATAATTGAGAGATTCTAGAATTTTCATCATTCAAATCACCAAAAGTGATTGCATCTGATGGACAGGCTGAAGCACAAGCCACGTTGATTTCACCATCAACAGGCCTTCTATCTTCACGCTTCGCAGCTAATTTACCAGCTTGGATACGCTGTACACACATGGTACATTTCTCCATAACACCTCGAGCACGAACAGTTACGTCTGGGTTCAATACCATTTTACCCAGGTCGTTGTTCATTGATGAGTTCATGTCGAACTGCGTATTGTCGTGGTATTTGAACCAGTTGAACCTTCTTACTTTGTATGGACAGTTGTTCGCACAATACCTTGTACCAATACATCTGTTATAAGTCATTTGATTCAATCCTTCTGAACTGTGAGTAGTCGCTGCTACAGGACATACAGTTTCACAAGGTGCATTATTACAATGCTGACACATCATTGGCTGGAAAGTAACCTCAGGATTCTCTGCAGCATCCTCTAGCTCTTTTTTGCTTCCAGCTGGATTAGCGGCAGAATAATATCTGTCAATTCTAATCCATGCCATTTCTCTTCTATTCAACACTTCCTCTTTTCCTACAACAGGGACGTTGTTTTCTGCCTGACATGCTACGGTACAAGCCGAACATCCAGTACAAGAGTTCATGTCGATTGACATGGCCCAGTGGTGGTTACTGTATTCGTGACCTTTCCACAAGGTAATTTTCGAAGGCTTAAGGTATTTACCCTCTTGATAAACTTTTGGGTGCCATCTACCAGCACTCGCGTCTTTTTTATATTCTGGAAGCGTTGACTCTTGGATCACGTTTTCACGTCCCATGTAAGTCTGATGCGTTTGAGTTTGCGCTATTCTGTAGCTCTCATCAGTTGTAGTAACACTTACGCCCGCAAATACATCCATGACACTAGCTCCATTGAGCTTCGTCATCATTGGATAAGCATTTACGCCTAGGCCATCTGCTACTCTACCAGCTTTTGTTCTTCCATAACCAACTGCCATACCTAATGTACCGTTGGCTTGACCTGGTTGTACGAGCGCAGGAACCTTCACGGTAGTTCCACCCACTGTAAGGTCAACTAGTTGCGTTTCGCCTTCTTTGAGTGTGATACCCATTTCATTGGCATCAGCGATAGACATGGTCAAATAGTTATCCCAAGTAGCTTTTGTGATTGGATCAGACATTTCTTGCAACCAAGGGTTGTTTGCCTGTGAACCATCACCTAAACCAATTTTTTGATAAAGCGAAAGCTCAAAACCACCTCCACTCACTTTGTAATTCTGAGCAATGCTTGTCGCTGCTGCATTAGCTGCTGCCGCATCAAAGCTCAAGCTTCTATTACTTCCACCTGTCTCGAACACACCATCATACAATGTCTTGTCCCAGAAAGTTTGGAAAGTTGAAGTATCAGATTGCTTACCGAAGAAATTCTCTCTCCAGTTATTTTGTAGATAAGTATAGTATTCTACATCCTGTCCAGCCCATTTCAAGAATGACTCTGGTGCTTGTCTCGTTTTGAAAATTGGTGAGATAGTAGGTTGTAGCAAACTATAATGTCCTTCTCGCAACTCGGCATCATTCCACTGCTCTAGGTAGTGATGATCTGGTGCTACATACTTCACCACTGAAGCAGTCTCATCCAATCTATCGGAAGTAGAGATGGTCAATCCAACTTTAGACACTGCTGCACTTAAGGCAACACCTTCAGCTGAATCATATATCGGGTTACAGTTAAAGAAGATCACCGCAGAAACAGATCCACCATTCATCTCCTTAACCAAATTACTCATTGCTTGATCATTACCTTGACGGTAGTGAACTGGTGTATTGGCATCAATCGTAGCACCGTAGTTACCTAACATGCTGTTGATTCCGTTAACCAATACTTGTACCATTGGGTCATTAGAACCAGAAACCACAAGGGACTTTCCTCTAGCTGCCCAAAGCTCGTTTATCGCTTGGCTAGCATGTTCCACGCTTGCTCCACCACTTACTTTTGCCTGACCAGCTTTTGCAGCAATACCATTATATATGGCAGCTACTAAAGGTCCTGCTTGAGAAGGTTTGATTGGTGTTCTATAATCCGCATTAGAACCTGTCAGTGACAAGTTGGACTCAAAATGAAAATGACGAGACATTTCACGATGATGTTCGTTAATCTTTCTCGTCTTGCTGTATTGTTTTGTAAACTCGATGGGAGAAATCCACGTACCCAAGAAATCAGCACCGATACTCACAATCGTGTGCGCTTTGCTGAAATCATAAGAAGGAACCATCGCTTCACCGAAAGACCTTCTGTGTGCTTCTGAAATTCCGTATGCCGAAGCAGCGTCATAAGTAACGTGCTGTGCTGTTGGGAATTTAGCCGCAAACTCTCCTACCGCTCTTTTAGTGGTCGGGCTCAATACTGACTGACTTACAATTCTGATTTGACCACCTTTGGCAGTGATATCATTTAATTGAGCAGCTATTTCTTTATCAACTGTTTCCCAGTCTGCATCTGCACCATCCTTAGTAGGGCCTGCTAAACGCTCTTTATCATAAAGAGAAAGAACGGATGCTTCAACTTGAGCGTTAGTCCCCCCTTGACCGATGGTACTGTACTTGTTCCCCTCGATCTTAATAGGTCTACCTTCTCTTGTCTTTACAACAATACTCACCGCGTCACCACCATTTACATAAGTAGATGCATAATAGTTGGGCACAGAAGGGTCAACGTCAACTGGTTTGTTCAAGTAAGGAATCGCCTTTCTTACAGGAGTCTCACAAGCGGCTAAAGAAACTGCTGCGATACCAAAGCCCATAAGCTTTAAGAAATCTCTTCTATTACTGTTACCTTCTTGATCAGTTACAGGAAGATATTCCGGAAATTCAGATTCGTTCTTTTTAACAAACTCAGAATCGTTTGTCAATTGCTCAATTCCTTTCCAGTATGTTTTTTGATTTTCTTTCATTGTATATCAATCAGAAATCGTGTATTCAATTAATAGTGGCACTTAGCACATTCCAAACCACCGATATCAGCCACTTTCAATGGCGTCTTCGAACTCTTATTATGTAGCTCTACAATTTTATCGTAGTAACCATTGCCTTTAGAGTTAATATCAGTATTTCTATGACAATCGATACACCAGCCCATTGTTAATGGCGCATGTTGTGCTACAACTTCCATTTCCTGAATCTCTCCATGACAAGTCTGGCATTCAATCTCACCCACCTGCACATGTTGCGAGTGATTGAAATAAGCTAAATCAGGCAGGTTGTGTATTCTAACCCATTCTATTGGCTGCCCTGATTCTTGTGCAGCATAAAGTTTTTGTATTTCTGGTGAATCTGTCTTTAAGAAATTATGACAGTTCATACAAATGTTCACTGAAGGAATATTTGCAGATTTGCCTATTTCAACACCAGTATGGCAATACTGACATGCAATCTCATACTCACCAGCGTGAAGCTTGTGCGAGAAAGCGATTGGCTGCTCAGGAGCATAGCCCTGCTGAACACCTACCGTATAAAGACCATCAATCACGTTTTTACCGGCTAGGGCAATTACTAAAAAGGTAATGACACCAATTACAACTGGGCTCCTCACGAATGAAGAAAGGCTGAATTTCTCATTAATTACTGCCTCATCATCATCTGATAAATCTCCTTTGTCTTGTGCAATTTTTCTAAGTACACTTATGATAAGACCCAATACGATCATAATCACAAGGAGCACGAAAACTAACACCCCTACCATGATATTTAGGTATTGAGCCGGTACTCCCCCCCCTTGAGCAACAGCACCGTCAGCTCCAGCAGCAGGGTCTGCAGCGGCAACTACAGGATTCTCCTCCACATTTCGGACATACGCCATAATGGATAGAATCTGATCATTGCTTAAATCGTAAGCAGCCATCTGTAATTTGTTATAGTCATTGTAGAGCCCTACAGCCTGAGCATCCCCACTTTCGATTAAAAGTGTAGAGTTTTTAACCCAAGAATAAATCCACTCGATTTCTCTTCTGTCATACACGCCAGCCAAAGCAGGACCTACCTTTTTTCCTACTACGTTATGACAAGTATTACAAGCATACTCTTCAAATAGTCCGGCACCCGTTTTAATGATGGCTTCATCAGTTGGTACTGCTTCTCTTTGGGCAAAAAGATTTGCTCCAGAAAAAAGAAAACAGCACACAAATAAGCATGCTGTCGTAAATCGGACAATGGTTGTTTTCGCTACCATGTAAAATGTATTTTTTATCACAGACTAACTTAATGTTCTAAATGTAGGTGCAAATGTAGTATCGGAAGCCCGTATTTCAAACTAAATCCAGACACCATTTTAAGTACCTCAATAGGTTAGAAACCAATTTTAAAGAACTGTATACCAAATAATTAACACTACTCTTTCTAATCAAAATCTATTTAGACTCATTATAAATAATAGCTATAACGCAGCCTACTGTAACCTTTTCTAGCACACCATACAGCCCACTATTTTAGCGCAATAATAGTAGGCCTTTTAGGCTTAGAAGTGACACCATTCACACGTATAGTCGCACCCCCCAGTAGTAGATAAATCACATTAAGATATTGTGAAAAATCGAATAACTAAAGGCTATACTCAAAGGCTGAAATTCGTGTAGAACTACCCATGATGATAGTATCAGCACTTGAAATAATTGATTGCAAAAAAGGTGGCTTTAGCTAGGCACTTAACAGCATGCTCAAGCACCTTTAGCAGAACGTTGGCACCTTATTGGAACGCTTAAAATCGCTCATCAGGGATACCGTTCAATTCCGCAGACTTTAAACAAAAAAAGCACCCCAAAAGGGTGCTTTCAATAGAGGCGCCGAGCGGATTCGAACCGCTGTACGAGCTTTTGCAGAGCTCTGCCTAGCCACTCGGCCACAGCGCCAAATATTTAGTGTGCAAATGTATCAATAATCGTAAGCTACACCAATACTTCTACGATTAAGTAATAAAAAAGCATCCCGCTCTTCACGGGATGCTTTCTCTATCAATTCAATATTACTCTTCTGATGCTTTCTCTTCAGGAGCATCATCCGCTTTTGCTTCAGCTTTTGGAGCCTTTGCCTTAGCTTTCGCTTTAGGCGCCTCAACTACATCTGCCTCAGGAGCTGCTTCTGCCTCATCAGCAGTCGCTTCTTTCTTTGCTTTTGTAGCTTTAGCCGTATCCGACTTCTTCTTGTCTGCTGCTTTCTTCTCGTTAGCTTTTTTGGTATTGCCTTCCATTTCAGCCTTCAATGCAGATAGTGCATCAAGATCACCTAAAGTTGAACCTTCAGAATCATTATTCTTCAATTTCGCCTTAGCTTTTGCAGATCCTCCACCTGAAGTAGTTCTCCTGACTGGAGCAACTGGTTTTTCAGGAGCAGTGTGCGTGTAAGTGTGCGACATTACAATTCGCTTGTCATCCTTAGAGAACTCAACAACTATGAAATCCAAAGTCTCACCAACTTCTACGTTAGATCCATCTGCTTTCTTTAAGTTCTTGTTCGTAGCAATTCCTTCTAGTCCGTAAGGTAATTCTAGCGTAGCACCTTTATCGTTTTTAGAAATTACTGACGACTTATGTGAAGAACCTGGCGTAAATACAGTTTCGAAAGTATCCCAAGGATTTTCTTCTAATTGCTTATGCCCTAGTGCTAAACGCTTATTGTCAATATCTAACTCAAGTACTTGTACTTCAAGCTCATCTCCAACTTTAATAAATTCTGATGGATGTTTGATTTTCTTAGTCCAAGAAAGATCAGAAACGTGTACCAAACCATCGATACCCTCTTCTAACTCGATGAACAAGCCAAAGTTGGTAAGGTTTCTTACAATACCAGTGTGGTTAGTACCTACACCGTATTTCGTTAATACATCTTGCTTAGTCCAAGGATCCTCAGTCAATTGCTTGATACCCAGAGACATTTTTCTCTCGTCTCTATCAAGTGTCAATACAACTGCGTCAAGCTTGTCTCCTACACTGATGAAGTCTTGTGGATTTCTCAAGTGCTGAGACCAAGACATTTCAGAAACGTGGATTAAACCTTCAACGCCTGCATTAAGCTCTAAGAATGCACCGTAATCAGCAACATTCACAATAGAACCGCTTACTTTTGAACCAATCTCAAGCGCAGTATCCAACTGATCCCAAGGGTGCTCTGTCAATTGTTTCATACCAAGAGAAATTCTCTTCTTGTTATCGTCAAAGTCAAGTACTACTACATTCACTTTCTCGTCAAGGTTCAATACATCCGCTGGATCGTTGATTCTACCCCATGAGATATCAGTGATGTGCAGTAGACCGTCAACACCACCTAGATCGATGAATACACCGAAGTTAGTCATGTTCTTGATCACACCTTCTAGTACTTGGCCTTTCTCAAGGTTCGCAAGGATAAGCGCTTTCTGCTTCTCAAGATCTTTCTCGATCAATATTTTGTGTGATACTACTACGTTATCGTTAGTATAGTTGATTTTCACAACTTTCACTTCCATTTTCTTACCGACAAAAACATCAAAGTCTCTGATTGGCTTCACATCAATTTGTGAACCTGGTAAGAATGACTCAACACCATAAACGTCAACAATAAGACCACCTTTAGTTCTTCTTTTAACGAAGCCTTCGATTACCTTATCATTTTCGCTAGCATCCTGGATCAATTCCCATGCACGAACAATCTTAGCTTTTCTTCTAGAAAGAACTAGCTGTCCTTGTGCGTTTTCTTGCTCTTCAATGTAAACTTCGATTTGATCACCAACTTTTAAATCTGGTGTATCTCTGAATTCTGAAGAACTTACTAAACCATCAGATTTGTAGCCGATGTTTAATACAATATCTCTAGGCGTCATGGATACTACTGTACCATGGATTACTTTCTTCTCTTCGATAGTGTTTAAAGTATCACCGTAAAGTGCCTCTAAATCTTCTTTCTCCTTAGCAGTGTAACCTTCTCCGAAACCTTTAGTATCAACAGCATCCCAATCAAACTCTTCTTGAACTGGCTCAGCTTCTGCTTTCACAGCTTTCTTAGTCGGAGCTTTTTTCTCTTTTGGCGCTTCTTCTACTACTGGGGTTTCTGCTGCAACCTCAGTTGCTTCAACTTTTTCCTCAACGACTGGTGCCGCTTGAGTTTCCTGAGCCTTTACAGTTTCTTCTGTTGTCTCAGGTGCTTTTTTTTCTTCTGACATGATAAATCTGCCCTGTGATTACTTCCTTCAACAAGCAGGGCACATGCTGGGGAATTTTTGGTTATAAAACTCTTTGTACCTATTACAAAAAGCCGCCTCGTTTGAAACGGACTGCAAAGGTAATAATTTATTTTTAATTGGACTCAAAGAGATACAAATAACAGCTTTCAATCAATTCAGGCTTAGATACTGCAGCCAATCGTCTGAAGTAAAGCCACTAAAATTCCTGATAAACATGATATAGGATGGCTTGAATGGTTTTTGCGACAAGGGCATTCCTGCCTCCTCAGGTGTTTTATCCCCTTTTATAGCGTTACAGCGCTTGCAGGCTGTTGCCAAGTTAGCCCAATTGGAACCTCCTCCTCTAGACTTAGGAACCACATGATCAATAGTTAAATCCCTATTACTTCCGCAATAGAGACATTTTTGAGCATCTCGTTTGAAAATGTTTTGCCTTGACAGCATAACGCTCTTGAATGGGATGAAAATATACTTCTGAAGGCGGATTACTGACGGCATCGGATGACTTGAGCCTATGGAGCGCATCACAAGCTTCGGGTCTCCATGAACTAACTCTGCTTTGTCCAAGTAAATCAGCAGAAATGCCCGTTCGGCCGAACAAACGGACAGGGGACTATAATCTTGATTTAGGACCAAAACACGTCTCATGGTTTACATTATCACTCGCTTCACTTTAAATAAATGATGGGTATAGCGATTCTGTTTGCGATTGAAGATGCCTTTCTTATCGATTTGATCTACTCTCACCTTACCTGAGGCATGAATAATCTCATTCCCCCCTATAAGGATACCCACATGATTCATCTTGCCTGCTTTATTGGTAAAAAACGCCAAATCACCCGCTATATGTTCATCGAGCTTAACTTCTTCACCCTTCATTATTTGCTGAGAAGAGTCTCTTGGTAACTTGTATCCTGCCATTCGGTAAACTACCTGCGTAAATCCTGAACAGTCAATGCCAAATGGTGACCTCCCCCCCCATAGGTAGGGTGTGTTCTGATACATCTTGGCCGTATTGATAAGTGTAGAAATACCCACCTTCTGATGCATGCTCTTAGAATTACCATTGAACACGACATTTGCTTCCTCTTTAAATAGAGGGTTATTCAACAATGGCAGTATGGCGCCACAGGTAATAAAGCTCACTTGGTGGTCAAATAGGATCTTACTTGTCAGCTCGGTGCAAATCTTATAATCACTACTTTCGATCTGCTCAAAGTATTCTTGTGATATCGGGTGATGTTGTTTGACATCTATCCAGCCTTGATAACCATCAAAAGCATTTTCAACCTTAATCCATGCCTCGTTCTCAGCTACTTCTAGCACTCGATAATGTTCACCAAATAATAATTGAGAAATCATTTCTGATGCATCTGAGTGCTCCGCCCGGACAGGAACAATGCTCAATCTAACAACCCCATGATTTTCTAATTGCATTGATTAAAAGTTGATTCTATCTAAGTCTCTTTTTATGTCCTTCTCTTTTATTGAGTCTCGCTTATCATGAAGCTTCTTGCCACGCCCTAAGATAATCTCCAGCTTTGCGAACCCACGATCAGTGATAAATAGTCGGGTTGGAATTATGGATAAACCCTTCTCTTTCGACTTCTCGCTCAGTTTACTCAGTTCTCTTTTATTTAATAACAGCTTACGCTCCCTATCGCTCACATGATTATAATGAGTCCCTTGTGCATAAGGCGCAATATGCAATTGCTTTACAAACAGCTGTTCATTCTTGAAATAGCAGAAAGCGTCTTGCATATTTACCAAACTCTCTCGGATCGATTTGATCTCAGTACCCATCAACTGCATACCTGCTACATACTTGTCAAGAAATTCGAATTCATAACCCGCTTTTCTGTTCTTAATATTTACCGTCCTCGCAAAACGTTGTTTATCCTTCGCCATCTATCTTTCTAAACTAGTGAAAATTTGAGTGATCTTATCTCTAGACATAATTTTCTGCCCTGTTTTACCTAGCGCCACAATTCGGCCCTCACAAGTAACTTCTATTTCACAGATTAATTCGTTTTTCTCAACCCTCGCGACCTTAGCCATTATTAAGACCTCTTCACCCACAAAAGCAGGCGACTTGTGATCAATATGGAGCATTGTGCCAACACCTTCCTCATGCGTTTCACACATATCAGACATAAAAAGTCTACTTGCCCACTCCATCTCTCGTGCTAACACAAAAGTACTGCATACGCGATGCACAGTACCCGATTTAAAAGTTGCTAAATGATCTTCAGTCACTTTAAAATCATGCATTCTGGTATCCCCTATTTTCACAAAATCCTTCATCTAAAATTTCATTCTAGGAAGTGCGCTTACTTCTTGTCCAACAAACTCACCTTGCTCATACTTAAAATGTGCTGCCATGGCTATCATGCCAGCATTATCTGTACAGTATTCAAAGGAAGGGATATAAACATTCCAACCTTCTTTTTTGGCCATATCATTCAGCGTATTTCTCAACCCACTATTTGCTGAAACACCTCCCGCAATAGCAATCTCGGTGATATGATGCTGTCGAGCTGCCTTTCTCAATTTCTGCAAAAGCATTCTTACTAAGGTATATTGTACACTAGCACAAATATCATTTACATGATCCTTTATAAACGATTCATTCTGTTTTAACTGATCTCTTAAGAAATACAGCACGGCAGTCTTAATTCCGCTAAATGAATAGTTAAGTCCCTGCATCTCAGTTTCTGGGAATTTAAACCTAAGCGCATCTCCGGCTTGCGCCAATTTATCTACTAATGGACCTCCTGGGTAGCCTAGGCCCAACATTTTAGCTGTTTTATCAAAGGCTTCACCAACCGCGTCATCCAGTGTTTCTCCAATCACTTCCATTTTAAGATAATCATTGACAAGCACTATTTGCGTATGCCCCCCGCTTACAGTCAGACATAGAAATGGGAAACTTGGTTTTGGATCGTCAATGAAATGAGCCAAAATATGCGCTTGCATATGATTAACCTCAATCAACGGAATATCTAGGGCCAAGGCCATCGATTTTGCAAAAGATGTACCCACTAATAGGGCACCCATGAGACCAGGCCCACGCGTAAAGGCAATGGCAGAAAGGTCATCTTTTGAGATGGCGGCATTTTTGAGCGCTTCATCCACGACAGGGACAATATTCTGCTGATGAGCGCGGCTTGCCAATTCAGGTACTACACCTCCATAATTTTCGTGTACTGATTGCGTTGCGATTATATTATTAAGTACTTTGCCATCTACTGCGACAGCTGCAGACGTTTCGTCACAGGAGGATTCTATGGCTAAGATTTTGATTTCGGAGGAAGGCATTGAAGAAGAAAATTAAAAGATCGCAAGTTATTAAAAAACGAATTGTTAAATCAATTCTTTGGCTTGTTCTCTCCCCCTTCATTTTACTAGCCCTTATAGCGCTACTGATACACCTACCTCCAATCCAAAATTATGTCAGTGACCGCATCACAACTTATTTGACGGACGGCACTGGTTACAAAACAGAAATCGATTACATCAATATCAAATGGTTTAATGCTGTTTCTGTTGATGGAGCACGGATTTATGACCTTAAGGATGGTAAGATGATTGGAATTGAGGAGTTGGTTTTAACCTTCAAACTCAGAGACCTCATCGGCAAACAAAACTTAGAAACGGGGCAGGCATGGATAAAAGGGGCAGATGTCAACCTGAGAGATGAAACAAGCCGAAGGTTGAATATTGATGATTGGATAATCAAACTCACGGATCTTCTTGCCTCTGAATCGACTGACACCCCTAGTAAAGCTGTCGCCTTCACCATTGACGAAATCACTTTATTAGAATCTAAATTTAGTATTTCTGACAGTAGTCGGGATAGTATTAAAACCGGCTTTGATTACAATCATTTTCAGCTAGTGGATATCAATGCTGATCTGCTCAACTTAAAAGCTGTAGCGGATACTTTTCAGTTGGATATTAAATACCTGACCACTCGAGATAGCGCGTCAGGACTTAAAGTTGAAGAGCTAAAGTCCTTTTTTAGATATTCATGGAAAGAAATGGCTTTCTATGATTTAGACTTAAAAATGGGTAAATCTCATATTACAGATGAGGTTATCTTTGGGATGAATAGCCCCAGCGACATGTCTTATTTCTTAGATAGCGTTGATATCAGGGCTAACTTCGCACAGACAAAGCTCCACACTGATGAGTTGAGCTTTTTCGTTCCCGAGTTTGAGAAACATGACGAGCTCGTCAAGATTGACGGTTTTTTTCAGGGTAACATTAGAGATTTCTACTCTGATGATTTTCAGATCGAATTTGGTGAACAAACTGTACTTCGCGGCTCAATGGAGCTAGAAGGACTACCCAATGTTGAGGCGACAGACTTCTCAGTTACGCTCAACAATTCAAAGATCATAGCGGAAGACTTTAGAAACTATATAGGTGACAAAGCCTATGCAATTAGCAAAAAACTAGGCCTTGTTAAGCTAAATGGGAGTTTTATTGGTTTTTTGGATGACTTTGTGGCTGACGGAGAGTTTGATACTGAAATTGGTTCATTCTATTCAAATACCAACATTGAGGCTGTAGCTGGACAACTCGCCCAATATAGTGGAGACTTGAGCATGCAAGACTTTGACTTAGGAGTTTTTACTGGGGAAAGCGTATTTCAAAAAGTAAATATGGATGGAAGGATTACCGGCTCAGGCTTCACACTGGATGAAGCGAATTTTATATTAGATGCAAGTATTCCAAAGATTGGCATCAATGGTTATGACTATCAAAATATCGAAACAGATGGGAGTTTTGCCAAGTCATTCTTTAATGGAGAGCTAACGGTGCTAGATCCAAACCTGAAGATGGTAGCAAGAGGATCTGTAGACCTTAGAGACCAAAAACAAATATTCAGTATTTCTGGAAGGCTAGATACAGCCCAACTTAATACCTTAAACCTAATTAATGAGGATATCACCATAGCTACTGACTTCAATATTGACGTCACGGGGGTTAAGCTCGACAGCATATTAGGTAACATCGCCCTAAAAAACGCCTACCTGAAATATGAAGAAAACTCAATAGTATTTGATTCACTTCAGTTTGTTTCTCAAAGGGATATCATAGGACGAAAGGTAAGTTTTTCCTCAAAAGATCAATTTGACATTCAGCTGGATGGACAATTTGAATTTACCAACCTGTTAGCCGAACTCAAAACGATCAATGAAGAGTACCGACTTATCTTCTCTAGTAAACTACAAGAAGTAGATGGCTTTCTAGCTAAGAATAAAACTAGTCAAGTTCCTTTCAACATCGCTTACCGGATGGAATTAGCGGACGTTAGTCCAATCTTACAACTATTTGATACGTCTATTTATGTCTCAAAGGAGTCCGGCATTCAAGGCAGGTTTACCAACGAACAGAATACGGACTTAAGCCTCTCTGCCGAATCAGACACGTTAAAATGGGCCAACATATGGTTTTATAAAAACGTTATCGCACTTAACTCAACAAATTTGCGTGACGCCAAGAAGGTATTTACAAGTGGCTTCGTAAGTTCTGAAAAACAGCGATATGCTAATACTTCTGAAACAGAAGATTTTATCTTAACTGCTCTGTGGGATGGTCCACACATTGACATTGAGCAACGTGTGCAACAAGAAAGTAGTGGCAACTTTGCCGAATTAGGCGCAGACATTGATTTTTATCCCGATAGTACTGTACTGAAGTTTAAGAATTCCACACTACAGGCACTGAATGAGCAATGGAAAATACGAGATGAGAATCGGGTTGTTTTTGGAGAAAAACGAATTGAAATAAAAGGCCTAAGCGTCTACAATTCCGATCAGTCTATAAGTTTTGATGGAGGGATTGCTGTTACAAAGGATAGCTCTAAAACATTGGGCATCGAGTTCAAAGATGTTTCTGTGGCCAACATCAACCCCTTAACATCGAAATCATTTACTGGCAAATTGAAGGGTCAACTCTCTGCCCAAAACATTTACTATAACCCAATACTATTTGGAGATATACAGCTAGAAGAATTAAGGGTTAATAACTTTTTAGTAGGCGACTTAGACGGGAGTCTTAACTGGAATGATTTAAGAAAGAAGTTCGATTTAGACTTTACTGTGAATCGTCTTGACAAACGAATCATCTCCCTAAGAGGGGACTTCTTCCCATCCAATAAAACCGATCAACTCAAGTTAGACTTGGCGTTAAACGATGCCAACCTTAGAATTGCCGAACCTTTCATAGAAGAGTATTTTACTGATATGGATGGCTACCTAACGGGTAACTACATTGTAACTGGCACTGCGGATGCACCAATCATAAATGGCACCGGAGCACTGGAAGAAGCCAAGATGAGAATTAACTACCTGAATACTAACTATAATTTTAATGGCAACATATCATTCCAGAAAGACCTCATTGAGCTATCTAATATCAACTTTACGGATGAAATAGGAAGTCAGGCAAGTTTCAAAGGTAACGTATCACATGAGTCGTTTCGTAATTTCAAATTAAACCTACAAGGTGACCTTAATGAATTTCAGGTGCTCAACACTGATGAAGCATTAAGTGACCTATACTATGGTACCGCCTATGCTACTGGCACCGTAACCCTTATGGGCGAAGCCTCTAATTTGACAATAGCCGCAAAAGTTCAAACGGCAGGTGAAACACGCCTTTTTATTCCTATTAGTGAAGGGACTGACGAAAGTGACAACCCTGAATACATCACATTCATTGACAGGACCGATACCACATCTGTGACTACATCTAATCCCTTAGAGGGAGGTGAGGTAAATAAAATAAAGATTGAGGGACTTAACTTAGATTTAGATATTGACGTTACAGAAGATGCTTATGTTGAGATTATCATTGACCCAAAATCTGGAGACATTATTCGAGGCAGGGGTACTGGACAGCTAAGATTACAGATTGATCCACAAGGCAAGTTCTCCATGACTGGTGGACTGAACATAGTGGAGGGAGGTTATAATTTCTCTCTTTATAACATCATAACGAAAGAGTTTGACATAGAAGAACCAAGCACTGTCACCTGGTATGGTGACCCATATGCCGCTGTCATGGACTTAAATGCTTCATTTTCGCAAAACACTTCTTTACAACCAATTTTAGAACAAACTGGCTTTGCTGATCCAATAAGCGAAGGTAGCGGCAGTAGTGGAGTGAACAGAAGGTTCCCAACAAAAGTACTACTCGCCCTAAAAGGACCTATGCTTTCTCCTGAAATTGGTTTCGACATTGACTTTAGTCAAATCCAAGGGCAAGAGAACCAAGTGGCCATTAATGCGTTCAAAAATCGATTGATCAGCGATGAGCAAGAACTTAACCGTCAAGTGTTGAGCTTAATTGTACTCAACAGATTTTCTGACCAAGGTGGCATTACCATTGGCGGTAGAACAGCGACACAAAACGTGAGTCAATTTTTATCAAATCAATTCAGCCAGCTCATCGCACAATTAGATGAAAACCTTGAAGTTGATTTGGACCTTGCAGACTTAGATCAGGATGCTTTCAACACGTTTCGGCTTAGGCTTTCCTACACATTTCTCGATGGCCGGTTAAGAATTACGCGTGAAGGTGGCCTAACTAACCTTGTCGATGTGAACAGCATTGCTGGTGATTGGACTGCAGAATATCTATTAACGGACGATGGCAAGTATAAGGTAAAAGTTTACTCACGTAACAATTATGACATTACGAACCTCGCAAACTCTCAAAACGCGACCACAAATACCACTGGTGCCAGTATTACGCAAACTACAAGCTTCAATAGCTTGAAGGAATTTTTCTCAGGTGTAAACCGAAAACGAAGAAAACGAATAGATCAAGCTAATAATGACCCAGGAGGCACAAACTAATAGCCTACTCATCAGTTAATATGATGAACAAAATAATGTTATGTCCAAAATCAACATTTTCTGGTTTCGAAGAGACCTTCGGTTAGAAGATAATACAGCCCTTAACTACGCCATAAAAGAGGACAAGCCTCTCCTACCGATCTTCATTTTTGATAAAAATATTCTGGACAAGCTGGAAGATAAAAACGATGCCCGCGTAAGTTTCATTCACAAGCGAATAGATGAAATGAGCAAAAAGCTCAGCAAAGTCGGTTCCAGTATTAAGACATTCCACTCCAGCCCACTTGAAGCATTCAAATACCTGACGGATAACTTTGACATAGACTCGGTCTTAACAAATAGAGATTACGAACCTTATGCTCTTCAGCGGGATAGTGAAATAGAGGTGCTCCTCAAGAAGGATGGTATTGGGTTCTATACTTTCAAAGACCAAGTAATTTTCGAGAAAGAAGAGATAGTGTCAGGAGGTGGCACCTTTTATAAAGTATTTACACCCTACAGCCGTGTATGGCGCAACAAATTTGAGGCTAATCCACCTATTCCACAGGGTGATGCCTCGGAAATAGATAATTGGTTTGAACAGCAGGAAGTAATTATCCCTTTAAATGATATGGGATTTGAAGCCTCATCGATTGATATTCCTATACCAGATGTAGGCGAAGAAATTATACGAAAGTATAACGAGCAAAGAGATTTCCCAGCGCTTGACGCCACTTCAAAGCTAGGTGTTCACCTAAGGTTTGGTACAATTAGTATTCGTAAGCTAGCGATTAAAGCAAAATCGCTTAATAGTACCTTTCTCAATGAATTGATATGGAGAGATTTCTATGCGATGATATTAGCAAACAATCAGCATGTGGCAGAACGTGCTTTCAAACCTCAGTATGACAAAATACCATGGAGACAAGACGAAGAAGGCTTTCAACAATGGTGTGACGGCAAGACTGGTTACCCTATCGTAGATGCTGGAATGCGGCAGTTGAATACCACTGGTTACATGCACAACAGGATAAGAATGGTTGTGGCGAGTTTTCTAACCAAGCACCTTTTGATCGATTGGCGCTGGGGTGAAGCCTACTTTGCAAAAAAACTATTAGACTTTGATTTAGCTTCGAACAATGGTGGATGGCAATGGGCGGCTGGTACAGGCACAGATGCTCAGCCTTACTTCAGGGTATTTAACCCCACTTCTCAAACTGAAAAATTCGATCACGAATTAAAATACATCAAAAAGTGGGTTCCAGAATACGGAACAAATAGCTACCCAGAGCCTATCGTTGAACATAAATTTGCAAGATTAAGAGCAATAGACACTTACAAAAAAGCATTAGGTAAGTAGATTAATTATCTTTCGACATGCGATGCGTCCTGCTATGCTTATCCTTAATATTAGGTCAAGCGATTTCATCTTTTGTTCAAGACACAATACCCAAACCAGATCGGTTAAAAAAAATCGCATTATATGGAGGAATAAGCTATGGCACGTCAATGTTTATTCTCAGCCAAGCATGGTATAAAGAACAAGGCTTTGACCGATTCAAGTTCTTTAATGATAATGCTGAATGGAAGCAGGTTGATAAATTGGGTCATGTCTTCACTACCTACAATTTTTCTAGAGTCAACTATGAATTACTTCGGCAGACTCATTTATCAGATCATAAGGCCATTGCATGGAGTAGCGCCTTAAGTACCCTCCTCTTGCTCCCCGTTGAAATTCTAGATGCTTTTCACCAGGCTTTGGCTTCTCTTATGGAGATATGATAGCCAATGCCGCTGGCTCAGGGCTTTTCTTTATGCAACAAAAGGCATGGAACGAACAGAGAATCAAAATCAAATGGAGCTTCCATGAAACGAGTCTAGCCAGTCAGCGCCCAAACCTTCTTGGAAGTGGTCTCTTAGAAGAGCTACTTAAAGATTATAATGGACAAACCTATTGGGCTTCATTTGATATTCATGCATTTGCAAAAGAAAGCCGTTTCCAAAATGGCTCAATTTAGCCATTGGCTATGGCGCTCAAAACATGATCTTCTCAAGAGACGATCAAAATATCAACGCTGGATTCAGCAACTTTCGCCAATACTATTTCGGTATAGACTTTGACCTATCATATATCAAAACGGATAAAAAGTGGCTCAAAGTACTACTGTTTATGGCAGATATGATACGGTTACCAGCGCCCGCGCTTGCGTTTAGTAAAAATGGAGTAGAAGCACATTTACTTCACTATTGACATAGATTAGGCCTTGATTCCACCCACAGACCAGCTTAGTAAAATTTCACTAATGACTGATGAGGTCATTGAATCTACATAAGAGGCATTACTAGGACAGTAAACTTTAGCGCACTGATAAAGTGCGTATTGATCTTTGCTAACTATCTTTGTAGCGCAAGCCATCTTATCGCCCCGATTTGTCGGGGAGGAAAGTCCGGGCACCATAGGGAAGCATAGCGGCTAACGGCCGTCTTTCAATTTCGATTGAAAAGGACAAGTGCAACAGAAAGGATGTACAGGTTAAGCTGTAGTGAAACCAGGTAAACTCTATGCGGTGAAATGCCATGTAAGCCTACGCTTGAGGGTTCCCGTCCGATGTAGGTGGGTGGGCAGATTGATCACGGCAGCAATGCCGTGACTAGATAAATGATAAGAACGCTCCAACTCGTTGGGGTATGACAGAACCCGGCTTATCGGCTTGCTTTTTTTAAAAAAAGGTCGTGGCAAACTATTTGTTTAGATTGTCACGACCTTTTAATATTGGCTAAACTTAAATTTCTATGGCGAAGATTCTGATCATCGATGACGAACAAAGTATAAGAAGCACCTTACGTGAAATCTTAGAATATGAAAAATATACTATTGATGAAGCGAAAGATGGTCAAGAAGGCTTGGAGAAGTTGATTGCTAACAAGTACGACATAGCGCTTTGCGATGTTAAAATGCCTAAAATGGATGGGATCGAACTTCTGGAGCGCGTTCAAATGGCTGGAATTGACACACAGTTCATTATGATTTCAGCACATGGCACCATTGAAACAGCCGTTGATGCGACTAAAATGGGCGCCTTTGATTTCGTTCCGAAGCCTCCAGATTTGAATCGCCTTTTACTCACTGTAAAAAATGCCTTGGATAAGAGTTCGCTTGTTACCGAAACTAGAACCCTTAAAAAGAAACTTTCTAAGCGCTATGAAATGATAGGTGAGTCCGAATCATTATCCGTAGTAAAAGAAATGATGGATAAAGTTGGTCCTACTGACGCGCGAGTATTAATTACTGGTCCGAATGGAAGTGGTAAAGAATTAGTTGCTAGAGGTATCCATGAAAGAAGCAATCGTTCAAGTGCTCCTTTTATCGAAGTCAACTGTGCTGCGATTCCTTCTGAATTAATTGAAAGCGAACTCTTTGGCCATGAAAAAGGAGCCTTCACCTCTGCTCATAAACAACGCATTGGAAAATTTGAACAGGCCACTGAGGGAACACTTTTCCTTGATGAAATAGGTGACATGAGCCTATCAGCTCAAGCGAAAGTACTGCGAGCTTTACAAGAGCACAAGATTACGCGTGTTGGAGGAGATAAAGACATTAATGTTAATGTAAGAGTCTTAGCGGCAACCAATAAAGACCTTAAGAAAGAGATTGTGGAAAATAATTTTCGTGAAGATCTTTATCATAGGCTCAGTGTAATTATAGTGCAGGTACCAGCATTAAAAGAGAGAAAAGATGATATCCCATTACTTGTAGACAAGTTCTTAGATGCTATAGCGAACGAGTATGGTACTAAAAAGAAAGAGGTAACTGAGGATGCTTTTAAAGCATTGCAAGCTTATGATTGGTCAGGTAATATTCGAGAACTAAGAAACGTAACCGAACGCTTGGTAATTATGTGTGGTGAAATTATTAATGCCGAAGATGTGAAAAGGTATTTGGTCTAAAAAGTTAAAATTGACCTTCTCTTTTTTCATTCTTTTCTTCCTTTTTATCCACCTTGGCGTAAGCAGAACACACCTGCTGAGCACATGAAGTTATGCCTAAAAAAGATATTGCAACCGCTGTAATGATGATTTTTTTCTTATTCATGGGAGTAGTTATAGAACAAAGTTAAAAATTAACCCTAAATAACATAATCATACCTCTGGCTAATCTAAAGTCCGAACGACAAGACAAGAGGATTATTTTAAATCATCATCAAGTTACACCCTCGAAGTTCCGCGTTATCAATTCTCCCTCGCACCTCGAAAGTTCCATCCTCATGCACCATCCCCATATCTTTGGTTTCTATGAATGAACATGTTTTGAAGTTTGCTAAGTCGATAATGTTCAAACCACCATTTCTTCCTGAAAAAGGATACGTCAAAGGGTCATTCAAGTCTCTTGCGATAACCCTCATCGTGCTACTAGGCTTAAAAACACCTTCGCCATGAGAGTATGCCTGTGAGAACAGTTCCGTCATTCCGTATTCGGAATGAATTTGCTCAACATCAAACGCTCCTCTTAACACCTTGTGTACATCTTCCCTGATCATTTCCTCTCTCCTACCTTTCATACCACCTGTTTCCATCACAATTAAGTCAGGGAAACTCATTTGAAAAGCTTCAGAAAAATCAAGGAGACCGAAAGTAACACCTATAAGAAGCGCCTTCTTTTTTTGACCTCTTAGCGAGAGTAATAGGTCATATAAAGCCACGAATTCATTTAAGAAGAATCCAGAAGAAGGCTTATTCGTCTCTTTTATAAAATAATTGACCATTGAAATAAGACCAGAGTTACTTCGCTCGAGATATGACGGTAAAAGTGCTAATACGGTATAATCCTTTATAGATCCATAAGCCGATTCGAATGCATTTAAGCAATTCTTTAAGTAGAATGCTTCATCAAAAACCTGATGCTGACTGGTTTGCGTTTGTGTGGTACCGCTACTTTCAAAAACACAATCTGTGTTCCATTCTCCAGTTTTGACGTTTTTCGTCTTAAAGAACTCGATGGGTAAAAAAGGAATCTCAGCGGCACTTTTGATTTCAGTAGGTTGTTTTCCTAAAGCGTCAACAAATGACTGGTAAACAGGATTTTGATTATACTGAAGTTTGAATACTTCGAGCGCAAGATCATTGAATGTCAAAGAGTTGACAGAAATAATTCTTTGTGATAAACTATTGGTATCAGGCATTCGTTATTGACTATGGGCACGCAATTAGGGCAAATATTGCTATAATTGTAGTCTTTTAAATGCTTTGCATGAGAATTACACAATATTCGAAGATTTTGTTATCCACTGCAATCTTAGGACTGGCAGTTCTAGGTTGCAATAAGCCGCCTGATTTTCCTGATGCACCCTTTATTAGTTTTGAGGATGTCACTTTTCAGGTACGAAATCAAGGAGACCCACTTTTTGAAGAAACGGTCCTCAGTCTTTCTTTCAATGTCCAAGATGGAAATGGTGATTTAGGTTTAGACGGAAATGAAAATGATAGACCTTATAATGCATTTAGCCTCATTCCACATATTAATGGCTTTATCGAATTTGGAGATAGGCCTACTGACCCTTCTTTTTCTTGTTTGGATTATGTCATCGAGGATAGAGAGAACTTGGACCTCAATAGCGATGGCGACTTTCTGGATACCTTGCTGATAGAATTCAATGAGAACCAATTCAACATTGAAGTAGATTTTCTTGTAAAAAGAAATGGGGTCTTTGAAGAGTTAGATATGAGAGCACAACCTCGCGGAAGCGCTAACCAAACCACCCTTTGTGGCATTTCATTTGACGGGAGATTTCCATGTTTATCAAGCGAAGACAATGCCTGCGATTTCATTGTAAATAATGATAGACCTATCGAAGGTGTAATTACTTATGAAATGAATTCTGGCCTCTTCTTACCGATCTTCAGAACGGACACCTTAATGCTTGAATTTAAAATTCGCGACAGGGCTTTAAATGAGAGTAATGTTTCTCAAACGAATGAGTTTACGCTTCAAGGAATCACTATCCCACCAATTTAATACCGCTAGTAAATCTTAGGAAATTTAGCTGGATTTACCTCATTCATTAGCTCATAGACTTTATCAAAGACAGTTTCTGTATTCGGTTTAGAGAAGTAATCTCCATCCGAAGCATAGGCTGGTCTGTGCTCTTTAGCGGCAATTGTTATTGGCTGTGAATCTAGATGGAAGTATCCAGTCTGCTCTTCAAGCACCTGCTGCATCATATAAGCAGAAGCTCCTCCAGGAACATCTTCATCGGCAAAAACTACTCTATTTGTTTTCTTTAGAGACTCAACGATGCGATGGTCTACATCGAAAGGCAATAGCGTTTGCACGTCTATCACTTCAACAGAAATACCCACCTCTTCTAACTCTTGTGCGGCTTGTAATATTACTCTACACATTGAACCGTATGTGATGATGGTCACATCGTCACCTTCTCTCAATACTTCGGGCTGACCCAATGGAACGGTGAATTCACTAATATTATCTGGGATTCTTTCTTTTAACCTGTAACCATTAAGACATTCAATGATCAAAGCTGGATCATCAGACTTAAGCATAGTATTGTAGAAACCAGCCGCCTGAGTCATATCTCTCGGAACCAGTACATTGATTCCTCGTAGACTATTCAATATCATTCCTATTGGAGAGCCTGAATGCCAAACGCCTTCTAACCTGTGCCCCCTGGTTCTAATAATCAAAGGAGCTTTCTGACCACCTGCCGTACGATATTGCAATGTTGCTAAGTCATCTGAAAGTGTTTGAAGTGCGTAAAGCAAGTAATCCAAATATTGGATTTCAGTAATCGGTCTTAGTCCTCTTAATGCTGCACCAATCCCTTGACCAATGATTGTTGTTTCTCTGATACCAGTATCAGTAACTCTTAGGTTTCCGTATTTGTCTTGAAGCCCTGCAAAAGCCTGATTGACATCACCAATTTTACCAACATCTTCCCCGATAGCAAACACTCTAGGGTCACGGCTCATTGCTGCGTCAAAACAAGCCTGAAGGACTTCCCTTCCGTCCACGAGTGGAGAAGATTCAGAGTATTCAGGCTTAATTTCAGAAACTTCAATGGAAGCATCTGAAGATTGACTCATTACATGTGAATTATAACGAGCAAAATTTTCTTTATCAGCATTCTCCAGCCAAGCGACCAAAGATGCTCTTGCCGAAGTCTCTTCACTCCGTGTGATACGCAATACCTTCTTAACAACCTTGAAAGTATCCAGTCTGATCGAATTAAGTGTGCTCTTTAATTCTGAAACGATCTGGAGAATAGTTCCTCCATGAGCACTTTCGTTGCCAAGCGCTTCAAGAATCTCAACAGCTTTGTCTTGATCCTTCTTAATGTCATTAATGAAACCATTCCAAGCTTCTTGGCGTGCAGTCTTAGCTTTAGCCTTAGCTTCAGTTTCAATAGAGACAAGATCTTCTTCGGTACTTATATCATTCTCTAGAATAAACTTCCTGAATTGTGTCAGACAGTCATACGCTTTCTCCCACTCTAGTCTTTCTTTCGGTTTGTACCGCTCATGTGAACCTGAGGTAGAGTGACCTTGTGGCTGAGTCATCTCTTGCACATGAATTAAAACTGGCACATGTTCTTCTCGTGCTATTTTTGTTCCCCTTTCGAAAGCATCAATGAGACCTAGGTAATCCCAGCCTTTTGCTTTGATGATTTCGTATCCGAGTTTTGTTTTTGTTCTTTGCATTCCAGCTAGAAAGTCAGAAATACTGCCTCCCGTAGTATGAAACTCCTTAGGGACTGAAATCCCGTAGTCATCGTCCCAAACCGACATGACCATCGGTATTTGAAGTACTCCAGCCGCATTAATACTCTCGTAAAAATGTCCTTCTGAAGTTGATGCATTCCCAATTGTCCCGAATGCTACTTCATTCCCTTTGATAGAAAAATCAGTAAATCCATGCAACTCCTTATTCTCTCGGTAAAGTTTCGAAGCATATGCTAAACCAACAAGCCTTGGCATTTGACCAGCTGTCGGAGAGATATCAGCACTAGAGTTTTTCATCTCTGTCTGAATTCTCCAATTACCGCTATCGTCTAACAAACGACTAGCGAAGTGACCATTCATCAATCTTCCACCAGAAGCAGGCTCTGCTTCAATAGAGGTGTGGGCATATAATTGAGCAAAGTATTGTTGAATGGTAAGACCTTCAATCGCGAACATGAAGGTTTGGTCTCTGTAATAACCTGACCTAAAATCACCGTTTTGGAACACTTTAGCCATTGCAATTTGAGCAAGTTCTTTTCCATCACCGAAAATACCAAACTTGGCCTTGCCCATGAAGACTTCCTTTCGGCCAATTAGACTCGCCTCTCTACTTTCGTAGACCAAGCGATAATCCCTTAGGACATCTTCTATGCTAACTTTTCGTTTGTTAATGCTCTTCGTTGCTCCCACAGATATAACAGTTTTAATGAACGATTGCTTCTCAGAAAAATGGTAACAAAAATAGTCAATAATAAAGACAAATCAAATTTGGTTTCCATCATGAAAAGGCATCATTTATAAAATTTTATTCTGTATCGCACTTTGCTACGATCTGACAATTTCGGAAAAGCATCTAAATCAAAATATTATTCGTTTCAAATTTGATCAAAAAGAACATAATTTCGAGATTATCGAAAGAGATCGTGTTTCATTCTGAATCTAGCCTGCCCCTCTTTTTTAATTTAATTGCAAACGATTGTAAATACCACTTGCTATATTTGCCCACACAAAAATTAAAACGTCCTTTTATTATGATCATTGGAATACCGATTGAAATAAAAAACAACGAGAACAGGGTCGCTTTGACACCTGGAGGGTCTTTAGAGCTAATCAAAAAAGGCCATACCGTTTATGTTCAAGACCAAGCTGGATTTAACAGTGGTTTCCCGAACGAACTTTATGAAGAAGTTGGCGCAAAAATACTTGCTACAATCGAGGAGGTTTATGCGATTGCCGAAATGATCATGAAGGTAAAAGAGCCTATTGAGTCCGAATACAAGCTAATTAAGAAAGGACAACTCGTCTTTACTTACTTCCACTTTGCCTCTCATGAGCCTTTAACTAAAGCCATGATTGAGAGTGGTGCAACATGTCTTGCCTACGAAACTGTTGAAAAAGCTGACAGAAGCTTGCCGCTACTTATTCCAATGTCTGAAGTTGCAGGCCGAATGGCTACACAGCAAGGAGCAAAATACTTAGAGAAACCGATCATGGGTAAAGGAGTTTTACTCGGTGGTGTACCTGGTGTTAGCCCTGGAAGAGTACTCGTACTTGGTGGTGGCATAGTAGGTACGCAGGCAGCAAAAATGGCTGCTGGTCTAGGTGCTCAAGTAACCATTATGGACGTAAGCCTTGATAGACTACGCTACCTGAATGACGTGATGC
Organism: Roseivirga sp.; assembly: GCA_965660665.1. Lineage (GTDB taxonomy): Bacteria > Bacteroidota > Bacteroidia > Cytophagales > Cyclobacteriaceae > Roseivirga. The sequence continues at coordinate 151,344 of CBFIAY010000004.1, read as the reverse complement.
CTCCAAATGTGGTAACTCGTTACTCGAATGAAGTCAATATTAGAGAATTAATTCCAATCATGGACTTAATCATTGGCGCGGTATTAATTCCCGGTGCAAAAGCACCAAACTTGATCACAAGAGACATGTTAAAAGACATGCAACCAGGTACAGTATTGGTTGATGTTGCTGTTGATCAAGGAGGTTGTATCGAAACTTGTCGACCAACAACACACGCTGATCCAACATTCATTATAGACGATATTGTTCACTATTGTGTAGCGAACATGCCAGGTGCAGTACCTTACACCTCCACAGTAGCACTTACAAATGCAACACTTCCTTACGCGCTTCAATTAGCTAATAAAGGATGGGAGAAAGCATGCAAGGACAATCAGGAACTGGCTAAAGGACTCAATGTGATTAATGGTGATGTCGTATATGAAGCGGTAGCTGAAGCGTTCGATATACCTTACGTTCCAATTGAAAAGTATTTGGCTTAAATTCTAAAAAACATCAATAAAGGGAACCTCTATTTTTAGGGGTTCCTTTTTTTATTTAATTTCCATCGAACAAAGAAAAAATGGCTGATACTGCACTCGTTACTGGCGCTGCTGGTGGCATTGGATATGAATTCTGTAAGTTATTAGCCTACAAAGGCTACAACCTCGTCATGGTAGATATGGATGCGCAAGGCTTGGAAAATGCTTCCTCACTTTTGAGCCAAGAGGTTAACACTTCAATCCACACCTTTGTCCAAGACTTATCTACCGAAGATGCAGCAAGTTCCATTGTCAGTTTCACACAAGAAAAAGGACTTGAGATTGACCTCATTTTTAACAATGCTGGTTTTGGGAACTTCGGCTACTTTGCTGAAAGCAACTGGGATAAAGACAGGGCCATGCTTCAAGTACATGTGGTCACTGCCACTTACTTGATTAAGCTATTGTTGCCAGGAATGATTTCTCGTGGTAAGGGATACATCTTAAATAATGCCTCCGTGGCAGCATTTGTACCCGGCCCATTGATGTCAACTTATCACGCTTCAAAGTCCTACTTACTGAATTTTACTCAGGCTTTGGCCAATGAAATTAAAGGAACAGGCATCAAAGCGACAGTGATATGCCCTGGCATGACTAAAACAAACTTCGCGAAGGCAAATGGTAATGACGATCCGAACATCAAGTTCAACATTATGGATAGTAATTATGTGGCTGAGTACGCCTTCGAAGCGCTAATGCGAGGAAAAGTCGTAGCGATCCCTGGCTTTTGGAATAAACTAAGTGCATTTCTACCGAGATTGCTAAGCAGACATACCGTTGCCAATATGGTAGGTAATATTCAAAGAAAAAATCATGCGAAACGTGCCGATGAAAAGGCCTTGAAGAGTACCTAATTAATGTAATTATAGACAGCTTCTTCCCAGTTTTGTAGTCTGGGGTTCATCCATAAAAACCATAACGGAGGTATAGCAGCTAATAAAATCATTGCAGGATAGCCAGACGGCAACTGAGGTGACTCTTCGTAATGCCTAAGTACCTGATACCTTTTTATGGCATTTGCATGATGGTCTGAATGGCGCTGAAGTTGGAATAGGAAGAAATTACTCAGACGATGGTTTGAATTCCATGAATGCATAGGGTTGACGCTTTCGTACACACCTGGAGATTTCTCTTTTCTGACTATTCCATAGTGTTCCACATAATTGACTATTTCCAAAAGTGTAAACGCCAAAAGGCTTTGAGCAAAAAAGAATAAGGGCACTTCCCATACGATTCGTTCGAAGTACACGCTTGTCCCAATAGTAAGACACATGGCAAAGAGAATGGGGAGAATTGTATACCAAATCATTTCATTGTTCATGCTCCAAAAAGACAGTCCTTTCTTTTCAAGCCTACTTCTTTCAAGCTTCCAAGCACTGAAGTAACTACCGATCACGGAACGAAACCAAAACACATAAAAATTTTCACCCTTTCGGCTTGTGGCTGGGTCTCTAGGCGTTGCAACATACACATGATGACCTCTATTGTGCTCTATATAGAAATGCATATAACAAACCGTCATTAGAATTACGCGTGCATAGAACCTTTCCTGCTTAGTCTTTTTATGGCCTAACTCATGCGCAACAGTAATTCCAATACCTCCAGTAACCAATGAAAAACTAAGTACAAAACCAAACAAGGCCATCGGCTCCATAGCACTGTCAGCAATTACATAAGCACCCCAAATTAGAAACCCAAACTGAAAGTAAGTCCAGACATAAGTGATCAATCGGTAATAGCGTTGTTCAGAAACCATCAAAGCCTCTTGATCCGTCATATTCTCAGGGTCTTGCCCAATGATCCAATCAGCGATAGGAATAAGCACAAACACGAATACAATGGCCATATAATTCCAATAGCCCCCAAGGTAAAAACCTAAAATGGCCAATAATGGAATAATGAATGCTGTAAGGAAGCCGATCTTCTTGATGAAACTCACGAAGGAATTTAAGCAATCAAATCATCGCTTTCAAACTATTGTAATCAGGGATTTGTGATAAGACCTCGAATGCCTCTGGAGAGGCTTTGCATAAACCCGCGTAAGTAACCATCCCATTAGTGACAATGAGTAGTCGGGCATTGCATGCTGTATTGTAAATAGCCAATTGTCTTACGGTAGATTCATCAATCGGCACTGCAGCGGCTTTGCACTCAACCAAGACCAATGGCTTAAGCTCATTATCAAGGATCAAAATATCACTTCTTTTGGTCAGCGAATTATACTTGTGACCCGTTTCAACACTAGTCAAGCTGGCCGGGTATCCGAGGTGGTCATTTAGAAAGTTCAAAAAGTGTTGACGCACCCACTCCTCAGGTGTTAATACGATGAACTTCTTCCTAATCGGATCGAAAATGGTTAATTTACCATCTCGTTGTTCAATGCGATATTTATATTTAGGGAGCCTGAGGTCGAGCATTGGACAAAGCTATATAATTCTCCCGAACCCATAAACCCATATGAAAACCAAAAAAGAAATAGTAGAAAATTGGTTACCCAGATATACTGGTGTACCGAATGAAGACTTTGGCGAATATATTCTACTTACCAACTTTATGAATTATGTCAACATGTTCTCTGAAAAGTTTGGTGTAGAAATCCATGGGCAAGACAAAGCGATGCAGAGCGCCACGGCAGAGAACATTACTATCATCAATTTCGGAATGGGCAGTGCAATGGCTGCCACCGTCATGGATCTTTTAAGTAGTATTCATCCGAAAGCAGTGCTTTTCTTAGGCAAGTGTGGTGGATTAAAGAAGAAAACTCAGATTGGCGATATGATCTTACCTATAGCAGCCATTAGAGGAGAAGGTACAAGTAATGACTATATGCCCGTTGAAATCCCAGCACTACCATCATTTAGGCTGCAGCGCGCAGTTTCCTCCATGATCAAGAAGCATGAAAGAGATTACTGGACAGGTACATGTTATACTACCAACAGACGTGTTTGGGAACATGACAAGGCTTTTAAGAAATACTTGCGGAAAATACGTGCTATGGCTGTTGATATGGAAACAGCAACAATATTTATGGTAGGTTTTGTAAACGAAATACCACGTGGAGCACTGCTTTTGGTATCGGATAACCCAATGATTGCTGAGGGTGTAAAAACTGAGGCTAGTGACAGCAAGGTTACTGTCGACTACGTGAAGGCCCACCTAGAAATAGGAATTGATTCTCTTCGTGAATTAAGAGATTCAGGTGACTCAGTCAAACACATGAAATTCGAATAAAAAAGGGGCTTAACTTTAAGCCCCTTTTTTATTTATAATGCTCATTCGCCCCCTTTATCGAACTAGTATCTTGAGGGTATATCTTTTCTGATCCGTTAGAATTCTCAACAAGTACAAGCCTGACTTCAGCCCAGTAATATCCACTGGTTCCATTCTTCCTTGAGATAGTTTTTGCCGAAAGACTTCGTTGCCGTTCAGGTCGAACATCTTAATGGCCCATGGTATCCCTGGCATTTCACCTGAGAAATTAATCACCCCTTGTGTTGGATTAGGATAATAGTTAAATCCCGGCAATTCATCTTCAATACTTGTGACCTCCTTGATAATTGGGAAGTCGAAGAAAATATCTCCGTTAGCGATGACAGTGCCTCCTTCAAAATCTCCTGGGTTTCCGATTCCCTTTTTACTTCCATCTCCATTCCTAAAGACGAGCGCGAAACGATATGCAACATCTGTATCACTCATTCCATAATAGGCAGTAGGCGTAAAAGTCAACTGCCATTTATTAGTATTATCAAATGATTGTGTCATCTGACCAAGGCCATCATCTTCTCCCCAATTCCCTTTTACGAAGCCATCAAACGTGGTACTGCTTTCAGATAATGCAATTCCTGAATGCATATACACCTTACTTTCATTAACCAGGCCCCTATTACCGAAACGCGCATCAAAGGTAAGTGTGATTTCATCGTCCTGATCGAATTCAGCTGGCGATACGCTGATCAACTGACCCTCCAGCTCCATATCTAAGAACACTGTTTCGCCTCTAAAGCCTTTGCCCACATTTGAATTGTCTGCATCTCTGAAGTACACCCCTAATCGAACCGCTTCACCACTAGTAATTGAGAAGTAGGTAGTGGCTGTTAAAGTTATTTCCCATAAATCGTCTTCTCCGTTCACCTTTGTCATCAAGCCTAAGCCATCATCGGTAAGCGTACCTACAATATTCTGTAATGCTTGGCTATTAACGTCTTCAAAAACAACTCCTGCATGCATATACACTTTTGAAGCCCCTACTAGGCCATTCGTCCCGTCTGAACTCGCTTTTGTAGCATCAAACGTAATGGTAACCTCATCATCAGGACCAAATACTGCTGGATTAACAGTAACAGGACTAATGAAAGCTTCGACAGCCCCTGGAAAACCATTCGACACGTCATTTGACGTTAATATTTTGAATTCGCCAGGAGCCAATGATAAGGAAGTGATGAGATCATTTACAGCTACAGTTGCCCCCGAAAAGTAGTCATACCAATCACCAGTTTGAGTGTAGGTGATATTTGTTATTGTTTCTGTCAAGCCATAATTACCTACAATCAAAACATCCAAGTCATCAGAATCGATGCTAATGGATCTTTCATTCCCACCGAAGTCGTAAACATAGCTTACGTTAGCTTCAGCATTAATAAGTTTGCGCAAGCCGAGAACTGCTGCAAATGCATCATAAGTATATGAGCGGAGAGGGTCTTCATAATAACCGAGACTCCCACTACCCCAAACAAGCGGTTTATTCCCTACTCTACCATTAAAGTTGATATCAATATCATATCCTAACTCACCGAATTGCCAAAGCATTTTTGGACCAGGGAGTGTATAGAGGAAGGCAGCATTCATCTTTAAACGCTCTAATGCGATGGTTGTATCTCGTGTATTATATCCAGCTACTGCATTTCCTTCCTGAAATACTTCCCATAATTGTCTTTGCTCATCGTGACTTTCCATATAGGAGACATGTGTACTAGCAGTAGCCCCTTGGAAAGTCTCACCTGTAGACCCACCAAGCGATTTCCAATATGGAAACCCTACATTTCTCCAGAGAATCATCCCTTCAGCAGCCAAAGCGGTTTCTTCTGCACCATCTCCAAAGTGTTCAAGAATAACATATGCCTCTTGATCTGTTTCCCAAAGCTTGTTACTCATACGATTCAGTATATCAATTCGTGATTGATCAAAAGCAGACCATGCTCCTACATCTCCAGAGTTATTCTGCTGGGTAAAGCCTTTAGATAAGTCAAAACGATAGCCATCGAAGTGATATTCATTGACCCAATAGGCATTTACCGAGTCGACAAAAGCTTGGGTATACGTGCTCTCGTGATTAAAATCATATCCAACGTTAAAAGGATGGGTTGCGTCTTGATTAAACCAAGGGCTATTTGCAGCAGGCTTGCCAGCCGCTTCATTCCAATACATGCGTACCATGGGGTTTAAACCAAAGGCATGATTGAGTACCATGTCAAGAATCACTGCAATCCCTTTTTGATGGCACGCTTGAATGAAGGACTTTAAATCATCTTTCGTTCCATAGTATTTATCCGGAGCAAAGAAGTACATCGGATTATACCCCCATGATTCATTACCCTCAAACTCCATAATGGGCATCAGCTCTATGGCATTGACGCCCAGGTTAGCAATGTAGTCTAAGGTATCTACTAGGTCTTTATAACTGTGCGTACCAATAAAGTCTCGTACGAGTAACTCATAGATCACCAAGTCTTCTTTGTCCGGCCTTTGCCAATTATCTTCAGTGCTATCCCATGCAAAAGGCGTTTGACCGGTTTGTAAAGTTGTTGCTATTGCGAAGTCCGTTTTGTTATAGCTAGGTATTGCATTGTGAACTGAGTAAGGTATAAATGAGTCATTATACGGATCTGCCACTTTATCAGCATACGGATCGCCAATTCTAATATTTCCATCAACCCAATACTGAAAGACGTACTCTTGATTTGGCGTTAAACCTGAAACCTCGAGCCAAAATAGTTCCCCATCAGGAGTAACGTTCATTAAATAATCCGAACTGATTTCCCAATTAGTAAAGTCCCCAACAACATAAACAAAGTCTTTGGCAGGTGCCTCAAGCACCAAACTAACCTTCGTCAAATCGGCACCGTAGTTGATACCCTTTTGTAAGCCCGCAGGCAGTGCCATCTCTTGAGTAGCTGATGTCAGGTTAATATTTAATGGTTGTGTAACTTCTAGACTCACCCCATTAACTGTAGCGGCGACTTTAAGACTGCCTCTAAAACTATTGGCTGGTATGAAATCATATTCAATAGTAGAACCAGAGGTTACTGAGGCTTTTACACTAAACCCATTTCCTTCATCGATAGCAAGTGCCATCGCTGTCACCTCACTCGAAGCTTGTGCTGAAAAAGTAACTGACTCTCCACTAACTACGAAAATATCTTCATCCGTTGGTGCCGTAATGGTGACGAAGTTGGCAACGTTCAAATCCATATAAATATCACCATTCGAAGTAACTTCACCTCCACTGAATGTACCTGCTGTTCCTGCTCCTTTGGAAGATCCATCTGCATTTCGAAACACCATTGATAACCTGAACATATTGGTCCCAGAAGGGACACCATAATACTCTCTTGCAGTAGTCGATAGCGTAATTTCCCATTTATCGCTTTCTCCTGACACCTTGGTCATCAAACCAATCCCATCGTCTGCACCCCAATTGCCTTTGACAAAAGTCCAATCGATACCAGTAGGGCCGTCTGTAACCACACCACTATGTATATATACTTTACTTGCCCCGACCAAACCAGCATCCCCTTGAGTAGCATCAAAGATCAACTTTATCTCTTGATCGCCATTAGCACTTGAAGGTTGAATAGAAACGATCTGTGCATTGGCAACCTGAATTGTCAGGAATAAAGCAAAGAGTAAGAGAAGGTTTTTTTTCATGCTTTGATTGAATTCTACAAGATCAATGATAGCCATAAAAGCTTGCATAATAGATCTTTATGGACATTAATCCGATTGCAAACGTTTGCGATAAGGACATATTAAATTAAGACTCAATTATGTGCTACGTACTTCCACTCTCCGGACTAAAGCAAGGCCAATTATGAAAAATAGCCCCAGACCTAAGGCACTGTATCGCATGGAACCAGTGAGTAATTCAATGGTTCCGTAAGCAATAGTTCCAGCTACAATCGACAAGTTAAAAGTCACATCATAGAAACTAAAGAAAGAGGCATGATCCTGTGTGTCTGTTGGAATAAGTTTGGAATATGTTGAACGAGACAAGGCTTGTATCCCTCCCATAATCAAACCGACCATAACAGCTAGCCCGTAAAACTGCAATTCGCCATTCACAAAAAAGGCCAGAATACAAACACCGATCCAAATAATGATCATTACCATAAGTGAAAATATATTTCCTTTTTTGGTCGAAACATTGGCAAAAAAATATGCCCCACCTATTGCCACAAGTTGTATCAACAAAACTATCTTAATCAAAGCATCTGTTGGCAACTGAAGCTCCTTGGCACCAAAGAGAGATGCTAAATACATTACCGCCTGAACACCCGCATTGAAAAAGAAGTATGCTAAGACGTATCGTTTGAGGTTCGGTAAGGTTCTGATTTGAGCATATACTGACCTTAATTCCCTATACCCTTTTTTAATCCAGTTTTCAGTTGCCGCTCTATTGAATGGATTATCAGGTAATCGTTTAAATGTGATTTGCGCAAAACCAGCCCACCAGATTGCCACAGTTAAAAATGAAATTCTTGCTGGTAAAGAGCCTTGCTCAAGCCCAAAAAGTTCAGGTTTTTGGAGCATCACCAGATTAAAGATCAAAAGTATTACACTCCCAATATACCCTAGGGAATAGCCTTTTGCGCTTAATTTGTCAAACCTATCTGCAGTGGCAATTTCAGGTAAATAAGCATCATAGAAGACTAATCCACCTGAATAGCCAATACTCGCAAGCACTACGGTGAGTATTCCAAACTCGATATTGGATCCATCAAAGAAGAACATCGCTGCACATGCCGAAGCCCCTAAGTAGGCGAAACCTTTTAAAAATGTTTTCTTCTTTCCGGTATAGTCAGCTATTCCTGTTAATAGCGGCAGCAACAAAGCAGTGAGTAAAAAAGAAAGGGATAAAGCGTAAGTGTAGAGTACAGTATTAGGCATTTGCCACCCTAAGAAATCAACTAGCTTACTGCCATTAGCGCTTGTAGTAACACTTTCGAAGTAAATTGGAAATACTGCTGTAGTAATTGTTAATGAGTAGACTGAGTTAGCCCAGTCATACATGCACCAACCATTGGTAACGCGTTTATCATTAAGCTTAAGGGTATTCATCTACGGTCAAAAAAGTGCATAAAAAAAGGGACTATAATACAGTCCCTTTTTTATTGAAAAAGTTGTTGCTCAATTATCCTTAGCCTTTGTTGGAGCAGCATACATGATCTTACGAGCATTCGCTTCTCTTAGCTCAGTCTGAATATCAACGATGATTCCCATTTTGGTCTCTTCATCAACTTTCATTGAAATCGTAATCTGATCACGTTCAACTTCGCTCAACTTTGACTTCTCTTGACTTACCCAGTTCACAATACCATCGATACCAATAAAGGCATCGTTCGCTTGAACCCTAGATTCAGTCCCAAGAGATTTATCCTTTGGCGCACCTACATATAAATAAGTTACCAATTTCTTCTTCTCAAGTTTCACCAACTGCTCAGCTCTCGGAATTCTTTGCTCTACCTTAAGCTCTGTTTCTCTCAATACGGTTGTTACCATAAAGAAGAACAGAAGCATAAAGATAATATCCGGTAATGCTGCTGTAGGGATATCCTGACTCGATTCACTTTTTTTCTTGAACTTAGACATATTATCCTCCTACGGTTGATGGTTCTGCAATAGATATTGCCTTCGGAATGCCCGACCTGGCTCTATCGTACATTTCTTTCTGACGAGGATCATTTCTGTTCAACTTTCTGAATTCCTCATCAGTCAAACCAACTCTCTCACCATAAATCTTGTTATATGCCGCGTTGAGCTCATCCAAAATACTAATGAAGATGTCATAGCTACTTCCACGGTCAGCTTTCAATGATATAATCGCTGAACCAGGACCATCTGATGACTCAGACGAACCTAGATTACGATTAATATATCCTCTCATTGAACCCGGTAGACTCTCATATACGTCTCGATCGCTCACTTCAGTTTTACCTTTCTTTTTATCGCTAGGTGCACCAAAATTTAAAACGAAGTCGTATACCATTTCCCTGATTTGCGTAACATCCTCTAACGGTTCTTCTTCCACCAATAGTCTATCAGCAGAGTTAATCTGAATTTTAAACAGATTTCTCTCTTGTTGCTTAATTTCTATTGGCTCGTCATCCTCCTGCTTAGGAGGAAGAAGAAGTGTCAGTCCTTTGTTAGTGGCAATCTGGGTAGTTACGAGGAAGAAAATCAATAGCAAGAATGCTATATCGGCCATTGAGCCAGCATTCACTTCTTGACCTCCCTTATCTTTACTTCTTGCCATAAAATTATCTTACAATTCTTGCTACAGATGAATATACCAAACCTACTAAGGCTACCACAACAAGTATTAATGTTGTCGTCATCGCTCCACCTACTAGTTTGTACATTGATCCTGCAGCATCGCTGTTGGGGTCAATACTAGAGGCTTCCAATGCCTTAGCTGTAGAAGCACCAAATTCTGCGGGTGCCATAGAATAACCTATTAGGAAAATCACGGCTAATACGCCAATTCCTATTCCTCCCTTAATTAGGGTCTTAGGATTACTAAAAGCGGTTACCAAGTTCATCCCGATTGCCGCAAGTGTTGCGACAACGATCAAAACGATTGCGCCATATAATCCAATATCAATCCATTGTTCCTGACTCATAATTTATCTTTTTAGAGTTGACAATGATTACTTAGTAAGATTGTGCTTAACTAGAAGGTCAACCAATGAAATAGAAGCATCCTCCATTGAGTTAACAATAGAATCAATCTTAGAAACACAGTAGTTGTAGAATAACTGTAGAATAATCGCTACAATCAGACCTGCAACAGTTGTCAAAAGTGCTACTTTAATACCACCTGCTACCAATGAAGGAGAGATGTCTCCAGCTGCTTCAATTGCATCAAAGGCACCAATCATACCAATTACAGTACCCATGAAACCCAGCATTGGAGCTAGAGATATAAATAATGAAATCCAAACTAGACCTCTTTCAAGTCTACCCATTTCAACAGAACCGTAGGCGATAACTGATTTCTCAACCATTTCGATGCCTTCAGACATTCTCATTAAGCCTTGAGTAAAAATTGAAGCTACAGGGCCTCTAGTGCTTTTAGTAACTTCCTTAGCAGCTTCAACGCCTCCTGATTCAAGAGCATCTTCCACTTTACTAAGTAATTTCTGAGTGTTAGTAGTTGATAAGTTAAGGCTGATGATTCTTTCAATAGCGATTGCTAATCCAAGGATCAAACAGATCAATACTGGTGACATAAACTTTGGATCACCTTCGATAAACTTGTCTTTGATGATTTGGTCGAAAGACTGAGCCTCTTCTTCTTGTTCGTATTCCGGTTGTTCAGGAATTGGATCTGGCTCTACATCTGCTACGACAGTTGTATCTGAAGCTGCATCTGTGGATTGCTCCTGAGCTACAGCATTAAATCCGAAAGCAAAAATGCCTAGGATCATCAGTAAAGAGAATAACTTTTTCATAGTCTAGTTTTGATTAATATAAGGTTAAAACGAATTCTAAATTATTAATAAATATGGTTAAAAGAAATTATCACTTAAAGTTTTAGTTGATAGTGCGGAGAGAGAGGGATTCGAACCCTCGGTACCCTTTAGAGGTACACACGCTTTCCAAGCGTGCTCCTTAAGCCACTCGGACACCTCTCCTTTCGGTTTCTGCGCTTCTCGCAGGGTGACAAATAAATCAATAATAATTTCAGTATGCAAGCCGAAATTTGTTTTTGTCAGCCAGTAAAAATCAGTTCATTTCACCTCTAATTGGAGTTGTCAGGCACTTTTTAATATCTGACATGTTATCAAACATCCCCAAGGCATGCATCATCTTTGTAGTAGCGGCCTCAGTAGTTAAATCGCCTCCACTCAGCACACCTATTTTATCTAACACTCCACTGGTCTGATACTTACCGTGTAAAACTCTGCCCCCATTGCACTGACTAATATTTAATATCAATTTACCAGCGGTAAGACCCTTTTTTAAAAGGTCTAGAAACCATATGTCATTCGGTACATTTCCGGCTCCATAACTCTCCAGCACAATTCCTTTTACCAGCGGGGCATTAATAATGCATTCAATAGTCGTGGCGTTTAGTCCAGGAAAAAGCTTCAAAATAACAATAGAAGGGTCCATGGCCGTAATAAGCTTGAGCTCCTTCTGACTGTATGGCTTCAAGTAGGACCACTCATAATCAATTGTAATTCCAGCTTTTGCTAGGGTTGGATAGTTCTCAGATTCAAAGGCGTCAAACCTCTCACTCTCAACCTTCTTGGCACGATTTCCCCTGAGAAGGGTGTTATTAAAAAATATACAGACTTCTGTGATGATCGGTAGTCCATCGTTTTTATCGGAAGCGATCTCTAAAGAAGTAACAAGGTTTTCTCGCGCATCGGAGCGAGGAGAAGCAATAGGCAGTTGAGCTCCCGTGAAAATGACAGGCTTATTTAAGCCTTCTAACATGAAGCTTAAAGCCGACGCTGAATAAGCCATGGTATCTGTTCCATGAAGAATTATGAACCCATCAAATTCATCATAGTGCTCATAGATAACTTCGGCCATGCGTTTCCAATGGTTCAACTCGACTTGTGATGAATCAATGGGCACCTCAAAAGAAATCACAGAAAGATTGATACCTAATTCTTTAGCCACTGGTGCTCTGCCTAATACTTGATCAAAACCACATGGGGCCAAAGCACCATTTTCATCATAGTCCATCCCAAGTGTTCCACCCGTATAGATGATTAAGATATTTGCCTTTGGATCGTCAAATAGATCAAAGTGCTCTATGTCTTTTAACTCAAGCATCGAATTGAAATAGTTTATTTGCGTTATCAGTCGTAACTGAAAGAATCTCTTCTAATGAAGCCTCTCTATAATCAGCAACTTTCTGTGCTACCAATTGAACGTAGGCGGGTTCGTTTCTTTTCCCTCTGTGAGGTACAGGTGCCAAATATGGGCTATCCGTTTCCAAAACTACTTTGCTCATGTCAAGTTCAGGGATAACCACATCCATTCCAGCGTTTTTGAAGGTAGAAACCCCTCCAAGTCCTATATGAAAATCCAATTTCGAAATACGATTGGCTTGTTCTACGGAGCCATTGAAGCAATGAAATACTCCCCTTAAATCATCATCTTTCAACTGTTCCACTAAATCGATGGTCATATCGAGTGATTCACGGCAGTGGATTATGATTGGTTTTTTATACTGCTTCGCCCAAGCCACTTGAATCTTAAAAGCCTCTACCTGTTGATCGATAAAAGTCTTATCCCAATATAAGTCAGTGCCCATTTCACCGATCGCCACGAACTCCCGTTTGCCGAGCCACTCCTCCACTAAATATAGTTCCTTTTCAAAGCCCGCTTTTACTGAGCACGGATGAAGGCCGATTGTGGCGACACAAAAGCCAGGGTGTTTCAATTCCAATTCGAGCATTGCATCAATTGAGGTATGATCAATATTGGGCATGTAGATTCTCTCTATTCCCGCCTCTTGAGATCGTTCGATGACCTCGTTGATATCTTCTTTAAATTGATCAGCGTAAATATGGGCGTGAGTATCAATCATGAGTGCTTTCTTCCTTTCCAGCTTACTTTGCCAGCGAATATTAATCTAAAAAATGCTAAAGTATCTAAAAGACTAATAATAATTGGCTCAATCAAAAATATTGAATTATGTGACCTTGTTCTTCTGGTAACAATTCTACTTTTCATCCAGTTAGTAAAAAAGCCATAAAAGGTGATAAATAGTGCCAAATCGGTATCAAACCATAAAACCACAAATGCAAACACCACCCAAAGCCGAGCAAATAGGGATGGAATACCTAATATAAAATGGTGTGTAAAGACTCCATTCATCCAACGACAGCGCTGTGTTAAGAGCTCATCAAAAGTCAACTGTGGTTTTGTAGCGGCATGACCATAAGGAGCCAAAAGCTGAATCGTAGTTAAGCTACTCTTCTGAAATCTTTGTAACAGGCCAAGGTCTTCAACATCAGTTGGGCCTAAACCTCTGAAGCCACCTACTTGATCATAAGCTTTCCTTTTAAAAGCCATATTATTGCCCAAAATAGAAATTGGCCTAATGACATCTGCCATAACCTTCATGGTGAAAAGCACCGATTGCCAATCCATAAATTGGAGGTTAGCTATCCAATTTGACTTTTGAACTTGGGTATAACCACTTACCATATCATTACCTTCAGCAAGTGCCGAAACCATATAACGTAGCCAATCTTCAGTCACGATCATATCAGCATCAATAATGACTTGATACTCAAACCTACTTTTGTCAATTAACTGACTTAAGACATTTGCCTTCGCGATTAATCCCTCCTTTGGGTCTTCAATAAAAATGGATTGGACCTCATTATATTTTTTCACAAACCGATCAATGATATCACCTGTGGCATCGTCTGAATTATCATTTCCAACCAATACCTCAAATTGATCAAAAGGATAGTTAGATTTCATGAGTGACTCGAGACAATCACTAAGGTTATGCTCCTCGTTACGAGCACAGACGAGCACCGTGACTTTCGGTAGGTCTTCAATTGGCCATAGGGAGACCTCCTTAAATTTCAACCAATGCATCAACACCAGCAAAAGCTCAACCACAAATAGTAGTGCATATATAAGGGACAACGCGACTAGCATAGCGTGTCGAATTGATAACCCGCATCTAAGCAGTATTGGATATACTTCGCCAAAACTGACTTTAAGTTACTTTCAGCCTTAATATTCTCATGAAAAACAATAATAGAACCAGGTTGAGTTGATTTAATAATCCCTTTCAAAATGCTTTCTGGACTAAAAGATTGGTCGTAATCTTTGCTCAACACATCCCACATGACCACCTGCCTATGCTTCAGCAATTTCCTTTGGCTAGTTTTTAACCTTCCGTAAGGAGGACGAAATAAATTAGTGCTCAAACCATGGGCATTAAACACTTGATCACAGGCTTCAATATTTTCCAAGTATTCTGCAACGCTCGTGTCTCGGCCGTTTAGATGGTGAAAGGTATGATTACCAATAGAGTGACCCGATGCAATAAGCTTCGAAAATATTTCTGGATGCTTTTTTACATTATCACCTACACAGAAGAATGTGGCTTTGATATTAAATTCATCTAGGACTTGAAGCACCCATTCCGTTAAACCTGGAATTGGGCCATCATCAAACGTCAAAAATATTCTCTTGTCCTCATTCGGGATATTCCAAATGAGGCTAGGCCATAAATACTTAAAAAGTGCTGGGGTTTTATGTGGTACCATTCTTGACTCTGCAAGATAAGAAAGTCAAGTCATCTGTAAAGGGGTGTGATTTACGATAGTCATCTAGCTCTTGTAAAAGTTCTTGATGAACATCGTCCAATGGTCGACCATAATTTTTTTGTAGAAAGGTCTCGAGTCTATCTGTACCATATTCCACATCCATATTATCAAAAGTCTCTGTCAGTCCATCTGTGTAGAGGAATAAAGAGAACTCATCTAGACCTTTAACCGTCCCCATTTCCAAGAAAGGAAGGGGGTCAAATGCTCCCAAGACAGTAGTCCCTACTGTTAGAAGCTGTACTTCTGCTTTTCCATTCAACAGCATCGGAGGGTTGTGCCCAGCATTGATGTATCTCAACTCGCGTGTATCGTAATCATATATAGCCAAGAAAAAGGTTATGAAATTCTCTCTATTGGCGTTTCTACCCAGCTGATAATTCAGTTCGGTGACAATTTCTTTAGGGTTTTGGGCAGTTCTTATGATCGTACGGAGTACGGCCTGAAAATTAGACATCAGAATAGCCGCGGGTACGCCTTTTCCGGAAACATCAGCAATACAAACTACAAATCCACTCTGATTTTGGAGCTCGATATAGTCGTAATAATCACCGCCTACCGTTTGACAAGGCTGATAAAACGCTTTAATCTCGACTTTCTCAGTTCTTGGTAGGTCTTTTGGAAAGAGAAATTTCTGAACATCACTTGCGATTTCAATATCTCGTTGCAATGCTTGCTGATCGAGTTGCTTTCGTGCTAAACGCTTATTCTCAATGGCTACCAAAATGATATTACTCAATGCTTGAATGAAGGTCGTATCAATCAAGTCTTCAATTTCAGTTTTTACCTTTAAGAACACGAAGGCTAAGAGTCTGTCTTTGTGCTTGACTGGTATAATGATATCGAACTCGGAAAAACAGGGAACATCTAAGTTTAACTTTCTGATCTCAGTCGCCTCACTCACTTCTAAGCAACTTGGGCCTATGGCCACTTTAGTAAAGTCTTTGCTGGTGCCAAATTGAACTTTGCATTCCCATTCATCCTCGAGCACATACAAAGTCATCCTATCAAGCCTGAGGTTGGCACGAAGGGTAAACTCATAAATTTTGTAGATGTCTTCCTCTGGAAGGTTATTATTCACTGCTTGAGTGATCTCTAAGAGAGCACTCACCTCTAATTCTTTTTGATCAAATCTATTTTGCAGTGAAGTTTGTGGCATATTTATCTTCCGTTATGAGCCAAGAGCCCTAGTTTTGTAGCTAAGTAATAGTAATCTTGGAATTCATTATCAAAGTCTAGCTTATCTTTAAACACCTCATCATTCATATTGTAAAAGCACTTAACCCACCCTTTTTCGATCAAGCTCTTCAACGCTTCTATCAAATCAGAATTAGGCATGTCGAGTTCCTCGATTAAATAACTGTAAGGCTGTACAAAATACAACTCATCCATCACATCAAACTCTGCATCACTCATTACTTGGTACTCTTTTTATATCTTCTACCCTTCCAATGGAACTTACCAAAGTTAGCAGCTATACCAAAATAAATGGCATAAAACGGATACAATAGATAGTTAACTAAAAAGGCAAGGCCATGCATTTTTTGTCCAAAGGATCGCCTGACAGACCAAAGGAAAATGAACTCGATCAATAATTTTAACAAGTGCAATAAAACGATTAGCTTAAGGTTACCTTGGCTAGTGAACAATTACTATTAACTCAACTTGTATCAGTTTAACTACGAAAATAGCTAAGGCACTGAAAATGGTTACTGGCCGACAACTAACTTTCCATTTGCTCGCCCACCTCAATCGCTGCTGCCTAAATTCTGTCCAATCCTTAAGGGCCTTAGTTAACACCAAAGCCTCGCTAGATTTCTGAAAACGAATACTCCTAGGAAATTTCTTACTCACCTTGTTCATCAGCAATTCATCGTCTCCCGAAGGCGTCCCCTCAATACCCTCAAAAGCACCTACTGCTTCGAAAACATCCTTTCTGTAAGCCAGATTAGCGCCATTGGACATTATTGGTATATTCAATCTAAGAAACGATCCTCCAGTACCAATTAGAGAGGAAAACTCTATCGACTGCATTTTTTGCCAAAAACTATCTCCCACTAAACCAACAGGCCCCACTAACATTTTAAGCTTGGTGTCAATAAAAGGACTTGACATTTCCGTCAACCAATTGGGTGTTGCGAAACAATCGGCATCAGTAGTAAGGATTAGGTCATGAGTTGCTAAGGCGACACCGACCTTAATCGCTTACTTTTTCCCGAAGGGAGTTGCTAAAAAATGGATTTGAAAATCAAATGGAACATCCTGAAGTGCCTGACCCAATACATTCAAACTGTCATCTTCAGAATGGTCATTGACAAAAATCACTTCAAAAGAGGGGTGTGATTGTGCCTTTAGGCTATCGATCAGCATAGGCAGCATTTTTTCTTCATTTCTAAAAGGAACAATCACCGATATAGGAAGCGCTATCTTTTGACCACTCGAAGAACTCCAGTTGTTCCACACCATAATAAGGACCAAGAGGAAAAAGAGATAGCCCACATATATGCCGATGGCAAGGATCATACACGAATAAATACCATTCCCGCCGAAAAATAAAACATTCGACTACACTGTATGCAATTGCACTATCGGAATAAGCGGGGTATTTCTTGATATTTAAGTCATAGGAGTGCGTTTTATTTAGATTCTCGGCCCGAAGCTTCGGTCCTAGAATGACGATTTATTAAACCTCACGGCAAAGCCTTGAGGAATTCTTTTGAATAAAATCGACCAACTATTCGGATTCATTATATTGCAATCACATGACCGTAGTACCCGAAAAAATCATTTTAGGAATTGACCCAGGCACCAGCGTGATGGGTTATGGGCTATTGAAGGTTACTGGCAAAAAACTCACCTTACTGCAGTTTGGTGTCATACACCTGAGCAAGTATTCAGGCCACGAGCTTAAGTTAAAAAAGATCTTCGAGCGAGTAACAGCCATTATAGAAGAATTCCATCCTGATGAAGTCGCGTTTGAAGCACCTTTCTTTGGAAAGAACGTACAGTCGATGCTTAAACTCGGCAGAGCCCAAGGAGTAGCGATGGCTGCCGCATTGGCCAGAGATATTCCTATCACCGAATATGCGCCAAAAAAAGTAAAGCAGTCTGTGACTGGAAATGGCAATGCTTCTAAAGAACAGGTAGCGGCCATGCTTCAGTCGCTTTTAGACATTAAAGAACTGCCCAAAATGTTGGACGCCACCGATGCATTGGGTGTAGCCGTGTGTCATCATTTCCAAAATGGCAGTTTACAAAGCAAGGCTAAAAGCTGGAAGAACTTTGTGGCGGATAACCCGGAAAGGGTGAAGTAAAAGGTCTTACTTATAGGTAATCACTACTACTCCATTTCTTACCTTCTCACCAAATTTTGCGACAGCCGCTTCACCTTTCAGCACACTTATTTTTGCGACATCAGCCATATTTATATCCGACAAACTACTGGACACCAAGGACTCCTTTCCGTTTCGGACTATAACAATGGCTGGATTATCTCCTGTCCTTAGACTATTTCCACAGTTGAGTGTAAAAGTAGGAGCGGGAGTCGCTGGAATTCGCCTTTTAACGCCAGGAATTAGGGAACTATTAACGGCATCTGGCGCCTCCCCCTCTTGGGGTTCACAACCTAGGCAAACCATAATGACTAATGAAAGGATAGAAATGAGTAAAAAAGGTATCCGCATATTAAGAGAACAATCTTTTAATCAAGAAACCTTAGTCATCAGCTTAACTCGCGTTTGATTTTAGATGCCATACCTTCCAGAACTGACGCTTCGAGTTTTAACTTCGGTCTACCGAAATCGATGTCGTGCATACCATGGAGCGGAATTAGGTGAATATGGGCATGGGGTACTTCTAAGCCAACAACGGCAATGCCAACCCTAAGACAAGGAACGGCTTTTTCAATGGCCTTTGCCACTTGATGGGTAAATGCTTGGAGTTTGAGGTAAGTATCTTCATCTAGATCGAACAACTTATCTATTTCAACCTTAGGAACGACAAGGGTATGTCCTTCATTTAGCGGGTTGATGTCTAGAAAAGCAATCGCCTCATCATTCTCAGCTACGATATAGCCATGGATTTCTCGATTGATGATCCGGGTGAAGATACTTGGCATTCTTATTCTAAGGTAATGTCAAGGATTTCGAACTCCATCTTTCCAGCTGGCGCAATTACCTCGGCAATATCGCCTATGTTCTTATTCAAAACACCCTTACCTATTGGAGACTCATAGGAGATCTTACCACTTTTAAGGTCTGCTTCTTTTTCAGAAACTAAAGTATATTTTACTTCCATTCCGTTTTTAAGATTTTTGATCTTTACGGTTGAAAGAATAGAAACCTTAGATAGGTCTACATCTTCTTGTTTTTTGACTCTTGCATCACCGATGACTGTACCGAGTTCTGCAATACGCATTTCCATCAAGCCTTGAGCATCTTTTGCTGCATCATATTCCGCATTCTCACTCAAATCTCCCTTATCTCTTGCCTCAGCAATCTGCTTTGACATATCGGCTCTACCTTTCGTCTTTAGATCGTGCAGCTCTTTTTTCAATCGCTCCAATCCCTCTTCAGTGTAATAACTAACACCCGCCATATCTTTTTATTTTGTGTACTCTTTAAACAAAGAACGGCCTCAGATTGAAACCGTTTAAATAAATAAAATCGCCTTTTCAAGCGATTGAGCTCAAATTTAGCTAAAAATTACCAAATCTTAAAGTTTATGCCTTCCAATCAACACGATAGTGTGTGGCAATTTTCCCTACCAATACTTCATTGATTCGCTTGAACGATGCAAAAGTCCATCCACCCACATGTGGAGACAGCACGACATTCTTTCTAGTAAAGAGGTTCTCGAACATCGTTTTTTGATCTGCTGTCAACTGATCAAATTTTTCTTTTTCCAATACATCCAAAGCTGCGCCTAAGATTTTACCAGAGTCGAGCAATTGCAATAAATCCTTTGTAGGAACAACCTCGCCTCTCGCGGTATTGAGTAAGAAAACATCCTTTTTGAATTGATTGAAAAAGTCTGCGTTGACCCAGCCTCTCGTCTCTTCGGTCAATGGAACGTGTAGACTCAAGATATCCGCTTTGGCAAACATCTTTTCAAGACTCACTTCTTCAACATTCTTGGTACCGAAGCCTTTACGATACTTATCAAAAACCAATACGCGACAATCAAAAGCTCTTAATCGTTGTACAAAGGCTTGCCCCATGTAACCATAACCAATAATGCCAACCGTCTTATCACTGAGTTCTACTCCTCTGTTACCTTCACGATCCCAAATCCAATTTCTGACTTCGGCATCCGCACGATTAATATTATTAAGCAGGTTCAATAACATCGCTACCGCATGTTCAGCTAACGCATCACGATTCCCTTCTGGTGCATTGAGAATTTCAATCCCTTTTGACTCTACATAGTCAACATCAATTTTATCAAGGCCCGCACCAGCACGCCCAATAAACTCCAAGTGTCTCGCTCGATCGATTAATTCTTTGTCGACTGTCGTTTTACTTCTGATGAGTAAACCTTCAAAATCTTCGATTTGATGAAGAATTTCTTCTCGGGTCGCATTTGGTGCATATACAGACTCCATCCCAATTTGGGATAACAAATCTTGGATGCTCTCATGCATCTCATCAACGATTAGGCACTTTTTCGGCATCTCTAATTAAGTAACAGGTTTGCGATTGCAAGGTAAACGATGATTCCAAGAATATCGTTAGTGGTTGTGATGAATGGACCTGAGGCCAAAGCGGGGTTAATACCGAATCTATCAAGAATCAATGGTGTTGATGTTCCTGTGAAGGAGGCCAGCATAATTACACAAATAAGCGAAATGGCTACTACTTTCGCCATTTGCAGGTCGTCTTTCCATAAATAGACTATCCCAAAACTTATGGCGGCTAATACTACTCCTGTAAAAATCGCCACCAAAAACATCTTTCCGATTCTCTTGCCAAAGGATTCGGTAAAGGCCGACCTATTGGCCAAACTCTGAACAACTAAGGTCGATGACTGAATGCCGACATTTCCTCCTGTAGCCATCACGAGGGGTATAAAAAAGGCCAAGGCCGCATTACTTTCTAAATCTCCTTCGAAAAATCCGATAGCCCAAGCACCTAAAGTACCTCCTACAAGTCCAATCATGAGCCAAGGCAGACGAGCTTTAGAGATGGCCCAAATACTATCATCTTCTTCAACATCAGCAGATATACCCGACATCAACTGCATGTCTTCTTCTGCTTGTTCAGTAATGACATCGACAATATCATCAATGGTAATTCTACCAACCAGTTTTCCTTGAAGGTTTACAACTGGAACTGCGTCCAAATCATACTTCCGCATGATATCAGCAACTTCTTCTTCATCCAAATATGTTTCTACCGCCTTGATGTCTTCATCGTAGATTTCATTAATATGGGTTTCATCCTTAGCAAGGATTATTCGCTTCACAGAGACTTTACCAAGTAGTTTCTGACTATCATCAACCACGTAGATTGAATAAATTTTCTCTACATTTTCTCCTTGCCTGCGAATCTCATCTATGGTCTGTAAGATGGTCCAATTGACATTGGCCACAATCATTTCTTTAGCCATCAATCCACCCGCACAATCCTCATCATATCGCATGAGCTCATGTATGTGTGCAGCACTCTCTGGATCTTTAATTGCAGCGATGACCTCTTCACGAATACGAACAGGTAGACTGTTGACAATGTCGACCGCGTCATCTGAATCCATTTCTTCAATATATTCGGCAATCTCAGATGGGCTAAGCTCTTTTAAGAAATCCTGCCGGGTGTCCTCTTCTAACTCTTCAATTACTTCCGCGCCTATTCCATTATGAAGTAAGTCGAGCACATATTTTGTGTCTTTTGGTGCAGCTTCTTCTAGGAGTTGAGAAATATCCGCTGGTTCCACTCCTTCCATCGTCTCACGAATAAAAGCATGATTCTCCTGCTCGACAGCCTGAACAACTAGGTCGAGATACTCTTTGGAAAGCTCAAATTTTACACTCGTTTCTGACACGATGAGATTAGATTTGTTAGGGTGACAAAATCCTCTACTGAAAGGGTCTCAGCCCGCTGATTTAGCATTGGGTGTTCGATCAATTCGGGAGGCAAATTTATAGGTTTTAATGCATTGCGCAATGTTTTCCTCCGCATTTGAAACCCCGCCTTCACAACTCTTTTAAAGAGCACTTCATCACAACCTAAGTTACTGACTTTGTTACGCTTAAGTCGGATTACTCCTGAATTTACTTTCGGTGGTGGATTAAAAACTTCAGGTTTTACGGTAAACAAATACTCTATATCATAATAGGCTTGCAGCAGCACACTTAAAATTCCATATGTCTTATTGCCTGGAGGGGATGCCAATCGCTCAGCTACCTCCTTTTGCAACATGCAAACAACCTCCGGAATGTCATTCCGAAAGTCCAGAATGCGGAAAAAGATTTGAGAGGAAATGTTATAAGGAAAGTTACCTATTATCGCAAGTGGAGCACTAGTTGACTGTAGGAAATCAATCTTCAAGAAATCACCTTCAATTATTCTTTCTTTCAGGCTAGGATAATGTTGCTTTAAGTAAGGTATCGAATCTCTATCTACCTCAATCGCCCATGTTTCGGTAGACTGGGTTAACAGAAATTGTGTGAGCACACCCATTCCTGGACCAATTTCTAATACCTTATGATAATCACCATGACCTGTCAGTCCATTGGCTATATTCTCGGCTATGGTCAAGTCTTTTAAAAAGTGTTGACCTAGGTGTTTTTTGGGGCGTACTGCAGACATCGCGACAACTTAGGCAAAAAACATTAATTTGCGCAAAATTCTGGATTTTAGGAAAAAATACAAGTTGGCTTACTGATTGAATAGAGAAATGAACGAGGCGGAGCAAGACAATCGAATCAAACCTATAATAGGCATTACAATAGGTGATATCAATGGCATTGGGCCTGAGGTAATCATTAAATCTGTTGAAAATAATAAAATACTATCCTTTGTCACCTTAGTCATCTATGGTCACGGTAAGGTACTATCCCATTACAAAAACATTCTCAATGTCGAACGCCTGTCCTTTCATCAGGCAGGATCGATCAAAGACATTAGACATAATAGATTAAACGTTATTAATTGTTGGGAGGAAGAATTCGAGGTAAAAGTTGGCACAGAAACTCCTGAGGCCGGTAAGTTTGCCCTAGCAGCATTGAATCGTGCTAATGAAGACCTTAAAAGTGGGAGTATTCAAGGCGTAGTCACTGCCCCTATTAGTAAAAACAACATCCAATCTGATGACTTTAAGTTTCCTGGACATACCGAATACTTCACTACTACCTTTGAGGCCAAGGACAGCCTCATGTTTTTGTGCAATGACAGCTTACGAATCGGTGTTGCTACCGGCCATATTCCCTTATCAGAGATCAAAGAAAAACTAACAAAAGAGGTGCTCAAGGTAAAGACTAACCTTATGCTGAAATCCTTGAAAAAGGACTTTGCCATAGGCAAACCAAGAGTGGCCTTATTAGGAGTTAATCCCCATGCTGGCGAAGAGGGCCTTTTGGGAAGCGAAGAAAAGGATCTAATCGCACCATTAATTGCTGAGTTTAAAGAAAAAGGTGACTTAGTTTTTGGCCCTTTTCCTGCTGATGGCTTTTTCGGCAATACGAGTTATTCAAAATTTGATGGTGTATTGGCTATGTATCATGATCAAGGGCTTATTCCTTTTAAAACTATTGCATTTGAAGACGGGGTGAATTTCACTGCAGGGCTCTCAATTGTGCGCACCTCACCTGATCATGGAACTGCCTTCAACATTGCGGGTAAGAATTTGGCAAATGAACAAAGCATGAGAAGTGCTATTTATATGGCAATAGATATTATCCGTAACAGAAGTTCTGCATAGCCGCGAGTCATGAGCCCACTAAGTACAAATTTTAGGCGATTTAAAGGAACCAACTACCCAACTAAGCATAATCTTTAGTATCTTAAAAAATATTGAATAAAATTATCGCCATATCATTCCTTTGTTGTTTCTCAGCAATTCTAACAGTAGAAACCTTTTCACCAGTGCTTGATCCTATAGACGGAATGGAGCTATTTGAATCAGAGTCAGAAGAGTCAGAAAAAGATGTGGAAGACTCAAAAATACCTTACCTAGTGTCGTCCGAAAAAAACAAAACTCTATGCCTCGAAGGTTCTCTCAAAAACAGACCGCTCCGGTGTTTCTTAAAAAAGGATAAGGAACATGGAGAAATAAATACACCACCTCCTGAACTTGGTTTAGTTTAGTCCAATTTATCCCACACCAGACTTTTTGAACAACACCTATCCCAAATACATTTTTTGTATCTCGGCTAAAGACTTTACCAATGAAGAACAGTTTATTTTCAAGTTTAAAAAATGATGCGCCTGCAGGCCTAGTTGTCTTTCTGGTTGCTGTCCCACTCTGTTTAGGTATTGCGCTTGCCTCTGGTGCGCCACTTTTCTCAGGAATCATTTCTGGAATGGTAGGCGGTATAATTGTCACCATGTTTAGTGGATCGCATTTGGGTGTTAGTGGACCAGCAGCAGGCCTAGCCGCTATTGTATTAGTGGGAATCCAAGAATTAGGGTCGTTCGAAATATTCCTAATAGCAGTGGTCATTTCAGGTATTATACAGTTCATTTTAGGAGTAGCACGGGCAGGAATCATCGGTTACTACTTCCCTAGTTCCGTTATTAAAGGCATGTTAGCGGCTATTGGTATCATAATTATTCTAAAACAGATCCCACATGCATTTGGCTACGATGCGGACCCTTCAGGAGATTTAGGGTTCTTTCAAGCAGATGGCGAAAATACATTCTCGGAGTTGGTCAACATGGTCAACTTTATTTCACCTGGTGCCCTAACGGTTGCAGCGATATCTTTAGCCATTCTCATTCTTTGGGAGCAAAAGTTCATTAAACGGATTCGCATTACACAAGTAATTCAAGGACCTTTGGTCGTTGTTATCTCTGGCATCATCATGGCAATTTTCTTTGCTGGCACTTCTCTAGAGGTTAGCGCAGAGCACATGGTTAGCATTCCAGTCGCAAGTAACTTAACAGGGTTTATCGATCAATTTACACTGCCTAATTTCCATGCTTTTGCCATGCCAGAAGTGTGGATTCTTGGTATTACAATAGCGATTGTGGCCAGTCTTGAGACCTTACTGTGTGTAGAAGCTACTGATAAATTAGATCCACAAAAACGAGTTACCCCTACTAGTAAAGAATTAAGAGCTCAAGGAATTGGAAATATAGTAGCAGGCTTAATTGGCGGGCTCCCTGTGACTCAGGTAATCGTTAGGAGTTCAGCAAACATACAGTCTGGTGGTCGAACTAGGGCCTCGGCATTAATTCATGGTCTCCTTATTTTACTATCCGCCATGCTGATTCCTAATATTCTAAACATGATTCCGTTGGCCAGTTTGGCTGCCATCCTATTGGTGGTCGGTTATAAGTTGGCGAAACCTTCCCTTTTCAAGCAAATGCTAAAATCAGGGTATCCCCAGTTTATCCCATTCCTTGTGACGGTATTGGCCATAGTGCTGACCGACCTATTAAAAGGAATCGGATTTGGTATGGCAATAGCAGTATTTTATATTCTTTTCAATAATCTAAAAAACCCATATGTACTTAAAGAAAGTCACGACAAAGCGCATAAGCATTACCGTATTGTGTTAGCCGAGATGGTTACTTTTCTCAATAAGGCCCAAATTTTAAATGAATTGAACAGAGTACCTAATGATGCAGAGTTATTAATTGATGCTTCAAGGACTCGCCACATCCAATATGATGTGCTCGAAATTATCAATGACTTTAAGGAAAGCGCGAAGTATAAGAACATAGATTTGAAGATGTGCTGTACAGATCGGCTCGACTTAAACGGCTTTGAGCAGTCCCTGGGAGAATTAATCGTGGACATAAAAACAATTCAAACAAGTCAGAAGGATGACGAGTTAGAGGCGATAAATGCTTAGATATCTCGAGAAGAAACCGAGAAGTATAAGTGAGTCATTCATTGATTCATTTTTTATGCAAAACATATTTCTTCATTAATCAATAATTATATACCTTTGCAGTCCCGAAATTTACGCTAGGAAATTGAAAGCGAGAAGAGCATTTGATATTCATATTTTCAATCTGGCCAATGGTAATCACGATTACCACTTTGAAGTTTCGGGCTCGTTCTTTGAACTGTTTGAAAATGAAATGTTTAGCACAGGTAAACTGACGGCTGACGTTTCACTTCAAAAATCGGAAAGTATGATTCAAATGATCTTCAAAGTTGAAGGGACAATTGAGTTAACTTGCGACAGAAGTCTAGATTTGTTTGATCAGCCTATCTCATTCGAGAATACGATGATCTACAAGTTTGGTGATGAAGAAAAAGAATTATCAGAAGATGTGATGATTATCCTCAATGATACTCAGACCATTAATATTGCTGATTTACTTTTTGAGTTTATAGGGCTACAAGTTCCTATGAAAAAGCTTCATCCACGATTTCAAGAAGATGATAATGACCAAGAAGAAGGAATTATGGTTTATTCATCTACCGTTGACGATTCGAAAACAGAAGAGCAGCAAGAAGAAGATGTTGACCCTAGATGGGCGGCATTAAAAAAGTTAAAGAACAAAAAATAGCGAAAGCGAATAAATAAGATTTAAGATGGCGCATCCTAAAAGAAAAATTTCAAGAACGAGAAGAGACAAACGTAGAACTCACAAGAAATTGACTGCCAAAACTTTGGTGGTTTGCCCTACGACTGGCGAACTACACATGCCTCACAGAGCCTTCTGGCATGAAGGAAAACTTTACTATAAAGGCAAAGTCGTGATGGAAAAAGAAGTTTTAGTTTAATTACTAAAATCTTGATAGTACTGCTCCTGGATATTAATTCAGGAGCAGTACTTATTTATGGGCATTTATGCCCATATGAACTCTCTAATTTCTGATTATGATCCTGAATGGTTTAAGCCTATATTGGTCACCAACTTTTAATTCAGGTCAGATTATAGGCCTTAACATTATTTAATGACGAACATTCGAGCTCAAATCACGGGTGTCCATGGTTACGTTCCAGATTATGTTTTAACGAACAAGGAACTCGAAACCATAGTAGACACCACTGATGAATGGATCACTTCACGAACTGGTATCAAGCAAAGACACATTCTCAAAGGTGAAAACCAAGGAACTTCCGTTATCGGCATAGAAGCGGTAAAGGGATTACTCGAGAAGACAAATACTAACCCAGAGGAGATCGATCTCATCATTTGTGCCACCACGACTCCCGATATGCCGTTTCCGGCAACTGCCAATTTAATCGGTGATGCAGTGGGTGCAAAAAATGCGTTCAGCTACGACTTGCAAGCTGCTTGTTCAGGCTTTATTTACGCCTTGGTTACTGGCTCACAGTTTATAGAGACCGGCAAATACAAGAAGGTCATAATCGTTGGCGCAGACAAAATGTCTTCCATCATTGACTATTCCGACAGAACCACTTGCATCATTTTCGGTGATGGCGGTGGTGCTGTACTGTTAGAGCCTGGCACTGAAGATGTCGGAATAATGGATTCCATGTTGAAATCTGATGGCTCAGGCGCACAACATCTTCACATGAAAGCAGGGGGAAGCCGTAAACCAGCTAGCCCAGAAACCATAAAAAACAGAGAGCATTTTGTATACCAAGAAGGTTCATCAGTTTTTAAATTCGCAGTAACAAACATGGCCGATGCCGCTGAAGAGGTCATGAAACGAAACAACCTTACTGGAGACGATATTGCATTCTTGGTACCGCATCAAGCAAACAAGCGCATCATTGATGCTACGGCTAGGCGCATGAATGTTGGAGAGGACAAGGTAATGCTCAACATCCAGAAATACGGTAATACAACCAGTGGAACAATTCCATTATGTTTATGGGATTATGAATCGCAACTTCGTAAAGGCGACAACCTGATCATCGCTGCGTTTGGTGGTGGATTCACCTGGGGATCGATCTGGTTAAAATGGGCATACGATCCTACGTAATTCTAGACATAAACATTAGATTTGTCATATGGCAACTACTTCAGACATTAAAAACGGACTTTGTATCGTCAGAGATCAAGACCTCTGGATGATCACAGAATTTCAGCATGTAAAGCCTGGTAAGGGTCCTGCTTTTGTTAGGACAAAGTTGAAAAATGTTAAGACAGGAAAAGTAGTAGATAATACTTTTTCAGCTGGACATAAGATTGAGACAGCCAGGGTAGAAAAAAGGTCACACCAATTCTTATATAAGGATGACTTCGGTTACCACTTCATGAATTCCGATAACTTTGAGCAAGTAATGATCGAAGAGCAAATGATCGGTAAGGGTGCTGAACTCATTAAAGATGGTCAGGAAGTAGACATTCTATTTCATGCTGAGACCGAACAACCCTTGACATGTGAGCTTCCTGCTTATGTAGTACTGGAAATAACTTATACGGAACCCGGTATGAAAGGTGATACTGCGACAAATGCAACTAAACCTGCTACCATGGAAACTGGCGCTGAAATACAAGTGCCATTATTCATTAACTTAGGGGATAAAATTAAAGTAGACACTAGAACTCACTCTTACGGTGAGCGAGTAAAATAATCAACCTACCTACGAATGAATCCGAAAGAAATAAAAAACATGATCGACTTTATCGCCAAATCTGGTTTGGCAGAAGTCAACATTGAAACTGAAGAGTTCAAAATTGAGGTGAAACGCAGTGCTGAAACTACTTTGGTAGCAAGCGCACCTGCATTAGCTCCTGCTCCAGTAGCAGTTGCACCTGCACCTGCTGCTGAAACACCACAAGCTGCAGCTCCTGCTTCAGATGACACGAGTAAGTATATAGAAATCAAGTCACCAATGATTGGAACCTTCTATAGAGCACCGAAACCTGAAGACCCTCCTTTCATGAATGTAGGAGATTCAGTTTCAGCTGGCCAAAGGGTCGGTATTATTGAAGCAATGAAACTTTTCAACGAAATTGATTCTGAAATTTCAGGAACGATTGTGAAAGTGTTAGTTGAAAATGCTTCACCAGTAGAATACGACCAGCCATTGTTCTTGGTTGACCCGTCATAGGCAAGGGTATATATCCCACATGTATCATCTTTAATTGAATCAATGTGTTCAAGAAAATATTAATTGCCAATAGAGGAGAAATAGCCCTACGAGTCATTAGAACTTGTAAAGAAATGGGCATTAAAACTGTAGCAGTATACTCTACTGCGGATAAAGATAGTTTGCACGTCAGGTTTGCTGACGAAGCTGTCAATATAGGACCTGCCCCCTCTAGCGAATCCTATTTAAAAATACCCCATATCATTTCGGCTGCTGAAATTACGAATGCCGATGCCATACACCCAGGCTATGGGTTCTTGTCTGAGAATGCCGAGTTTTCTCGCGTCTGTGAAGAGTACGGCATCAAGTTCATTGGTGCTAGCCCTGATATGATTGACAGAATGGGTGATAAGGCGACCGCAAAAGCCACGATGAAGGCTGCTGGTGTACCTACGATTCCAGGATCAGTAGGATTGCTTGATTCCGTTGCTAACGGAATCAAGATTGCTAAGAAAATGAAATATCCCGTGATCCTAAAAGCTACTGCTGGTGGCGGTGGTCGCGGTATGAGAATCGTACATAATGATGAGGGTTTTCAAAAAGCATGGGATGATGCCCGAATGGAATCAGCTGCTGCATTTGGGAATGATGGCCTCTATCTAGAGAAATTCATTGAAGAGCCACGTCATGTAGAGATTCAAATTGTTGGAGACAGCTATGGTAAAGCATGTCACTTGTCCGAAAGAGATTGCTCAATTCAGAGAAGACATCAAAAACTGGTAGAAGAAACTCCTTCCCCTGCTGTTGATCAAAAGCTAAGAGACAAAATGGGAACTGCTGCTATAAAGGCAGCAGAAGCAATCAAATACGAAGGAGCTGGTACTGTGGAATTCTTGCTAGACAAGCATGGTGATTTCTATTTCATGGAAATGAATACCCGTATTCAAGTAGAACACCCTATTACAGAGGAAGTAACTGACTTTGATTTGATTAAAGAACAAATTAAAGCAGCAGCCGGTATTCCGATTACTGGCACCGCATATTATCCAAAGTTATACGCAATGGAGTGTCGAATCAATGCAGAAGATCCTGCACACGGATTCAGACCCTCTCCTGGAAAGATCACCAATCTTCACCTACCCGGTGGACATGGTGTACGTGTAGACAGTCATGTATATGCTGGTTACTCTATCCCTCCAAATTACGATTCAATGATTGCTAAGCTTATTGTAAGTGCACAGTCTAGAGAAGAGGTTTTGGTTAGGATGAAAAGAGCATTAGAAGAATTCGTGATCGAAGGAATCAAAACAACTATTCCATTCCATATTAAATTAATGGATGACGAAGGCTTTAAGTCGGGTAATTTTACGACTGCCTTCCTCGATGACTTTGATTTTTCAGACCTATAAAAAAAGCTGGCTAATAGCCGGCTTTTTTTATGCTCTTTCTTGAAGTATTATTTAGTCATTGGAGTTCTCAAACCCTTCACCCACAATACTATATGCCTAGTAAGTTTGTAGAAGCCTACTGCCAAATAGATCGCTGGACCAATAAACCGAAACAAAGCAGCGATTAATAGCTTTCTTACACTTCCGTATTTAGTTTGAAAAAGAGTAACCAGTACGGAAATTATCATTAAGAGAATATGCGAAACAAAAAGGTAATAGAAGTAACTCAGTCTTAAAGACGAGACGCGGACAACAGTAGACTAGCGACCTTCAATATCGTCACAAAGTTCTTCGTACCAAGCCTTTCCAAATTTGCGAATCAATGGCTCTTTCAAAAATTTATAAACAGGCACACCGAGCTTTGACCCTAGGACACAGGCGGCTGAACAGATTGACCACCTATCATAATTTAAGGCTTCATAATGATCATACTTAGTTATCCTGATGGGATATAGATGACAAGATATAGGCTTCTTGAATTGAGTCTTACCATCAATATGCGCTTGCTCTATGCCACACTTTAAGACCTTATTTTCATCATACACTGCAAAGGCGCATTCTTTCCCCCCGATGGTTGTTGTAGAAAAATCACCTTCAAAATCCTTGATGTATAACCCCTCCTTTTCAATGGCCTCAATTCCCTCCTTTGACAAATATGGTTTCACTGCCTCATAGGAATCTTCTAGTTCTTTGAGTTCCGATTCTTCCAAAGGGGCACCCAAATCTCCTTCAACACAACAAGCCCCTTTGCACTTATCCAAATC
This sequence comes from Roseivirga sp., assembly GCA_965660665.1. Taxonomy (GTDB): domain Bacteria; phylum Bacteroidota; class Bacteroidia; order Cytophagales; family Cyclobacteriaceae; genus Roseivirga. Next base: position 119,901 of record CBFIAY010000004.1, on the reverse strand, counting down.
ACAGACAAAGAACTGCTCCTTTATATCATCGCTAATTACAGCGTTATCAATTAAAATCATGATGATTTATTTGGCGTGGCCAATATTTCAAAGTGCTTTTTGATGCGCATGGTATCTCTTGTTAGCTTCACCAATTCAGCACTGTCGACAAACCCATCTTCTAAGTAATTAGTATCGTTCATGTAAACGGTGTAGTCATGCTTGGCAATTGTATCATAAAGCGCATGCCTTTCATCCAAGGTTAATTTTTTATAGCACTCGGCCATAATGTTTGGTCTGAACTCGGAGATAATACCCCCCATATCATCGAGTATCTCTCGATCATATCCTTCTGCATCAACTTTAAGCAAGCCCATTTTTGGCAGCCATTCCGCATATTTGGTTCTCAGGTATTTACTAAAATTCCGTCCTTCCACTTTTAACTCATAGCTATGATTATGCCTTTGGTTTTTGATCTGCGATAAAAATCCCCCGTTACAAAAAGAAGCATCCGAATAGTGAAACACAAAGTCCCCATCTTCTTTAGTCGCAGCAAAAGGTAAAGGAACTATGTTTGTTAGTTCAGGGTTTAGCTGAGCATTTTTTTCAAGAACTTTATAAACGTACATATTAGGCTCTAGGCCTAAAACCAATCCCTGCTTCCCCACAGCTAATGCCATAGGCACAGTAGTATCACCCGTATGTGCCCCGATGTCAATAATAAGTTCACCTTTATTGGCAAGTCTGTTATAAAAATTGACTTGCTCCAAAGAAACTTCCTTTGGTCCTTCAAAAGGATGCAGCCATTGTGCATACTCTACTTCTCCTAGTCCTTCGACATCGAATTGTTTGATTTCAAAACCGTACTCTTTAAAAGTACGCTTCATTTCCTTTTTGGCCTTTTTTCGTTTATAGTAGTCAAACATGGGCTCAGTGATTTTCGTAAAAATAACTAAAATCACTGAGCCTCTTGGACTATGTTTGATGAAATTGAATCAGCTTATCTTATGGCCATGAATCTATCTGTTTTCCGTATTTTTGACCTATCAAATGAGCAGAACTGTTAAAATCAGCGGAGTAATCATCACCTATAATGAGGAAAAGAACATTGACAGATGTCTTGAATCACTTGCGGGTATATGCGATGAAATTATTGTGGTTGATTCTTTCTCTAGGGATGATACAAAGATCATTTGCCAAAAGTATGACGTCAAATTTATTGAACATGAGTTTAATGGGCATATTGAGCAAAAGAACTATGCCTTAAATCAAGCCATGAATGAGGTAATTCTGTCTCTTGATGCTGACGAGGCTTTGTCTCCAGACCTTAAAAAAAGCATTCTGAAATTAAAAAACGATTGGCAATCTAAGGCCTATAGCTTTAATCGTTTTACAAACTATTGCGGGCAATGGATCAAACATTGTGGTTGGTACCCTGATACAAAGGTGCGCTTATGGGAAAAAGAAAAAGGATCATGGGGAGGTACCAATCCCCATGACTCAGTAGAATTGGTTGAAGGGATTCAAGCAACTCATTTAAAGGGAGACCTACTACACTACTCCTATTACACCATGGAAGAACATGTGCTTAGATCTGCAAAATATGCTAAAATATCTGCCAAGGCACTCTTTCAACAAGGCAGAACCTCTAGTGTATTGAAAATTGTGGGTAGTGCCAGTTTTAGGTTTATCCAAGACTACCTATTCAGAGGAGGCTTTCGGGATGGATTTTATGGTTTGGTTATTTGTGGAACGAGTAGTCACACCACTTTTTTAAAATATGCCTACCTCAGAAGCTTGAATAAAGGCCAGGATATAGACTAATGGAAACCTTAACTAATTACCTCTTCCTAAAGGCGCCACATAAAAAGCAGGTTTATTTTTTAATGGTAATCATCTCTGCTATTTACTTGCTGAACTTCCATGTAAATGACATTTGGACACCCAATGAATCCTTCTATGCTGAGGCTGTCCGAGAAATGTTTGAGTCTGGTAACTTTCTAGAGTTCTTTTACAATTATGAACCTAGATACAATAAGCCTCCGCTTACTTATTGGCTAATAGCTGGATCATCAAGCATATTTGGATTGAACGAATTTGGCATAAGATTACCAATCGTTCTTTTGGGGATAGGAAGTGTTTGGTTGACCTATTTACTTGGCAAGCTTCTATACGGAAATAAAGGTGGTCTATACGCCATGGTCATGATGGCTTTTTCAGTACAGCTTCTAGCCGTTAAGCAATATGCATCTCCGGAAATACCACTCACTTTCTTCTTTACCCTTACCATGTACTTTTTCATTCGGGGCTATAAGGAAAGGCGACTGAAGTATTTATTACTTAGCTATGTTGCACTTGGCTTATCTGTGCTGACTAAAGGCTTCCCTTACATTATAGTGATCTCCGGAATTATTGGATTGTTTATACTTCTTGATGGGCCGATCAAAAGGTCAAGAATCTGGAATGAAATAAAGTTTCTAAAGTTGCCTCTAGGCATTCCTATTTTTATGCTAATAGGCCTCAGTTGGATCATTTTTATGTACTTAAAGGATGGTCAGGGGTTCTGGGAAGTCTATTATCGAGAAACATTTGGAAGGGCATTAAGTAAGAGCACAAATGGCCCAAAACCCTTCTTCTATTTGGAAGTTATTTCTTGGAGCATCATCCCGTACTCACTTGTATTTTTTTACGCATTGATAAAGTGGGGTAAGGAATGGAGGACATCATCTCAGGTATTATTCCCTTTTTGTTGGCTAATTGTCATGTTGGTGATATTCACCTTTGCCAAAGGAAAGATTCCTACCTATATGATCCAGGCACATCCAGCTATGCTACTGATGATTGTTCCAATATTGTTAAACTACAAGCCATCAAAGACAATTTGGAAACTCCTTTGGAAAGGAAGTTTTGTTTTACCCTCATTTCTCATTATTGCGGCAACATTCTATGCGATCTATTTCCTGAAATTGCCAACAATTCTATACGGTTTACCTGTTCTTTCTTTGGTTGGATTTATCATTTGGCTCGTAAAATATAACACCCCAGAGTGGAACGTAATGCTTCCCTTCTGGTCGATTACATTGTTTCTAGTTTGCTTTGCAATCTATCTACCAAGAATGGAGCGCTTCAGGCCTTATGATGAATTAGGGAAGATTATCAACAAGGAGTATATGATTGACAAGAGTATTCCGATTCAGATTCAGAAGACCTTAATACATAATATCCCGTTTTATGCTGAGAGATTTGCTCTTAGAGATCAATCTATCGAGCAAATAAATAACTACTCTTCTACTGTTCCAACATTAGCCCTCATCAGAGATGAAGACTTGTCTAAATTGGATGGGTTTGATGCTATTTGGAGTGGAATGATTTATGATTTCTCAAGTGAGTCACAATTTCTAAAATTCGTACTCGCTTGCCTAGATGCAGAAAAAGGAGACCTCTCTAAATTCGCTAAATATCATGTGGTAACGAAAGGAATTCGTTAAGACCAAGCCCATATATAACCTGTCCCGTCTGAATTCATCTGGTCTACCAATTCATATCCTTTCCCTTTAAGGAAAGAAGCCAGTGATTCATGGTTTTGATCACCCGACTGCCCAGGATGAGTCTCAATGGTAAAATTCTTAACTAGTGCAAACTGATCATCCGACATCCCATATATAATCGCGTACTCTGAACCCTCACAATCTAGTTTCATCAAATCGATATCGTCTAACCCATGTGCTTCAAGAACATCACTGAAAACAACAGTCTCTACATTAATCTCTTCTCCTTTACCATCTTCATTAAATACACTAGCCATGGTTGAGAACTGGTCCACTGTACTTGAAAATAACGTAATACCATCTCTATTAGACGAAACAGCCTTATTTTCTAGTGTCCAATCCAGCGCAGGGTATGAGTTTTTATAATTAGCCAATTGGTCATAATTAAAAGGCATTGGCTCAAATGCGATAACTTTTGCCTTGGGAAATTGAGAGAGAATGAAAAGACTAAAATATCCTACATTGGCCCCAATGTCTAGAACCTTTGGAGCAGCCGATTCAAACCTATCTTTGGGAATGTGTCTTAGGTAGACTCTATCAAAAAAGCTTTCCTTAAAGGGAGGTAACATTTTTCGTGGAACTTTAATCTCAAAATCATTTTTCAATTTAAACCGGAAGGCATTACTCCCCCCCATTTTAAAAAACAAAAACTGAGGCCAGTTTTTAAAATGGTTTACCAATGAACTATATCTATTGATTTTGTGGCTTAGAGACATACGGTATACTTCATAATCAGTAGGCAAAAATAAGATAATCTACCAATAGAAAAGGCCCCGATAAATCGGGGCCTTTTATTAACTTCTATATTCTGGTGATTAATATCTGTAATTATCAGACTTATAAGGTCCTTCGACCGTTACACCGATATATTCCGCTTGATCCTGAGTTAATTCATCAAGTTCAACACCAATGTTTGAAAGGTGAAGCTTAGCTACTTTCTCGTCTAAGTGCTTAGGAAGTGTATAAACCGCATTCTCATAAGCCTCTCTGTTTGTCCAAAGCTCAATTTGTGCTAAGACCTGATTAGTAAACGAGGCCGACATTACAAATGATGGATGACCCGTTGCGCAACCAAGATTAACTAAACGACCTTCCGCCAAAACGATAATATCGTTGCCAGCAATGTTGTATAAGTCTACTTGAGGCTTAATCTCAATTTTACTATCGCCATGATTTCCGTTTAACCAAGCCATATCAATTTCATTATCGAAGTGACCAATGTTACAAACGATAGTTTTGTCCTTCATTAATTCGAAGTGTCTCTGCTGTATAATATTATAGTTACCAGTAGCAGTGACAATAATATTAGCCCTTGGAATAGCTTTAGCCATTGTCTGAACTTCGAAGCCGTCCATTGCAGCCTGCAAAGCACAAATAGGATCAATTTCTGTAACAATTACTCTGACACCAGCACCACTTAGTGAAGCTGCAGATCCCTTTCCTACATCACCATAACCAGCAACAACAGCTACTTTACCAGCAAGCATTACGTCAGTCGCTCTTCTGATGGCATCTACTAGAGATTCTTTACAGCCATACTTATTGTCAAACTTAGACTTAGTCACAGAGTCATTGACGTTAATCGCAGGCATTGGAAGTGTGCCCTTTTTCATGCGCTCATAAAGTCTGTGCACACCAGTCGTAGTTTCCTCAGAAAGTCCTTTGATTCCAGGAACTAACTCAGGGTACTTATCCAGCACCATATTAGTCAAATCACCACCATCATCAAGGATTAGATTTAATGGCTTACCACCTTCGAACGCAAAAATTGTTTGCTCAATACACCAATCAAATTCTTGATCATTCATCCCTTTCCATGCAAACACTGGAACACCAGTTTTTGCAATAGCAGAAGCTGCATGATCTTGTGTTGAAAATATATTACATGAAGACCACGATACTTCCGCACCAAGTGCTGTAAGCGTCTCAATCAAGACAGCAGTTTGGATTGTCATGTGAAGACAACCAGCTATTCTTGCTCCCTTTAAAATCTGAGAAGGACCAAATTCTTCTCTCAATGACATTAAACCTGGCATTTCTGCCTCAGCCAATTGAATTTCTTTTCTACCCCAATCAGATAGATTGATGTCTTTTACTTTATATTCAAGCGTTTCTTGCATGATTTATATATTATTTGCGTCACAAAGATAAGCTAAGAACGAAGGATTGTCAAAGATTGTCTGAAGATTAAAGTATGAATTCGATTTCTTTAAAGTCGAATATCCTCAATTTACCATCGACAGCAACAGATAAGAGTCCAGAATCAGCTACATCCTCGATGGTTCCCTCAAACTCAAATTCAGATCGATACTTAAGTTTTGTTTTATATCCATACAGTGAGCTTAGATATTCTTCCTTAATCCCTAAGAGCCTACTTGCCTTCAGTCTCAAATAAAAAGCCTCTATATTTTCAACTAAGCTCTGAAAAACATCCTGAAGTTGAAGCTCACGCTTTAATTCGTTCTTTAGGGAAGTAGCACTGATTCCATTGAAAACGGATTGATTCACATTCAGCCCAATCCCAACAACGGAATAGTCTAAATTTCTCCCGCTCAAGCTATTTTCAATGAGAATCCCTGATATCTTTTTTTTGTTTACCAGAATGTCATTCGGCCATTTAACAGAACTGTCAGCATCTCTTAACAACTGTTTAACTGTAGCATTTACTGCCAGAGATATTGCCATATTTAAGGAGAACTGACTTGAAGCCTTGACAAAATGAGGTTTAAGTACAATGGACATTGTAATATTTTTGCCAGCAGCAGCCACCCATTCATTTCCTCTTTGTCCCCTGCCCTTTAATTGATCATCCGTTATAATGACAGTACCTTCAGAGATGTCAGACTTTCTAGCCATTTCCATGGCTATGTCGTTGGTAGAGTGACAACTTGGCATGTAAATAACCTTTTTGCCTAGAAATAAGGAGTTAGCAAGGATTTTGTACAATGTATTTTTAGTAATTTTGATCCTGAAATTAAGTTAAAATCACTTATACATTTGAATGAATTCTGAAGAGTTGAGCAACATCGTTGTAAAGGGGATGGAAGAGATAAAAGCCGAGGACATTGTAATAATGGACTTGAGGAAAGTAAAAGGGGCTATAAGTGATTTTTTCATCATATGTTCTGGAAATTCAGACACCCAAATCGAATCTATTGCCGAATCTGTTGAACATCAAGTTAAAACAGATTGTAAAGAAATTCCTTGGCGAAAGGAGGGGTTTACTAATAAAGAGTGGATCCTTATTGATTATGTTAATGTCGTGGCACATATTTTCAACAAAGGAAAACGTGAACATTATGCCATAGAGGAATTATGGGGAGATGCAATCATCACTCAAGTCCCACAAAACACATAGTTAACATTATCCCTAGGAGTGCGTTATTAAGAAGGTTTAGAAAAATTAAAAAATATAGAATGCCAGATAATCCAAGAAAGAAAAATATACTAGGCAAACCTGGTCCAGCGGGTAAAGGACCCAATAATCAGGTTTGGATATTCGTATCCTTGATTATTGTATTTTTCGCAGTATCATATTTTACTAGTCAAAGCACTGGAGTTGCCATCACACCGTCTCGTTTTGAAGACATGGTAAAGAGTAATGATGTTGCTCGAGTAGTCTTTATTAATGGTCAGAATACCGTAGAAGTTACTCTAAAACAAGAGGCGCTTCAAAATGCTAAATACAAAACTGAATTAGATGGTAATAGTGTTTTCGGCATGAATAATGGCCCGCACTACACCATTCAAAAGCAATTTTTCTCTGCCGAAGATTTCAGAACCTATTACGACAACTTCGTTGAGACGAGCAACATACCTAAACAGCAACAGGTAAGAGCTGAATTTGATGACCGCACTACGGTGATGGATTTCCTCGGCACTTGGGGATTCTTAATTCTAATTGTATTGTTCTTCTGGTTGATGATGCGTAGGATGACTGGTAATGCAGGTCCTGGCGGTCAAATATTTAATATTGGTAAGTCACGCGCTGCACTATTTGATGCAGAAAACAAGGTTAAAATAACCTTTGACAATGTTGCGGGACTAAATGAAGCGAAAGAAGAGGTCAAAGAAATTGTTGACTTCTTAAAAAACCCTTCAAAATTCACAAAACTTGGAGGTAAAATTCCTAAGGGCGCTTTGCTAGTAGGCCCTCCTGGTACAGGTAAGACATTACTTGCAAAAGCTGTTGCAGGTGAGGCTGCCGTTCCTTTCTTCTCATTATCAGGTTCAGATTTTGTGGAAATGTTTGTAGGCGTAGGTGCTGCCAGAGTACGTGATCTATTTAAGCAAGCCAAAGAGAAAGCTCCTTGTATCATCTTTATTGATGAAATTGATGCTGTAGGTCGTTCAAGAGGCAAGGGACAGATGCCAGGCTCTAACGATGAGAGAGAAAACACTCTAAATTCACTTTTGGTAGAGATGGATGGTTTTGCAACTGATTCAGGTGTCATCATTTTGGCTGCAACGAACAGGCCTGATGTACTTGATACAGCACTGCTGAGACCGGGTCGTTTCGATCGTCAAATTAGTATTGACAAGCCAGATATCGTGGGTAGAGAAGCGATCTTCAAAGTTCATTTGGGACCTATCAAGGTTGCTAAAGACATTGATCCTAAAAAATTATCAGCTCAGACCCCAGGTTTTGCAGGTGCAGAAATAGCCAATGTCTGTAATGAAGCTGCCCTAATTGCTGCTAGAAAAGACAAAAAGGCTGTGGATATGGAAGACTTTCAAGATGCCATAGATAGAGTAATTGGTGGTCTTGAAAAGAAGAGTAAGATCATTTCTCCAGAAGAAAAGAAAATTGTTGCTTATCACGAAGCTGGCCATGCAGTCGCGGGCTGGTTCTTAGAACATGCTGATCCTTTAGTAAAGGTATCAATTGTACCAAGAGGTGTTGCTGCCCTAGGTTACGCACAGTATTTACCAAAAGAGCAGTTTCTCTACCAAACAGAGCAACTTATTGACGAGATGTGTATGACACTTGGCGGTAGAGCAGCCGAAGAAATTATATTCGGAAAAATATCTACAGGTGCGCTAAGCGATTTGGAAAGAGTAACCAAAGTAGCTTATAGTATCGTGACAGTGTATGGTATGAATGAAAGAATAGGACACATTTCGTTCTATGATTCGAAACAAAGCGAATACGGTTTTTCTAAACCTTATTCTGAAGATACTGCCAAAATCATTGATGAAGAAGTCAAAAAGATTGTGGCTGATGCCTACAGTAGAACAATCAAATTACTGACGGATAAGAAGGCAGAAGTTGAGACACTTGCACAAGAGTTATTGGCTAAGGAAATTCTTTTCCAATCAGACCTAGAAGGCCTCATAGGCCCTCGACCTTTTGAAAAACAAACTACCTATGAGGCGTTTACCAATAATAATGGTAAAGCGACTGAGGAAACAGAGGAGAAAGAAGCGGAAGTAGCAGTTGCAACACCTGATGAAACTATTGCTAAAACGACTACCGAAGATTCAACTGCTCCTGAGGCTTCAAGCGAAGAACCAAAAAAGGATTAGCTTTAAAGATTCAATACAAATAAAAAAATCAGGTTTAACGACCTGATTTTTTTATTTGGACAGGTTTTGCAACTTTTGCTTTGCTTCACTTATGAAACTAACCCCAGCCTCAAACCAAAAAGTCTATTTCGCATCCGATTTTCATTTGGGTGTACCTACCCCTGAGTCGAGTTTAGAACGAGAAAAAAAGATCATTCGCTGGCTAGATGAATGCAAGAAAGATGCTCACACCATTTTTTTAGTTGGAGACCTTTTTGATTTTTGGTTTGAATACAGCACAACAGTCCCTAAGGGATTCTCCAGGTTTTTAGGCAAGCTTTCAGAGATCTCTGATGCCGGTATTAACTTGGTCATATTCACTGGTAATCATGATTTGTGGATGTTTGGTTACCTAGACCAAGAGTTAGGGGCAAAAGTCATATACGACCCTATTGATGTTTACCTGAATGATACGAAGTTATTTGTGGGTCACGGTGATGGTATTGGGCCTGGTGATAAAGGATATAAGTTTCTTAAAAAGATATTTAGAAACAACTTCTTTCAATGGTGTTTTCGGTGGCTTCATCCTAACATAGGAATTGGATTAGCAAACTTTTGGTCTGGTAAAAGCCGAGCTCAAGCCAATGATACCGAACAACGGTTTATGGGGGAAGACGAGTGGCTTTGGACTTTCGCAAAAGAAACTGAAAAAGCCAGTCACTATGATTACTACATTTTTGGGCATAGACACCTTCCGCTTGATCTAGCAGTTGGAGAGAATAGCAAGTACATCAACTTGGGGGAATGGTTAAGTTACTGCACATATGCTGAATACAGCGAAGGAGAAATAAAACTAAAGACCTTTGAAGGTTAGGATTACGATAATACTGTTGCTTTTACTCAGTCAATATGTACTGGCTCAAGATCTTGAGAAAGTAAGTTCTTTCAAAATCGGATTTGCCCCTACTACAGCTTCCATTGACAGACAAGGATATCTTTATTTCTCTAATGATCAGGGAGTTATTGAAAAGTTAGACAAAGATGGAAAAGTAGTTTATCACTTTTCACCACAGAAACAAGGTACTCCAACTTTAATTGATGCGTGGCAAGGATTAAGGATCTTTGTCTACTACAAAAATTTTCAAGAGTACATACTCCTTGATCGATTCTTAAATGCCTCGGAAAGATACAAGATAGACTATAGCCAACTTAGTAGCTTTTCAGGGTTAGCGACACTAGCTGGTGACAATAACCTATGGCTCTTAAACGATCAAGAGCTTAGCCTTATCAAAACCGACATAAATAATAGAGAAATTCTTATTGAGAACAAACTCAACCTAAGCCTTGCTCTTGAAGATTGGGATATTCAATTTATCAGATCTTATCAGAACTACCTTTTTTTAAGTGACACCAAGGAAGGCATTTTAGCATTCGATAACTTAGGGACTTTTGTTGAAAGAGTAACTGAGCAGTCTACTCCTTTTTTTACCTTTTATAAGGATGAAATTATTTACATCAGCGAACAGAAGCTGCACATAATTCACCTTTATAAGAAAACAAAAAGGGAAATCAGTTTACCCGATCTCCCCTATCAATTTGTGCTTATGGAAAACAATCAAATTTTCTTAGTGCGAAATCAAACTGTTGATATTTTCAAGTTTAATTAGTGTTTGACGGACTTAACTCACCTGTAAAAATATCAAGAATCAGTTTTCTCAACATAATTCCATACTTCGCTTGAACCAATTGAAAATCTGCACTATTCTTATTATTCAGGCTCTGTAAATAAGTCACAAAGTCAATCGTACCATTCTCATATCTCGTTCTCGAAAATTCAAATGATGTATTTAAGTTAACTAAGCTCTCTTTAGCCGCTGCATATGTCGTCTTTGCATTCACCAAATTTAAGTAGGCCTGCTGTACTTGATTAGTGAGGTTGTTTTTTGCCTGCTCCAAGTTTAATTCGGCATTTAACAATTCTACCTTCGACTGTTGTATTGAAGTACGGTTTTGAAACCTAGTGAATAGTGGTATCCCCAAGTTTAATCCAGCACCTTTTCTTTCGTTTGACCTAAACTGAGTGTTCCAATCAACCACCTCAGTTCTAATTGGCGCTTGCGTTACTGGGTCTCTTTCTAACACATTTCTAAAATTCGAAGACCAGCCTGTACCCCATGAGGCATTTGCCGTCAAGCTTGGCATCCATGAGTTTCGTGAGATCTTCAATGACTTTTTTGAAGCCTCAAGACTAAATGTAGCAGACTTTAAGCTAGGACTGAACGCTTCTGCCCGAGTATAGATATCTCCAAATTCTTCCATCTCTTGCTCAAGCTCAGCATCTGCAGTGCTAACACCTGAAAATTCATATTGTTCTCCAGCATCTAAAAGTAAAAGTTGAATTAAGCTCAATTCACTAGTGGCCAATTGATTTTGAAGATTCACCATTGCAAGTTTCTGCTGCGCTATTTGAGACCTAAAATTATAGACTTGTTCCATACTCCCAGTACCAGCTCTCTCTATACTTTCTTGTCTTGAGAGTTGACCATTGAGCAGTTCGAGTGTTTGGCTAGCAATCTTCAATTGCTCTTTTGTAGAAATTATATTCAAAAACGAACCAATTACAGCTGATTCAGTAATTTGGATATTACTTTCAATGGTCTGAAGTGAGGCTTCATATTGCAGCTTTCTTTGATCCATCGTAAGGACATTTCTAAAGCCATCAAATATCGTCACTGCTGCACTCAATGACCCACTACCACCAAGAGTAGTTGTATTCACCAAATCCCCAACAGTTTGGTCAAATTGAAGCCCTTCACTCCAGCTATGACTGGCCCCTGCATTTAAGTTGGGCAGGAAATTGAACTTGCTTTGTTTGTAACCTGCGCGCGCACTGATCGCATTGTTTCTTGCCGTCTTGATACTAATGTTATTATCAAGAGCTATGTCTATGCACTCTTCCAGTGTTAAGGCGCGCTGTGCAAAGCTTAAGCTTGCTAGCATAAACAGGCTTAGACATGTGTAAAGGATCTTTTTCATAATGGTATTTTCTATCTTTAGGCAATATTGTACCAGGAAGCCATCAAACAGCTTCATTTTAACGTTCATTTGCCAGGAGGCAAATGAACGTAACCCGTAAGGGGAGAATTATTAAACTAGAGAGCTTTCTTTAGCATTGATGTTTTCAGAGACTACCTGACCATCGAATAAGTTGATTATTCTATGTGCATACTCAGCATCAGTAGCCGAGTGAGTCACCATTACAACTGTTGTTCCTTTTGAATTCAAGTCGCTCAATAGGGTCATTACTTCTTGACCATTAGTCGAATCCAAATTACCCGTTGGCTCATCTGCAAGGATTAGATTTGGCTTTGCAACTACTGCTCTTGCTACCGCAACCCTTTGCTGTTGACCACCAGAAAGTTGTTGTGGAAAGTGATCTTTTCTATGCATAATCTGCATTGTCTCTAACACTTCTTCTACTCTTTTCTTTCGATCAGCAGCAGGGTACTTCAAGTAAATCAAAGGAAGTTCAACGTTTTCATATACTGTAAGCTCGTCAATCAAGTTGAAGCTCTGGAATACGAAACCAATGTTCTTCTTCCTTAACTCAGCTCTTTGACGTTCAGAATACTTTGAGACCTCTTCATCGTAAAAAAAGAACTCACCTTCAGAAGGGTTGTCCAATAAACCAACGATATTAAGTAAAGTAGATTTTCCACAGCCTGAAGGACCCATGATTGCCACGAATTCTCCTTCACCAATCGCAAGATTAACGTTATTTAATGCTGTAGTTTCAATCTCATCAGTGTAATAGAACTTCTTGAGACCTTTTGTAGTAATTATGTTTTTACCATTTTCCATAATGTAAAAGTTATCGGTTGTTTGAATTAATTTATTGTTTGATCACTAATTTGTCTTTGTCATCATAACCTTCATATGATGAAAATATGACTTTTTCTCCAGGTTGTAAACCTTCCAGCACTTCGTAGTGGCGTGGTGTCTGGTTTCCAATTCTGATTTGTCTTCTTGTCGCAACCGTCCCAGTCTCGTCTACAACGAATATCCAGTTCCCCCCTGTGGTTTGGAAGAAGCTTCCTCTAGGGATTTGAATTGCATTTTTTTGTTCACTTAACTGAAGTCGAATTGAGATAGTCTGGCCCCTTCGTACGCCTTGAGGTACTTCACCTACCATCTCCACTACGAATGTACCGTTATTAATTTCTGGAAATTTCTTTCTGATCTCTAGGGAATAAGTGGATCCTGCGAAGTCATAGGTACCTACTAAACCTTCGTATACTCTTGGTAAATAATGTTGATCAACATTGGCTTCGATTTTGAAACCATTCAAATCATCAATCTGAGCAATGGTTGTTCCTTGCCCGATACTTTGCCCTATTTCAACATTTACCGTTGAAAGCAACCCATCGACTGGAGCGGTAACCCAAAGGTCATCCAGTTGTCCTTCAACAATCCTCAAACTCTCTTGAGAGGTGACAAGGCGTTCAGTATTTTGATTTACTTGATTCACTGAATTAAGGGAGTCAAACTCTTTTGTCCTTATGGTATTGACCCTGGTCGCTACCAGTCTGTCAAATCTTCGTTTAGAGTTAAGAAACTCTTGCTCCGAAATGACTTTATCCTTCCATAACTGTTGATTCCTTGTGTAGATGTCTTTCGCTTCATCAATGTCAAAATCGATTGTAATTACTTGGGCGTTTGACCTAAACAAGGACTGCTTTAAACCGTTATTCGTATTTTCTATCTCGTTTCGAAGACGGTTAGTCTGTGTTTGCTGCGTGATGTAATTCATCTCAAGCTGACTATTTTCTAGTTTCAAAATAGTATCCCCTTTATGAACCTCTACGCCTCCTTCTAAAAATTTCTCTTGAACGTTACCACCTACTTTAGCATCCAATCGGAAGGTCGCTTTCGGTTGTACTTCACCCTCTATAGGGATGTATTCTTGAAATGGCCCCTCGACAACAGTAGCCATGCTGATCTTTTCTAAATCTACGTTGAGTTTTGAAGCCTTATCGGCAAAAACAAAAACATATAGTATAAGGAATACTAACCCCGCACCACCAAGTACTGTAATGACCCGCTTGGCTGTGAATGTTTTCTTTTTGATTTTCTTGTCCATTGCTGTTGTTATAGTGTTTTCTAATCCGGCCAGCCATAGACAACAAGAGTGCCACTTTTACATACACCTGTTTATCAGGTACTTATAAGTTTACGACGTGAAGTGGGTTGCGTAAAAGTGTACAATTATAACACACAAAATGATCGTTTTCGAACACTTAAAATCAAGAATAGTGAGGAGAGGGCATAAAAAAAGGCTCAGTATGGTCAGTACTGAGCCCAAAGGTCAAAAACTCAAAATATCTGAATTAATATTTAAATTAATTCAAAACAACGTTTGCAATATATGCACTTTAATCACTTTTGCAAAACCATTCCTCTCTAAATATGGTGACTTTTTATACCATCGGTAAGAAATACACGTGCATAATCTTTTTACAAAATTCTTCCTTCAATAATTGCTATAATACTGGCTTTCGGTCAAGCGAGCCAATCTAGGTTCTTATAAGTAAATTCATCAAGGCGTGTCCATTTTCGGTCAATTTTCGTTACATAATCGGACAGTCAAAGAGCAAAAAACCATATATTACATACCTTAAGCCTATTGGCACTATTTAGGCTTAGGTAAGCCCGTTCGAATAAACTAACGACACTGTGGATAAAGAATTAGGTAAGATTTTAATTATTGATGATGATGAGGATGTTTTAATAGCTGCAAAGCTGCTATTAAAAAAACATGCTAAAGAAGTTCTCATAGAAAAGAACCCTAAGAAGATTCCTTTCTTAATGAATAATGGCACATACGATGTCATTCTTCTGGACATGAACTTTAGCAAAGACATTACCAGTGGTAAAGAAGGGTACTATTGGTTAGAGCAGATCCTGGAAGCCGATCCAAAAGCAGTTGTTATATTAATCACCGCATTTGGCGATGTAGAAATGGCCGTAAAGGCACTCAAAGAAGGAGCTACTGATTTTGTGCTAAAGCCTTGGCAAAACGAAAAGCTTATTGGTACACTTTCTTCGGCAATCAAGCTCAAAGAGTCTTATAAGGAAGTTGACAAGTTAAAGAGTGCTAAAAAGCAATTAGAAGACGACATCAACAAACCCTTTAAAGACATCATTGGAGATAGTCCAGCCATGAAAAATGTCTTCAGTATTATAGACAAAGTCGCAAGCACAGATGCGAACGTTTTGATACTAGGTGAAAATGGTACCGGTAAAGAATTAGTCGCTCGAGCAATTCACCAAAGATCATTGCGCAAAGACAATGTTTTTGTCGGTGTAGATATGGGCGCTATTACAGAGACCCTTTTTGAAAGTGAACTCTTTGGTCATAAAAAAGGCGCCTTTACTGACGCAAAAGATGATAGGGCCGGCCGCTTCGAAATAGCAACAGATGGCTCTCTATTCTTAGATGAAATTGGAAACCTTGGTATGCCACTACAGTCCAAGTTACTTTCCGTATTGCAGCAGAGGCAGGTGACACGCATAGGTTCCAACAAACCAGTAGACATTGACATTCGTCTGATCTGTGCGACTAATATGCCAGTATATGAGATGGTAGCAGAAAACACATTCAGACAAGATTTACTCTATAGAATCAACACAGTAGAATTACATCTTCCTCCGCTTAGGGAAAGACAAGACGATGTTACTATCCTAGCAGAACACTTTACTAAAGTATATTGTGATAAGTACAGAAAGCCGCACAAGAAGCTGGCTTCATCTACCCTAAAGAAGATGACAAAGTATCCGTGGCCCGGAAATATTAGAGAATTACAACATGCCATAGAGCGTGCTATTATCATGAGTGAAGGCAATATTCTAATGCCAGACGACTTCTTCTTTTTGGTTCAGAAAGCAGACACCCACTCCGATGGAATCGATAACCTGAACCTTGATGAGGTTGAAAAGAATGTCATTCTAAAGGCAGTGAACAAACACTCTGGCAATATCTCGAAAGCTGCCAAAGAGCTGGGCCTTACTAGAGCCTCATTATATAGGAGATTAGAGAAGCATGGGCTTTAAGAACTTTCGGTTTCTGCTTGTTGTCCGACTTATTTTTGTGATCGGAACGATCATGCTATTGGCATATGTGGTGTTTGAATCACCCAATAGTGTAAACAGCACCTTTTTGATCTTAATCATAACAATTCAGGTCTATTTCCTAATAAGGTCTATTGATAAGACGAACAGAGAGATTACCAGTTTCTTGAGTTCAATCAAGTATGATGACTTCACTACTACCTACCCCACTAGTGGCCGTGGCCAGTCTATGAACGAACTCTATAATGAGTTTAATAATGTAATCAAGAAGTTCCGAGAGATTCGCGCGGATAAGGAAGCGAATTACCATTACTTCAGAACAATAGTTCAGCATGTAGGAATTGGATTAATAACATTCAATAAGCTAGGTGACATTCAAATCATTAATAGTTCAGCAAAAAAACTGATTGGAGTAGAGTCGCTCAACAACATATTCGAATTGAGCAAAGTGAGTGCAAAACTTGTAGAATCACTTGTCAAATTAAAGACTGGAGGTAGTGCTCTCATAGAGTTAACCAATGAAGGAACGAAGACTCAATTATCAGTATATGTAATTGAATTGGTTTTGAGAGGTGAAGAGTTCAAATTGGTTTCCGTTCAGAACATCCAAAGTGAATTGGAAGAAAAGGAAATGGAAGCGTGGCAGAACCTAATTAGGGTGCTTACACATGAAATTATGAACTCTGTAACACCACTTTCCTCATTGGCGGCTACGGTAGAAACTAACCTAGTGGACAACATCGAAGACGATGTGCCAATTGAAAAAGAAGAGCTAGAAGATATCTACCTAGCTGTTCAAACAATTAAACGAAGAAGCGAAGGCCTGATTCGCTTTGTTACAGACTTCAGAAATCTAACGAGAATACCTGAACCAAAACTTCAAGAGATTGAAGTCAAAAAGGTTCTTGATCACATTAGCTTGCTGCTTAATCACGAAATGGCAAGCCAAGACATTGACTTTAGACTGAATATCGTTCCCACAGGTTTAATGTTTAATATAGATAAGGAGCTAATTGACCAAGTCTTGATTAACTTACTTCAAAATGCAATTCATGCCTTAGACGAGATTGAAAGTGACAAAATGATCATTCTCAATGCTTTTATCAATGAATATGGTCGCCCAACACTTACCATTAGAGATAATGGAGTTGGTATAGATGAGGAAGCATTAGGCAAAATTTTTATTCCATTTTTCACTACAAAGAAGCAAGGGTCAGGTATAGGTTTAAGCTTGTCAAAACAAATCATGCGTAAACATGGTGGAGCAATTACAGTTAAGTCAGTAATGAATGAGGGAACAGAATTTACCCTCAGGTTTTAATATTTTTAAGGAATCGTTTATCTTCCGCAATCATTTCATTCAAGATCGCCTAATGAGCAATACGCTAGAAAAAGTCATCCATATACTTGTTGAGAAAATAGGAATCGCTCCAACTGAAGCAACAACTGACGCGAACTTCATAAAAGACTTAGGAATAGACTCCCTAGACTATGCGGAAATAGTTATGGAATTTGAACAGACTTTTGATATTCGAATACCAGACAGCGATGCCGAAAGGCTTCAAACAGTAGGTCAGGCCGTTGAATATATTGACGAGAAAATATCAGCCTAGCTTTAGTAATATATAACCCCCTCTTCTAGGCTCCCTATCCTTTTCTCGTTCACTGATCCCACCCTATCTAGTGCATGTAAGGCTAAGATTGCATCAAGGTCATGAGAAGTATGGACCGAACCATCGCTTACCATTTCGTACCCCTCAACTTCCATTTTGGTAAGAATAGCATCATAATCAACCTCTTTCTTACGATAACCAAACTCGGCTAGCCCAAGTCCCCTTCCTGTCATTACTGGATAAACCTCGAGAACTTTGGCACCACCTTTCTCAATTGACGACCTGAGTTTCATCGCACGAGCCGTCAAGCCACCCAAAAACATTGGTGACATGGCTTTCAATGCTTTATCGCATGCTCGATAATGATAATCTTCGAATCCAACAAGGCTTGTATAAACACCCGGCAAAGACAATGGCGCATCTATACCTATAACCTGAGGATTGTACTCCTTCACGAAATCAATAATCATCTGATCTGCATCTTGATTCTTTTTAGATTTCTCCAGCCGAATACCGTCTCCCATATTATAGGCGATTACTGTTGTGCCTGCTAATTTGCTTCCGTAGTCTACCCCAATGATCATAGTGAAATATTTGATTCAAAAATAAAACTAAACCTTTCTTAGATTTGTTATCTGCGCTAAAGAAAGGAATAATATGCTCACCTGGATTGATGTGATCAAATTTGCCAACAATGGCAATCCAACCCCAGATAATAGGGTTGAAAAGACTGAGGATGAATGGAGAGAAATACTCACCTCAGAACAATTTCAAATTGCTCGACTAAAAGGCACAGAAAGAGCTGGAAGTGGCGCTTTTTGCGAAAGACATGAGCCAGGTTTGTATGGCTGTGTTTGTTGTGGCACCCCACTGTTTGACTCGAGGGTAAAATTTGACTCAGGTACCGGTTGGCCGAGTTTTGCACAGCCTGTTAAAGAGAATTCCATTGGCTACATTAAAGACACGACTTTTGGTATGACCCGAGTCGAAGTGGTCTGCAATACTTGCGATGCTCACCAAGGACATGTGTTCCCTGATGGACCAGAACCAAGTGGTTTGAGGTATTGTATTAATTCAGCTTCTATGCAGCTGTTAGAAGATAATAAAAATGAAGCAACCGCAATTATCGGAGGTGGATGCTTTTGGTGCACCGAAGCCGTTTTTCAAAGAATTCTAGGAGTAAGTAATGTCGAATCTGGATTTTCAGGCGGAAAGATCAAGAATCCAACGTACAGAGAAGTTTGTAGTGGTAAAACAGGCCATGCCGAAGTAGTCAAGATCACTTATGATCCCGAAAGATTAGCGTATTCAGACTTATTGAGAATATTCTTCTCAACACATGACCCTACTACAATGAATAGACAAGGGTATGACCAAGGAACCGAATATCGTTCGATCATTTTCTTTCAAGATGACAAAGAGACAGAAGTCGCTGAGGCTGTAATGGAGGAGATGAAGGATTACTTTGATGATCCGATTGTGACGGAACTAAGCCCATTAGAAGCATTTTATCCCGCGGATGTTGACCACCAGAACTATTACAACGACCACAGAAGCCAGGGCTACTGTACAGCTGTTATTGATCCGAAGGTCGCTAAACTGAGAGCGATGTTCACCGATCGGCTGAAACCGGAATTGAATTAATTAAAAGCCTCGAATGATCGGGGCTTTTTTTACCCCTAATACAGATAGTACGGAAGAATAAATTAAAACGGCTCTTTTGTCCTTATGCCAAAAGGACTTTATATAACTAAGGTTAAACCAAAACTCATAGTTTGTATTTCTATTGATCAGGCTTGCAACAGTAAATCAACAGCTTGCGCGAAATTCAGAACGACATGATCGGCATAGGATGATGATTTTGCCTGAGTAACTTGAATAGTCCTCAAACCGATTTTTTTTGCAGGAATCATATCGCTTTCTCTGTCACCAATCATCCATGAGTTAGAGACATCAATATTGTGTTTCGCAATCGCTCTTTCGAACATTAATGAACCTGGCTTTCTAGATAAAGACCTACTGACCGAATCATAACCTGGAGCAAAGTAGATGTCGTCAAGGGCGTTATCAGATGCTAACTGAATTCTTTCTTGGCAAGCCAATACGAAGCTTTCATCATATGTGCCCTTAGCAATACCGCTTTGATTCGTGACTACGATCAACAAGTAGCCCGCTGCTTTCAGTTTTTTCAAGCCCTCCGCAACTCCCTCCTTAATTTTGAATTCCTCACTATTGGTTACCTGAAAACCTAATTCTTCATTAAGTACACCATCTCGATCTAGAAATATAGCTTTCTTCATTTAGCAGTTATTGTGAATCTCCTCAGTACTATTCATGGACTTAAAGTAAATTAATTTTGTCGACCTGCAGGCGCTATTTTAGATTATCTTAGATTTGTACCCTGCCAATGAGTGATAGTTTAGTCATCATACCGACCTACAATGAATGCGAGAACATCGAAGAGATGATCGAGGCAGTTATGTCGCAACCAACAGGCTTTCATTTACTGATCGTTGATGATGGGTCTCCGGATGGTACTGGTGAATTGATAAAGCAAAAAATGGTTGCCTATCCAGATCGTTTATTCATCGAAGAAAGATCAGGTAAACTAGGACTCGGGACAGCGTATATTCATGGCTTTAGATGGGGGCTAAAGAGAAATTACGACTATATCTTCGAAATGGATGCGGATTTCTCTCACAACCCTAGTGACCTCAATAAGTTGCATCATGCCTGCAAGAACTTAGGGAATGATATGGCCATTGGCTCTCGATATGTCACTGGTGTGAATGTTGTGAATTGGCCAATGATGCGTGTTATGCTTTCTTACTTTGCCAGCCACTATGTCAGAGTAGTGACAGGTATGCCCATAAGTGATACCACTGCAGGATTCAAATGCTATCACCGTAGTATTCTAGAAACCATCGAATTAGATAAAGTTCGTTTTATGGGGTATGCCTTCCAAATAGAGATGAAATTCTTGACTTGGAAATACGGCTTTAAAATCACTGAAGTGCCAATTATCTTTACCGATCGCACGAAAGGTGAATCGAAAATGAGTAGCGGCATTATCAAGGAGGCAGTGCTTGGTGTAATGCAAATTAAAATTGGAAGCCTCTTCCGAACCTTCAGGCGCGACATGGAAACCATACCAGAATTAGTCGAAGCGAATGGCCTTAACGGGGCTAATTCTTGAAATAATCGCGGTAGGTATAACCAATACCAAAGCCACAATCACTAAAGTCAATACATTAATTCCAATAGTACTCAACCAGTTCCAGTCAATCGGAACATGATCCATATAATAGGTTGATGGCTCTAGAGGAATCAACTCGAAATAATACTGAAGGACACCAAATCCAATGGCAATTACATTGCCTAATACAAGCCCCTTGAGCACTAAGCTGACGCCATTATAAGCAAAGATTCTTCTGATGAGTTTATTAGTCGCTCCAAAAGCTTTGAAGGAACCGATCATTTGAGTTCTTTCCATGATCAGAATAAACAGCACCGAAATCATATTAAAACAAGCCACAAACAGGATCAATGTAATCAGGATGTAGACGTTCTGAGAGAGCAGGGCTAACCAATCAAAAATCTGAACAAACTTCTGATCGACTCTTTCGGTATAATGCTCTATACTAACTTTTTGAATGATAGAATCATCTGCCTCTTCTAAGCGATCGACATCATTGACAAAAACTTCATAGCCGCCTACTTGATCTGGTGACCAATCATTTAAACTTCGGATCATATTGATGTCACCAATTACTATCTGCTCATCAAAGTTATCAAGCCCTGTATTGAAGATTCCTGTCACAATCATACTACGCGTTCTCGGAGGGTCCATAATGAAAACTGTCACCAAGCGATCCCCTAATTTCACATTCATCCGATCGGCCATACGTTGACTTAGCATGACTGTATTAGTTACCAGTTGTGTCGTATCAAAGACTGGGATTTCACCAGCAATTATATAATCACTGAACCCATCTCTATCAAATGAATCCCCTATTCCCTTAAAGAGCAGCCCAAAATTCTCGCCCTCTTGATTGATCAAACCAGGTTTATGCGCAAACTCTTGAATATGCCTTACAAAAGGATCATTTTTTATGGCTTCCATACGGTCTGCAGACATAACGATCGGTTCTTCTTCATAAGAACTATTCAGGGAAAACTTCTTGATCTGAATATGTCCAGAGAAAGTAAAAATCTTATCCTTTATGTTATTCTGGAACCCTCCCAAAACCATAAATGAGATAACCATAATCGCTATCCCAAGGGCTACGCTTGCAATTGCTACCCGGTGGATCGTAGACGAAAAGCTCCCTTTATCCGTGGCGTTGATTCTTTTAGAAATGAAATAAGGGAGGTTCAAGATTATGCTTAATTTTAACGTTGTTCCTCAAATATAAACGAAGCGAATGATTCGACTACTGCTCACCCTTTGCATTTTTTCTGTTTTTGCTTGTTCTCAAGCTCAAAACTTGCAACTGGGTGCTGAAAGGATGGATGAATATCTCCCTGCCTTGGCCGGTAAAAGAGTGGCTTTAGTAGTCAATCAAACCTCGGTTATCAACAAGACACACTTGGTCGACACACTGATCTCAAGAGGTGTAAATGTAGTCAAGGTAATGGCCCCTGAGCACGGATTTAGAGGCGAAGCACCCGATGGTGCTAAAATAGATGATTCCAAGGATGAAAAAACTGGTTTACCGATCATTTCCATATATGGTATTAGTAAAAAGCCTAGTCCAGAAATGCTCAAGGATGTCGATGTCTTACTCTTCGATATTCAAGACGTGGGCATTCGCTTCTACACCTTTATCAGCACCATGCATTATGTAATGCAAGTCGCGGCCGAAAATGACAAGGAAGTTTTGATACTGGATCGCCCCAACCCCAATGGCATGTACATTGACGGACCCGTGAAAGATGATGACGTGAATGGATTTGTAGCCATGCATCCCATTCCAATTGTCCATGCATTGACGGTTGGTGAATTAGCCCAAATGATCAATGGCGAAGGTTGGTTAAAGAACGGTTTGAAATCCCAATTGAAAATAGTCTCCATGCAAGGCTGGGATCATAAGTCAACTTACAGCCTGCCAGTAAAGCCATCACCCAACTTACCGAACGACAATGCCATAGCCCTTTACCCCACACTAGGCCTCTTCGAAGGAACGGTTGTGAGCGTAGGTAGAGGTACTGACTTCCCTTTCGAAGTCATCGGCCATCCTGATTATTCAAAAGGAACTTTCAGCTTTACACCACAACCTAACAGTGGGTCTAAATACCCTCCAATGGAAGGCGAACTTTGTCATGGCGAATATTTTGGTGACTCAGCGGCACCACATGAATTGAGTCTCAAATACCTGCTAGATTATCATGCAGACATCAAAGATGACACGACCTTCTTCAGGTCCTACATCGACTTACTATCGGGCACCAAAGATTTCCGTAAGCAAGTGGAAGCTGGTTGGTCAGAGCAAGAGATTAAAGCCACTTGGCAACCTAAGCTTGATGCTTACAAAGCCATGAGAAAGAAGTATTTACTATACCCAGATTTCGAATAAATGCAGGAATTAAGAATCATATATATGGGCACGCCTGAATTTGCCGTGCCCAGCCTACAAATACTAGTAGAGAATGGGTATAATGTAGTAGCAGTCATTACAGCGCCTGATCGGCCGAAAGGTCGTGGACAAAAGCTGACGACTACTCCTGTGAAAGATTATGCAGTTTCTCAAAACCTGCCAGTACTTCAACCTACCAATCTGAAGTCTCAAGAATTTCTTGACAAATTGAAAGGTTATAAGGCTAACCTACAAATTGTAGTAGCTTTCAGAATGTTACCTGTGGCCGTTTGGGACATGCCAAAAATTGGCACTTTCAACCTGCATGGATCGCTTCTGCCTCAGTACCGTGGTGCTGCACCCATCAACTGGGCGATCATTAATGGGGAGAAAGAAACAGGCGTCACCACCTTTTTCTTAAAGCACGAAATCGACACGGGAAATGTAATCTTTCAGGAAAGAGAACCAATTGAAGAAGATGATAACGTTGGAGATGTCTATGCGCGTTTGATGGAGAAAGGAGCTCATTTAGTCCTTAAAACTGTTAAAGCAATCGAAGCCGGTGACTACCCTCAAGAACCTCAAAACGAGGAACAAGAGATTAAGCATGCGCCCAAGATTTTTAAAGAAACTTGCGAGATTGATTGGTCAAAATCTTCGGAAGAGGTCTATAATTTTATTCGAGGCCTATCGCCCTATCCTGCCGCCTGGACCATGTTAAACGGCAAGAAATTCAAGGTTTTTGCGGCTCAGAAAATCGACTTCACCAAAGTCGGTGAGCAACCGGGAGATTTTGAGACGGATAACAAGTCTCACCTCCACATACAAACTGGTGGTAATGCCATTGCCATTACTGAATTACAGATGGAAGGCAAGAAGCGCATGGATATCAAATCGTTTTTAATAGGGAATAGCTTATGATTCGCACCATAGTTGTCGCAAAGGCAAAGAACAACGCCATCGGCAAGGACAATGATCTGCTTTGGAGACTGCCCGATGACTTCAAGTTTTTCAAGGAAGTTACTGTTGACCATTTTGTAATTCTTGGCCGAAAGACTTTCGACTCACTCCCTGGGCTTCTACCCAGAAGGACCTTCGTAATCATTACTCGTCAGAAAGACTATGCAGCTCCTGAGGGACACTTTGTAGCCCACAGCTTAGAAGAAGCATTTGAGCTCTGCGAAGTGCAACACTCGCTGAAAGAAGTCTTTATTATTGGAGGCGGAGTGATCTATAAGGATTCTATCGAAAAGGGAATGGTAGACAAAATGCTCATCACTGAAGTAGCTGCAGAAATTGAAGGTGCTGACACCTTGTTCCCTGAATTTGATACTTCCGATTGGACTGAAGCGTTACGAATTCATCACCCAGCAGATGATCGACACCAATATGCTTTTGACTTCGTGACTTACTTGAAAAATTAAACTCCTCTCTAATTCAAGAGGTGGTGCCTGAAAAGCGAAGAAGTATGAAAAACTTGCAAAACAAAACCATTTGGATTACAGGAGCCTCCTCAGGCATAGGGGAAGCCTTAGCAAAGCAACTCAGCCAACTTGACGTAAACCTTATCCTTTCTGCAAGAAGACAGGAAGAATTAATTCGTGTCAAAAGCAAGTGTCAAAATCCAGGTCGCATCAAGATTTTACCATTGGACCTTACTGATACCAATTCACATGCTGCAAAGACATCTGAAGCGATCAAAGCTTTCGGCCAGGTGGATATCCTTATCAACAACGGAGGTCGAAGCCAAAGATCACTGGTTAAAGACACCACCCTTCAAGTAGATAGAGACCTAATGGAAGTCAACTATTTTGGCTCAGTCAGCTTAACGAAACAATTGCTTCCCCATATGATGAATCGAGGACAAGGCCATTTCGTTGTAGTAACAAGCCTCACGGGTATTTTCGGTACACCGTATCGCTCAGGCTATGCGGCAAGCAAACATGCCCTACATGGCTTCTATGATAGCATGAGAGCGGAATTAGAAGAAAGCGGCATCAAAGTAACCATTGCCGCTCCAGGCTTTGTTAAAACCAATGTTTCCATCAATGCATTTCAAGGCGATGGTCAATCACTTGGTAAAATGGATGATGCCCAAGCGAATGGATTGAGTCCAGAGCAATGCGTGGCTAAAATCATTAAAGCAATAAAGCGACAGAAGCGAGAAGTCTATATTGGCGCAGAGTCTTATGCCGTTTATGTAAAGCGCTTTCTTCCTGGACTATTCGCTAGAGTGATTAAAAGGGCGAAGGTTCGATAGCCATATAGCTTGGTCATCCCGCGATACCGATAGCTATCGGGAGGAATCCCTTTCGAAAACAGAATCTTTAAATAAAAAAAGCCATCCCTTTCGGAATGGCATTTTTGTTCATTCTCAATTACACATTCTTAATTCACTAAGCCGGCTCTCTCATCCCTACCCAAGTAAATCTACGGTTTACATAATCAGGATTGGTGAAAGAAGCATTTCCAGCAGGATTACCTCCCGTTACATGAAAGTCAGAGAAGGCCGCATTTTGATTCACGAAAATCTGACCTACCAAGTTGAATGATACTGGCGTTGCTGCCAATGACATTTCATCAGCAATGAACTCTTTCATCTCCGCATTGGTAGTGTAAGCTCCACATGAAATAGCACCATAAGACTCGGCCATTTCCTTAGCCAATGCTACAGATTCTTTCGTGTCTTTTGTCTTGATTAAGAAAGCGATTGGACCAAACATCTCTTTAGAGAATTTATCCTTGTCACCCGAGGTCAATTCAATCACCGTAGGTGTCTGTGTCCTAGCATTCTTGAAGTATGGAATGCTTTGTTCAATGTTTCTAGTTTCCAACCAAGTCTTACCACCTATTGCTTTTGAAGCACCAACTGTTCTCTCTGCAGTTGCAGGGTTTTGAATAGTTCCTGCTACAAATGGCCCCGCTTTAGGGTTGTTGATCAATCCGTCAGTGAAATCAGCAAATTTCTGCGCGATTTCATCGAAAGACACAATCCCCTCAGGCGTCTTAACGCCACCTTCTGGTATAAAGAAGTTTTGCGGAGCGGTACACATCTGTCCAGAATATAGCGCTACTGAGAAAGTAATGTTTTGGATTACCTTATCAATGTTCTCGACAGAGTCTAAGATGATCGAGTTCACACCCGTCTTCTCCGTAAACACCGTTTTTGGTAATGACTCTAGGTAAGCACCAAATTCAGAGTTACCAGTAAAGTCGATGACTTTAACCTTGGGATGCTCAGCCAAGGCCTTGGCTAATGGCTTGGCCTGTGTATCAACTGCCAGTTGACATGCTTCTGGATCGAAACCAGCAGCACTCAACGCGTTTCTAATCTCAGCCACTACAATCGCCATTGGTAATATTGCACCTGGATGAGGTTTAACAATTACTGAATTACCCATCATGAGATCGGCATAAACGCCTGGCACAGAATTCCATGTTGGGAAAGTTGAGCAGCCAATCACTAAACCAATTCCTTTAGGGATCGCTCTCCACTCTTTATTGATCACCAAGTCATACTTACCCATCGGCTTGGTCCAAACTGTCGATTCAGGAAATCGACCTAGCTCTTCATATCCGGCTGCAACTGCTTCTAAAGCTCTATCCGCAGCATGAGGTCCAGATGCTTGAAAAGCCATCATATACCCTTGACCCGTTGTGTGCATAGTCGCATAAGCGTTCTCGAAGAATCGCTTTGAGAACCTGTCTAGGGAATCGATCAGCACAGCAGCTCTATCTTCTTTAGATACTTTTCTCCATGAATGAAAAGCTCCTTCAGCACGGTCGATTAAGGTATCAATTGAGAAAGCAGGGTACTTAGTCCCGACAGGCTCAGCAAAGTATGGTGACTCTTCTTCACCAATCCATTCAGTTGCCCCTTCTTGCTTCAATTCTTCAAAGTTTCCTTTACGAAGGGCTTTGAAAGCATTCTTTCCATCCTCATCTGCTGTTTCTCCATAAATCTTTGGAGAAGGATGCTCAGGATATTGTGCGTGAAAAACTCGAGTATGTAAAGCTTCAACAGCTTTATCTAAGATCTCTTTTTGTGCAGATGTCAATCCCATAACTAACGTTTGTTTGTTTTCGAAATTAATGCTTAAAAAAGAAAGAACAATGGAGAAAGGTGAATGTTAAACCTTCAGCATTGAAATTCTTTCCATAAGATTTACTCACAGGACTCACCATTCTTTTGATCAATTGACTCATTTAGCGAGACTTAAATTGGAATATAAATGATAGTTAATGGTTCCCCGATCAAGTCGGGAATGACGGTTTAGCAATAAGCTCGTCATTCCCAGCCTTCCTTTGTCCACAGACA
This sequence comes from Roseivirga sp., assembly GCA_965660665.1. Taxonomy (GTDB): domain Bacteria; phylum Bacteroidota; class Bacteroidia; order Cytophagales; family Cyclobacteriaceae; genus Roseivirga. The sequence continues at coordinate 92,234 of CBFIAY010000004.1, read as the reverse complement.
GGCTCGATTGAGAAGCTACAATCGTATCACTGGCTTTGTTTCTACTTGAAACATTGAATAGCCTGATCAATTGATTGTTGGGAACGTCTTTTTAATGCTAAATTAAAGCATGAAAAAACTTCTTACCCTCGTTTTCCTAATTTCCTGCTTCTCAGCATTCAGCCAAGAGGATAAAAGGACAAAAATCATAGTCCGCACAAAAGCCAAAGACGCCAAATTCATTGGCACAAGCATGGGGGGATCTATGATAATTTTGCGAGATGCCTTAACCGATGAAATTCTTGCCAAAGGCATAACGAATGGCGGAACTGGAAATACAGACTTGATAATGAATACTCCGATCGAAAGGACTACTGATATCACAGAGGGTTCCGCATACTATGAAGCAAGCTTATACTTGAGTAAACCTCAATTTATTACCATTCAAGCATTAGCCCCTGTCAACCATGAGGAAGCCCGAGTCTTTGCCCAGACACAAGTATGGATGATTCCTGGTAAGCACATGGATGGCGCAGGGATTACATTGGAAATTCCAGGTTTTGTAGTTGATGGATTATACCCACAAACCCATCAGGGATTCTCCCTTGAAACCGATAAGTCAATTGAGCTTAAGGCTAATATGGTCATGATGTGTGGGTGCCCAATCACTAAAGGAGGTTTATGGGATTCCGAAGAGATTGAAGTTGAAGCGATGATATACGTCAACAGTAAATACTGGAAAACTTTAACTATGTCAATTTCAGCGGCTAATACTTTCACTGCATCGCTCACTTTGGAGAAAACAGGTAGTCACGAAGTGATCATTACCGCCTATCACCCTAGGTCTAAGAATACAGGAGTAGATCAGCTAAATTTCAGAGTATCTTACTAAACAAACATGAGGTTTTTAGTAGCCATTAGTATCCTATTTTTTACGGCCCCTCTCTTCGCACAACAAAATGGCCCTTACGTTATCTACAATACCAAGGGCAAAAAGGTGTCTTATAAAAAGATGCTGAAACAACTCGAAAAACCAGATATCATCTTCTTTGGCGAGCAGCACAACAATCCTATTGCCCATTGGCTGCAATACGAAGTTACCGCTGCACTAAATCAAAAACGTGAATTGGTCCTAGGTGCCGAAATGATTGAAGTAGACAATCAAGACGAGCTACGAAGCTACCTTAAAGGAGAAATTGATACCAAGGCACTAGATACCCTTGCTCGATTATGGCCAAATCATGCAACTGACTATGCCCCTTTAGTCAATTTTGCCAAAGACAATAACTTAGACTTTGTCGGTACAAATATTCCAAGAAAATACGCGAACCTCGTCTATCAAAAAGGCTTTGAAGCGCTGGAGCCTTTAACAGATGAAGAGAAATCTTGGATAGCACCTACTCCAATTACTTTCGACCCTAACCTACCACGATACGTGAATATCTTAAGCATGATGGGCGATCATGGCACACCAAACCTTGTAAAATCTCAAGCCTCAAAAGATGCTACAATGGCATACTTCATCAATCTATTTCACCCAAAGGGAAAGCTCTTTATTCATTACAACGGTGCATATCATTCGGATTATCATGAGGGGATTTTATGGTACCTGAACAAGTTGAATCCTTCGGTCAAGGTATTGACAATATCTACAGTTGAACAGGAAGATATCTCCAAGCTATCAGCAGATCATATTGGAAAAGCAGACTTCATCATTTGTGTCGATGCCAATATGACTAAGACCTACTGATATATAAAAAATAGTATTTCCATACAACATTAGTTGCCTTTATTCGGTATACCTTTGCGACAGTAAATTCATTACAATGAACGATCGCAAGACAACCAATTTATTACTCCTTATCATTGTGATTCCACTGGTCTTTTACTTGCTTAAGACCCTTTCCTTCATTTTTATTCCGTTGATCTCATCGATGTTCATCGCTTTACTTTTTCTTCCGCTCATGCGATGGTTGAAGAAGAAAGGAAGCCCTAAGGTGATCAGTCTAATCATAGTCATTTTAATCATCGCAGCATTCTTCAAGCTAAGCGGAGAACTCATCCAGCTCTCCAGCAAAGAAATACTATCAACCGACAACGCTTTCTTTGATAAGGCAAAAGACAAACTCGCCACGCTAATCTTGTCCGTTGAAGCTTTCTTTGGTATTGACTTTCTCCAAGATGAAAACACCTTAGCGTCCTTCGTCAACAGAGATACTTTAAGTAAAAATTTCGCACCGACAGTGGGCTTTATCACAGGCACGCTGACCATGACATTATCAACTGCGTTTATGGTTATCCTACTCTTAGCTGGCTCTGTTGACATTCAGAAAGTCTTGAATAATACCATCTTCAAAAAGCAATTCTCGTCTGTTAAAACCTTTATGAAGATTGAGCAGGACCTAATCAAATTTATCAAAGTAAAGTTCTTTGTCAGCTTATTTACGGGTATCGGTATAGGGCTAGCCTGCTGGGGCTTTGGGGTAAGTTTCCCTGTGTTCTGGGGCTTATTTGCATTCGCCATCAACTTCCTGCAGATGGTTGGCTCAGTCATCAGTGTGGTGCTATTAGCAATATTCTCCTTTGTTGAACTCGAATCTGCTTCTTCTCTATTATTCTTCATAATTACTATAACAGGCGTTCAGGTACTTTTTGGAGGTATTCTCGAACCAGTTTTTATGGGTAAATCATTCTCCATTAACGTAATCACCATTTTGGTGATGCTCATGCTATGGGGATATGTCTGGGGAATTCCTGGTTTGATTATGTCCATCCCAATTACAGTATTCTTGAAAATAGTGTTTGATAAGTTCCCCGCGACACGGATCATTTCTGGCCTGATGTCGGGTACCTCCGAGGGTATTAAGGTGAAAATCGGTAGATTGTAGCGGGCATCGCTTTACAATTCATGAAAAAACTAGGGCTTACTCTACTCGCTTTTATCCTGCTCTTTGTTGGATTCTTATTGGTCAAAACCTTCACCTTTACCTCTAGACAACTTCAAGTTGACTTAGTAGAAAAAATCATCATCCCTGACAGTGCAATAGAACGTTTGCAGAAAGCATTGCGCATCAAAACCATCTCATTTCAAACAGAGGAAGACTTTGACTCAACACAATTCCAGGTTTTCAATCAGTTTCTCGAAAACCAGTACCCGTCTATCGATTCATTACTTGATCACAAGGTATTCAACGAGTACAGCCACTTATATAAATGGCAAGGTTCAAAAGGTCAGTTAAAACCCATCGTGCTGATTGGACATATTGATGTGGTGCCAATAGCATCACCTGAAAAGTGGTCTGTAGATCCTTTTTCAGCAGAGATAAAAGATGGAAAGATATGGGGACGAGGCACTATTGACGACAAGTTTTCAGTAATTGGTATTCTAGAAGCTGTCGAAATGCTTTTAAAGTCGAATTTTCAACCTGAAAGAACGATCTATTTGTCCTTCGGCCATGATGAAGAGCTTGGTGGAGAAAAAGGGGCTGTATTGATTGCCCATTACTTAAAGAATCAAGGAGTAGAGGCAGAATTTGTATTGGACGAAGGTTACGCTATCACTCAAAAACTGATCCCTGGTATGACACCCGATGTAGCGATGATCGGTATAGCAGAAAAGGGTTCGGCAACAATAGAATTCACTGTAGACATGGAGGGTGGTCACTCGTCTCAACCAGCCAAAGAAACTGCGATTGACGTACTCGCCAATGCGATATCTAAATTGAAAGCTAACCCTTTAGAAGCCACACTTTCCGTACCCATGCAAGGGTTTATGGATCAATTGGGGCCTGAAATGGGCTTTATTAATAAGATGGCCTTTGCCAACAGAAGCATCTTCAAAGGAATGATTATCAACACTTATGAAAATGCTAGTGGCGCAGGCAATGCACTGGTAAGAACTACCACTTCCCCTACTATCTTCGAAGGAGGAATTAAGGAAAACGTAATTCCCACTTATGCTAGGGCCGTTGTCAACTTTAGGATCATTCCAGGCCAAACGGCTAATGATATTATGGAGCATGCGAAAACTGTGATGGCCGATGAACGTGTAAAGCCCAATCTATGGATTTAATACAAACCCTTCAGCAGTATCCCCAATGGATAGTGAAGGCTACAATGTGATCAATAGAACCATAAAAGAAGTTTTTGAGAACACCCTAACCGCACCGAACTTGGTCATTGCAGCGACTGACTCAAGGCATTTTGGCGAGGTGAGCAGCAATATTTATCGCTTTGTTCCCTACCACATCAATGAAGACAACATCACCACTTTCCACGGGGTCGATGAGCATATCCTAGTCGAAGACTACAAAGACGCCATTCGCTTTTATAGGCAGCTAATCCTCAACAGCAACCAATAAAAAAGCCCCGATTAATAGAGGCTTCCATTTCAATATTTTCATTATGCTTAGAACCAGCCTGCGCCTAAGTTCCTGAATGGCCAAGGGATTGAAGCCAATATTAAAATCAATCCTATTAAGTAGAACGTAGCAATTGAACCAAATTTCTTTGCATCACTAGTTGCTCTTTTTGCCTTACTGTATCCCACCGTGATGATTGCAATAGCAATTAACATTAAACTAATATGCTCTATGGCATAGAAACGCAGGAGACTGTCCTTCATGAAGCCCTCAGCAAAACTGACTTTAGGGCTGATGAAATAGAGCACGAAACCAATTATTAATTGAACATGAGTAAATATCATCGCGAAGAGCGTGATCTTTTTGTCCTTCGCTGTCCAAGCACCCGTCTTCTTTTTTGAGAAAGCATTAAAAATTGCAGCGAGTAATAGAATGAGCACTACCCATCTTAGGCCAGAGTGTGCGTGTAATAGTCCGTTGTACATAGCTTAAAGTTTGTTCCACAAATAAAGCACAGAAAAACGAGAATTGTTTCTTTAATTCGTTTAGACCACGCCAAAGACGTTTTTGATGAAAGCAGCTTATTACAGTCAATTTCAAGGACCTATAACTATTGAACAGTTGCCAGATCCCACTCCTGTCGAAGGGGGAGTCGTGCTGAAAGTGGAAGCTACAGGTGTATGCAGGTCCGATTGGCATGGCTGGATGGGGCATGATAGTGACATCAAATTACCTCATGTGCCTGGCCACGAATTAGCAGGAACAATCGCAGCGATCGGTAAAGGAATTACAAAATTTAAGATTGGCGACCGCGTAACAGTACCCTTCGTAGGTGGTTGTGGTAAGTGCGCTGAATGTGCTTCAGGTAACCATCAAGTTTGTGACAATCAATTTCAACCTGGCTTTACGCATTGGGGTAGCTTTGCAGAGTATGTGGGCATTCACTATGCTGAGATCAACTTAGTACACCTTCCAGAAGAAATAACTTTCGAAACAGCGGCTAGCTTAGGCTGTCGCTTCATCACCTCATTTAGGGCGATAATCTATCAAGGACAGGTCAAATCCGATCAGTGGATTGCTATTCATGGCTGTGGTGGGGTAGGCTTATCCGCAATTATGATTGCAAAATCTAAAGGAGCGAAAGTAGTCGCGATTGACATTAGTGAAGCGGCATTATCCATGGCAAAGTCAATGGGTGCCGACCATTGTATTAATGCGAAAGATGTAGACGCCATTGAAGCTGTGCGAGAATTGACAAAAGGCGGAGTTCACGTTTCTCTAGATGCGCTCGGTAGCAAAGTGACATGTTACAATTCAGTAGCAAACCTCAGAAAAAGAGGGAAACATATTCAAGTTGGTCTTATGGCTGGTAGTGACTACGAGCCCATTATCCCAATGCACTTAGTAGTCGCCAACGAGCTTGAAATTATTGGCAGTCATGGAATGCAAGCGCATGTCTACCCTGAGATGCTCGAATTGATCAAAACTGGAATGCTCTCACCAGAGAAACTCATCGGAGACCTGGTGACACTAGAACAAGGGGCTGCATTACTCCCAAAAATGAATGAATTTAAAAATCAGGGAGTGACTGTAATCAACCAGTTTTAAAGCACTTAAAACTTCAAGGCCGCATATCCCTTGAGTTGATAAGTTGTCATAGTAGTGAGCATGGAAGTAGCGGTCTCTATACCAGGTAGCAATTTAGTATGGTCAATTTTTCTACCCATCATAGATTGAGAACAAACAACTACCTTAACACCAGCTTCTTGAAGTTCTTTAAACAAAGGGACATGGGGATTGTCGATGCCATACTTCTCTTTGTACTTTTCATTATCAATCACTGACCACACTGCCCCACCATGGATGGCAAGGACAATTTTCATATTCTCTTTCTTTACCCCACCCATTGCATGTAGATTCATTAATCGTGCTACGTTGACGATAGAGTAGAATGGCTCGTCCACTTTGGAGTCACCTGTAACTACATCAATAACAACCTTATACTCCATGTCTGGATCAGGCTTTTCTGTAGCGTGAGGTGCATCAAAAATGCCTCCATAACCTTTGATCACTGGATTGATCATCTCTTGTGAAAGAGCTGCCTGGGTGATAAATAGAATAAAGAAAAATGGGAGAATACGCTGGATAGTAGCCATAAGATGATTGATTTGTCTTTGGTGCTAAATAGAGCGATTTTTTCAGACTTATTCAATCATTCTTTTTCAAGACTAGCCCATCTTAAAGAAAGCATACCCCTTAAGCTGATAAGTGCTGATAACAGTAAGTGCAGAGGTGGCAATTTTTATTTGAGGTACCACATCCTCAGGCTGATGACCAAACATATTCAATGACTGACCGCAAACAATCATTTCTACACCTGCTTCGTCTAATGCCTCATAAAACTTAACATAAGGGCTTTCTACCTTGTATTTTTGCTCATAAGCCTCCGCGCTAATTACTGAGTTTGTAGCAGAAGCATGAATGACTACAACTACCTTAAGGTTCTCTTTTTTAACTCCTCCAATCGCATGGAGATTGATCAAGCGAGCTACATTATTAGCATAGAAATTTAAGCGTTCAGGCTTTTTCATGTCATGAACTATCTCGATTAGAATTTTATATTCCATATCGGGATCTGGCGTCACAGCGGCATTAGCCAAATCAAGAATCCGCCCATAATCTTTGATCACAGGATTTGCCCAAGGTTTTTCCTGACCAAAAGATTGATTAATACCAATAGCTATAAATACGAGTACAATAAGAGTCTTGAGCTTCATAATATGTGATTAGAATAATAAATAAGAGATTATACATTGTGATGTCAAACCGGTTATGGAAAAGAAGAAGTATTTACGATGATAATAGAATCAAGTTCTATTAGGTTTTATATACCGTTTGGTATATTTTTATCCTGAGAATGAAAAAATCGGATAGAACCAAGGCCTTCATTATTGAACAAGTTGCCCCCATCTTTAACAAGAAAGGAGTTCATGCAACAAGTCTTTCAGACCTCACCAAAGCTACAAATCTAACCAAGGGGGCCATCTATGGCAACTTTCAAAGTAAAGATGCCTTGGCGATGGCTTGTTTCGAATTTAACTTACGGTTTCTTCAGAAAGGGCTTTATAAGTCAATTGCTGTAAACGGAAATGCCATAGACAGACTTGCTGCTCTTATCGATTTCTATCAACAGCACTATCAAGAAGTAGCAGAAAATGGGGGCTGCCCATTAATGAATAGCGCAATTGAAGCAGATGATGCGCATCCACTATTGAAAGATAAGGTTCAAACAACTTTTAGCCTTTGGCATAAAGAGCTTGTCGGAATAGTAGTTGCAAGTCAAAGAAAAATGGAGGTCAACCCAGTTGTGGATCCTATACGCTTTTCAAATACCATTATCGCTATGCTTGAAGGAGGAATTCTGGTTGCTAAAACCATGAACCAACCCGAATACTTTAATCAAGTAGCAAATAGTATGCACATATATATTCAAACGAATCTAGAACTTAAGCGTCATGCGTAGAGTAGTGGTAACAGGAATGGGAGCCTTAACTCCTATTGGAAATAACCTCGATAGTTTTTGGGAAAACCTCAAAGCAGGGAAAAGTGGCGCTGGCCCGATCACGCGGTTTGATACGACCAAATTCAAGACAACCTTTGCTTGCGAACTGAAAGGCTTCGACCTTAATGAATTTATCCCAAAAAGTGAATCTAGGCGATACGACCGTTTTACTTCCTATGCACTTGTCGCAGTAGAGGAAGCGATCAAGAATGGTGAAATTGACTTTGAAAGCCTTGATAAAAACCGCGTTGGTGTCATATGGGGTTCTGGCAATGGTGGTATAGAAACCTTCACCGAAGAAATGATTGAATTTGTCAAGAACGGTGAGACGCCTCGCTTCAATCCATTCTTTATACCCAAAATCATTGCTGACATCGCTTCAGGGATTATCTCCATTAAATACGGATTGAGAGGGCCAAACTTCACAACAATTTCAGCCTGTGCTACTTCTACGACAGCCATTATTGAAGCATTCAATCATATCCGTTGGGGAAAAGCCGACATGATTGTGACAGGTGGTTCTGAAGCACCAATTACCATTGCTGGCCTCGGCGGGTTCAATGCCTCTAGGGCTCTTTCTACTAACAATAATAACCCAATGGGTGCTTCTAAACCTTTCGATGTCAACCGTGATGGATTCGTTATGGGTGAAGGAGCTGGTGCCCTAATACTTGAATCTCTGGAACATGCACAGGCTAGAGGAGCTCATATCTATGGAGAAGTAGTAGGTGGCGGAATGGCTGCTGATGCCTATCACCTGACAGGAACACATCCTGAAGGAGAAGGTGCCTTTTTAGGCATGAATGAAGCCCTAAGAGAAGCAGAGATTAAAGCAGCCGACATAGACTATATTAACATGCATGCAACATCCACACCGATGGGAGACGCCAGCGAACTGAAAGCGATTGCTAGAGTTTTTGGTGAAAATCCTGACCTGAACATCAGTGCTACTAAGTCAATGACAGGTCATTTACTAGGTGCGGCTGGTGCTATAGAAGCTATTGCAAGTATTATGACCACAATAGACAATGTGATCCCTCCTACCATAAATACAAAGGACGTAGACCCGGATTGGGCTGGAAAATACGACTTAACACTTGGTAAGTCGCAAGAAAGAGAGGTGAACTATGCGATGAGTAATACCTTTGGGTTTGGTGGACATATTGCCACTGCGATCTTTAAGAAGTATAAAGCTTAATAATAGACAACTTTAACCTTAGGTTGTGCTTCTTTAAGATTATCAATGTCTTTACCGTTAAGCTTACTATTGAAGCAAATGACTTGTTTCAATTCTGGCAATAGGAACAGATCATCAAGTCTAGACACCCTTGTATTTGAACAATCGACTATTTCTAAGTTGACAAGCGCATCTAAGCCTCTCAGCCTTTTGACTGTGGTACCAGAGAAATTCAATTCTTTGAGATTTATCATTACCGATAAATCGCTTAGGTCTGTAATAGCAGTATTACTTACATCAAGTTTAGTGAGCCCCTTAAACCTGAGCAATGAACGAAGTTCGTCCATCGGAGTTTCGCTAATAGTCAAAGACTTCAACGTACGCACATTCAAAAGTCGATCTAAATTACCAAGCCCTGTTCTAGTCAAAATCAAAGACTCTAATCTGAAAAGTTGATCAAAGGAAGAGAGATCTTCTTCAGCCATAGGTCCATTAACTTCAATTTCTCTGATGCCTGCCAATTCATGCAATTGATCCGATGTAGGCTCATCTGAGAGCTTCATGTTTTCACGGAAGATCCCTTTAAGGTCCTTGCTTAATCCTGACCACCATTGATTGAGGGCAGCTGTCTGAAACCTCACCTTTAGTGTTGGGGTGGATGAGATCAATGCACTGACTTCCTTTTGCTCTACCGAAGCCCCATCTACATCAAGATACCTTAGCATTTTCAAACCTAACAAAACATCTATGTCTCGAATTCTGGTATTCTCGGCCTTAATGGTTTCCAATTTTACTAAGGACTTCAAGGGAGAGAAGTCCGATACATTAGTATTGCTGAGCTTGAGCCTCTTCAAATCTGTGAGTTCGTCAATTCCAGATAGGCTCTTGATGTTATTATTACTCACATCTAGTGCCGATAGCTTCTTGAGTAGACTTACGGGTTCTAGTGTTTTAATACCAGAGTTATCAGCATTCAGAGATTCGATATTCAACAACCTCACTAATTGCTCCGGACTTGGGTCAAGAATATTCAATTCTTTTGACAAAAGTGCTTTCCATTCGATAGAGAGTACCTCCCACCAAGCCGCCAACTCTTTTGTATTTCGAATCAACAAGGCACTGTTGTTCTTTATGAAATCATCTACTTGAGCCTCATCCAATGTCAAACCATCTGCATAAACCTTCTTAAGCGACTGAAGTTCTACTAGTGGGTTGATATCCGTAATACCTGTATTGGCAATATTCAACACACTCAATTGCCTTAGCTGTGACAAGTTTTTAAGGCTCACCACATTGGTTCCCTCTAGATTTAACTCGCCTAACTGGACAAGTCCTTCAAATCCTTGAAGCTTACTCAAGTCACTTTGATCTAAGACTAACTTGCGTAATTCCTTGAGTCCAGAAAAGTCTATGGTATTAGTCCCCTTTGCTTGAGAAAGGTTCAATTCTATAAGAGAAGACAATGCATCTATAAAGGATAAATCATCGAAAACAGCTCCTCTCAAGTCCAAAGATTTAAGCCTATCAAAAAAGCCTAGCACCCCAAAATCAGTGACATGGCTATCATAAAGCACCATAGTCTCAATGTCTGTATGATACTTTAGCGCGCTCAAATCATGAACAGAAGTTTGCGAGATGTCCAGCACTTTCAAGCGATTGATCGATAATAAAGGGCTGAGGTCTGTGATAAAGGAGTTCGAAAGCTTGAGATAAGATAAGTCTGTAAGCACATAGATTGGATCTAGGTTTACTACTAGACTATTACCCGACAAATCCAGAGAATCCATGCCGGCAATTCGTGTAAGTTCATCAACTGTTAAACTATCATCGTAAATACCGATCTCTTCCTTGAAAATTTGTTTCCAACCTACTGAAAGGGCAAGCCACCAATCTTTCAGTTGCCTTTCTCTGTTGATCTTATTGGTGTAAATGCTAGCTACCTTAATCTCCTTTTGTGGACCATCAAAGTTCAATTCAATAAAGCGTTGACCTGAGATTTTTAGCGTATCCCCTGCTATCCCAATGGCATTAAGGTTTCGGGTAATATTTGCTTTGAAATAAGGAATGCTATCCCTTGTAAACAATCGTTCAACTCCGTTGATTTCAAAATCAAAAACTACTTCTTTAAAGAAGAAATCAATATCCTTTAAGTAGGCTTGGATGTCTTTGAATATTTGTGTTGATCGATTCTCTTGCAGATCATCCTCCACCTGTACGCGATCGTTCAAAAAGAGCTTTTTATAACTTTCATTGATGATAGTTTCCTTTTCTTGAGTTTTTGTTCTTTTGGAACCAAGCAAATTAAAATAGTACTCGACTGCCTCCACCATTGCCTTCGCCTGCTCCTTTTGAGGATCAGGCAAAGCATCTGCTGAACCTTCAGCCTGACCGAAAGCCCTGATAACTATGCATAGCATGAAAGCAACGAGAAGTACCTTATTTCTTATCATAGATAAGTTTCAATAGCTGTTCCTTTTGGAGCTTATTGATTTCTGTCAAGTCAGAGATTAACCAACCCGAATTGTAGCCAGTTCTGTTGAAGTTATTCAAAGCAAAGTACCAGCCTTCTAATGAGAAGAAGTGAAAGCTAATCCTGTTTACGCTTTCAAACTTTAATAGTCCCTTTTTTACTTCATATAAAAATAGGGTCAAGTAATCAGGTTGAAAATCAGCAAGTGTGTAAGATTCCGGGCTACCACCTTTAACGAGGGCTTTCCGTAGGTTCATGAAATCCAATTCATGACTCATTGGGTGTAAAAACTCCTTCGTTTCTCCCCTTTGCTTATCAAACATCTGCTTGTACTTTTCAAAAGAGATGCCAGAAATAACCCATTCGTAACCGAGCCCTTCTTGCTGCATTTGCATGTATAAAGCCATGGGCTCTTCTCTACCTTCATATTCAAAAGTGGTATTTACGACAGCAAACCACTCGTCTGATCTTAGGCCTAAGTATTCAGGATCGTCTGATTTAGTAGCAAAGTCAATGAATTTATTCTTGAGGTCTTTTGAAATTTGAGCGTATTCTTCATCGAAGAGCATACTCAAATACCTCTTTCTCAATCGGGGGTTTCTATACTGCCTATCACCAGGCTCAAGCTCATCCCCTCGGTTATTCTCTTCACCATTAAAGCGCTTAAAGAATTGATTAAGTTGTTTAGTACTTGCCAAGAGTTGTTGCTCAATTTCATAATTGTCATCAACAATTTGAGCGTTGCCAAAAGTGACAACGCTAGAAAGCAATAATAATAATAAACTAAATCTCTTTATCATGTAGAAGTTTCTGACACTCTAATATCTCCCAAAATCACGTCCCAAAACTCTACCGTTCTACCAGCAATTTGAGTGGACTTCTTTTCAACATAGATGGTAATGTCCTTTTTGGTAGTGTCCTTATACTTCAATAAGTCTCCACTTTTACCTTCGAACTTTTGGTAAACGGTCACCACACCAACATATTTTCCATCAGGCTGTCTTTCTAAATCAGAAATGTATTGCACATCAAACCATTCAATGGTCACCTTATCATAATTAAGCGCCATTAGTCGCTTGAAGTACTCTCTCACCTTGTAATACTCAACCTCTTCTGAAGCTAAGGACGAAACGCCCATTTCACTGCCTGCAGCAAAAAGTTCTTCAGCACGGTCCATAACTCGAGTGGCTTCAGAAAACTGAGTATCCTTGTTGCCGATTATACTGATGTATTTACCTAAATCTTTTACCTTCTCTAAGGCAAGTGAGTCGATTGCTTTTTCTCTATTAGGATCTATAGCTGTTTGTGCCGAGAGATTTATTCCCAAAAAGGAGATGATGCCAAGTGTAATTGATAGTCTTGTGATATAATTTTTCATAATGTCTTCAATAAACGTGTAACTACTTTTTAATGAGAACTAGCTCTTTCACTTTTCCTTGAGCATCTAATACTAGCTCCTTCACCTTATGAGGATTTTTACCTTGATCTTTCAAATAGTTCAAGTATTTAGAAATGGTAGTCGGCTCATCAAAATCCTCTTGGCCATTGGCCATATAGAAAATGATTAATACGGGGGCATCCGAACCTCCAAACATGCCTAGCGCTTCTTGAATGCTACGATTAGCCGCGCTTGTAGAAGATGCATTTGCAATTCCTGAAAAATAAGAATTCAAACTACCAGTTATCCTTTCTTCTGCACTCGGTTCTTTAGGTTTAACTACTGGCGCTGGTTCTGGCTCCGGCTCTGGTTCAACAACAACTACTGGCTCTGGTTCAGGCGTTAGATCTGCAACTGCTTTTTGACTTTTACAAGAAGCTGTCATTAAAATAATACCTCCAACAAAGGCCAGCCCTTTGAGGGAATTAAATAGAAAGGTGTCTTTAATTTTCATCTTTTATAAGTTTTTAATAAGTAACGCTATGCAACTTATGGTCCAATTAATTAATATGTGATATACATAGAATACCCCACGTGAGACCGTAGAGTTTTATCCCGATATGTGGAAATACCACACAGGAAGTAGATAGGTTGTTAGCTTTTACACCAACATTTAAAACTACGATTTAAATCTGAAAGTGCTAGTATGGTTTGTGTGAATGGCACCCTAAAAACATAATATTTTATACATTTGGTCGAAAGCACACTAAATCTGAAGACGCTACAAACAAAAAAGCCTAAATCTGACTGATCTAGGCTTTGAATTAAAAATATTATCAACGCCCTTAGGATGCTGGATTGGTAATATCTTGCGCACCTTCAGGCATTATAAATTTATCCATTGACGGATACTCCTGAGAAACCTCAATATTTTCAAACAGATTTGCTCCTCCTCTGGAATCCCCAGCTTCACCATCTGCATACGAGTACCATTGCAAGGAAGACGGCAAGATGACACCTCCCATTTCTTTCCAACCTCCATACTTGATAAGGCTATAACTATCCTTAGCAGCACCACCGAAGGTTGCAGTGTACATCAACCATTCCATTCGATCGGTTTGCTGATTGGAAAGTATGATATAACTATCATTTGGGGCATCTCCTATTCCAGCATTATAAGTGACTTTCAAGGCATTGTATGTCTCTCCTTTAATCTCAATTGGATCCATGGCTTCATAATTCACCCCTGGATCGCCAACCACAAAAGGAAAGGCATAGAAATAAAACATAAGGTTATATCGCATTCGTTGTCTATCGGCATTCTCGCTTGGAGGATAAACCCAAACATTATCTCCATCAAAACCCACAGTTTGGGTTTCTGATTCAATTCGCATGTATCGGTTTTGAAGTTCAACAGTGGTTTTACTCCCGCCATTTTCATACGTCAGCATCTTCAGTTTTGACCAATTGTCAAAACCTCCATGCGCATCAAAAACTTTGACAATAGAGGCGGAATGGTGAGAAGTATTAGTTTGAGGAGTTTCTTGTTCTTCTGAAGTAGATTCTGTTTTCGTCCCTCCACAAGCCATCACAAGAATAGAAAGGCTGAGCAATAGTATTTTCTTCATAATTCATAATTTAAGTACAAAGATTGAGAAGAGTCGTTTTATCTTTTGTCAGTGACATTACTTATTGCCTAACCTAATACAATCCTAAACTTGAATGAGGCGTTGAAAGAATTCCATCAGGACTGATTGATTAAACTTTTTTTATCGGTCATGATCTACTACCCACAGGAGCAATTATCTTTGTACATAATTGATTTCCATGGATAAACCTCAAAAGTTTGAAACTCAGGCCATCCGACAGCAAATCGGAACAACCCATGCGCAGGAGCACTCAACACCTGTTTACTTAACCTCTAGCTTTACCTACGAGAATTCCGAGGAGATGAGAGCCGCTTTTGCAGGTGAAATAGATAAAAACATCTACAGCCGTTTCAGTAACCCCAATACTCAGGAATTTGTCGATAAAATATGTGCAATGGAACAGGCTGAAGCTGGTTATGCCTTTGCATCAGGCATGGCGGCCGTATTTTCAACCTTTGCAGCACTACTTTCCGCAGGAGATGACATCATCTCTTGTCGTTCTATTTTCGGCTCAACTCATACCGTTTTTAACAAGATCCTTCCCAAATGGAATATCTCGACAAGCTATGTGGACCTAAAAGACACAGGCTCATGGCAGAAGGCAGTTAAGTCTTCATCAAAAATGCTTTATGTAGAAACACCGACCAACCCAAGCGTTGACTTGGTCGACCTAGCATGGCTAGGGGCATTTGCGCAAAAGAACAACCTAATCTTAGTCGTAGATAATTGCTTTGCGACACCATACCTACAACAACCTATCAAATACGGAGCAGACTTAGTCATCCATTCTGCCACTAAATTTATAGATGGACAAGGCAGAGTTCTTGGTGGTGTGACCGTGGGTAGAAAAGACTTGGTAGACGAAATTTATGCTTTCAGCAGAAGTACTGGCCCTGCCATGTCTCCCTTTAATGCATGGGTACTTTCAAAGAGCTTAGAGACATTGGCAGTGAGAATGGACAGACATTGTGAGAATGCTTTGAAGCTCGCACAGTTTTTAGAAGCCAACGATCAAATTGATTGGGTTAAATATCCATTCTTACCCTCGCACCCACAGTATGAGGTTGCCAAAGCACAAATGTCAGCCGGAGGTGGAGTAGTCTCTTTCGGTATAAAGGGAGGCTTAGAAAGAGGCAAGCGTTTCCTAAATGAAATTAAAATGTGTTCGCTAACCGCTAACCTTGGAGATAGCAGAACTATTGTTACCCACCCCTCTTCTACCACTCATGCGAAGCTTAGCGAGGATGAAAGAATAAAAGTTGACATAAGACCAGAACTTATTCGTATCTCGGTAGGTTTAGAGCATATTGATGACATCATTGCTGATGTTAGTCAAGCACTTTATCACAGTAATTAAGGTTTTACCCATCATTAAATGAAGACAGTTCTAGCAGAAATTCTCACCATTGGAGATGAGATTCTATACGGTCAGATTACCGACACCAACTCACAATGGATGAGTGCAGAACTCGATGAGCTTGGCATACGAGTAATTCGCAAGACCACTGTTGGTGATACTGAAAAAGACATTCTTGAGGCTTTTTCAGAAGCAGAAAAAAGAGCAGACATAGTGTTGATCACGGGTGGTCTTGGCCCAACAAATGACGACTTGACCATGCCGATGCTGGCGAAATACTTCGACAGTAACATTGTAATGAATCAAGATGTACTTAACCACGTACAGTATTTCTTTGAGCGCAGAGGCAGGGTATTCACAGAACTTAATCGCAACCAGGCACTTGTTCCTAAAATAGCTGAAGTGTTGCATAATGAATTAGGCACGGCACCTGGCACTTGGTACGAGCGTAACGGAAAAATATTCGTCTCAATGCCAGGCGTTCCGCATGAGATGAAAAACCTCATGAAATCTTTGGTGATACCCAAACTGAGTGCATTCTTTCAGACGCCAGTCATCTATCATAAACTGATTAAAACAGTAGGCATAGGCGAATCTTATTTAGCTGACAAGATAAAACCTTGGGAAGACAGTTTACCAAAGCATATCTCTTTGGCTTACTTACCTAGTGTAGGCCATGTAAAACTTAGACTTACCGCAGTTGGTGATGATAAAAAAATCTTAAAGCAGGAAGTTCAGTCACTCATTGATGACCTCATACCAATAGCAGTCAAATATATTTATGGCTATGATAGCATGACATTGGAAAAAGCCGTTGGTGAAATGTTGCTTGAGAAAGGAAAGACAATTGCCCTAGCCGAAAGCTGTTCTGGCGGATATGTTCAGCATAAGATTACTTCTGTTCCCGGATCATCCGCCTACTTTCAAGGTGGTGTCGTTCCTTATCACAATGACCACAAGGTCAATGTGTTGGGTGTGAACTCCGACACACTTGATCAATTTGGTGCTGTAAGTGAGGAATGCGTAAAAGAAATGGCAGAGGGTGTTCGGAAGCTATTTAAGTCAGATATTGGTGCTGCGAGCAGTGGTATTGCAGGACCTGATGGAGGTACTGAAGAGAAACCAGTGGGAACAGTTTGGATTGCCTATGCCGATGGTGAACAAACCATAGCAAAAAAGCTGCAATTGACCCAAAATAGAGCATTAAATATTGACTTAACAGGCATATCAGTATTAAATTTGGTTAGGAAAAGTTTGAAGCAGTAAAACATTGATAATATTTGGCAAAAGGTTTACTTTTGTCGTTCAATGCAATCGTTTTAATCGTTAGTATTCAGTTATGGCTATAGTAGATATGGTAATGCCAAAGATGGGAGAAAGTATCATGGAGGGTACTGTTCTAACTTGGCTTAAACAAGAAGGTGACACTATTGAGGCAGATGAGTCTGTACTTGAAGTGGCTACCGATAAGGTAGATACTGAGGTACCTGCAACGCATGGCGGAATCTTAAAGGAGATTTTGGTGCAAGAAGGCGATGTTGTTCCTGTTGGTGCACCAATTGCCAAAATTGAAACGGATGCTACCGTTGAAACATCCGCTCCAGCGGCTTCAGCACCTCCGACTGAAAAAGACGAAGCTGCTCCTGCGGCAGTCAATGGTCAAGCCACTGACACTGTAGCGCAAACTGCCACCGCCGTTTTAGATGCCCCTACTTCAGGTCGCTTCTACTCTCCCCTTGTAATGAATATAGCGCGTCAAGAGAGTATTCCAATGACTGAGTTAGAGCGTGTTCCCGGTACAGGCCGTGAAAGTCGTGTAACTAAAAAAGATATTTTGGCCTATTTGAAAAATAGACCAGCAGGCGGTGTTCAAGCACCAGTTTCTGCACCAGTTTCTGCACCGGCTCCTTCAGCTAGTGCACCTAAACCAATGCCAGTATCTATCTCAGGTGGTGATGAGATCATTGAGATGGATCGCATGCGTAAAATGATTGCCGAACGCATGTTAGATTCGAAAAGAATCTCTCCGCACGTTACTTCTTTTGTAGAAGCTGATGTGACCAACATCGTTCACTGGAGAAACCGTATCAAGCATACTTTTAAAGAAAGAGAAGGCGAACCGATCACATTCACTCCAATTTTCATGGAAGCCGTGGTGAATGCCTTGAAGGATTATCCAATGATGAACATCCAAGTGGATGGTAACAACATTGTAAAAAAGAAGTCAATCAATGTAGGCATGGCCGTTGCCTTACCTTCTGGTAACTTAATCGTTCCAGTAATACACAACACAGACCAATACAACTTAGTCGGCTTAACGAAAAAGGTAAATGACCTTGCAAGAAGAGCTAGAGAGAATAAATTGACTCCAGACGATCTACAAGGTGGTACTTATACAATCTCAAACGTTGGTTCATTTGGCAATGTAATGGGCACTCCGATTATCATGCAGCCTCAAGTAGGTATTTTAGCATTGGGAGCGGTGGTCAAGAAACCTGCAGTTATAGAAACACCAACTGGTGATGCTATCGCCATTAGACACAAGATGTTCTTATCTCACTCTTATGACCATAGAGTGGTAGATGGTTCATTAGGAGGAATGTTCGTAAGACGAGTAGCTGACTACCTAGAGCGTTTCGATCCAACCCTGACGATCTGATAGCACTTGGTACAGAACTAAAGCCTCATTTCGAACCTTCGGAGTGAGGCTTTTTTTATTTTAATTCCTTCAGCTAAAATTTAATGCCTCAATTTAATCGTTTAGCCCGAACAGTTTTGGCTGCAATAGGTTGATATAGGTGATGAGTCAACTGACAGAAAGAGATCTCGACAGAGTAATAGAAATGGCTTGGGAAGACCGCACTCCTTTCGAAGCCATTGAGCACCAATTTGGACTGGTAGAAAAAGAAGTCATTCAGCATATGCGAAAGACCTTAAAATCTTCGAGTTTCAAGCTTTGGCGTAAACGGGTTAATAGTGGTGTCAGTCAGAAGCATTTGAAGAAAAGAAGTGGAGACATCGATCGATTTAAATGCACGATGCAGCGACAGATTACAGGAAACAAAATCTCGAAAAGATGACTTTTGAGACTTCCTACGAGTCGATTCTCGAAAAAATTGATCAAATAGATCCTATTGCCTACAGCCAAAATCGAAACTATGCAGATGGAGCTGTAAGCTATCTATCCCCATACATCTCTAGAGGAGTAATTTCCACCAAGTTTATCTTTGATTGCCTACAGGCAAAAGGCTTCAAAATGATGGAAATGGGGAAGTTCGCACAAGAATTGGCTTGGCGTGACTATTGGCAACTAGTATGGATTGCGAAAGAAGACCTCATCAACGAAGACCTAAAAAGAGAACAACCTGATTTTAGCAATCATCAGATGCCCTCGTCAATCGTAAATAAGAACACCGGCATCGAGGTGATAGATGATAACATAGTTTTACTTTATGAATCAGGCTACATACATAACCACATGCGCATGTATCTAGCCTCAATTGCGTGTAATATTGGCAAGAGTCATTGGAAGATTCCTGCACAGTGGATGTACTACCACTTATTGGATGGTGATTGGGCGAGTAATGCCCTGAGCTGGCAATGGGTAGCAGGTGCAAATGCAAACAAGAAGTATTATGCAAATCAGGAGAACATCAATAACTTCTTCTACTCAAATCAAACTAGTACTTTTTTAGACGTAGAATATGAAGCCTTCGAAACACTTCATATTCCTGAGGCACTGACAGCAACTAGTACACCAGAGCTGACCACTGTCCTGCCTGAGAGCAAAAGACTCAATATTGATCCCGAGTTACCAACGCTGATTTATAATTACTATAACCTCGATCCCAAGTGGCGAAAACAGGAGCAAGCGAACAGAATTCTCTTATTCGAACCAAAAATATTTGAGCAATATCCCGTTTCAGAAAACTGTATAGAATTTGCGATGTCTCTTTCAGACAACATCCCGAACATTCAATACTTCAAAGGCTCTTTTGATGAGCTCATGCAAAAAAATGGCCTTCAACAAATAGCCTACAAAGAGCATCCTCTGAATAAGCACTACAAAGGTCAAAAAGACCCTAGGGATTGGATGTTTGGTGTTAAGGGTTACTACCCCTCTTTCTTCGCTTTTTGGAAGAAGTGTAAAAAGGAGATGAAGGGTTGGTAAGGGACAAAATTAATATCGTTTGGTTAAAGCGTGATATTCGTACGCAAGATCACGCTGCATTAAAAGCTGCAGAAACAGCTGGGCTTCCATATCGCATTATATATCTTTTTGAACCGAATTTAATCAAGCACCCTGACACCTCAGATAGACACCTTCAGTTTATCTACCATTCTATTTTAGACTTCAATAAGCACCTAGACTCCTTTAACCGACAGGTGGAAGTCTTCCATGGGAATGCTACAGCCGTTTTCGAATACATCGCAAAAATTCAAGACATACAGCAGGTTTTCTCGCATAGAGAAAGTGGCATTCAAATTACTTGGCAGAGAGATAAAGCAGTTAAGCATCTCCTTGAAAAGCATGGCATTCAATGGACCGAATTCAAAAGAGATGGAATTGAAAGAGGCATCATCAATCGAGAGGGCTGGGACCAACAATGGCATGTGACCATAAGTCAACCTCAGGTGGAAAATCGCTACTCACAAAGCACTATTATTCCACTCCATCATCCTTTTGGCATACAAGCCGATCTATTCGGAATCATCAATCAATACCCCTCCACTTATCAGCCAGCTGGTGAAAGCAATGCGTGGAAATACTTAAAATCATTCACCGAAGACCGAGGCAAAAATTATCATAGGCTTATCTCTAAACCTGCGGAAAGCAGAACCTCTTGCGGCAGACTATCTCCTTACCTCGCATGGGGGAACCTAAGCATCAAGCAGGCAGCTCATCACATTAGGCGACATGCCAATTACTCCTCAAATAAGAGGGCTTTCAATGGGATATTAATGCGATTAAAATGGCATTGTCACTTCATTCAAAAATTTGAAGTTGAATGCAGTTACGAGACCCTTTGCATTAATCAGGGCTATGAGCTTTTGGACCGTCCTTTGAATGAGGGTTTTGTAAAAGCTTGGAAAGAAGGTAAAACTGGCTTTCCATTGGTAGATGCTTGTATGCGATGCCTAGCCACAACAGGCTGGATCAACTTCAGGATGCGGGCGATGGTAGTGTCAATCCTATGCCATCATTTGGATCAAGATTGGCGCACGGGCGTCTACCACCTCGCGAACCTATTTCTTGATTATGAACCGGGCATACATTACCCACAGTTTCAAATGCAGGCTGGTACCACGGGAATAAACACCATTAGAATGTATAATCCCGTCAAGCAATCGCAGGAGCATGACCCGCATGGGAAGTTCATTAAAAAATGGGTTCCAGAATTAAAGGACATTCCAGAAGAATTTATTCACGAGCCATGGAAAATGACGCAAATGGATAGGGTATTTAATAACCTGAACCAGACACTAGATTACCCTGCTCCCCTTGTAGATTTGCAAGAGAGTGGCAAGAAAGCTAGAACCAAAATCTGGGGCCATCGAAAACACGAAGCCGTTAAAGCTGAAAAGAAACGAATCATAGTAACGCATACCCGAAATAACTAAGCATGTATCTATCTAAAACCGATATTGAGCATACCGAAAGGATCAAACGACTAAATATCATCAATTCTATTTCTGGGATTAAACCAGGCAACCTTATTGGTACACGATCGAATGAAGGCCAAGCCAACTTAGCGGTCATCAGCTCGGTGATTCACCTCGGTAGTAACCCAGCTTACATAGGTTTTATTGTTCGGCCGAGTGGAGACGTAAGAAGGCATACGCAAGAAAATATTACTGAAAATGGTTGGTTCACGATCAATCATATCAGAACTGAATTCATTGAAAATGCGCACTACACCTCCGCCAAGTTTGATTATGACGTCTCCGAATTTGACGCTTGCGGGTTGACAGTAGAAACATTGCATAAGTTTCATGCACCATTCGTCAAAGAGAGCGAATTAAAAATAGGCTTAAGTCATGTGGAGAGTGTGCCCATCAAATCAAGTGGCACTACCATGATTGTCGGTCAAATTGAACACTTAGTCATGCCAGATCATGCGATGAATAAAGATGGCTATATCGACTTAGGCTTAGCAGATGGTGTTGGTATCTCTGGCCTCAATTCTTACTACAAATTGGAAAAGCTTGCGGACTTTCCTTATGCTCGAGTGAGTGAAAAGCCAGACTTTGATCAATGAAAAAAGAGCACCTACCAACTAAGATTTGCCCAGTTTGCGAAAAGCCCTTCACTTGGCGAAAGAAATGGGAATTAAATTGGGATGACGTAAAATATTGCAGCGAAAGATGTCGCAGAAACAAGCCAAAAGCATGAAGTCAGTAAACCTTCTATTTCCACACCAGCTCTTTAAGTCACATAAAATCTATGAGAATGGTTTACCGATCTACCTGATAGAAGAACACCTATTTTTCAAGGAGTTCAACTTCCATAAAACCAAGCTTGCCTTTCATAGGGCATCAATGAAGCTCCATGAGCAATACCTGAAGTCAAAAGGTATTGAAGTAACCTATGTTGACACTCACCATCAGATTTCAGACATACGTGAACTGGTCAATAGTCTTCACGAGAGTAGCGTTGAACAGATACACTTTATCAACCCAACGGATAATTGGTTAGAGAAACGCCTAAAGGAAACTTCAACAACCAATTCAATTGAACTCATTGAATACGAAAACCCGCTTTTCATCAATAGTCGGGAGGAACTAGCCAGCTTCTTTAAACCGGATAAAAAATCGTTCTTTCAAACTACTTTTTATAAACAACAACGTATCAAGCGAAACATTCTGATTGAAGATGAAGACCAACCTCTAGGTGGTAAATGGAGTTTCGATGGCGACAATCGTAAGAAATATCCAAAAGGAAAAACACCACCCTCAATTCAATTTTCCACAAGCGATAGTAATTGGGAGGAAGCGGTCAAATACGTTCATCAACACTTCCCTAACAACTTGGGAGAGTTGGCTAAAAATCCATTATACCCAACAAGTAATGAAGGTGCGATCAAATGGCTGAATCAGTTCCTTGAATATCGTTTTCATGGATTTGGAGACTTTGAAGATGCCATCGTGAAAAATGAAGCTTATCTGCATCATAGCATTCTAACACCCATGATGAATGTAGGACTGATCAGCCCAATGGAGGTTATAAAAAGTGCTATCAGTTATGCCAATGAAAATGAAGTGCCTATTAACGCGCTGGAAGGATTCGTAAGACAAATTATCGGCTGGCGGGAGTTTATCAGAGGTATGTATGAAGCGAAAGGCAGTTTTTCAAGAACTAAGAATTTCTGGGGATTTGAACGTAAAATACCTACTTCATTTTATGATGGTACTACAGGAATTATACCGGTTGACGAGACTATTAAGCAAATCTTGAAGACAGGCTATTGCCATCACATCGAACGATTAATGGTGTTGGGCAACTTTATGCTGCTTTGCGAATTCGATCCAGATGAAGTCTACCGCTGGTTTATGGAGCTCTTTATTGATGCCTATGATTGGGTGATGGTGCCAAACGTCTATGGCATGAGCCAATTTGCTGATGGTGGATTATTCGCGACAAAACCCTATATCAGTGGCTCGAATTACCTTATGAAAATGAGTAACTACAATAAAGGGGATTGGCAACCCGCATGGGATGGTCTCTTTTGGAGATTTATGCACGTAAACCGAGACTTCTTTCTCAAGAATCCTCGGCTAGGCATGCTGGTCCGAACCTTTGATAAAATGTCTGATGAGAAGCGGCAAAACCACCTTCAGAATGCGGAAGACTTTCTTGAAACATTAGATAAATAAGAACCATCAGTAAGAGACATAAAAAGAACCTCTCTTTTGGAATGGTTTACCATCAACCGTCATGGCGTTGACCCTGTAGTAATACCTACCCGCAGGGACTAACCTACCATGTTTGTCAAATCCATGCCATTCATTCTTTCCAGCATGCATTACCTTCCCACGGCCATTGACTATTACGATTTTTTCCCTCTTCGTGTACTTCAACTTGGCTTTGAAAACACCTTGTGCAGTGCATGGCCAAAAGACTGAAAGAACACCCTAATCAGAACAGCAAAAAATTATATGTAAACGACAAGAAGTGAGATTGTCTTTCGTCATTTCATGAACAAAGAATCAGCTCATTTTTGAATTAATGTCAAACCTATAATAGAGCTTAATCATTTCTAACAGCACCAGCGAGTGTATCATGATGCTCGAGCAAAAGAGACCTCAAGTAGCTACCTATGGTATAAACACTTTCGAAACCGGCCTTCTTTGCAGCAGCGTTTTCCTTTTCAATTGGAATATCTGCGCTTTCCGCAAAGTGCTTGATATCCCTATAGAAGCCAAGCGTAAAGATATCCACTTCACCTCCAAATATTTTGGTGAAAACTAGGTTAGTATCTCTCCCTATTTCCGTTAAATAAACATTTTCTATCTCACGTTGCCTCAAAAGCTCTTCTTGTTTACCAGCTAGTGCCTGAAACATTTCTACATGGTAATAATCAAATTTTGCAAACCGCTCATTGAATTCTTTCAATGATGGGCCTTCAGCGATTGATTCTTCTTGCCACGATACTAAATTGTAATACGGTCTTCCATACCCTTGATCTAGCGTAGCAGAATTCTCCCTTCTTTTGGTTAGTTCTTGTTCAGAAAAGTGTTTGCCTAAGTCCTTAATCGGATAAATCAGTAAAAGATCCCATTGATCTCCCTGTGAGTGGCGCATTAAAAACGGTTTTTCAATTCCAGCTCGGTCAAAGTTCTTTAAATCAATTTTTATGACATCTATCAGGTCAAGTAATTTACCTGGTGTAGCCCGCATAGTAATGACCTTGTAGTAAACGTCATTTGATTGTTGTGCTTCACAGTTGGAAAATGTAAACACAATCAATATTGCCAAAAAGTACCTTTTCATAATTTCCTATTTTCAAAAAGTGAGGTGTATTCGTTCAGGAAGTTAAGGATTGTCTGATAAATGAAATCTAAATCTTCATTCGGTATAACATAAGGAGGAATAAGGTAAATCACGTTACCAAGCGGCCTGATGAGAATGCCCTTGTCAATGAAATACGGGTACAGATGATGCCTTGCTTCGTTGAAGTATGAGGTATCTCTTTCAGTGTTTAATTCAAAAGCGATAATCGTTCCTAAGACCCTTGCCTTCCGGACAATAGGATGTTGAACTAGTACAGATTGAAAGACTTTATGTTGATCGTTTATTCGAATTCTATTTGACTCGCACTCCTCGGTCAAAAGAAGGTCTAAGGAAGCATTTGCCACAGCGCACGTCATCGGATTTCCTGTAAATGAATGGCCATGAAAAAAGGTTTTCATTAAGTCATTACTCCGATAAGCCCCTTGTATTTTATCTGTGCAACTCGTTACACCCATCGCGAGGGCTCCGCCTGTCAGCCCTTTCGAAAGGCACATGATATCAGGATTGGACTCCATTAAATCGGAGGCAAAAAGACCTCCTGTTCGACCAAAACCTGTCATCACTTCATCAGCGATACAAATAACATCATGCGATTGGGCTAATTTGATCATCCTATCTAAGAGCTCCTGAGAATAGACTCTCATCCCAGATGCTCCTTGAATAACTGGTTCGAAGATAAAGGCTGCGATCTCTCCAGTGGTGACTAATGATTGAAAATGATTCCAAACTTCCTCCTCTATTTCATTAGACGGGAAATCGAGAAATTCAACATCGAATAAATAGGGGTCAAATGGATCTGTGAATGGCCCACGCTCACCAACCGACATTGCACCGAAGGTGTCACCATGATAAGCGCCATCAATGGCAATGATCTTTTTCTTCTCAATTCCTTGATTATAGAAATATTGAAAAGCCATTTTGATAGCCACTTCTACAGCCGTGCTCCCATTATCTGAGTAAAATATTTTGGCCTGATTGCTCGGCAAAATACTTAATAGTCTTTCTGCTAATTCAATTGCTGGTTGATGTGTGAACCCTGCAAATATTACATGTTCTAGTTTATTGGCTTGCTCGGATATGGCCTTTGCCAAATGAGGATTACTGTGCCCATGAATATTCACCCACCAAGAGGATATAGCATCTATTATCTTCTTTCCAGAATCGGTATAAAGGTTTACTCCTTCCGCTTTTTCAATCATCAAAGGCTCTTCCATGCCCTTTAAAGGGGTAAATGGGTGCCAAACTGATTCTTTATCCCTACCTATCCAATCATTCATACCAATTCAACATTAACTCGTCCGCCCAATATTCAACCACCTCTTTATTAACTAACCCTAATTTTGGCAACCTCAACAACACCTTATACCCTGAATGCTTTTCAATGATCTGTTCACTTTCAAGGTTAGACTCTCCGTTAAATATAATCCCCTTTACAGTTATCTCATTTCGTTTTAGGTAGTCAACAGTGAGGAGGGTGTGGTTAATACTACCCAAATACAGGTTTGCGATAAGGATCACCGGAGTTTCTAAAGCGACCGCAATGTCGATCACAAAGTCTTGATCATTCAGCGGAACCAATACACCCCCCGCACCTTCAACGATGACATCAGCATCTGTTTCGGGCAGCACAAAGTCATCTAACTGAATGGATAAGTGTTCAAATTTAGCTGCAGAATGCGGAGAAGCTGGAATTTTAAGCAGGTGAGTCTCAGGATGAATCTTGGTTAACTCATTGCTAATTAAAGATCCGACTGTTTCACTATCTGTTGGCATACCCGCCTGTACGGGTTTCCAATAATCCGCCTTCAATGCTTCTACCAAAATGGATGATATCAGTGTCTTTCCGCTATCAGTTCCGATGGCAGTGATAAAATAATTCATAGTTAAAATTGAGTTAGCAAGTTAAGGCACAAATGGAAACCTTCTCTGACCAGCAGTGATCAATTTATCTCTTAGCGCTTCAAACCTAAGCGGCTTGGTTAAATAGTCATCCATACCATGAGACAAGGCACGATCAATATCTTCTTGGAAGGCGTTGGCAGAAAATCCAATAATATAGGGCGCATGCTTTAAGTCCATTTCTCTAATAATGTCAGCAGCTTGGTACCCATCTATTTTCGGCATAGAAATATCTAATAGAATGAGGTCGTAGTTATTCTTTTTGACCAAGTCAATTACCTCGAGACCATCCAATGCGACATCAGGAGAAAAGCCTAAACGTTCGAGAAAGATCTTTGTCAGTCTTCGATTAATAGCGTTATCCTCGGCCAATAAGATCTTCAATGGAAATTCATTACTGATCAGCTGATCAGATTCATCATTTGGTATTTCGCCTTGCGACAAAACAACCCCAGCAAGATTCTTATGGCTAGCCAATTTAACCCTTGTTGTAAATGAAAACTCAGAGCCCACGCCTACTTCACTCTTTACTAAAACTTCACCATCCAACAACGTCACTAGGCGCTTTACAATCGCTAGGCCAAGCCCTGTCCCCCCGAATCTTCTTGAATAAGATGAATCTGCCTGTGTAAATTCTTTAAACAGTCCACTAAGTTCATCCTGAGGTATCCCGATACCTGTGTCTTTAATGATAAAACGAATAACAGGGTACTTAGTAGTTTGGCTTTCCAATTCAACTTTTAGCGAAACAGAGCCGCGCTCAGTGAATTTAACGGCATTCGAAAGCAGGTTTAGAAGTATTTGACGCAAACGCCCTCTATCTGTCTTGATAAAGGCTGGCACATCGTCATCTATCTCCGCATTCATGAAAAGCCCTTTCTTACCTGCTTCAAAACTGAAGAGGCCCAATGACTCATGAATTACTTTTTCTAAGGAGAAAACATTTTCTTCAAAGGATAATTTTCCAGACTCTATTTTAGAGTAATCAAGAATATCATTTATGATTCTTAAGAGCG
This sequence comes from Roseivirga sp., assembly GCA_965660665.1. GTDB lineage: Bacteria > Bacteroidota > Bacteroidia > Cytophagales > Cyclobacteriaceae > Roseivirga. Next base: position 64,373 of record CBFIAY010000004.1, on the reverse strand, counting down.
TATCGCCACTTGCCTGAATTGTATCCACATAGTCCTTTTGATCTTTTGAAAGTGCTGTTTCAGCAAGCAAACTAGTCATTCCAATTACACCGTTCATTGGTGTTCTAATCTCGTGGCTCATGGTAGCTAAGAAGTTGCTTTTGATCTTAGCGGCTGATTCAGCAGCATCTTTTGCCTTTATTAACTCTATCTCTAAATTCTTCTGAGCTGTTATGTCTCTTGAAATAACTAATACTCTATTCTCATCTAGCTTTATAAATCGACCCTCGTAATTCGCTTGCATGTCAGGTTTACCAAATTCATATTCTAGTCTTTGAAGTTCACCTGTCTCGAACGCATTGTTTATGACCCCTTCAAAAACTGAGCCCAGAGGTTCTGGTATGATCTCGGTTACTTTCTTACCTAAAAACTCAGAAGGCTGGTACCACAGTTTTTCTTCCTTTTGGATTTGATAGTCAATGTATCTGAAGTTACGATCTAACGTGAACATTGCATCTGGAATAGCCTCAAGAATCATCGCCTGCTGGCGCTCAATTTCTTTCAGTTCACGCTCAGTATTATACAAGCTAGTTACATTTCTAGCCACACAAGTAACGTGTTTTAGATCAGTACTATTACCTAAAAAAGGAAGTTCAAATACTTCAAGCATATGAGTCTGCCCAGAGACATCATATACTTCTATAAATACGGGACTTATTACACTATTACTACTTTGGAAGCGTCCTTTTATATGATCAATGACTTTGTTATTAATCGCATTTGGTGTCAAAATATGACTAAAATGAACCTGATCATTTTCTCTTTTAAAGCCTAATATTCTTTCTGCGTTACTGGAAACATAAGTGACCATTCCCTCCGCATTGTATTTGAAAATAAAATCTGAAGAGTGATCCAGCAAAAACTCAAATGCAATTGACATGGAGTCTTTCTTCCTCTTTACACTAATCAATTCGGCCTTCAGGTCTTGTGACTTCTTTTTGTATTTGAAAAAATAAAAAGAAATAACACTCCCAAAAATCAAGGAACTTATTATCAATATGTAAATAAAAGAAGACATGTGAGGTTCATTCTAGCAATAGCCGAAGCTATAACATTACCCTTTCAGTATATAAATTTAAGGGTATTTCTTAATTTATTGAATTCCTTAGCGACTGCGCCATGTCATCGAACCGTTTCAAAGCTTCATTTAAAAAAGTATCGCTCAAAATATCATCTAACTCCTCTTCGAGCACATCCATTTCGCTGACCTTAAACGTTTGTTCAAATGACCCACTCTCCAACTTAATCAAGTATTTTCCATTCCATGAAAACACTGTAATCTTGCATGGCCTACCGGTAATTTCCTTTACAATGCGCATGGTGATTTGATTTTTTTCGAAATATACTATACTTCAACAAGAAGTACCGCCCGTCACAAAGCCAAGTCAGTGTTTTGTAGAAATTATAAATACGATTAACGTTGCGTAACTAATGCGAAGCCTCAAACCTCTACTCACTGTCATTTTTTCTGCAATTTGTTTCTTAGGACAAGCTCAGGATCGAAAGCAAGTCAATATTAATAGAGTTATAGATCAAATTGTGCTCGATGGCCTACTCGATGAAGCAACGTGGCAAAATGCTGATATAGCGGATGACTTTCAACAAAACTTCCCTGCTGATGGCATTCAGTCAGATGCCATCAGTGAAATGAAATTTAGCTATGATGATAAATTCATTTACATCGGTGCAAAACTTTTTAACACTGGGCCTTCAAAATATGTAACACCTTCGCTTAGACGAGATTTCAGAGGTGGTGGTAATGACATGTTCATCGTGCACTTTGATACTTTCGATGACAAAACCAATGCTTTTCAATTTGGAATCAATCCGTTCGGTGTAAGAAGAGAGGGCCTAATTTCTAATGGTGGCGGAAACCGTGGCGACTTATCACTAGACTGGGAGAATAAATGGTTCGGTAAGGCAACGCAACATGAAGGATACTGGATGGTAGAAATGGCGATTCCATTTAAGAGCATCCGATTTAAAGAAGGTGGCAACAATTGGAACGTTAACGCCTACCGAATTGACAGCAACACTGGTGAAAGGTCTGCTTGGAATTCAGTGCCAAGAAACTTTTCGCTATACTCCTTGGCCCATACAGGACAATTGGTTTGGGATGAGCCATTAGACAACCCAGGTGGTAATATTGCAATCATTCCTTATATCTCAGGTAATGCAGCCGGCACGGGTGGATATGTGCCTAATGGTGAGACAGATCAATTGCCAAGAACCTCTGAATCTTCAGGGAATTTTGGTTTCGATGCTAAAATAGGCATCGGGCCTGCCATGAATCTTGACCTCACAGTTAACCCAGACTTTTCGCAAGTAGAAGTAGACCGACAGGTAACCAACTTAGACCGATTTGAAATATTCTTTCCTGAACGTAGGCAGTTCTTCCTTGAAAACGCTGACCTCTTTGGCCAATTTGGCCAAGATGGGTTAAGACCATTTTTCTCTAGACGAATTGGAGTTTCGAGAGATGAGTCAACTGGGCAAAATATTCAGAATAAGATCAATGCCGGAGCTCGTTTGAGTGGCAAACTCAATAATAATTGGCGAATAGGTGTACTGAGCATGCAAGCAGATGAAGAGCGAGATATAAACTTGCCTCAAATCAATTATACGGTAGCGGCAATTCAGAGGAAAGTCTTCAGTCGATCAAACATTGGATTGATCATGATCAATAAGCAGGATTTCCGTAATGAAAGCGGCACCAACTTCAGTCAGTATAATAGAGTTCTTGGAGTCGATTATAATTTAGCTTCCGCAGACAATGTTTGGAACGGTAAACTTTTTTACCACAAATCTTTTGATAAAGACAATCTAGATGATCGCTATGCCACCGCTGCGAGCCTTTCCTATTCTACTTTAGAATGGAGAATAGAAAGTCGAGTTCAAAAAGTTGGAGACAATTATAACCCTGAAGTGGGTTTTGCCAGACGAAACGGGTATGAATTTGCCAGTTTAGAGGTCAGAAAAAACTTCTATCCAGAAAAGGGCCCTTTCCAACAGTTTAATCCATTGGCATCATTTCAAGTTTTTCAGAATGATGCAAACGGCACAACAGATTCAGAAATTAAATTGGGGGTTGATACCCAGTTGAAAAACACGGGGAGATTTACCGCTAGTTTTAACCGCAACTTCATCTACCTCTTCGGAGATTTTGACCCAACGCGTGAAGGTAATTTGGCCTTGCCTGAGGGAACGGATTATTCATTCACCAATTTCGAAGCGAGCTATAATTCTGATACGCGTAAATTCTTCTTCTATACCCTCAGAACCAGTTCTGGTGAATATTTCAATGGAAATAGGTACGGACTTGGTGGAAGTATTAACTACCGATTTCAGCCCTATGGCTTAGTGAGCCTTGACTTTAATTATAATAACATCAGGCTCCCTGATCCTTATGGCGATGCAGACATCTTCTTGATAGGACCAAGGTTTGACATCACCTTCAATAAATCACTCTTCTGGACCACCTTCGTTCAATACAATAGCCAAATCGATAATGTTAATATCAATTCGAGGCTACAATGGAGGTTCAAACCTGTATCAGATATTTTTATTGCCTACACAGACAATTACTTCCCAGGGGACTTTATCAATAAAAACAGAGCCTTGGTCATCAAAATGACTTATTGGCTAAACCTCTAACGATTGATGGTGAATTTGTGCCCCATTTCAGCACTCAAAGAACCTGCAACGGAGCAGTACTTTGTAGCCGCCATATGACCTAGTTTCTCAAACTCCTCTTGCGTTACATCTGGAGAATCTAAGATGAAATGAAGAGAGATATTGGTAAAGCCTTTGGGGTGCTCTTCTCTTCTATCTCCTTCAGTTACCACTGACAAATTAGAAACCGTTCTCTTTCTTTTTTTCAACATCTGGACTAAATCAACAGATGCACAACCAGCTAGCGCTGATAATAATAACTCAGTTGGCGACTGTCCTTGCTTCTCTTCCGCAGGGCGCATATCAATCTGTACAACATTGCCATTTTCATTAACAGCCTCAAATTGATAATCTCCTAGTAACGTGGTCGTTGTCTTCATATTGTAATAAAATAAATGGGACCCGAAATTACTCGAATTAAATGGCTAACTGTACAATATGAAAATAAGTTTTATGGTTTTAGCGGTGAACTCTTAACCTAAGAACATGCAACAATCAAAAATCATACTGCTCCTTTCGATGCTACTTTTAACCTTTATCACATCCTGTGGAAGTGATGATGCCGAGAGCATCAATTTAAATGTCACCATAGAGGATCAATTCATCAATTTACCTTCAAATGTATCTGTATTCTTCCGAGTAGAAGATGGTGCTGGAAATGGCGTAGCAGGGCTCAATGAAGATGATTTCCTCATTTATGAAAATGGCGCTCTAATTTCTGAATTTGAAGCAACGCGTAAAATTCAACCGAACGAGCAAGTTTTTGACTACCATATCACATTAATGCTCGATTTAAGTGGCAGTGTTTTGGGCAGCGAGAATTTAGCCGGATTAAAACAAGCCGCTAAAAGCTTTATTGATGAAGTATTACCAACCACTGAAGAACCATCTGCTCAAGCTATTAAAATGGACATCTGGTGGTTTGACGGTGCCGAGAACATTAAACAACTACAAGGTGTATCGTCAAGTGCTGCTATGTTGAAAGCAGCGATAGATAATATTTCACCTCAAATGAGTTCTGACAACTCCACCAACTTGTATGGGGCCGTAATTCAAGGGCTTGAAGTGGCCAGCCAAAAGCTCACTCAAACCAGAAACTTGGACGAAATAGCTTCTAGTGCGTTAATCATCTTCACAGATGGCACAGATCAAGCCAATAGAAATACAAAAGGTCAAGCGCTAGGAGCTGTTGCCAATGCAGACAGAGATATCTCGATATACACCATCGGATTAGGAGGGGAAATTGATGAACAGGTATTAAGAGAAGTAGGGAAAACTAGCTTTGTCTCAGCGGCCAACATTGGAGAACTATTGGATAGTTTCAGAGAAATTGGCGACTTAGTCAACGGCCGTGCAAATAGTTATTACTTGTTAGAGTACTGTTCACCAAAAAGATCAGGCAGTAACCAATTGACCATCGAAGTAACAAAAGGTACGCTAGTAGGCCGAGCCAATACGCTCTTCGATGCATCTGATTTTAATGGGAGTTGTAGTTTGGAATAGTATTCATTAGTAGGAAGCAATCTTACCAAAGGTTGTTTCTTACTAATCGTTTATGACCCTTTAATGCCTGCCTCAATCGCTATGGGCAGATGATTAGGTTCAGGTACCATCGGGCATTCATACTTATCGCTATAAGCACAATAAGGGTTGTAGAGTTTATTGAAATCAATCACCCATTCTGTGCCCTCAGGAATTCCTTCATAATGTAAGTATCGCCCTCCTCCGTACGTAATATCCCCTGTCGTTTGGTCTACTAGAGGCAGAAAAACGATGGGTTTCTGACCGGGGATTCTAAAGCGTTGCACTTGTAAATACGCTTCAAGTGTATAGGAATCCCCTTTCAATTCAAAATGAAGGACTCCTATGCGTTGGTACAGTTGAGTACTACCTTTACTTGTTCCTAGTGGAAACGGTTGATCGTTGGGGGTCGCCTCAAACCTTGCTATTACTCGATAAGCCCCGTCTGCCTCGAAAAACTCATGCCCTTGAAATGTCGATTGTTCCTCTAGAGTGAGGGGGGACTTATTTGGGTTAAGAAACTCAGCGTTCTGCTGTGCTCTGTACTTTTTGATCTCTTGAATAAATGCACTTTGCTGCGATAGCAAATCATTCACACAAAAGATAAGAGATAGCCCTAGAAGGAGTTTCATAATCATTTTCATTTAAGCAACGGTGCTTTAGTTTTTAACGCAAAGCTAACTCGCTAATAGCAATAAAAACCAAGTCAATTAACAAATTGGTGATCAAAACAAGACAAGTATAAACATTCTATTTACTCATATTTCCATAAAAGCTGCAAACCCTGCATTTAGTCACCAGATACCAAGATGAATTTCACTTTTTCAAATCATAGCTTGAAGTCACAATTTATATAATGCTAGGTACTGGAATACTTGATCTCCTTAAATGTATCTTTACAGCTTAGAACAGAGATTCATGTCAAACGAGATTCAAATACTTAAGCATATTCAGTCAAGCATCGACAATGATTCCTTTGTACGACTAACCTTTAGCAAACCTGTTGATGGTGCTGGAACCCTTAAGAAAATAATCATCTCATTGGCTATCATAAAAAGACAGCCACAGCTTTCATTCGTTTATCGTCATAAAACCAATGACCTTACCAAGAACCAACCCATTCAGGAAGGCATAGCTACTATTGAAAATCTCTTTAAAACTGAATTTCAAAATGCCAACCTATTTACTTCTAAGGCAGATTATGCTTTTGAGCGAAACGAAGAGAAATCAAGATTAAAGCAAACCAAGGCCACTTTTAAGACTGCTCCCAAACGTGGTCATGACAAAGAAAAGAGACACCTTATTCAAGGCGCTGATTACCTCAAACAACTAGGTGTGTTGGACAAAAACGGAAGGGTTTTAAAAGATAAAGGCGATAAATTTAAACAGATCAACAAGTTCGTTGAAGTCATTGAAGGGCTTTTGAAAAACCATGAAATGCTTTCTAGTGGAAACCCCATTAATGTGGTAGACATGGGCTCTGGTAAAGGCTACTTAACCTTTGCCCTATATGATTACTTGACCACTCAATTGAAACTAGATGCTTCAGTGGCTGGGGTTGAAGTACGTCAAGATTTAATCGATAAATGTAATACCATAGCCAAGTCTGTTGGCTTCGAAAAGCTCAACTTTGAGCTGGGCTATATTGGTGATTACAGTTTAGATAAAACAGACATACTCATTGCCTTGCATGCTTGTGATACCGCTACGGATGACGCGATTGCAAAGGGCATGGCGGCTAACGCTGAGCTAATCATCTGTGCACCTTGCTGTCACAAACAAATTAGAAAATCCATGACCGAAAGCGAAGGACTTGACAGTGTTTTACAGCATGGTATCTTGAAAGAACGCCAAGCAGAAATTGTCACCGATGCGATTCGAGCATTGATTATGGAAGCCAATGGTTATAGAACGAAGATCTTCGAATTCATTTCTACAGAGCACACAGGTAAAAACTTGATGATTATCGGTGAGAAAAAAAATCAAAAAACGGACCCCTCAAAATATCTAGAGGAAGTCGAAAAGCTCAAAAAACAATTCGGTATTTCTCAACATTATCTAGAGAGTTTGGTATAAGCTTTCTGAATTGCTACCACTAAAGAAATACTGGTTAGATACTATACTTCAATTCTATACTTTTAAGTCAGTACCATAAAAACAACTGACCATGAAGCGATTCCTTTTTGCCACTATTCCTTTCCTATTCCTGCTTAACTGCACCAATACAGCAGAAGAGCAAGTAGATGTTCTCATTCAGAATGCTAGCGTTGTTGACGTAAATACGGGAGAAGTATCAGGAGATCTGAGCCTTGGAATCAGAAACGATTCTATTGTATACCTTGGAAACGGAAACTCAAATATTTCGGCTAGCCAGACAATTGACGCCACCGGAAAATATGTTATCCCTGGCCTTTGGGATATGCACGTACATTTTCGTGGGGGTGATGAATTGATAGGAGAAAACAAAAACCTTCTCCCCCTCTTTGTTGCGAATGGGATTACTGGTGTTCGCGAAGCAGGTGGTGATATGACCACTGAGATTTTCAAATGGCGGGCAGAAATGGAGAATGGATTGTTAGTCGGACCAATGATTTATACCTCAGGACCAAAACTGGATGGGCCGAGGGCCACTTGGGCCGGTTCAATTCCAGTAGTGACTAAAGAAGATGCGGTAATTGCGATTGATTCATTGGAACAAATGAATGTCGATTTCATCAAACTCTATGATAGCCGAGTGACAAGAGAAGCTTATATCTGGATATTAGAAGAAGCCGAAAGACGTGGCATTAGAACATCTGGCCACATGCCTTTCACAGTGATGTTAGAAGAAGCAGTTACTGCAGGCCTAGGTTCTGTAGAGCACCTCTATTACATATTAAAAGGCTCCTCCTCCGAAGAGCAACAGGTAACTGATGACAACATCAATCGAAAAGCTAGTTTCTGGGGGTCGATGACCACCCTAATGGACACTTACTCTGAAGAACAAGCTCAAAAATCCTTCAAAATGTTAGTGGACAACGACACCTATGTGACGCCAACCATGCATATTGGAAATACACTTTCTTACCTTGATCGCGATGACCATAGTGCTGACGACTACCTGAATTATATCGGTGAAGGCATAATCGAAACGTATCAAGGCCGCATCAGAAGTGCGGCACGGGCTTCAGAAGAATTTATCGCTATGCGACACAGGTTGAATACCGCCTTTAAAAACTTAGTACCTAAAATGAGTGCTGCAGGTGTTTCACTTTTGGCAGGATCAGATTCAGGTGCTTCAAATTCTTATACGTATCAGGGCATTTCGTTACATCAGGAATTGGCTGCTTTAGTTGACGCAGGCTTAAGCCCTTTAGAGGCGCTACAAGCAGCCACCATTAATGGCGCAAAGTTCTTAAGAGTAGAAGATTTCTATGGCACATTAGCTGTTGGAAAATCCGGAGACGTCTTGATCCTCGATGCTAATCCATTAGTGGACATTACCAATACACAAAAGATCAATACGCTTGTGATGAAGTCTAACACCTATAGTTCTGCTGACTTGAAAGCGATGTTGGAAAGTGTAAAAAAGTAATCTTCTCCCTTATTGATGTTGTCACCAACAAACGAACCTCCAGTATCTATTTGGGAGATTTCCACCTTATTGGGAATAAAGAAACCAATTCAATAGATGCTGAAATAAATTCAGCATCACATAGTAGTGTCGTTGCGAGGAAGAAATCGTGCGACAGCAAAGATTTTGACTAGGCAATCTGCGTGCGGCAAATAGGTCTGTCAGTACTGTGTACTGTTGCATTCAATAAACAGATTCTTTCACCCTCATACTTCGGGTTCAGAATGACGGCACCGGAGAACTGCTTACAACCTTAGCCCTTGTTGCTGTTATCACCAACAAGCAGTAATAACCAACGCAACATTACATATTGCGCCTGTACTGACCACCAACCTCAAATAAAGCATTCGTGATCTGACCAAGAGAGCAATACTTACAAGCTTCCATCAATTCTTCAAAGAGATTATCGTTTTGAATAGCTGCAGTTTGTAGTCTCCGGATAATCTCCTCTTGCTTAGAAGCATTCCCTTCATGTAGATCTTTCAACATGTTGATCTGATACTCCTTCTCTTCCGAAGTTGCACGGATTACTTCTTTCGGCAATACCGTTGGTGAGCCTTTTGAGCTTAGGAAAGTGTTGACCCCAATGATTGGGAATTCACCTGTATGCTTCAAGGTCTCGTAGTACAATGACTCTTCTTGAATCTTACTACGTTGATACATCGTTTCCATTGCACCTAACACGCCACCTCTTTCTGTAATGCGATCGAACTCAAGTAATACAGCTTCTTCCACTAAGTCGGTTAACTCCTCAGTGATAAATGAGCCTTGCATCGGATTCTCATTTTTAGAGAGCCCCAGTTCCTTGTTGATGATCAACTGAATGGCCATTGCCCTACGCACTGACTCCTCTGTTGGTGTAGTGATGGCTTCATCATAAGCATTGGTGTGAAGCGAGTTACAGTTATCGTAAATCGCATACAAGGCTTGAAGTGTCGTTCTGATGTCATTAAAATCGATCTCCTGTGCGTGAAGCGATCGGCCTGAAGTCTGGATGTGATACTTCAGCATTTGTGCCCTTGGGTTAGCCCCATACTTATGCTTCAAAGCTTTTGCCCAAATTCTTCTCGCCACACGCCCAATCACTGCATATTCAGGATCGATACCATTGGAAAAGAAGAACGACAAGTTCGGTCCGAAGGCATTGATATCCATTCCTCTACTCAAGTAGTACTCTACGTAGGTAAAGCCATTGGATAGTGTAAAGGCCAACTGTGTAATTGGGTTAGCACCCGCCTCGGCAATATGGTAACCCGAAATCGAAACGGAATAGAAGTTTCTGACGGCCTGCTCAATAAAGTACTGCTGAACATCTCCCATCAATCGAAGGGCAAACTCCGTAGAGAAAATACAAGTGTTTTGTGCTTGATCTTCTTTTAAAATATCTGCTTGAACAGTTCCTCTAACATTTGAAAGGGTTTTCGCTTTGATTGGCTCATACACTTCAGCGGGAAGTACTTGATCGCCCGTCACACCCAGAAGCATAAGGCCAAGTCCATCATTTCCTTCTGGTAATTCGCCTTGGTACAGAGGTCTCGTAACTCCTTTGTCTTTGTAGATTTTCGCAATTTTAGCTTCGATTTCTTTCTCTAGGCCATTTTCTTTGATATAAACTTCACATTGCTGATCGATAGCAGCATTCATAAAGAAGCCTAGAAGCATCGGTGCAGGACCATTGATGGTCATTGAAACTGAAGTTGTTGGATTTGATAGGTCAAAACCAGAGTAAAGCTTCTTGGCGTCATCTAAGCAGCAAATGCTCACTCCGGCATTACCAATCTTTCCATAAATATCAGGACGGTAATCCGGATCGTTTCCGTAAAGCGTTACAGAGTCAAATGCGGTAGAAAGTCTTGCCGCAGGCATTCCCAAACTCACATAATGGAAACGTCTGTTTGTTCTTTCAGGTCCACCTTCGCCAGCAAACATCCTTGTCGGATCTTCCCCCTCTCTTTTGAAAGGATAGATACCAGCAGTATAAGGGAATTCACCTGGGACATTCTCCTGAAGCGACCACCTTAATATATCTCCCCAGCTTCTGAATTTTGGTAAAGAAACTTTCGGGATTGGCGTATGCGAAAGCGACTCAGAATGGGTCTCAATCTTGATTTCTTTATCACGCACCTTGAAGCTGTAAACAGGATCCGTGTATTTCTTTTTCTTGTCTTCCCAGTTTTCAATCAACTGCCAATTATGGGGATCAAAATCTAATTTTACTTGCTCAAAAGACTCTTTGAGCCCTTTGATCAAACGATCTTTGTCTTCAATTTCTGAATCTCCTAACGTTTCGATAGACCTATGCAAGCCATATAGCTTATCGGCTATTTCGGCTTGTGACAAAGCTTGAACATCATATGACCTATTACTTTCAGAAATCTCAGAAAGGTATCTTGTTCTCTTTGGTGGAATCACAAAGATCTTTTCGGACATCTCATTCGTGATTTCAAAAGTAGATTTCAATTCCGCTCCTGTTCGCTCGACCACTTTGTCCATGATCACTTTGTAAAGTGAGTTCATGCCAGGATCGTTGAATTGAGACGCTATAGTGCCAAACACTGGCATCTCATCGACATTGGCCGTCCAAAGCCCATGGTTACGCTGGAACTGTTTCTTTACATCGCGAAGCGCATCTAGCGCACCACGTTTATCGAATTTATTGAGTGCAATTACATCCGCAAAATCGAGCATATCGATTTTTTCTAGTTGAGTAGCTGCACCATACTCAGGCGTCATCACATAAAGCGAAACATCTGAGTGGTCTAATATCTCTGTATCTGACTGGCCAATCCCTGAAGTCTCAAGAATAATCAAATCATATTGTGCTGCTTTGAGTACTTGAACAGCTTCTCTTACATGTTTTGAAAGCGCAAGGTTTGATTGACGCGTTGCCAGTGAGCGCATATACACACGGTCATTATTGATCGAATTCATCCGAATTCTATCTCCTAATAATGCGCCGCCAGTTTTCCTTTTCGAAGGATCGACAGAAATAATCGCAATTGTTTTCTCTTCAAAATCAATCAAGAACCGTCTAACCAATTCATCTACTAAAGATGATTTACCTGAACCACCAGTACCCGTTATACCTAAAACAGGAGTATCGACAGCATTCGCCATTTCATGCACCTTATCCAAAACTCCTTTAGATGCTTCTGGGAAGTTTTCTGCCGCTGAAATGACCCTTGCTATTGACTTCGTATTCTTGCCCACTAGGTCGTTGATCTCACCATTCAAGTTTTCACCAGTTGGATAATCACATTGCTCGACCATATCATTGATCATACCTTGCAATCCCATGGCACGCCCATCATCAGGAGCGTAAATACGGGTAACTCCGTAGTCCATCAATTCTTTAATTTCCTCGGGAAGAATTACACCTCCACCTCCACCAAAAATTTTGATATGCTCCGAATTCTTTTCTTTCAATAAGTCATACATGTACTTGAAGTACTCGTTATGCCCACCTTGATAAGATGTCATAGCGATAGCTTGCGCATCTTCTTGGATGGCAGTATTCACTACCTCTTCCACACTTCTATCATGACCTAGATGAATTACCTCGCAGCCAGTGGCTTGAATAATTCTTCTCATGATATTGATGGCTGCATCGTGCCCGTCAAAGAGAGATGCTGCGGTAACAATTCTAATCTTGTTCTTAGGCTTATAAGGAGCTACTTCTTGCATAATTATCCTAGGTCTAAAGGGTCTTCAAATTTAGGCAAAAAGAATGGTTTTCCTAACACTTGTTAGGTAGTGTTATTGACACTAATTCAATTCAGAAAGGCCAGAAAGACGCATTTTATTACTTTTTTGATGAATGGATTTAATGATATTTCTCTTTTCTAATTCAGTCAACCTCCAACTAAGCGATGCGCGCTGTTCTAGATCTTCATCCTTACCATATTGAAATTCAACACGCTTAAGATGATCCCCAAACTGAACTTTTGTCAGTTCAAAAAATTGGTCATTCTTAATCGTCTGTACTTTATCCCAACTTGAATATGCCGATTGTATCGGAGAGAAGAATCGTTCTAGGATATTCTCCGATTTTACTGGGCCCAGCTCAGCATTCTTTTCAGAGTCCCTTATGGCCAATAGTACTACTCCACTCGTATTTTCTAAGATCCACTCTTTGAATACATTGAGGAAGATCAATGCATCTACAACACCATAATTATCTGAAATACCAGCATCTGCAATCTTGATTGGGGGCACTGTAGGCAATGTGATGGTTGGTGTAACATAAGGGAAAGTCGCACTCATGCGCAATGCGGTCAAAAAACGAAGGCTATCAGCTTGCTGATCCTTTAATAGCGCTCGAAAATCTACCCCCTGAACGATGCTCTGCCCATTGGGCTTTAAATTTAAAAAGCTTACCGGCTGAGGCGAAATATATAATTTCCGTCCATCATTCGTAATCAATGGGCTGACAAGAAGCGCGGGCATATCTCCATCAAATTCTGGTTGCTGATAATCTATAATCGGCCGATCAAGAAGGCGTTCCAAATTCTCACTGAGGTTATTTTCAAACTCATAACCACGTTCTCGCTTATAACGCTGACCACCATATTCAAAGCTTCTTCCTTTGTAAAAGATATCATTGATTAGAAGTGAAAAGATCAACGGGTTGAGAAGTTCTTTGCCCATTTCAGTCAAGTGCTCTTCCGACCTCGGACTCCTATCTTGCCACCATAGGTCACGATAAAAAGCAGCACCTATCAAGCCTCCTGATGCACCAGTGATCAAAAAAGTCTCATTCATTAATCGACCATTCTTAACTGAGTCTATGTGCTGTAAAACATTCATAGTCCACACTGCCGATCTCTGACCTCCACCACTTACAGCAATAAGGTTCATCACTGGTTTGTCTTGACCCGTTTTAGCCTTCCAATTCTCTAACATGCTAAGCCAATGCTCTTTAGATTCGTTAATAGCAGCTTCATTACTGATGGCCTCAATCGACCCTAGTGAATATTCGGCAGGAACGCCTGAATAATTAAGACCATAAGCCGGGTATTGATAGCCCCAATTGAACTGACTCGAAAGGATGTTGAACAGAAAGAACATGCCAATCACAGCGCTGACAACCCATGAGCGTAACCAGAAACTCAATGCGCCAGTACCCATGACAATCATCGTAAAAAGGAATACGCCAGAAGCCGCTGCAGGAATTTGAAATACTGGTGACGACTGGAATACGCCTAATGCAATTACAACGACAAGCAGTAGCAACTCAACTACTATGGCATTGCGTTGATTCTGTTTGAAAATCCCCAGTATCGCGATGCGATCATAGAACTTCTCATAACGCCTTGTAGAATGATGCTTAAGCTTAAGCGAAAAGTAGTGCTTCACCTTGACCTTCGGTTGTTTTAGTCTTCTGAGTTGTTGAAAAGCATTTCGTTTTGACTTTTCAGGATTTACAGTTAAGCGTAGTGACTTATCCCTCATAACTTTCTGAATGTCACGGTTCGTTCTAGAAAAATAAGTGAACAAAAACGTCAGCATTAACAAATACCCAGAAAGAAGCCCTAGTAACCCAATAACTACTTCTGATATGGCATACAATTCTATGTTCAACTGAAACCATATGATCTTGCAAATGTAGAAAGCCAGAAAAGTAATTGGTATCAAGGCATTGTTCAGACAGAAATGAGAAAATGGCCTCGGAAGAGTTCCCAAAAACGGAAACCTAAAGCCATCCAATATATAGCTCGTGATGTTGAAGGCCATCGAAAAGCCAGCTAGCGACACTCCAATAATTATAAAGCCCCAAAAACCCACTTTCCCCATGTAAATGGGGTCTAAAAAAAGAAATGGAATCCCCATCGACTTGCCAAAGCGACCATCTACGATAGAAAATAGTATTAGCCAATAGAATAATAGGAACTGGTTATGCTTGACGTGCACTAAAAGTAGCTTCGTTGGAAAGCTGTGAACGATAGCATTTAATATTTTCAATCGCGAATTCTCTTAGTTCCTTGATATAACTCGTAGATAAGCAATCTACATTCAATTCTTGCATTAAAAAACGGAATCTTAGAGGAAGTACGCAGTCCAATGCGTTTTGCTAAATCAAGATTTCCAGTAAATACTACACCAGTATATCCTCCGCACTGCTGCTTGAAGAAGTCCCCTATCGAAGCGTATAACTCTTCCAAATCTTTGTCTGCGCCAAGTCTCTCCCCATATTCTGGATTCATCATGACAATCCCTGGCGCCTCTGGTAGAGGCGTTTCCCTAAAATCACAAAGCTCAAAATCGATTAGATGGTCTACACCAGCCGTTTTAGCATTTTCTTTGGCCGACCAAATGGCATTCTTATTTAAGTCCGAAGCGATGATTTTAAATTCAGGCGACTTCTTGACCTGAAGGCGTGCTAACCGGCGATAACCATTCCAAGCCTCCTCATCATAGCCTTTAATATGCATGAAGCCGAAGTTTTCTCGTATCAAGCCTGGAGCCATATTAATGGCCATCAATGCCGCCTCAATGGCGAGCGTACCACTGCCACACATTGGGTTCACAAAATGACTTTGCTTATCCCAGCCTGAAGCCAGTAGGGTAGAAGCAGCCAAAGATTCAATCATTGGTGCTTTGAAGGGAATTCTTCTATATCCGTGCTTAGCAATCGTGTTGCCTGAAGTGTCAAAGTAAAGTCTTACCTGATCTTCCTTCCAATACAAGTGAATAACTACATGGTCTCTGTTGGGTCCAGAATCAGGGCGTTTACCTGTTACCTCAATTAGGCGATCGGCAATGGCATCTTTGACCCTAACATTGGCAAAACGATCGTCAGTGATGTGTTCATTCCTCACAAATGATGTGACTGAAAAGTAACTATCATTGTGAAGAAAGTTTTCCCAAGGAATGGCCTTTACTCTTTTGTAAAGATCATCTGCTGTATTGGCTCGAAACCTCTGTATTTGATAAAGCACCCTACTGGCCGTTCTCAAATACATGTTCAGTCTTAGACAATCGTCCATGTATCCAGAAATTTCTACTTCGGAGATACTCGAACTGTCGACATCATAGTCTAAGGCCTCAATTTCTTTGGCTAACCATTCGCTCTGCTTCGGAAAGCAGGTCACTACGATGGCACTTTTATATGGGAAAACTTTACTCATTGAAAGGCGAAATACGTCAGATCATTAATCATTCAAAAATAATCTAAGGCTTTTCGCACAAACGCTTTAAATGTCATGATTGAATTTTAACTTCGCAGTCCAAATTTACTGATATGCAAAACTGGTTTACTTGTAAGGTTAAATACCAAAAAGAAGACGAACATGGTCGTGTGAAAAACGTGACCGAGACTTATCTAGCCGATGCCCTATCGTTTACTGAGGCTGAAGCAAAAATCTATGATGAGATTGGCCAACGTGTAATGGGCGAGTTTCAAGTAACCAGTATTGCGAAAAGTAAGATTGTTGACGTTTTTGAATACACTGGTGGTGACGTATTCTACCAAGCTAAAATCTCCTATATGGTAGGTGACGCTGATAGTGGGAAAGAGAAAAAGGTGACCAACCTAATGATTGTCCACGCCAACGATATCCACACAGCTTGGGAACGTATTCACGAAAGCCTCAATAATATGTTAGTCACTTTTGTAGTACCCGAAATCAAAGAATCCCTTATCTTAGAGGTGTTTCATCATACAAAATCAGGTGAAGAAAAAATCCCTGATAACCTTACACCAGTTGCAGCACTAGAGACCGAAGAAGAAGAAGAAGTTGCAGCAGTAGAGACCGATGAAGATGAACAAGACGTTTGATAATGTTTCGGCCAGCACGTTTCAGTGTCTTGGCTCAAAGTTAAAAGATCAGGGTTTAGCCTTCGAAGGAACCTCAGGCTACCTCAGTAAAAATGGCATCTCAACAGACTATTTTTTTGATGAGACTGCTCAATCTTTATCTATCACTAACCTTGAAGTAGGTTTTCCAGCCTCACTTGTCGGTATGAATACTAAAAAAGTGATGGGTATCTTGGAAAAAGCAATTGAAGATTGTCGTTAATTCGATTTACACTGACCAGACATCTAGATTTAACCAAGGCATTGTATTTTCAGAGTTGAAATCTCAATAATGCAATTGCTCAAAGGTGACATCAATGAAGTTTGGGCTTCGTTAAATGGGCGAGTCTTTCAGCAATTATGAACCCAACTTTGATATCACACAAGCGCCTAAACCGTGGTTTGGCAATGCCGACTGAATACTCCCACTGACCATTACCTCAGAGCATCAAAGCTAAGTTCTATTTCCCTTATGACTTCCTCAGGATATCACTTTTACCAATTATTGCTACATTAAGGTTATTGATATGAAAAAACACCTCCCCTATTCCTTTCTTATCTTTCTATTAATCATCACTGCGTGCAGCAGTGATGACGAACCAGCAATCAAGCCTGTTACAACTTTTGAACAAGATAGGTTTTTCATAGAACCAGGGGAATCAGTCACTTTTACAAATACGAGCCAAAATGGCGTCTCTTATGCCTGGGATTTTGGAGACAACACAGCATCCAGCACCGAAAATCCTATCCATGAATACCAAGAATTAGGTGAATTCATTATTAGGCTAACAGCAGTAAGCAGTACCGGAGAAAGGGTTGCTACTACCTCCACAGTGGTCGTTGGTCAAAGATGGGCGCTAGGCATTCGGGTTGAAACAATCAACTTTGAGAATGCGAATGGTGCACCATGGGACGATGATGACACTGGCCCAGATTTACTAGTAGGCTTTGCCAAAGCTAGCGAAGCTGATAGAATCCCCTTGATTAATTTTGGTGATGATTATGTACCGGAAGACTTTCCTGCTGGTGGTTTGCTGCCACCTGAGCTTCAGATCTTATTTACCGATGAAGACTGGCAATTCGTTATGCTTGACAATGAGCCTCCCCTTAATAGCCCAGAAAACGCAGAAGAAATGGTGCTCTTTACACTTAATCCAATCAATATTCTCACAGAAAAAGACTATGTATTAGGAAGTGGGATTTTTGAAGCTGAATCCAATGGCTTCCGTTTATTGATGCTCTTCGAATTAAGATAAGGCCTGAACCTCCTCTATACCCACAGGACGTTGCTTCCTTTCCCGTCTAATGGTTACTAGCTGGACCGTCCCCCTTTGTGCAAATTCACTAGTGAGTTCTTTAATGCTTTTTCCTATCATCTTACTCCCCAGTTCTAGCTTCTGCAGGTTCTCGATAGGGTTGAAAAGGAAGCTTTAGCAAATTTCCCATATTATCATTTTCCTGAGGGTCCATGTGCGTATCAATGCCATATACCAACGCTGTCGTATCCTCTACCTGAGCGAAAGTGCCAAATATGCGATCCCAAAAAGAGAAGATATTGCCATAGTTAGTATCCGTCAAGGGTTGTGTATAATGATGATGTACCTTATGCATCAATGGTGTAATAAAGACCCAAGACAAAGCACGATCGATCGATCGCGGCATATTGATGTTCGCATGGGTGATGTGGGCAAAAAGAACAGAAAGACTCTGGTAGACCATAATGATCCACATCGGTGCACCAATAATCATTACTGCTAAAATGGTAAAGGCAATTCTAAAAACCGTTTCTCCGGGGTGATGCCTAAGTCCTGTAGTTACATCAACTGTCGTATCAGAATGATGTACTAGGTGAAACTTCCACATCCATTTTACCTTGTGTTCTGTCCAGTGGATAAAATAAGCGCCAATCAAATCCATTAGCAGCACCCCTAGGACTAATTGCCCCCAAAGTGGAAGATCAATGATATAAAGCAATCCAAATCTATTCTGAGCTACCATATCAGAAGCTGCCAGTAAGACACCCGCTAAGCCGAAACCAATAATCATAGTGGTTACAGTGAGGAAAAGATTAATGCCTGCATGACGTACTTTTTTGTAACCAAACCTGAATAAAGGAACAACTCCCTCTAGTATCCAAAACAAGAGTATACCACTTATGAGAATACCCGCTCTAAATTCAGTAGGCACATTATCAAAGAAACTTACGATGGATTCCATGCTCCAATTTATTCTGCATGCAGCACAATTGCAATCGGTATAAGATCAATCTTATTATTTCATTCAATTGCCTATCTTACATTTGATTTTTTATCCATCCCATGAAGAACAAATCACTCCTAACAATACTCGTTTTTTTGATCCTTAATATCTGTACAACACAAGCACAAGAATTCTCAAGAACCGTTATGCCTTATGTAAGTATTCAAGAGTCCGTAGTAGCCATTACTAACGTCAAATTGATAGATGGAACTGGTGCATCTATCAGAAATAACCAAACCATCGTTTTTACGGGAGAGAACATTACGGCCATGGGCAACTCAAACGAAGTCAGGATTCCAGAGGGTGCAAAAACCATAGACGGCACTGGAAAAACAGTGATCCCCGGCCTAGTCATGCTGCACGAACACATCTTCTACCCAAAGCCATTTGATGGGGTTTTCAGCGTAGCGCAAATGACTTTTACCTTTCCGAGACTCTATTTGGCTGGGGGTGTAACCACCATTCGTACTGCTGGCAGTATTGAACCGCAAACCGACATTAACATTCGTAAGTCAATTGAAGCAGGCCGCATGCTGGGGCCAAAAATGGACCTTACCGGCCCATTCATTGAAAGAGCTGGAACGCCAGTACCTGAAGTAGGCGTAATTGAAAGCTCAAAACAAGGCGTAGAAATGGTAAACTATTGGTCTGATCGAGGTATCAACTCCTTTAAAGTCTATCAAAACATAACAAAGGAAGACTTGACGCAAGTCGTTGCTGCAGCCCATGCCAAAGGCAAAAAAGTCACCGGACATATTTGTTCGGTCACCTACCAAGAAGCGGCAGAAATCGGCATTGACAATATTGAACACGGATTCTTTCAAAGCTCAGATTTTGTAGATGACAAGGTCGATAACTTCTGTCCTGCCTTTAAAAGAGGACAAGCCCTTGCCCAACTCGACATCAATAGTCCGAAGATGAAGGCCTTAATGGATCTACTCATTGAAAAGAACGTAACCATCACCTCCACACTCCCTGTTTTTGAACCTTATACCGACAGAGAAGTGGTACTGGGAGGTGGCATCGATGCGATGAGTACTGAAATCAAAGAAAGCTTAATTAGCAGTCATACAAGAAGGCAAGGTCGTGACGAAGCTTCCTTAGCGGAATTCAAAAAACAGATGGCTTGGGAGAAAATGTTCTATGAAGCTGGAGGTAAGTTGGCCGCTGGTACTGATCCTACTGGAGCAGGCAGAACGGTAGCAGGCTACGCGAATCAGCGTGTAGTAGAACTCTTCATCGAAGCTGGATTCACTTTGTCAGAAGCCATCAAAATATCTTCCTTGAACGGTGCACAATACCTAGAAAGAGATGCTGAAGTCGGTTCATTAGAAATCGGCAAGAAAGCTGATCTAGTCCTGATCAACGGAGATCTAGAAGCAGACGTAACCAACATACGCAAGATGGAAATTGTCTTTAAAAATGGCGTTGGTTTTGACTCCCAAAAAATCTTCGAATCCATGAAAGGCAAAGTCGGAATGCACTAAGATTCTTTATCTGGAATAATTCTAAATAATTTTATCAAACTCCTTGATTTTTTGATTCTCAACTCTATATTTACGACTCTATTAAGAATTAGTCTAAATAATAATAATGAGCCAAAAATTGAGAAACTTCTGCCGAAACTACCATAGAGACATTGCATATGTCTTTGTCGGATTGATCCTAGCCTTTTCTATTTCAGGAATTGCATTGAACCATAGAAGAACATTCAATTCAAGACAGTTTGTTTACGAATCTGAGGCCTTCAAAATACCTTTACCTACTGATACTAAACTGATAACACAGGAATTTGTTGAGTCAAAATTGCCAGAAATTGGCATCGCCAATGAATTCAAAAGCTTTAGAATTCAGAATGGTGAATTGCGCATCTTTTACGACAAAGCAAGAGCAGAAATCAATCTGGAAACAGGTGAAGGCGAAAAGGAATGGTATGGCAAAAGATTACTCTTAAAAGAGATGGCCGACCTCCATCAAACCACGAATCCCGCTTGGATCTGGTACTCCGATATATTCGGTATTGCCATGATATTCATTGCCCTTTCTGGCATGTTTATTTCTAGCGGGAAAAATAGCTTTAAGAAAAGAGGTTGGTATATGGCATTGATCGGAATGCTCTTCCCGTTGATCTTCTTGATTTTTATAATGTAAGCTTACTCAGGTAATTTGAAGTGTGGATTATAAATTAAGCCCACTACATTGCCCCATGGATCTTTAACGGTTGCCACCATAAGATCGCCTCCAACATTGTTGGGAGCTTCATGAGCACTAGCTCCAATAGCAAGGAGCTTTTTATACGCTTCCTCAATGTTTTCAATTCCCCAATGGCTCAACACATTGGTAGTTCTTTCTTTTATTGGCTCCTCCTCTGGCAACAAACCCAATTCGTACCCGCCAATATTGAATCCTATGTAGAATGGCTCATCAAAATAAGGCTTTACATGAAAGGCCTGCATATACCAAGCCTTAGCCGCTACCAAGTCTGGTACCATGTAAATTGTTGTCCTTAGTCCAAGCATAGCTTTCTAATTAAGTACCCTTTTTAATTCCATATTAAAAGATTCGAATTCTACCAAGTTCTTATGTCTACCTCCTTCAACAGTAATGAATTCTGACTGACCGTTTGGCAAAGAATCATGTAGGCGCTTACCAGACTCATAAGGTACTACATCATCTGCTGTACCATGAAAAATATAGACTGGGCATTCTGCAGTTTCTAGGTATTTGAAACTCTGAAAATTGTATCGCAAGGCTAGCTTTGAAGGATAAATCGGATAGTAGCGTTGAGCGACTGTGTTCAATGAGTAATAGGGCGTTTCTAATATCAAACGCTTTGGTTGATGCTTTCCTGCCAACCATGAGGCGAGTCCAGTACCAATTGATCGGCCATAGACTGTGACTTCATTTTCAGGGTAAAGTGTCAAGGCATATTGATAAAAGAGCTCTGCATCGCTTAACAATTTCTCCATCGTACGTTTACCTACACTTTTACCATACCCTCGATAATCCATTACTAGCACATCATAATTGAGTTTAACATAGTCCTCCACGATTTCTCCCCAACGGGTAAGGTCCCCGCGGTTTCCATGGAAATAGATAATTATACCCTTAGGTGCTTTGGCAGCGAAATGAATAGCATTGAGATTAGCACCATCCGCTGTAGTAAGGTTGATTTCTCTGAATTTTGAGTTGAATTCAAAGGCATGATCTTGAGGCAATTCACCATCAAGAAAAATGAATCTTTCCTGAAACACGTAGAGCAGTACGGCACCAAGAATGTAAACGAAAAGAAGACTAGAACCTATGATCAGCAAACGTTTCAATATTAGGGGTTTTGTCTTTCCTTTTTAGTTTTTCTCTTGAAATTCAAACTCGTTTCAGACGGATCAATTGTGCTTGGCAATTTAGAATTGAAGATCTCTTCGATCATGCGGTGATATTCTTCAAAAGTATGCAGATTATTATGACCAGCACCCAAAACCGGATAGAGCCGAGTATTTTCTGCGTTTATTTTTGATAAAGAAACAGCGGTTTTAAAAGGAATCAGCTTATCACTCGTGCCATGGATAATCTTGATAGGGCATTCCACATATTTCAGCCATTTATACGTCTTAATCGGAAACTTGATCAAAAGTGAAACTGGCATAAAAGGGATGTATCGTTTGGTCACCTTCGCCAAACTATAATAAGGCGACTCTAACACCAGCATTCTTGGTTGGTTATTGGAGGCAATTTTAGCTGCGAAACCTGAGCCTAATGATCGGCCATATAGGATGATATACTTTTCAGACACCTGCTCCTTTACCTTATCATAGACATATTGTAAGTCTTGCTTTATTGTCTCTTCAGTTCTTTTACCTGTACTCTTCCCAAAGCCACGATAATCCACCATTAAGACATCATAACCTAGTCGAGTAAAGTCTACCGCAAACTTTCCCCAGCCTTTTAAAGATTTAGAATTCCCCTTCAAATAAATGACAACGCCCTTAGGATCAGGGATTCGGAAATGAATGCCATTGATATTGACTCCCGGTTCCTTTTCTAGATTATACTCTTCAAACTGAAGGTTAGGGTATTTGAACTCAAAATCATCGGGAAGTTTTTCTGGCTTAAAGAGGAATCTCTCTTGCGCAAAGTAGATCACGAAATTGGCGACTACATAAGCTATTCCTACAAGGATCAGTATAGTGCCTATTTCCATGGAAGTAAGATATTAAAACTCATTGGGAATACAATAGACCAGAAATTAGTAGCTTAAAAGCTGAACAGTCTATTGGCAACTATATGAAACACATTTTAACGTTTTGCAGTATCCTCCTTCTGAACATTTCTTATGCTCAAGACATAGAATTCAGAAGTAGCAATCGATACATTCTTGGTACAAACAAGGATAGAACCGCCTCTATTGGTATTGGCGATGTGGACGGAGATGGTGACATGGATGCAGTTGTTGCAAACGGCAGACACTGGCCTCTTCAAAACCAAATCTTCTATAATGATGGCCGAGGGATTTTCACACTTTCTCAGCCCCTAGATATTACCAGCGAAACCAGTTACGCCACAGAGCTTGCCGATTTAGATGGTGATGGTGACTTAGATGTAGCGGTTGGCAATGACAATGCACCAAACATGCTCTACTTCAATGACGGAATGGGCAACTTTAAAAGAGGCAAAAGCTTCGGTAAACGATACTCAAATACACGTAACCTTACCCTTGCAGACTTAGACCAAGATGGAGACATCGACATTCTAATTACTAATCGTGGACAAGAGAATGAAATCTGCCTGAACAATGGCAAGGGTGAGTTCTCCGAACCTATCGGTTTTGGAGCGAAAGACGATTCTACTATTGATGTAGAAGTAGCCGACATGGATGATGATGGTGACCTTGATTTGATTCTTGCGAACAGAGATGGCCAATCGAATGCGGTCTACCTGAATGGCGGGAATCTTGACTTTTCAACAAAAATTCTCTTTGGAACAGGCACTGATGAAACCCGATCTGTTGCTATAGCAGATATTGATCAGGATGCTTATAAAGACATTATTACTGCCAATATTGGGCAACCGAATGCCATCTATTTTGGAGATAAGGAACTGAGCTTTAAAAAGAGTATGGTATATGATATCGGTGAAGACCGCTCTTATTCAGTCACTGCAAGTGATATGGATTTAGATGGTGACATTGACATTATCGTGGCCAATGTATCAGGTACAAATTCCGTCTTCCTAAATGATAAAAAAGGAAATCAATGGACTAAAATGAGTGTCGGGCCTGAGTTCAACTCTTATGACATTATTGTGGCGGATTTAAACGGGGATGGTAGACCTGACATTATTGAGGCAAACTCGGATGAGCAGAATGTTTTTCACATGAATGCTGTCAAAAGGAAACGGTAGTAACTTACTTATTCAAAAACTCAACTAACAATTGATGGAAGTGGTGAACACCCTTCTCCATTTCAGGAGAATAGCGACCCGTATTGTAGACGCGTGATTTCATTCCTCTGTGCACACCCTCCACTACTTCTTCATCTTCTTGTTCCACTTTATCTAGCCCTGCTCCTGCCCCTAGATTAAGTTTACTTTCGTCATATACATAAGAAATGAATGACACCTTGGTTTCATCTTTTGAAATTGGCTTCACCACATTAACCGATAGGCCCCACGGGTAGAAATTGAACATCATGTTGGGGAAAACCCAGAAGTAATAAGCGGCAATTGACTTACCGTAATCTTCGTGCCCTTCAGGAAAATCAAATGTATTCTCTTCACCCTCGGCATAGCCAATTTGGAGATTAGCGTGTTTGAAAAGAACGGTTTCATAGTTACCATAATCCAATGCTTCATTCAAGCCAGCATGAACGAAAGGAATATGAAAACCTTCTAGATAGTTGTCACAATAGAGCGCCCAATGTGCCTTAATATGATAGTCTTTACCGCGATCGGCAAACAGCTTAAATTCTTCCAAAGGCATAAAACCAACCTTGCTTTGCATGGCTTCTAATACATCAGAGAAATCATAGGCATTGCCTAATGAAGCAAATAGCCATGGACCCCATTGCTGTAATGGAAATTCATGAAGGTTGTCTTCTGGTCTCGGAAAACCTTTGGCTGATTTAAACTGTGGCATGTGCTGAAACTTACCGTCTAAATTGAACCTACGCCCATGATAGGCACAGATAATATTCCTAGCCTTTGCAGGGTGATCGCAGAGTATATTGCCACGATGAGTACACACATTAGACAGGCATTTAACTTGGCCTCCGCTATTGCTGAGCAACATCGGCTCGCCTGTACCTTCAAGGGTAAATGGATAAACCATCCCTTCCTCGGTAACTAATTCTTTAGCGCCAACGAATTGCCATGACTTTGCAAATACCTTTTCCGAAAGACTTTCAAAAACCTCAGCACTTCTATAGAAAGAAGACGGCATCGTTTCAGCTTGTTCAATTTCAGGATGAATTTCGTATTTAGGCATGCTCAATTATAATCAATATCTTCCCATTCACCTGATGGGTGCTTCGAAATCGCGTAATTTTTTTCATGACTAAAAATAAAAAGTCTCCCAAGAAATTAGGGCTTTGGGCAACAATCGCGCTGGTTGTTGGTAGTATGATTGGTTCCGGAATTTTCTCTCTTCCAGTCGCTTTGGCAGAATATGGTGGGGTTAGCCTTTTTGGATGGCTCTTCGCAGCGATCAGCGCTTTGATCCTTGCGAAAATATTTGCGTATTTGAGCAAGGTAATTCCTGCTACTGGCGGTCCCTATGCCTATAGTCGAGTAGGTTTTGGTGACTTCGTAGGCTTTTTCGTAGCCTGGGGTTATTGGCTCTCCATTTGGGCAACTAATGCCGCTATTACGATCACCTTTATTAGTTACCTCGGGGTATTCTTCCCCATAATTCAAGAAAGCACAACTACCTCCTTAATCGTAGCATTAATCACGCTTTGGAGCCTTACGGCCTTGAATAGTTATAGTGTGAAAGCTGGGGGAAACACACAGGTTATCACAACCATTTTAAAGATTATTCCGCTTGCTGCAGTTACTATTGGTGGCTTATTCTTCTTGGACATATCTCACTTTAAGCCATTCAATGTGAGTGAGGTTTCTTCTGCAAAAGCTATCACAATTTGTACTGCCCTTTGCCTTTTTGCCTTTATGGGCCTGGAGGCGGCCACAGTGCCTGCTACTAATGTCAACAACCCAAAAAAGACAATTCCGAAAGCAACTATGATAGGAACATTTTTGGTGACGATAATTTATATGCTAAGCTCTTTCTCATTGTTCGCTGTACTCTCGCCTGAAGAAATAGCCAACACAGCTTCCCCTTTTGCTAGTGCAGCATCCAAAATGTGGGGGGCCAATGCGGAATATCTCATTGCTGCTGGCGCTTGTATCTCAACATTGGGTGCCTTAAATGGGTGGATTCTTATTCAAGGCCAAATACCAATGGCGATGGCCAAAGACGGACTTTTCCCAAAGGGATTTGCTAAAACTAACAAAAACGAGTCACCATATTTCAGCATCATTGCTTCAAGCATAATCATTACTGTCCTCTTGTTTATCAATCAATCTGATGGCCTCTCCGGTATTTACACTTCCATGGTTTTGTTAACAACCGTTACTGTATTGGTTTCTTACATTTTCACTGTTGCGGCCTATGCGCTGTTCTCCCTTGAAAGTAATATGGGACTTAGTCCAACATTCAGTAATTTATTCTTGGCACTTTTGGGTTTTACCTTTACTATATGGATGATGATAGGCTCTGGAGAACAGGCTGTATTTCTCGGTTTTATAGGATTACTATTGGGCATCCCCGTCTATATTTGGAACAAACGTAAAACTTCGTAATGAAAACTTGTCACTCAGAATACGGTGCTATTCAATCTCTTTGGATAAAGCCAGCGGCAAACGCATTTATCAATCAAGAGACACTGCATGCACAGTGGAATGAACTCAACTATCTAGGGGAGCCTATATATCAAGAAACCCTAAATGAATACAAGGAATTTCAATCGCACTTCACACAAGGATCCATTGAATTACATTCCTTTCCAACCGATGACACCGTGATGATGGACTCCATCTATTGCCGTGATGCTGCTATAGCTACCGACTTTGGTATGATCATCTGCAACATGGGCAAAGGTGGTCGCATCAACGAGCCGGAGGTTCAAGCAAAGGCTTATCGAACAACGGGTAAGGCCATCTTAGGTACCATTACAGCCCCAGGAACTTTAGAGGGTGGCGATGTAGCTTGGCTAGACGAAAAGACATTAGCCGTAGGGCACACCTACCGAACAAATCCTGAAGGCTTAAAGCAGTTAGAAGCTCTTTTAACACCAAACGGTGTGGAAGTAATTACCGTAGAATTACCACATTACAAAGGACCTTCAGATGTATTTCACTTGATGTCTATTCTTAGTCCTGTAGATAAAGACTTGGCCGTTATTTACTCGCCCTTAATGCCCATTAAATTCAGGAAACTATTAATCGATCGTGGTTTTCGATTCATTGAAGTACCCGATGAAGAATTCGAATCAATGGGTTGTAATGTATTGGCCCTTTCGCCTAGAGAATGTTTGATGGTAGATGGCAATCCGATTACTGAAGCTCGGTTAAGAAGTGCTGGTTGTAAAGTGACTGTCTACCCTGGACAGGAAATTAGCGTCAAAGGTGGTGGTGGGCCAACTTGCCTGACTAGACCGATGCTTCGCGAGATATAACCTCTCTACAAGGTGGTGATAGAAAGCAGATTACTATCTATTCCCCTGTCTACTAGTTGCTGACAGGCGAAGCCAAAGAAACCTCTTAGACCCTGACAGCTTGTTGCTGTTTCAAGGCAAAATGTCAGAGAAATAACGGCATTCCTGCTTTGGATTGGTGATTGCTCATGGCGTAGCATGCCAAAATCAAAAATCAAAAGGCTATTTGTTTTTCTGCTGCGCACCCTGCGCACTTGCATGATGGCGTATATGATAGGCATCTCTAACATTGTTAATCAAGAGGTTAAGTTCATGGATGAGCCTGCCGATAAAATTGAGGTGACGGAAAAGGAAGTCAATGACGACCCTTTTGAATAAGGCTAGTCCACTTTCAGAATTGAGATTTTTTTACCCCCAAAATTGATTTGTTCACCAGCTTTTTTTCCAAGTAACTGCTGCCCAATAGGAGACACTGGAGATATGACAAAGTAAGCAGTCTCACCAATCGCTATTTTACCAATAGAGGTGGCCAGGTAATAAGACGCATTCTCCGTTTTAACCAAACTACCAAGCTGACAGTCTGTAAAGGACTTGTCCAAATCAAGTGTACCAAGTGTTCGTTTCATTCTTGTCGCCTCACCCAACTGTTCAGCGATTTTACCTTTTTCCAGATTCATCATTTCTGTACTTGTCTCATACTTATCGCCCATGGAGCTTTTGGTATCACTCTCGGCTGACACCTTTAAGGCATGCATTTCCTTTTCTAAACTCGCGATCCGTTCATTGACTTGAAGCAGGCATTTATCATAAAGGGATCTCTTGGCTATGGACATAGTGCAATTTCGGACAAGTTCTAATGCTGTACAATGTAAAACCCATCTATTCAATCCTTGACAGGTGCTTTAGTCAAAAAATTTAAGATATAAGAGGTTTCACCGTAAGGTCAATTTTTCTTAAATTGATTATTATGCTTTACGAACTGATATATTGCAGTGATGCTATGCCTAATATTTCGGAAAAGGATATTGAAAATATTCTCAGCAAAGCGCGAAGTTTTAATGAAGCTAATGAAATTACGGGATGCCTGCTTTTTAACAACAATCAGTTCTTGCAACTATTAGAGGGTGAGTATGACATCGTGATGGCCCTATACGATCGCATCAAAGAAGACCCGAGACATCAAAACCATGTGATACTTCACATGCGAAAAACTGACTACCGAGTGTACCCTAATTGGACGATGGCATTTCAATCCATGGATAAGTCACAGGTAAAGAGCAAGGGGAGAGGGATCACTGAGTTCACAGAGTTTGAGGCAGATAAAAATTCGGCACTACCCAAGCAACTGTTCGAAGCTGTTAGTCATAATATGACCTAAGACTAAAACCTTGCTGCAGTCAATAGACTCAAGTCTTTGAATGGAAGGTTAAACCTCTTAGCAATTCCCAAATTGGTTGTACATCCCTTATACCCATAAATACCTTTACTGAACCATGAGTAATGATAAATCATTTCATTCATTCCTCCATTGTCACCCATTTTGAGAAGTACAGGCGTTAAAATATTACTGATTGCCGTTGTTGCTGTACGTGCAGCTCGAGAGGCAATGTTTGGTACGCAATAATGGATCACATCATATTTAGTGAAAGTTGGTAAGTCGTGAGACGTAATCTCGGATGTCTCTATGCAACCTCCTTGATCAATTGAAACATCAAGAATGACAGCTCCTGATTTCATTGCAGCAACCATCTCTTCTGTCACCACACAACGTGCTCGCCCCTTT
Organism: Roseivirga sp.; assembly: GCA_965660665.1. Taxonomy (GTDB): domain Bacteria; phylum Bacteroidota; class Bacteroidia; order Cytophagales; family Cyclobacteriaceae; genus Roseivirga. Next base: position 34,983 of record CBFIAY010000004.1, on the reverse strand, counting down.
TCAGCACGCAATGCACCGATCACCACATCAGCTGACAATAGGGATTGACTTAAGGTAACACTATCTATCACGGAGGTAAAGGCCTGGTTTCCCAGTTTGTGTTTAACACGCCTCAATTTATATATCTCGTTATCGAATATTCTCACTTCAGCGCCCAGTCCGAGAGCAGCTCGTGAGGCATGCTCTGCTACTGTACCAGCACCAAGTATAACGACTCGCGTAGGTGGAACACCTGTGATACCACCTAAAATTATCCCCTTCCCCCCTCCTATACTACTCAATAGTTCAGCAGCAATAGGAATCACCAAACTACCAGCCACTTCGCTCATTGCATTTACTATAGGTAAGCCGTTGGCTTTATCCTCTAATAATTCGAAACCTAATGCTGTAATCTTCTTCTTATTAATCAGTTCGAAATACTCCGCAGTAGCATTTCCTGGTTGGATGGCTGAAAAGACAGTAGAACCTGGCTTCATTAAACCAATTTCATCCTTGGTTGGGGGTTCTATTTTTACAATCAAATCTGCTTCAAAAGCCTCCTTCCGAGAATAGACTATTTGAGCACCGTTCTCTGAATATTCTCTGTCTTGAAAGAATGCGCTTTTGCCTGCACCCTGCTCTACTTGAACTTCATGTCCGTTGGCGACTAAAATTCCTACAGCAGCAGGAGTTAAGCTCACTCTATTTTCTTGAAGTGACACCTCATTGGGTATAGAAACCTGTAATGACTTGCTGCCAGACTTTACTTTCATTAGCTTCTCTTCTGGATAAAGACTTCCTTCTTTTGCCAACGCTGCGAATCCTGATTTTGCCTTATCATCCATGTTTGCTCAATTTGTAGTGTCTCTGTTCTCCTCCAAGATCTTCGATCTCAATTTTTAAAAATTTCTCTGGTATTAATCCTCCAATTTTTTGTGGCCATTCTAAAATGCACAAATTTCCAGTGTAAAAATATTCTTCTATCCCGATCGCTACTGCCTCTTCTGGGCGCTCCAATCGATAGAAATCAAAGTGATAAACGGTCTCTTCGTTATCCGTCAAGTATTCATTAACAATTGAAAATGTGGGGCTTTGAACAATATCCAAGACACCAAGCGCGCGCCCCAAAGCCTTCGTCAAAGTTGTCTTCCCAGCTCCCATTTCTCCCACGAGCACCCAAATTTTCTCTTCCCCACCAAAGTCAATAATCTTACTTGCGACTTCAGGTAAATCGCTAAGAGCGTCTGCCTTTATTAACATTCAAATGACTTTTATGCCCTTTTCGAATTTAACGAAATAATCGGAATAATTACCTCTTCCATGGACACTCCACCATGTTGAAAAGTATCTCTATAATACTTTACGTAGTGATTATAGTTATTCGGGTAAGCGAAGAACGTATCGTCTGTGGCAAAAACATAAGTAGTCGATACATTGAGCTTTGGCAAATGCAGTTTTTCAGGGTGAGGCACCTCGAAAATTCCGTTACTTCCTTTGTAACCCAGGTTCTTTCCTTGCTTGTAGCGCAGATTAGTATTCACATTTCGATCTCCGGCAATCTTGAATGGCTTTTTTACCCTATAAGTACCATGATCGGTGGTAATTATGACTTTTAGTCCTTTATCACTAATCATCCTTAGTAGATCAAACAGCGGTGAATGCTGAAACCACGACCTAGTAAGCGACCTATATGCCGACTCATCGGCAGCCAACTCTTTGATCATCCGGATATCCGTCCTCGCATGCGAAAGCATGTCGACAAAGTTGTAGACTACTACATTCAATTGATTCTGAAGTAGGTTACTGACGTTGTCGTTTAGCTGCTTGCCCTGGTTAGCATGGATGATTTTGTGATAGCTAAAACGAGCATCAACATTATTCTTCTTAAGCTGTCTTTTAATGAATTCAGCCTCATTGTTATTCTTTCCTTCCTCACTATCATCATCCCCTACCCATAGGTCTGGATGTTTCTTTGACATTTCCAACGGTAACTCTCCTGAGAAAAGTGCGTTTCGAGCGTAAGCTGTTGTTGTAGGTAAAATGGCATAATAAGTATCTTCCTCCTCAATGTTAAAGTATGGCGCAATATCCTCTTCGATCACCTTCCATTGATCGAATCGAAGATTGTCAATGACGATAAAAAACAAGGGCTCATCATTCAATTGAGGAAAGACCTTTTTCTTCATGAGCTGATGCGAAAGAATCGGACGATCTCCATTAGGGTCATTCAACCAATCTTCGTACTCTTCTTCAATGAAACGAGCAAAATTGGCATTGGCTTCCACTTTTTGCATCTCGAGCACCTCATGCATACTCTTGTTTTCTGTCTTGTCAATTTCAAGCTCCCAAAAGACGAGTTTCTTATACATTTCAGCCCACTCTTTATGATCCATTTGATCATTCATTTCCATACTGATCGTGCGGAAATCCTGCTGGTATTGCATATTAGTTCTCTCACTCACCAAACGTCTATTGTCAAGAATACGCTTGACCGAAATCAGAATCTGGTTTGGATTAAGTGGTTTAATCAAGTAATCGGCAATCTTAGAACCGATCGCTTCTTCCATGATATGCTCTTCTTCGTTTTTAGTGATCATCACTACAGGCAAAGAAGGCCTTCTATTTTTGATATAACTCAGTGTTTCGAGCCCATTCATGCCAGGCATGTTTTCATCGAGAAAAACCACATCGAAATGCTCCTTTTCTACCGCGTCAATGGCATCGGCACCACTTGCTACTGGGGTGATGTCATAGCCTCGATCATTGAGAAATAGGATGTGTGGTTTCAGAAGATCTATCTCATCATCGGCCCATAAAATGTTATATCTTTGCATAGATAAAATTTGGCAAGAAGCTCGAATTTAAAGTATTAAAAGCAGAAAGTTTGAACAAAAAAAAGATAATCAATGATCCAGTCTACGGATTTATTACTATTCACAGTGGGCTCATCTTCGACATTATCGATCACCCCTACTTTCAGCGACTAAGGAGGATTAAGCAATTAGGCCTTACAGAACTTGTCTACCCTGGTGCTCATCACACTAGATTTCACCATGCCATTGGGGCAATGCACCTGATGACTGAAACCTTAGAAAATTTAAGGACAAAAGGAGTCGAAATTTCTGATGAAGAATATGAAGCCACACTCATTGCCATATTACTGCATGATGTTGGCCACGGGCCTTTCTCACATGCCTTAGAGTCTACCTTGTTAAAAGAAGTGGCACATGAGTCTATTTCTCATTTGACGATCGTAAAACTCAATAATGAGTTTGATGGTCGTTTATCCATGAGTCTAGAAATATTCTTAGGTGCTTATAAACGACAATTCTTTAATCAACTGGTATCAAGTCAATTAGATATTGACAGATTAGATTATCTAAAAAGAGATAGTTATTTCACAGGGGTTTCTGAAGGGACAATTGGTGCCGAAAGAATTATCAAAATGCTCGATGTTAAAGACGATCAGTTAGTTGTCGAAGAGAAAGGCACCTACAGCATTGAAAACTTCCTCAGTGCGAGAAGATTAATGTACTGGCAGGTTTACTTGCACAAAACCAGTGTCAGTTCTGAGAAAATGTTAATCAGCATTATTAAAAGAGCGAGAAACTTATCGCAAAGAGGTCAAGATCTATTCGCTACACCTGCCTTAAAACTGTTCTTAATACAAGAATTTAAAACCGAAGATTTTAAAGACGAGCCAGAGGTACTTGAAACCTTTCTAGCCTTAGACGACTATGATATTTGGGGCGCTATTAAAATATGGGGCCATTATCATGACACTGTACTATCTAGCCTTTGCCAAATGCTTTTAAAGCGTGAGCTTTTCAGAATAAAGATCAGTACTGAGCCCGCCAGTGAAGAAGAGGTGGAGCATATATCAACAAGAATTCAGCAGGCTTATGGCATTTCTGCTACCGATGCCGAATACTTCCACTCTACAGGGCAACTATCAAACAATGCGTATATCTCTGACGATCAAAAGATTATGATTTTATCTAAGTCTGGAGAAGTCCGAGACGTTGTTGATGCTGCTGATTTACCTAACATAAAAGCCATGAGCAAAATAGTCCGCAAGTACTATCGTTGCTGGCCAAAAGACATATCTTTGTAATCGACAATCAAAACATGGAAATATCAATAGAACAGGTTGCTCAACTGATTGATGGTAAGGTTGATGGTAATGGCAACGTCAATGTAAATCGATTAGAAAAAATTGAAGAAGCAACCGAAGGCAGCATTGCTTTTCTTGCTAATCCAAAGTACACATCCTACCTCTATACCACTAAGGCAAGTGCTGTTATCGTAAAGAGTGATTTCATTGCTGAGAAAGAATACACAAGTCAGTTGATTAGAGTTGAAGATCCTTATTCCAGCTTTGCTAAACTTTTAGAGGCCTACCAGCAAATGACAGCCATTGTCAAAGAAGGCACCGAGCAGCCCTCATTCCAGAGCGACTCAGCCACTCTCGGAGAAAAAATTTACCTAGGAGCGTTTTCCTATTTAGGAGACAATACAAAAGTGGGTGACAACGTAAAAATCTACCCTCACACCTATCTTGGTGATAATGTAGAAGTTGGCGATAATACAATTATCTATGCTGGCGCGAAGGTGTATGCCAATTGTAAAATTGGCGCTAACTGCGTGATCCATTCTGGCGTTGTGATTGGTAGTGATGGCTTCGGGTATGCACCACAAGAAGATGGGACTTATAAAGCCATCCCTCAAACAGGTAATGTCATCATAGAAGATAATGTCGACATTGGAGCGAACACCACGATTGATTGCGCCACTATGGGGTCAACAGTCATTAAATCTGGAGCAAAAATCGACAACCTTGTTCAGATAGCTCATAATGTAGAGGTCGGTAAGAATACAGCGATTGCTTCTCAGGCTGGCCTGTCAGGAAGTGCCAAAATCGGTGAGAACTGCCAAATCGGTGGTCAGGCTGGTATTACAGGACATTTAACGCTCGCGAATAGAACAATCATTGGCCCACAAGCTGGTGTCCCTAAGACAATAAAGGACGAAGGAAAAGTATGGTTTGGTACACCAATCATGGAGCATCGCGACTTCTTGAGAGTAAGCATAACGCTAAGAAACCTTCCCAATCTCGTCCAGAGAATTAAGGAACTAGAAAAAAAGCTTTAAATTCGCGGAATTTTCAAAGAATACATGAAGACCAAGCAACATACAATTAAAGAACCAGTAACAGTATCTGGAGTAGGCTTGCATACTGGTGTAACGGCCAATATGACGTTCACACCCGCACCGCCTGATCACGGTATTAAGTTTCAAAGGATCGATTTGCCTAATGAGCCGATTGTTGATGCTGATGTCGATTATGTGGTAGATTTATCCAGGGGTACCACCATTGAACATAATGGCGCCAGAATCAATACTGTCGAACATACACTGGCTGCTTTAGTCGGACTAGAAATAGACAATGTATTGATAAAAATTGATGGGCCTGAGCCTCCAATATTAGATGGGAGTTCGATGATGTTCATTGAGGCGATTGAAAAGGTAGGTGTTCAAGAACAAAACGCACTAAGAAACTTCTTTGAAATTACAGAGAGCATCATTTATAAAGACCCAGAGCGTGATGTAGAAATTGCTGCTTTACCTTTGGATGATTTTCGGGTCACCGTTATGGTGGACTACAATTCTCCAGTGCTCGGCAGTCAACATGCTTCTCTAAATAGTATTTCGGAATTTAAAAACGAAATAGCCTCTAGCCGAACGTTTTGCTTTTTGCATGAGCTAGAAATGCTCTACAAAAACAACTTAATCAAAGGCGGTGATCTTAATAATGCCATCGTTGTTGTCGATCGCGTGGTAAAGGATGAAGAGCTAGATTACTTGGCTGGGCTCTTTAATAAACCAAAGGTTGAGGTGAAAAAAGAAGGCATTTTAAATAATGTAGATTTACGACACCGCAATGAGCCGGCACGCCACAAACTATTAGATGTAGTTGGTGATTTAGCCTTAGTTGGTAGGCCTATCAAAGCACAGATATTAGCAGCACGGCCCGGGCATGCTGCCAATGTAGCTTTCGCAAAGAAATTGAAGAAGGCCATGCAAGAGACTCAGTCCAATGTGCCTTATTACGACCCTAATCTGGAGCCTGTCATGGACATCAATCAGATTACGCAGATATTACCACATAGATACCCTTTCTTGTTGATTGACAAAATCATACATCTAGATGAAAACATGGTGGCGGGTATCAAAAATGTAACCATGAATGAGCCTTTCTTTCAAGGGCACTTTCCAGGCAATCCAGTGATGCCTGGTGTACTTCAAGTTGAGGCGATGGCCCAAATTGGAGGTATATTAGTATTAAATACGGTACCAGACCCCGAAAACTACACGCCATATTTCTTAGGAATAGATCGTTGTAAATTCAGAAGAATGGTTATTCCAGGAGATACCCTTAAATTCAAATGTGAATTGACGGCTCCAATTAAGCGTGGTATTGCTCAGATGACGGGCTATGCTTACGTAGGAAACACTTTAGTATGCCAAGCATCGATGACTGCAAGAATTGTTAAAAACACATGAATCAACCATTAGCGTATATACACCCTGAAGCCAAGATTGCCAGAAATGTAGTAATCGAACCCTTCGCCTCGATCAGCAAAAACGTGGTGATTGATGAAGGAACTTGGATTGGATCCAATGTAACCATCATGGAAGGTGCCCGCATCGGTAAAAACGTAAAGATTTTCCCTGGAGCAGTAGTATCAGCAATTCCTCAAGACTTGAAGTTTGGTGGCGAAGACACGACTCTAGAAATTGGTGATAACACTGTGATTCGTGAATGCGTCACCCTCAATAGAGGAACATACGCAACTAACAAAACGGTGATCGGTAAAAACTGTCTTATCATGGCCTATACCCACGTAGCGCATGATTGTGTAGTAAGTGATAATTGCATCCTTGTCAACGCAGTACAACTGGCTGGTCACGTAACAATAGCCGAATGGGCGATCATTGGTGGAGCAGCAGCAGTGCATCAGTTTGTCAATATTGGTGCACACACCATGGTATCTGGTGGTTCTCTGGTTAGAAAAGACGTACCACCCTACACCAAAGTTGGACGTGAACCTTTGAGTTACGCTGGTATTAACTCTATAGGTCTAAGAAGAAGAGGATTCTCAAATGAAAAGATTACTGAAATTCAAGAAATATACCGATACATTTTTCTCAGAGGTCTTAATAATTCAAAAGCACTTGATCTAGTGGAGTTAGAAATGTCACCTACAAATGAGAGGGATGAAATCCTTAATTTCTTCAGAGGTTCTGATCGAGGGGTAATGAAAGGCTATACAGCAAAATAGTATGAAAATTGAAGTTAAGGACTTGGGTAAAAAATTCATCAAAGAATGGATTTTTAGACACCTTGACTTCACTTTTGACGACATTCAATCCTATGCCATCACAGGTCCGAATGGTAGTGGGAAATCAACCTTCATTCAATCTGTAGCTGGTTTTATTCCTACAAACGAAGGAACAGTTCAATATTATAAAGGTGAAAAATTAATCCCTGAGGATGAGATATTTAAAACCCTTGACATCATTACTCCATATTTGGAGTTAATAGAGGAGTTCACATTAGACGAATTTTTAGCGTTCCATTTTAAGTTCAAGACGTTAAGGGAAGGGTATTCAATCAACGATTTCATAGATAAAATCTATCTTAAAGAAGATCGGAGTAAACAAATAAAAAACTATTCCTCAGGAATGAAGCAGCGACTTAAGCTTGGTCTTGGGTTCTTCTCAACAAGTGAAATTTGCTTTTTAGATGAGCCGACTACTAACCTAGATGAACAGGGGATTGCTTGGTACTTAGAACATGTGAAGGAGCTTTTAGGTAAAAAACTAGTCTTGATTAGTTCTAACCAAAAGCAAGAATATGAGTTCTGTGACAAAGTATTGCACATTGCAGACTACAAGTAAAAATGACCTTTACCAACGTGGTTTTATAATTTATACCTATTATTGAGAACTAAAAAAAAAAAATGATTTGTACCAAACATTATATTTTAAGTCTACTGGTAGTATTGACCTTCAGCACCCTCTCTTGTGGAGGTAAGGACGATACACCTGCCTTGACAGCAGAAGAGCAACGCTTACTAGACCTTGGCGGTACGTCTGGAGTCACTTGGGTAGCTACATCAATTACATTTGATGGTGCTCCTGCCACTGGCTTCGATAATTTCAGCCTTACGCTGAGAGGTACCGCAACTAGTAAAACCTATACTAGTGTCGGTGGTGATCCATTATTTGCAGCTTCAGGAACATGGGGGTTCAATGGAACGAATATAAATCAATTGATTTTTAGCGATGACGATAGCAATGTATTCACTCTAAGTAACTTGGTCACTACGACAACTCCAGCTACGGCAAGGCTCTCTGTGAATTTCATATCTGATGGTGGGGCTGCTGCCGGTACAAGTGGACTTTACGTTTTAAGTCTAAGCGCTCAATAGTCGAATCACAAAAAATATCTTAAGGCCTCATTTGAGGCTTTTTTTTGTCAAGTACACGCTAAAGAACATAAAAAAACCACTCCAGATACTGGAGTGGTTTTTTTACTTGAATACTATAATTCTATTGCTTATCTGCAGATAAGCTAGCAGAAAGATACTCTCTATTCATTCTAGCAATATTGTCTAAAGAAATTCCTTTCGGGCACTCTACCTCGCATGCTCCGGTGTTAGAACAGTTACCAAAACCTTCTTCATCCATCTGGCTCACCATGTTTTGTACACGCTCTGCTGCCTCTACTTTTCCTTGTGGTAGTAGCGCAAACTGAGATACTTTTGCCGACACAAATAACATCGCTGATGAGTTTTTGCAAGAAGCTACACAAGCACCGCAACCGATACATGTAGCTGCGTCAAAAGCCTTGTCTGCATCTGCCTTTGGAATAGGAATTGAATTTGCATCCTGAGTATTACCAGAAGTATTCACGCTCACAAACCCACCAGAAGCCATAATTCGGTCAAATGCACCTCTGTCCACAACCAAATCCTTGATCACGGGGAAAGCTTTTGCTCTCCATGGTTCGATATAAATTGTCTCACCATCTTTAAATTCTCTCATATGGAGCTGGCACGTAGTGATTTCTCGACCAGGGCCATGTGCTTCGCCGTTGATGTACATAGAACAGCTACCACAAATACCTTCGCGGCAGTCGTGATCAAATGCAACAGGATCTTTGCCCTCATTGATTAGCTGCTCATTGAGAATATCCATCATTTCTAGAAAAGAGCTATCCGTTGAGATATCAGATACCTGATAAGTCTCCATCTGACCCTTGTCCTTGTCATTTTTTTGTCTCCAAACCTTGAGCGTAAGGTTCAATCCTTTTGCGGTTGACATATTTTTCAGTCTTAAATTCTCAATTAATTACTTGTACGATCGTGTCTTGAGTTCAATATTCTCGTACTTCAACTTCTCCTTATGCAATACTGCATCAGCTGGCTCACCTTTATACTCCCAAGCAGACACATAAGCAAAGTGCTTGTCATCACGCATGGCTTCACCCTCATCAGTACTGTGTTCTACTCTAAAGTGACCTCCACAAGATTCTTCTCTGTCGAGTGCATCTCTAGCAAATAATTCTCCTAATTCTAAAAAATCAGCCACTCTGCCAGCTTTATCCAATTCAGGATTCATACTATCATTAGTACCAGGCACATTCACTTCTTTCCAGAATTCTTCACGGATTTGTTTGATTTCAGCAATCGCATCTTTCAACCCCTCTTCACTTCTCTCCATACCCACTTGATTCCACATCACTTTACCTAAGCGCTTATGGAAGTGGTCAACAGACTTAGTCCCCTTGTTATTAATGAAAAAGTCAATCTTATCTTGAACATCTTTCACTGCTGCATCAAACTCAGGCCCATCCGTTGGGATAGCCCCTGTTCTAATATCATTAGATAGATAATCTCCAATCGTGTAAGGCAGCACAAAGTAACCATCCGCTAGGCCTTGCATCAATGCTGACGCGCCCAGCCTATTAGCACCATGGTCAGAAAAGTTTGCCTCTCCTATACAGTAACAACCTTCGATGGTAGTCATGAGATTATAATCAACCCAAACACCGCCCATGGTATAGTGAACCGCTGGATAAATCTTCATTGCTGTTTTATATGGATCGTCAGCCGTAATCTTCTCATACATTTGGAAAAGGTTACCGTACTTCTTCTCGATAACATCAGTTCCTAAAGCTTGAATCTTTTCTTTTGAGGCATCATGGTGTCCATGAATATTAGCCTGCTCTTGACCATATCGCATAATTGCGGCAGAGAAATCGAGGTATACCGCCTCGCCAGTCTCGTTTGTACCTACTCCGAAACCAGCATCAGAACGTTCTTTTGCTGCTCTAGAGGCTACATCTCTTGGCACTAAGTTCCCAAAGGAAGGGTATCTTCTCTCTAAGTAATAATCTCGATCGGCTTCCGCTATCTCGATCGGCTTCATTTTGCCGGCCCTAATTGCTTCAGCGTCTTCTTTCTTTGCTGGAACCCAAATTCGACCATCGTTTCTCAATGACTCCGACATAAGGGTCAACTTAGATTGTTGGTCTCCATGCTGCGGAATACAGGTAGGGTGAATTTGTGTATAGCAAGGGTTAGCGAAATATGCTCCTTTTTTATGCACTTTCCATCCAGCAGAAACATTTGATCCCATTGCATTAGTCGACAAGAAAAATACATTTCCGTAACCACCAGAAGCGATTACCACTGCATGAGCTGAATGTCTTTCAATTTCGCCAGTGACAAGGTTTCGAGCAATTATACCCCTAGCCTTACCATCGATCTTAACTACATCCATCATTTCATGACGGTTGTACATTTTAATTTTACCCTTACCTATCTGGCGTGACATGGCAGAATAACAACCTAAGAGCAATTGTTGACCTGTTTGGCCTTTGGCATAAAATGTTCTCGATACTTGAACACCACCAAAAGAACGGTTATCCAATAACCCTCCGTAATCTCTTGCAAAAGGAACGCCTTGAGCCACACATTGATCGATGATATTGGTAGACACCTCAGCTAGTCGATAAACATTAGCCTCTCTAGATCGATAATCACCACCCTTTACAGTATCGTAAAAAAGTCGATAGGTTGAATCACCGTCTCCTTGATAATTCTTTGCTGCATTAATCCCTCCCTGAGCGGCAATCGAGTGAGCACGCCTTGGGGAATCTTGATAACAGAATGCTTTTACGTTATAACCAAGTTCCGCTAGTGTAGCTGCTGCAGAACCGCCTGCAAGGCCTGTCCCTACCACAATCACATCAATACCCCTTTTATTAGCAGGGTTGACGAGGTTAATATTATTTTTATAATTGGTCCATTTATCAGCTATTGGACCTTCTGGAATTTTCGAATTCAGTGTCGTCATAATTCCTTTCTTAAATCGCATTTAGATGATGATACAGTGCTATAAAGATGAATCCAGCCGGAATCCCAATCGCATAAAGATCTCCAAGTTTTTTGATCCCTGGTGTATACTTTTCATGTCTCGCTCCCATTGACTGGAAGGCAGACTGAAAGCCATGCTTTAAGTGCATTGCCAAAAAGACAAAAGATAAAACATATAGCCCTACCCGAATTGGATCATGGAACTTATGAACCATCTCCTCAAAATATCGATACTCTCCGTTGATCATGCCTGACATGTTGCCTTGGATATATTTAATATTGATTTCAGGAATCCAAAAATCATAGAAGTGTAGTCCGATGAACCCAAGGATCACCAAGCCCGACCAAATCATGTTTCTAGAGAACCAAGTAGAATTAGCGGTACCCTTGTTCATCGCATATTTTATCTCTCTTGCTTTGTTATTCTTAATCTCTAAGATGAATCCCATAATAAAATGGAACACAACTCCGAAAATCAGCACAGGCTGCAAAGCAAATTGCACCAATGGATTGGTTCCCATAAAATGGGATACCTCATTGAACAACTCTTCGCTGAATACTGATAAAAAGTTTATCGTAAAGTGTTGAAGTAAGAATATCAATAGGAACAGTGCTGACAGTGCCATTGCAAACTTACGTCCAATGGAACTGCTGAAGGTTTGTTTAACCCAACTCATTGTATGATAGCAGTTAATTTATAGTTCAAAGTTATATTCCAAACGATTGCAATCAAAGTCAATTCGCCTTTGATCTTATATGCTAAGTAAGAAGTTGTTCCAACTGATTGTTTATTTTTTCTATCTAAAGGAATAACTTTTCTATCCCAAGGAATAAGTATTTAGCAATAATACGTTAATCTGAAAACACTTCGTATTGAATCAAGGTCTAAAAGTTTATTCTTGCATTAGCTTTATTGATCTTAGCCCCAATTGTTTTCAACATGCTCAGCACAACCAAAAAAACAGGAATTCAAAAATTGAGTTCAGATAATAAGATAGTTCGTAGCCACTTGGATGAAGGGTAAAATGGACAATAGAATGTCAAGAATTATAAAAAAAAGTACAACTAATTACAGATATTGCGTTTAGACCTTAAAGGTATTACTACATGAGTATGTTCAGAAGATTAATTCTGTCCTTAACATTAATTTCCCTCTTTGCTATTGATGCTGCAGCAACTCATATCCGTGCTGGGGAAATTACTGCGGTTCGAATTTCTCAATCCGGTTTAAGGTATCGATTCACTCTTACCATTTACAGAGACACTGAGGGTGTGCCTTTCGGTGACGGAGGCTTATTCAATTTCGGTCAAGGAAGAACAATAGGTCCTGGTATTGAAGCGCTTAGAGCGGAAGCCGTAGACAATAGAATCACTGAGGTAGATATTGGAAACCAAACTTCGGTTATTACGATCCAGTTTGACCATACTTTTGACGGGCCAGGTGTTTTTGTAGTAAGTTTTACCGAGCAAAATCGGAACGCCAATATTATCAACCTTGGCGGTGCGGCTTCTGAAAGCCTAGCCTTTCATGTTGAAACCGCAATTAGAATTCGAGCAGGTGACAGCTTAAACGACACCCCGATCTTAACTATTCCACCAGTCGATAGAGCTTGTATTGGGGGGCGCTTTATTCATAATGCAGGTGCATTTGATCCTGATGGAGATAGCCTAGCATACAAATTAGTTACCCCTCTAATAGACAGAGGGGTGAAAATTGAAACTTACCTACCCCTTGATGATAGCTCCATTTCTACCCTCAGAGAGGATGGAGGAAGTCCAGCAATTTTTGAAATCAACCCGGTAACAGGAGACTTAACTTGGGATGCCCCAATGTTGGCAGGTGAATATAATATCGCCTTTATAGTAGAGGAATGGCGATTTTCAGAACTGAATGACAGGTTTGAACTCATTGGTTTTGTCACCCGTGACATGCAAATCGTTGTAGAAGACTGCAATAACGATAGGCCTGAAATAGTAATTCCGCCAGATACATGCGTAGAAGCTGGCTCCTTATTGACTGCTGTAGTTTTAGGCACTGACCCTGATGGCAACGAGGTGAAACTTGAGGCATTTGGTGGCGTTTTCGACTTGAATATTTCACCTGCCGATTTCTTTTCTTTACCTGATAGCGCAAGACTAGCAAGGTTTAGAGATCAGCCTTCAGAATCATTATTTAGCTGGCAAACTGATATTTCACATGTAAGAAACAGACCCTACGAAGTCCAGTTTAAAGTATCTGATAAACCTTTTGACAGAGATGCACCTGCCTTTACAGATTTTAAAAGATGGAATGTCATCGTAGTTGCTCCAGCACCGACTGGTCTTACTGGGTCTATCGCATCTAGCACTTCAATTCAACTGAATTGGGACAATTACATCGGAGCCAATTTCAACCCGAAAATGCAGTTATACAGACGTGTCGAAAGCTTTGACTTTACTCCTGAGAACTGTAATATCGGTATTCCTGCCAATGCTGGCTATGTATTAATTGATGAATTACCGATCAATCAAACATCATATGTGGATGATAATAATGTAAGACCGGGTGTAAACTATTGTTATCGCCTCGTTGCTGAATTCCCATCTCCAAGTGGCGGAACGAGTTATGCTTCTCAAGAATTTTGTCAGCTTATTCCATTAGACATCCCGGCAATTACTAATGTATCGATTGAAGAAACGAGCGATACCAATGGCGAGATTTTCGTCAAATGGGTATCTCCATTAGATATTGATAAAACCTTATTTCCTCCACCATTTAGGTATGAGCTTTTCCGTTATAACGGATTCAGTAGAACGAGTGGCCGTACCCTCTTAGTATCTACAACGGATACAGTGTTCACGGATACGGGAATCAACACTCAAGACCAACCATTCAATTACCAATTACGCTTTTATGATGCTGACGAGAACCTGATAGATAGTTCAGCTACTGCCTCATCGGTAAGACTAGAAGCTGTAGGCGAGATACAATCTGTCAACCTAGCCTGGAGTGCAGAAGTACCTTGGTCTAATCAAGTTCAGAGTGCCCCATATCACCTTATTTATCGCAACAGAACTGATGTAGATGCAAATGACGTAGATTCATTCGTTTTAATCGACAGCAGCCAAGTGACGGTTGATGGACAAAGATACTTTGATGATGGATCATTTAATGGCATCGCTTTACGAGATGATCGAGAATACTGCTACTTCGTAACAACACGAGGCAGTTATGGTAATGAGGAGATAGATGCTCCGCTAGTTAATAACTCTCAGGTTATTTGTGTACAACCGAACGATGAGCAACCTCCAGAAGAACCAGAAGTAATACTTCCTGGTGACACGACTATTATTAGTGGCCCAGGCGGTTTCCCGTTAATATTATTGGAAAGTGATAATTGTGCCCGTTTGGAAACAGAACCATGTGCATTTGCGGACTTCACAAATACGCTCAACTGGACTGCTGATGATGTTGATAATGACATTGCCAGTTATAATATTTACTTCTCCAATACGGGTGAAGAAAGTAGCTTCACTTTGGTGGGTAATACACGAAACACAACCTTCGACCATACAGGCTTAAACGAAATCAAAGGTTGTTATCGCATTGCGTCAGTTGACAGATCAAATAATGAAAGCTCCTTAAGCGACCCTATTTGTTTCGATAACTGTCCTTATTATGAGTTACCTAATACTTTCACTCCAAATGGTGATAACATTAATGATAGTTTTAGAGCCTTCGACCAGCCCAATGGCAAATGCCCAAGGTTTGTAGAATCAGTCGTCTTTCAGGTATTTGATCGCTGGGGTGGACGTGAGATATTCAGTTTTAATTCAGCAGATGACATAGAACCCAATATTTACATAGATTGGGATGGAAGAGACGTTAATGGAAATCCATTGCCATCTGGCACCTATTATTACTCCGCAACGGTAACTTTTGATGTACTTGATCCAAACGCAAGAACACAGGAGTTCAGAAACTGGGTGAAGATTTTCAGGTAACCCTGATTGATCAAGGAGCACACACAACATACTCGGAACTAAGTGCCACTGTAGTATTGTTAGCTTCGCATTATTGAGGAAACTTTACATTGAAGAAATCAGACAACATAGAAAACCAAGACATACTCCTTTTCGATGGAGTTTGTAACCTATGTAACAGCTCTGTTAACTTCATCATTGACCACGACCCTAACAATCATTTCAAATTTGCTGCGCTTCAGTCAGAGTTTGGACAGCAAAAGCTTCTAGAACTTGGATACGATAACGAAACTTTCGATAGCCTTGTCCTTCTCAGCAAAGACCAAGTGTATAAGAAAAGCTCAGCCGCACTGAGAATAGCCAAGAAGTTAAATAGCCTTTACCCAGTCCTTTACATATTCATAATCATCCCTCCTTTCATCAGGCATGCCGTTTACGATATCATTGCAAGGAACAGATACAAATGGTGGGGGAAGCAAGATTCGTGTAGAGTACCAACACCAGAGCTTCGGTCACGATTTATGGAAGCTTAATGATTATTCATTAGTTTTACCCCACCCAAATCAAACCCAATAATAAATGACTGCATATGTATTTCCAGGCCAGGGTGCGCAATTCCCCGGAATGGCCAAAGATTTATACGATTCTTCTGCTGAAGCGAAACGACTTTTAGAACTCGCTAATGACATTCTCGGCTTTCGCATTACCGACATTATGTTTGATGGTACAGCAGATCAACTAAAAGAAACGAAAGTTACCCAACCAGCTATTTTCTTGCATTCAGTAGTGCTAGCAAAGATCTCTGAAAACTTCAAGCCAGATATGGTAGCAGGTCATTCACTTGGAGAGTTTTCAGCACTTGTTGCGAGCGGTGTTCTGACTTTTGAAGATGGCCTTAAACTTGTATCGCAACGTGCCTTGGCGATGCAAAAGGCTTGTGAAATCAATCCTTCTACTATGGCGGCAATACTTGGGCTTGAAGACCAAGTTGTCGAAGACTTATGTGCCGCAATTGACGAGGTTGTTGTTGCAGCAAACTACAATTGCCCAGGACAGTTGGTGATTTCTGGTTCTCACATAGGGATTGAAATAGCCTGTGAAAAAGCAAAAGAAGCAGGTGCTAAAAGAGCCCTCCCACTTCCAGTAGGTGGCGCATTCCATTCCCCATTGATGGAGCCAGCCAGAGAGGAATTAGAGAAGGCGATTGATGAAACAGTATTTAGTCAAGGTGTATGTCCTATATATCAAAACGTAACTGCTAAAGCTTCCACAGATATCAATGAGATTAAAGAAAATCTAAAGATCCAATTGACGGCCCCAGTAAGGTGGACACAGTCCGTGCAAGCCATGGTAGCTGATGGTGCTACAAACTTTGTAGAGTCAGGACCGGGGAAAGTTCTTCAGGGATTGGTGAAAAAGATCCACAGAGAAGCAGAAGCAGGAAGTATATAGCTTCTGGCGAATAAACAAGTGCTTACAAAGCCTGTTCATAAGGGTTCACTTCTAGTGTATCCTCACAGGCTTTAAGTAAGGCTTCTTGGGAGACTAGTAGTTGTGGATGCACAAAATCTTGAGCAATGTCTACCATGGGCACTAGGGTGAAGCGCCTGTTCTGAATTTCTGGGTGTGGTACTTGAAGGTCCTCTTGGTCAATTATTGAATCTCCATAATAGAGGATGTCGATATCAATCAAACGCTCGCCCCATTTCTCTTTTCGCACGCGTCCTATTTTCTTCTCAATCTCTTGAGTCAAGTCTAACAATTTATCCGGAGTTTTAGCCGTTTCAATTTCTACTACTTGATTTAAAAAAGTGGGCTGGTCTTCAATGCCCCATGCAGCCGTCTCGTAAATAGAAGATTCTCTCCGTATTGTTACACGATTGGAGACAAGTAATTCTCTGACCTTTTCTAGATTCTTAATTTTATTACCAAGGTTGGTTCCTAAAAGAAGATAGATACTTGTCATATCAGTCAAATATAGTATTAGTTATTGGAGTTGATTAAGCGTGTGCCTATTTTGCCAATACTTTAAAATCAAAGAATGAGCGAGATCAGACACGACTGGACGAAGGAAGAGATTCTTGAAATATTTAATAAGCCTTTACTTGATTTAATCTATGAAGCTGCCACAGTTCATAGGAAAAATCACAACCCAAATGAGGTTCAGGTAAGCACCTTACTTTCCATCAAAACTGGTGGTTGTCCTGAGGATTGTTCCTACTGCCCACAAGCAGCTAGATACCACACGGATATAGAAAAAAATGACCTAATGACGGTCGATCAGGTAAAAGCACAAGCACTCCGCGCCAAGTCATCTGGATCATCCAGGGTCTGCATGGGTGCCGCCTGGAGAAATGTGGACGATGGTCCAGAGTTCGATCAAGTCCTAGATATGGTACGCACCATCAATGGACTTGATATGGAAGTGTGCTGTACCTTAGGTATGCTAAGCGAAAACCAAGCGAAACGTTTGGCTGAAGCCGGTTTATATGCGTACAACCACAACCTAGACTCCTCTGAAGAATACTATAAAGAAATTATCTCAACAAGGGGTTGGGAAGACAGACTTGAGACCCTCAAGAATGTCAGAAAGACCAACGTAACCGTATGTAGTGGTGGCATTATCGGTATGGGAGAAAAGATCGAAGATCGTGCGGGCATGCTTGTAGCACTTTCATCCCTTAGCCCACAGCCTGAATCTGTGCCCATCAACGCGTTGGTTTCTGTTGAAGGCACTCCACTAGAAGAAGAACAAGTAGTGCCTATTTGGGAAATGATTAGAATGGTTGCCGTCACCAGAATTATATTACCACATACGACTGTGCGACTTTCGGCTGGGAGAACGGAAATGAGTCAAGAAGGACAAGCATTTTGTTTCTTAGCAGGAGCTGGATCAATCTTCGCAGGCGACAAGCTATTGACGACACCTAATCCAGATGTGAATGACGACATGGAGCTCTTTAAAATTCTAGGAATCAACCCTATGAAACCTTACGCGAAAGGAGCTAAACCTACACCACTGCCTGAAGAAGAAATGACAGCATCGGAAGCCGAAAATATCAAATGGTCAAGACCCGGTCATCGGATCGAAAAGAATGTAGAAGCCACCAAAAAAGCGAATAAAAAAAGAAAGGAAGCACTTTAGTGCTTCCTTTCTTTTTTTATTGACGTTCGATCAATTCAATAAAAATACCGTCAGGATCTCGGATAAAGATTATTCGATAATTATCTCTTTTCACATCACCTATTATATCCATTCCTACATTTTCAATCCGTGCTAATACAGGTGTAAAATCGTCATAACTGAAGGTAAGGTAGTTGACCCCAGAACTATCATCTATCCCCTTTTTAACCTTTTGCTTCTTTGTCTTTTCAAAGTAGGCCAGTTTCAGAATAGTAGCAGATGCTCTATGCTTCATTTTAAACATCTTAACAGAAAAAGGCTTCTCGCTTGCAGCGCCTGCCTCCTTACTCCATTGATCATCCAAGCTGAATTGCCCTGCTGGCACCATACCAATGATCTCTGTGTAGAACTTCTCTGAGGCTTCTATGTCTGAAACGACAAAACCAATCGCGAGAACGCCAAGCTCTGCATCAGATTGCCAGGCGTTAACATTCAGATAAAGAGACAAAAAAAGTATTGCTATCAAGGTTCGCTTCATGCTAACTGGATTTATTTAAAGACTAAGGTACCTAAAAAACAAAAAGCCCTTGGCAGAACACCAAGGGCTTTGAATTACGCTTTAAAATGCTACTAGAACAATTTAAACCCAAGTGCCAATACCACTTGACTATGTCTTTCATCAGTTGAGAAACTATTACCGCCAACGGTAATTGCATCACCAAACTTCTCCCCGAAATTTCCTTCATACTTAAGATCAATAACAAACTTAAGAATATCAAAACCAATCCCAGCTTGAAAACCAACAGTGGTACTGCTGTAATTATCTTTGATATCTGTTACAAGCCCACTTACATCACTTTCAGCATTAGTCAAAAAACTAAACGATGGACCAGCATTGATTCTCAATGGACCAATTTCTGCACCAATCATCACTGGTACGTCAAAGCGATTAAAGCTTAAATCAACATTCTGTGCACCAGAAGTGATTGACGATTCTGTGTTGCTTAAAAGCAATTCAGGTTGAACATAAAGGCCAATTACAGGCACTTTGAATCTCATAAATAGACCATATTGGAGTCCAAATTCTGCATCCCCTGATTGAACGGCTGCAACATCCTCTCTTAAATTCAGGTTAGAAGATGTGAGGGCAACCCTAGGCCCTAAAGTAAATTGAGCAGACGCACTAGAAGCTATTACAACCAGTGCTAATGTTAAAATGAGTTTTTTCATATGTTTTGTTTTTGATGGTAGTTAGTCTTTTATATCACAAATCAACTGACTGTAATACCGTTAACCAAGCTTTTTCTAAATCATTTTCTTCTAAGTATCGTTTTGCCATTTCGTGCAAATGGTTTTCGAATGACTCTTGATCGTTGATAAAACGTGTTTTAATCTCTCGTATTTCAGGCTTTTCTGAAAATGCAAATATGCGATCATTTTCGGGAATTTTTTCAATATTTCCTAATCTCCCTAGATTATTGCCGCTCAGTATCGAACTATTGCGGATTGAAGCAGGGATTTGATCTACTCCAATCCCTAAATTCCGATTGGGTTTGGGTAATTTAAATAGGGCGTCACCATTAGCTCGGCAATACCAATCTCCTCCCATTCTACCAACTAAATCTGTCTTATAAGGATCAGGTTTACCCTCCTTATCTAATACCTCATCCTTTATGTGGGCTAAAAGGATCTCACAGATAATCAAATTACCAGCTCCAGCCTCCTCACCAAGGTGAACAATTTCCTTTACCTTACATTCAAAAGCAGCGATAGACTCACCTACTCTAGGTGGTTTAACTAGTTCAGATTCTACGGATGTCAACCCTGACTTTACAAATTCATTTACCCCTTTAGCATAAGCAGTGCTACTTAGTGACATCTGCTCCACAATATTGAAATTGACCACATTGATTACGATCTCTTTTGTAGCCATAGCATTCAAAAGCGTATGCTTCAAGACAAGGTCACGTGGCTTAGCTGGAGACAGAATTAATGTAGGAGGATTGGTACTGAATACATTAAAGAAACTGTAGGGTGCCAAATTAGGATTACCCTCTTCATCTACGGTACTCGCAAAAGCAATAGGACGTGGCCCAATGCAACCAAGGAGCTGCGCATGTAAATCGGGCGTTGATATTTCCTTTGGATCAATTCTCATAATACTAATATCTAAGTAAGAATACTTGATAAAAAGGAGCTATCCGCATAATCGGCATGAATAATTCATATTGATTTCAGTAGAAATCAACCTAATCATATAAACAAACAAATCAAAACCATAATTAGTAAAACAACCAGTTTTAGTGCGACAGTCCCACCATGGCCAAATAACTATCGTACAATTCCAATATCAACTCGATATTAAATAATTAATATTAAAGTATATATATTTATTTATTTATTTTTAATTTCATTATTATATTAAATTTATTTTTTTCTTATATTTATTAAACACACACAAATAGAATCAAATTATGAAGTCAATAATCAAAACATTATTTCTAATTTTTGTAATTCTATCATCGTGTCAAGATGACAGCGATCTGATAAGAACTGATATGGAAATCGCTCAACTATTACAAATTGACAACGAATTTCAAGCATTTTTCATCGCTTCATCATCTGCGCAGCTACTAATTACTGAAAATCTATTGTTAGCAAATGACCAAAAACTTAGCTCGGTTAAAAACTCTGATAGCTTTGAGGAGGTCATTAATGCTCTCAATCTAGAAAATAACCTAATGCAATAACTAGATTCACTTTATAGCCATTTGATCGGCACACTTTCAGTCAGATATCCTGAACTTCAATCAATGAACGAGAATCAAGTTATGTCTCTCTTTTCAATTGCTAGGAGCAACGAGTCTCACAATATATACAGTGATTTAATTAGCGAAAGAGGTGCAACTGCAAATGACTGCGATGTACAATTTGAAGCAGCCTTTCATCGCATACATGCATCATATGACACAGGTGTAGAATGGTGTCTTTATATTGGATTGGCAACCCCTTGGCAATGGTTACTTTCCGTGTAACATAGCGAATGTGACACGAACAATAGGTGATCTTATGGAGGCTATAGATGATCATGCTAGTTGTGAAGCAAATAATTAATCTATGGATTTTTTAAATTACGTTTTTGTTGCATGTGTCTTATTCTATGTCATTAGTGATTTATTTAAAAATAAATCTAGCCTAGAAGATAGAAAGCTCTTCTTTTTAGCTGTTTTCAATGGACTTTTCTTATTGGGAATTAGCGTAATTATACTAATTGACGAATCCAAATTAGTGGATTATTGGTGGCTTCTAATATTTTTCGCACTGCCGAGTTTTTACTATCAGTACCTTAGAATTAAAACAAGTACAGAAGCAAGCTCTCTAAAATACGTCAACTAGGAATAATATTAGTCGTAATGCTTATAGTTTTACTCAAGATTTGAGTAATCTCTCTGTAGACTTCTCAAACCTTAAGTAAATCATCATTGACTACTGCTAACTCTGAGAGATGCATATAACCAATTCCTAATACTATACTTATATTATGTGAACAGTTACTTCGTAGGTAACACTTTTGCCTTTACTTCTCCGAAACCTACGCGTACACCATTCTTTTCAGCATGGCCTCTCATAATTACTGTGTCACCATCTTGAATGAACTTCCTTTCAGAACCATCTTTCATAGGAATTGGTTTTGAACCTCTCCAAGATAACTCTAACATGGAACCATAAGCACTTTCATCAGGTCCTGAAATTGTTCCCGAACCATACATATCTCCTACCTGCATGTTGCAGCCATTTACTGTATGATGGGCCAGTTGTTGCCTGACATTCCAGTACATATGCTTGAAATTGGAGTTAGTGACAACCTGTTCTTCTCCAGCTTCTGGCTGAATGCCTACCTGTAACTTCACATCAAAATGAGTAGGCTTTTCATACTTCAGGTACGGCAGAACTTCAGGATCTTGATTGGGTCCTTCAACCATAAATGGCTCCAAAGCATCCATTGTCACAATCCAAGGAGAAACATGAGAGGCAAAGTTCTTGGCTAAGAATGGTCCAAGGGGCACATACTCCCACTTCTGTATATCGCGTGCCGACCAATCGTTTAGCATCACAAAACCGAAGATATAATCTTCCGCTTCCGTTGTTGAAACAGCATCCCCTAAAGCATTTTCCTTACAGGTGATGTAAGCCATCTCTAATTCAAAATCCAACAACTTACATGGACCAAAAGATGGTACATCAGCATCATCAGCCTTTTTTTGACCCTTCGGTCTATGAAAAGGAGTTCCTGAAACAACAATAGAAGAAGCTCTTCCATGATAACCTACTGGAATGTGTTTCCAATTGGGCATCAAAGCATTTTCAGGCCCACGGAACATCGTACCGACATTAAAGGCATGTTGCTCTGAAGAATAAAAGTCCGTATAGTTTGGCACACGCACGGGCATCAACATTTCTACAGCGTCCATGTCATGAAAGACAGTGCCGCTAAGCTTATCATTGTCTCTAAGCGCTGGGTTGCTCTCCTCTAGTAGATCAGAGATGCAATCTCTCACCTTTCTGGTCGTAGCCTTTCCCAATTCCATAAAGTCATTCAATGTTGACTTGGAGAAAATACCCGACGGCAAGCCCAAACCTTCCAAAAGGCCTACTTCAAGCAGAATGGATAAATCCAAAACCTGATCTCCAATAGCCGTTGCAACTCTTGGACTTAGTTTTGATGTTTTAAATATACCGAACGGTATATTCTGTATTGAAAAGTCTGAATCTGCTTCTACAGCTACCCAAGACTTTCTTGATGGATCGTTTGCTTTGATCATAATCTACAACTTGATGTCATTGCGAGCGAAGCGCGGCAATCTCCTAAATCTTTAGGGAGATTCTGTCGGTCGCCCAAAGGATCCCTCAGAATGACGTGTTAATTATTTAAAGTGTATTCCTTAATTCTTGTTCTCGTTCAATAGCCTCGAAGAGAGCTTTAAAGTTTCCTTTCCCAAAAGACTGCGCTCCTTTTCTCTGAATGATTTCAAAGAACATGGTCGGACGATCTAGTATCGGCTTCGTGAAAATCTGAAGAAGGTAACCTTCGTCATCTCTATCTATCAGAATATTCAAATTCTTCAATGGCTCTAGATCTTCATCTATTTCACCTACCCTGTCTAACACATCATCATAATAAATCTCAGGCACCTTCAAGAACTCTACCCCTCGTGCCCTTAAAGCACCAATTGTCTCAATGATATTATCAGTAGCCATGGCAACATGCTGTACACCTGCTCCATTGTAAAAATCTATGTACTCTTCGATCTGAGACTTCCTTTTACCTTCTGCGGGTTCATTGATCGGGAACTTAATACGACCAGTTCCATTACTCATTACCTTGCTCATCAGCGCAGTGAAGTCAGTAGAAATATCCTTATCGTCAAACGACACTAACTGAGTGAATCCCATTACCTTTTCGTAGAATTCACACCATTTATTCATTTCTCCCCAGCCTACATTACCCACCATATGGTCGATATATTTAAGACCAACCTCTGATGGATTATAGTCTGATTTCCACGCTTCGTAACCTGGCATGAAAACGCCTTTGTAATTACTACGTTCTACGAAGATGTGGATCGTTTCACCATAGGTATGAATCCCTGACTTAACAACATAGCCATGCTTATCTTCCTCTTTCTGAGGCTCCATAAAGGATTTGGCACCACGCTTTGTAGTTTCTTCCCACGACTTAGTAGCATCATCTACCCATAGTGCGATTACTTTAACACCATCACCATGTTTGTTAATGTGCTCATTGATTAGCCCACCTTCTGTCAAAGGAGACGTAAGCACCAATCGAATCTTATCCTGCTGTAAAACATAGGAAACCCTATCCTTTAAACCTGTTTCCAGCCCAGCATACGCTACCGACTGAAAACCAAAAGCTGACTTATAATAGTGAGCTGCTTGCTTGGCATTACCTACATATAGCTCAACATAATCAGTTCCGTTCATTGGAAGGAAATCTTGAGCGTCTTTGAATATTTTTTCTCCATAATATGTCGTGTTCTCCATCTTCTCTTAATCCTTTAATAAATTCTTTAATGTTCTAACCACGATTTGTGGTAGTCTTTAATCAATATTTTCATGGCTGCCTCAGTGACTTTCAATGGCTTGAAAGTATCCACCATTACAGCCAGTTCTGCTGTTTCTTTAACCCCTAAGCTTCTCTCCATCGCTCCTGGGTGCGGACCATGTGGAATACCTGCTGGATGTAAAGTGATTTGACCTCTCTCAATATTATTTCTACTCATAAAGTCCCCATCTACATAGTAGAGTACTTCATCTGAGTCAATATTACTATGATTATAAGGCGCTGGCACTGCATCAGGGTGATAATCAAACAACCTCGGTACAAACGAGCAGACTACAAAGGCATCGGTCTCGAAGGTTTGATGGACTGGAGGCGGCTGATGCACGCGACCTGTAATTGGCTCGAAGTCATGAATAGAAAACGCGTATGGATAATTGTACCCATCCCAGCCGATCACATCGAATGGGTGCGTTGCATAAATGTACTCATGAATCATTCCTTCTTTCTTTACCTTAACAATGAAGTCACCCTTCTCATCATGCGTCTCAAGGTTCTGCGGTCTTCGAATATCTCGCTCACAGAATGGCGAGTGTTCCAACATTTGTCCAAACCAATTCCTATATCGCTTAGGTGTATACATCGGCCTGAAGGATTCCACAATAAAAAGTCTATTGTCCTTAGTATCGAAATCAATTTGATAGATCATGCCACGTGGCACCATCAAATAGTCCCCATAACTAAATTCAATATTGCCGAGTAGGGTCCTTAATGTTCCCGAACCTTCATGAATGAAAATCAATTCATCACAATCAGTATTCTTATAGAAGTAATCCCTTAAAGATTCTGTTGGGGAAGCCAGTACAATATGACAATCACTATTGACCAACACAGGCGTTCTGCTCGCTAAATAATCCGCTTTCGGGGGAACAGAAAAGCCTTTTAACCCTAGTGAAAGCATGTTCTTCTCTACAGCTATCTTGGGAGAAACATCGTAAGACTTCGTAACCTCCTTTACCTGAGTGGGTCTATGTTCGTGATAGAGCAATGAAGACATTCCGTCAAAGCCGATCGTACCGAAGAGCTGTTCGTAATAGTAACTACCATCGGGCTTTTTGAAAGTCGTATGTCTCTTATGTGGGATTTTACCGAGTTGATGATAAAATGGCATAGTCTAAATTTTCTTAAACAAGTTGGTTGAGGGAGTGATTTAAAGCCCTTTGCGAAATCCCTTTCTTATCAGTCGATAAATCGTAAACCGTTTGAAGGCCCTTACGAATTATGTCTGAGGTATCTTCAAAAATGGCTTCATCTGTCAATGCTACTCCACCCTCCATAAGATACGCAAAAACCCTCGCCATTCCACAATTTGCAATGAAGTCTGGTATCACCGAAAGATTCTCATCAGCATACAACCCTGTCTCTCCAAAGAAAATCTCAGGGTCGTTGAACGGCACGTTCGCTCCGCATGAAATCACCTCGAGTTCTGTCTCTATCATACGATCCACTTGATCTTTAGTAATCAACCTTGAAGCGGCAGCCGGAATGAAAATCTCAAAATCTAAATCCCAAATGCCTTTATTGACCTCTTCAAAAGAAATCATATGATCAGCATTCAACTGATTACCCTTACGGTTGACGAACAAAGACCGGATTTCTTCTAGACTAAAACCGTCTTGATTGAGCAATCCGCCCTCTCTATCGATAATACCAACAATCTTGACACCCATCTGGGCTAAATAGAAACCTGCTGCAGCCCCTACATTTCCCCAACCTTGGATTACAGCTCTCTTTTCTTTGTAATTACCACCCCAAATATCATAGTAGTGATGGACAGCTTGCGCTACACCATAACCTGTGATCATATCGGCTACTTTATACTTTTTGGTGACATCAGGAGAGTATTCAAGATTCTCAATCACCTTCACCACACCGTTTCTAAGTTGTCCGATGCGATTGATCTTTGACGCTTCATTCGGCTTAAAGTGTCCATTGAAAACACCTTCTTGTGGATGCCAAATACCAGCTTCTTCGGTCATGGCAATTACCTCATGAATCTCATCGACATTCAAATCTCCACCAGTACCATAGTAGAATTTTAAGAGTGGACTCACTGCGGAAAACCATCTTTTCAATACACCTTCTTTTCTTGGATCATTAGGGTCGAAATTAATTCCAGACTTAGCCCCACCTATCGGGGGACCAGAAATGGTAAATTTTACTTCCATGGTTTTCGCTAAGGATTCCACTTCTCGCTTATTCAAGCCTTTGCGCATTCGCGTACCACCACCGGCAGCACCGCCCCTCAATGAATTAAT
>CBFIAY010000004.1:0-7973 GCA_965660665.1 Roseivirga sp. | reverse complement strand
TTTGACTTTCTATTGAAAATCGTTGTCAAAGGCATGAAGGATTATGAGTCTTTTATCTTGAGCAAACTCTCTACCATTGCCAATCTCGGCCAGGTGCAGAGTTCATTTGTCCTTTCTGAGAATATTCACAGCACCGCATATAAAATATGACCACTTGACTCTTTGTCAGGTGGTCATATAAAATTTAAGATCTTATTTAATCTCAAAAAGCGATTAGTCCCTTGCACTGACTAGATCAAGGAACCCTATTACTATTGAAAGCTTATATCGTAAACTTTAACTTTTGCCTCGTTGTCTATAGATATGTAAAGTTTGTCGCCATTTTTTATGACAGCATTTGGAGAAGTGACTGAAAATTCTCCCGAAGCAGCATAAGTGTGTTTATTATAAGCCACTACTTTATCACTTTTAGAATCACTAATGTATATATAGTTAGCATCAACATCCATACCGTTTGCCCTTATGCCAGGCAATTCCAACACATGCTCTTTGCCGTATTTGTTTTTTTCGAGATACCAAATACTTGATTTATCAAAATCACTTACCAGAACATAAATATGATTCTCATCTGCAGAAAACCTAATTTGAGAAAAAGAAGGAACTGAAAGAATACTATTTACCTGCTTGGTATTTGCTAAAGTGAAAGCCAAAATCTTATCGGTATCAAAAACGAATGCTATGTCTTCGTCCAAAAAACATTCACTTAAAAACTTGGACCCATTCAGCGAAGGTATTTGAAAGAAATGATCAGAAATCGCATTATTCTCAATCTTGTAGAAATTCACATTCTCGCTACCCTCAACGGTCATTATAGCCCCGTTATAATCAAACCCAGTGAGATAAAAATCTGTATCGTGCGTTGACACTACACTCCCTGTTGTCAGGTCCATAAATGCCAATTTCGAATCAAAGGCAGACTCCTGCAAGAATGCATATAATGATTGGTCTGCTACCCGAAATCTTTCGACAGGTAATGGAAAAATCAAATCTTCTGATAATGTACCAGACATCATTTTAGGCTCCGTCACAACGGGCTCATTCGAAAAATCACGGTGTACAGTGTGAAAATCAATTCCTGCCATTGTATTTGTTGTTGTTCCATTCCCGTTGTCCTTTGAGACATCGCCTTCTTTGTGCTCAGTTGCCGGTCCCAGATTTTGCTCTGGCTCAGTGTCCGAAGAAGAGGAGCATGCCAAAAAGACAAAAAACAAACTAATAAGAGAGAAAATCTGAATTTTTTTCATGGTGTAAAGTTACATAAATTAATACTCGCCCCATACTTATTCAAGTACAAAATCAATGATAAAAAGAGTCTTTAACCCAAGTTAAGACCTGTTAGAGCACTGATACTGACAACATGAAAAACATCTAAACTAAATAACTCCAAGAACCCCTTTAACCAAATACACTAACTTTTAAAAGCTTTTGGAAACCATCATTTAGATAGTGATTGCAGATATAAAGGTGAAGAATCTTCCAACCCCCAACTTCCGTCTTCCGACTTATTCCGCTATTTTTGCGCACTGATTATTTAAGCAAGCATTTATATGTCACTTTCTACAAAATACAGCCCCAACGAAGTTGAGGAAAAGTGGTACAAACACTGGATGGACAAAGGCTATTTCAAAGCCAAGGCAAACCCTCAAAAGGAGCCATATACGATTGTTATCCCTCCACCGAATGTGACGGGTGTCTTGCACATGGGGCACATGTTGAATAACACCATTCAAGACATCCTGATCAGAAAGGCAAGAATGGAAGGCAAAGAAGCCCTTTGGGTTCCTGGAACTGATCACGCTTCGATTGCTACTGAAGCCAAAGTAGTCCGCATGCTACGTGAGCAAGGCATTAAGAAGTCAGATCTCTCAAGGGATGAGTTCTTAGCGCATGCTTGGGAGTGGAAAGAAAAGTATGGAGGAATTATTCTCGAACAATTAAAGAAGCTTGGCGCCTCAGCCGATTGGGACAGAACAGCCTTTACCATGGACGAAGGCTATCACAAAGCCGTACTTCGCGTATTTGTTGACCTGCATAAGAAAGGCTATATCTACCGTGGCTGGAGGATGGTCAACTGGGATGTTGAAGCCCAAACTACCGTTTCTAACGAAGAGGTAATCTATGACGAAAAGGAGCAGACTTCTAAGCTCTACAAGGTTCAGTATGACATTAAGGATTCGGACGAGAAAGTAGTGATTGCTACTGGCCGTCCTGAAACCATTATGGGGGACACAGGCATTGCCGTAAACCCAAAAGACGAACGCTTCAAGCATTTGATTGGAAAGAAGGTACTCGTTCCTTTCATCAACCGTGAGATCCCAATTATTGGTGACGATTATGTAGAAATCGAATTCGGTACAGGTTGCTTAAAAGTAACGCCTGCCCACGATCCAAATGATTATGAGATTGGCTTACGCCATAACCTTGAAATCATTGATACCATTAGTGCCGATGGTACACTGAATGAGAAGTGTGAGGTTCCTGCTTATATTGGTATGGATCGTTTCAAAGTAAGAAAGCAAATCATCAAAGACCTTGATGCAGCAGGCATTCTTATGGGAGAAGAGGAATTCACAACGAACATCGGTCGTTCAGAAAGAACAGGTTCTGTGATAGAGCCAAAACTTTCTTTGCAATGGTTCATCAACATGAAAGACATTTCCAAAACTGCTCATCAAGTAGTGATGGATGATGAAATTGAATTGGTACCTGCCAAATTCAAGAATACTTACAATCACTGGATGGAAAACGTTCGGGATTGGTGTATCTCTCGTCAATTATGGTGGGGACAAAGAATCCCAGCCTACTTCTATGGATCAGGTGATGAGGACTTTGTAGTAGCCGAAACAGCCGAAGAAGCTCTAACCTTAGCAAGAGAGAAGTCAGGAAAAGACCTTTCGGAAGCTGACCTAAGACAAGATGAAGATGTACTCGATACCTGGGCATCCTCTTGGTTATTCCCAATGGCTGTATTTGATGGCTTCAATGACGATTGCTTCGACAAAGAAACGGGCAAGATTATAAAAGGAAAGAATGCTGAGCTAGATTACTTCTACCCGACTTCGGTACTGGTAACTGCTCCAGAGATCCTTTTCTTCTGGGTAGCCAGAATGATTATCGCTGGCTATGAATATACAGGTGAGAAACCATTCAAGCATGTTTACCTAACGGGCATCGTGCGTGATAAGCAGCGTAGAAAGATGTCCAAGTCCTTGGGCAATTCTCCTGATCCTTTGGACTTAATCAAAGAATTAGGTGCTGATGCTGTTAGAACGGGAATGTTATTCTCTTCTCCTGCAGGAAACGATTTACTCTACGACGAGAAGCTTGTGGAGCAAGGAAGAAACTTCGCTAACAAAATCTGGAATGCCTTCAGACTAGTGAAGAACTGGGAAGTAAAAGGCACATCCATGCCCGCTGAAAATCAAATAGCTATTCAGTGGTTTGATGCGAGGTATAATCAGGCTTTGACAGAAATTGAAGATCATTTCAGCAAGTTTAGAATGTCTGATGCTTTAATGAGCACCTACAAATTGATCTGGAACGACTTCTGTTCTTGGTATCTAGAAATGATTAAGCCTGCTTATGGCGAGCCGATTGATCCAGCGACTTACGAGGTGACTTTAAACCTCTTCGAGAAATTGATGAAGGTATTACATCCTTTCATGCCATTCATTTCAGAAGAAGTATGGAGCGAATTAAGAGATAGGCAAGATGGGCAAGACATCATCGTTTCCGCTTGGCCGATCGTTGGGGATTTAAACCCTGACTTGATCAAACAAGCCGACAAGGTCTTCGAATTAGTTTCGAATATTAGAAATGCAAGAAGTAGCAAAGGGATCTCTCCGAAAGAGCAATTGAATCTTTTCGTTCGTGCGAAAGATCAGTCAGCTTACGATGCTTTTGAAGGAACAATCAAAAAACTAGGCAACATTGGAGAAATTGAGTCTACGAGTGAAAAGATCGAGAATGCGATAAGCTTTGTGATCAACTCTGACGAGTTCTATTTACCAATGGAAGAAGGAGCAATTGACTCTGAGCAAGAAAAGGCAGAGATTGAAAAGGAGCTGGCATATACGAAAGGTTTCTTGAACAGTGTCTCGAAAAAGCTAAGCAACGAACGCTTCGTTAGTGGCGCACCTGAACAGGTGGTAGCCAACGAGAAAAAGAAACAGGCAGACGCTAAATCGAAGATTAAGGTTTTGGAAGAGAAGTTGGCTTCTCTATAAGCATCCAAATCATTTAAAATGAATTACATTAAGGCATGAAAAAATGCCTCTTTTTTTTGCCCTTCATAATTTTAGCAAGTTGCAGTGAGTCTAAGGAAGCTTGGATTACAGGTTTTGAAAAACCAGCGCAGAATCCTATCATGCAGGCCGACTCTAGCTATACGTTCCTAGACCCTCTGACTAATTCAAGAGTTGCTTGGCAGAAGGCCGATATTTTCAATCCTGCCGCGGTTAATCGCAACGATACGATTTTCATGTTCTTTCGAGCCGAAGACAATCCTAAAGCCTATTTGGGTGGTAGAACCTCTAGAATCGGACTGGCTTGGAGCACCAATGGATTAGACTTCACGAAATACGAATCACCTGTGCTATACCCTGATTCCACCACCAACCTGCAGTGGGATTACCCCGGTGGCTGTGAAGACCCAAGAGTTGTCAAAAGAGAAGACGGTAAATACATCATGACCTATACCGCATGGAATCAAGATGTAGCAAGACTATCAATTGCCAGTTCAGATGATTTATACAATTGGGAAAAAGAAGGTCCTGCTTTAGAAAAAGCCTTTGATGGTAAGTTTTTAAATACCTGGAGCAAGTCTGGGTCCATCGTCACTAAGCGAATTGGAGATGAATTGGTAGCCACAAAAATCAATGATAAATACTGGATGTATTTTGGTGAGCGAGGTGTAAACCTTGCTTGGTCTGATGATCTTTTAGATTGGACACCCCTTGAAAATGATAAGAATGAACTGGCCATTGTTATGGACCTAAGACCAGGGAAGTTTGATAGTTTTCTAACGGAACCAGGGCCACCAGCACTGCTCACCGATCAGGGCATTCTGTTAATTTATAACGGGAAGAATGATGAGGGCGAGATTGCCGATCCATCCATCCCTAAAGGGACCTATTGTGGCGGTCAAGCACTGTTCGACTTGAATGACCCTTCAAAATTTATTTCAAGAATGGACACACCATTTATCTGTCCAAGCTTGCCCCATGAACTCACAGGACAATATGCCGCTGGAACGACCTTCCTGGAAGCCTTAGTTCCTTTTGAAGACAAATGGTACATGTACTATGGGACAGCAGATTCGTTTGTAGGCGTTGCTGTAGCAGATCAAAACTAAGTTTCTCGCCCCTCAGATTTTAAGCATAAAAAAGATCACTCAATGAGTGGTCTTTTGGTTTTGATGTGGATCCTACCTGTAGGGCTGAGGCCCCAAAGCTGCGGGGCGAACCCGGACCTAAAATCTTTGTAAGACATCTTCCACAATGGACGGTTGGTCCTTGAGTTTTCAAATGAACTTACTTTGCTTTTACTTTTTGATATCCCATTTAATTTTCAACTCTTCTGTCTTACCTGACCAAGGGTATATCAAAAATTTACGCTTTCAGAAAATTTAGAAGTGACAGAATGAATCGCTTTTATAACTTCTCGAATGTCACTATATAATTCCCGTTAGTACCAGCTCTTACCCCACCTATAGCATAATTAAAAGCTATAGTCATATCAAAATCAGAACCACCATTAAAAACGAACTCCGTGATCGTAACATCAGTAAAGACATCTAGCTGCATCTCAGTAGTTGTTTCAGCGTTCACCCATCTCCAGGTTCCTGTTGGTCTAAATACCTGTCCGCCATTTATTGACGAATAGAGACCATTTTTCTGAAGGTCAATTTTAAATCCTGGGTAATTTGCAGTTGCATCTAAACCATCAATCTGAACAGACGTAATCACCCAGGTTCCTGAAAGATATTCCGTACGCTGCTCTTGATCGGTCAATGGGTTATAAGTATCTCTACATGCTGTAAAAAGTACAGTCACTAAAACAATACCCAAAATTCCTTTCAAATTATTTTTTATAGTATTCATACCTTAAAGTCTTATAAATTTCTTGATCAACGTACCTTCATTGGTCACTATCATTATTACATAAATACCTGGAATATAGCCTCTTACATCAATCACCTCTGTATCAGATCTCAATCCCTCTTTATTCAATTGAATAATTCCATCTAGATTATAAATCAAAAGTCGGGGATTTGAGAGTGTCAGATTTTTCAAGTCAATCGTTAGATAATCATTCACTGGGTTCGGACTTAGTGAAATGAGTTGCGGACTCAAGTTATTTCCGATCTCAGTAATAACTGCACCTTCTGCCGACACTGCAATGCTCTGAGGGTCTACATTCGAAGAATTAATGGTAATGACCCCAGAATAGGTTTTTGCTTCAGTCGGAAGGAACGTAATTGTAACAGTAATACTCTCGCCTGCACCTAAATTCGCTGAAGAAATATCTACTGAGAAGCCAATCGGAGTATCGATTGAATTAATTTCTAACCCACTATTACCACCATTATTCAATATTTCAAAAGTAGAAGTACTGATAAGGCCCAAAGGGGTATCTTCAAAAACTGGACGACCTAAAACCGACATTATATAGGCCGGACAACCATTAGTATCCACTTCTATACCAGAAGGCGTATTCGGACAACTGTCTAGGTTATTTGTAACACCATCTCCATCAGAATCGATCTGGGAAGTAGCACAACCATGCACATCTACCACAGTACCAATAGGCGTATTAGGGCAGTGATCTTCTGAGTCATAAACACCATCTAAATCAGAGTCTACCTGAGAAATACTACAGCCACCTGTATTAACCGATGCACCTCTTGGTGTATTCGGACACAGATCCTTATCATCAGTAATGCCATCATTATCAGTATCAGAGTTTGCAGGCGCACATCCAACACTATTGACAGTGGTACCTGCAGGAGTATTGGTACACTGATCTATATTATTTGGAACACCATCATTGTCATTATCTAATTGATGCGGAGAGCAACCATGTGCATCTACAGCCTCTCCAGGAACTGTATTTGGACATTGATCAATATCATCATGCACTCCATCCCTATCTGAATCTAATTGACTTGGAGAGCAACCGGTAAAATCTGCTTGCTCACCTGCAGGTGTACCAGGGCATACATCTTGACTGTTTTCAACGCCATCACCATCCGTATCTTTTTGAGACTCCGCACATCCATTAGCATCTACAGTTGCTCCCGCAGGGGTATTTGGGCATTGGTCATTAGCATTAGGGACACCGTCTCCATCTCCGTCAGGTTCGGCCACGGTACATCCGTTCGCATCTACCGTTGCTCCTGCTGCTGTAGCAGGACAATGATCTAGGGCATCATTGACGCCATCTCTATCGCTATCTTTTTGCGTATCCGAACAACCATTGATGTCTACGATCTCACCTGCTGGTGTATTCGGACATTGGTCATTATTATCAGTTACCCCATCTCCATCGGTATCTAGTTGGCCAGTTGAACAGCCTTGGGCATTGACTGTAGAACCCACAGGTGTACTCGGGCACTGATCTAGATCATTGGTGACCCCATCATTGTCGACATCAAGCTGACTTGGCGAGCAACCATGCGCATCTGCAGTTTCGCCCGCTGGCGTATTGTCACAATGATCTATCGCATCATAAACACCATCACCATCGGTGTCGATTTGGTTATTGGCACAACCATCGGCATTTACCATTAAGCCAGGAAATGTATTCGGACATAAGTCCTTGTCATCCGTAACCCCATCATTATCGGAGTCTAACTGACTAGTCGCACAGCCATCCGAGTTCACTTGAACACCTGCTGGTGTATTCGGGCATTTATCAAACTGATTGAGCACCCCATCTCCATCTCCATCGGTATCCTGCGCAGTACATCCATG
>CBFIAY010000003.1:236055-237996 GCA_965660665.1 Roseivirga sp. | reverse complement strand
TTTTTTAAAGTATTTTCTAACTAGTTGAAGCCCTAGTTATTAGGTGCTTTCGGTCTCTTAAATAAGGGCACTGTACTACAAGGTTCGCCATACATTAGACTCTTTACATGCGGTTTTAATAACCTTGTGATTTCAACATATGCAGATTCTGGTATTGGTAAATTGCCACAACCCTTAATCACAACTGGGCGATCTTGCACTTCTTTAACATCAATATGGGACAAAGCCTGCTGAAAGAGTGCGTATTCAAGGGTTTCCAAAGAGCCCATTACAACCATATTCGCGACTCCTTCGAGCATTATCATTAACAACATATAGGCCCATGTAGGGACAATAGCATCTTCAGAACAAATTAGAGATACATTCTTTCCTTGGTATTGCATCCAATCATGCTCTTTTACAAAGAGTCTAAAATCTTTTTCTCTCAGGACCATACCTTGAAAAAGATTATCTGAGATGTCATATACTACCCTCTCTCCATGATGATAATATTCCTCTAGATCGATTGAAACGATCGGACTATTCAATACTCTATTTACAATCTCTTCACTCATAACAATGCCTTTGGCGTAGTTGCTCTAAATTCTTTTAGATAGAAGGGTTCGAAGTATGCTATATCTTCAAATTCTTCTTTCTGATATTTATTGAAAGCTAGCTGCCCAATTGCCCAAGCAGAAGGTGTTAGTCCTTCTATAAATTTTGCATTCTTATTTGATTCAATAAGTGGTTTAAACTTGGCAGCCCCGTCTCCAAGAAACAACGCTTTTCTATCGGTAAGAGTTTCTCTAAAACTCTCTTCATCGAGAATCAATGCCTCCACCTCATTAAGCGACTCCAAGGAATCATTAAAGGTAGCTGTATATACTTCCATCCTTCGCGCATCTAGCATTGGGATCAATAAACTTCCTTCGGTATTATATTGACTCACTTCATGCGCCATCGCTTTCAGCGTGCTGACAGATACGATAGGCTTATCTAACGAGTACGCCAAGCCTTTCGCAGTAGATACCCCTATCCTAAGACCTGTATAAGAACCCGGCCCTTTAGAAACTGCTATAGCAGCTATCTCCTTTAGACTGAGGCCACATGCTTTCAGTAAATCCTGAATAATAATGGTAAGCAAGTTAGAATGAGACTTCTCTAAGAAAAGCTTCTGCGTGGCAAGGATATTGTTTCCTTCCGTTATCGCAACGGAACATACCGTAGTAGATGTTTCTATACTTAGAATTAGCGCCATGAATTAGTTATCGTATTTCAAATCAGCTGAATCACCTTGTCTGCAATCACAACCAATACAAAGAGTACAAAGATATAACTGATTGTTCGATTTGATAGTCGCCTTCCGATTATTACCCCAAGTGGAGAGCCGATGATCACACCAAAAGAGATCATGAGTGCGAGTGGCCAAACAATGTAACCAGTGCTTTGATTAACAAAATCTGTCTTTGGGTTTTCAAACAAGTTGAACATGGTAAGAGAAAATGCTGTAATAAAGATTACCCCTAAAGAGATCCCTTTAGCTTTTAGCATTGACATTTTCATACCACTATTTAGCATAGGGATAATTACTGTCCCTCCTCCTAGGCCTGAGAGTGCTGAAACTGAGCCTGCAGCAACCCCTACCAAACCTAAACCCAATGACTTTGGCTTAATCTCGTGCTCATCTCCAGATTCCCTCTTCACTTGAATAAGCGTCCGAATAGCGATAAAGGCCATTATTACGATGACCACAAAATTGAACTGTCCCTTGTTATAAAGCGATGTATTTACAATGAAGTGAAGCACCAATAAAGAGGCCGCTGTTCCCCAAACACCAATAATCAGTACCTCTCTCCAGAAGAAATTACCTTTCCTAACCAATGCGGTTGTCCCTGATAGGGCGGCAAACATGGTTCCGAAAATTGAATTCGCAATGGTATACTGAACGATTTCTTGTTCAGG
>CBFIAY010000003.1:60647-235957 GCA_965660665.1 Roseivirga sp. | reverse complement strand
CGGTTGTCCCTGATAGGGCGGCAAACATGGTTCCGAAAATTGAATTCGCAATGGTATACTGAACGATTTCTTGTTCAGGAAAGCCCATTCCAATCAAGAGGTATGGTAACACCAGAATATACATTACTCCCCCACCAATACCGATTAATCCCGCCAAGAGGCCTCCAACTAAGCCCATGATGAAGAGCAGTAAAAAGTCAGTCATTCAATGGCTAATTACCTTTTAATATTTGCGCATATTGAGATGGGTCAGACAATATTTCAATTGCTTTCTTAACATCCTGATCAACTTCAAAAGAGGCTTCGAGCGCACCATCCTCTAATAGAATTCGAGAGACGAACTCTTCTTTAATGAAATAACGAATTTCATCCTTACT
Organism: Roseivirga sp.; assembly: GCA_965660665.1. Classification (GTDB taxonomy): domain Bacteria; phylum Bacteroidota; class Bacteroidia; order Cytophagales; family Cyclobacteriaceae; genus Roseivirga. The sequence goes on along the minus strand of CBFIAY010000003.1, from coordinate 235,580 downwards.
ATTTTCTAAGTCGACTTCGAGATTGTTGGCAATTACAGCTTCAAGGTCTGCTAGTTGTACTTCGATTTTATTTAATTCACCCATTGCCTTTGCCGACTCTCTTAACTTGACCACTTCTTCTTGCAATCCTGAAGTATAATTCAGCTCTTGGCCTGCTAACCATATCTGAAAATTGGTTAACATTTGATCGCTAACAACAATCTCACTAGCAACTTCACCTGTTGGCTCGGTACCAGTATATTCATTCGCAAATCTAAAGAAGAGATCTGCCTGCATCAGAGACATTGTAATTGGTGCCAACTTACTTTGATCAACAGCGAAATCTGGAGCGACTCCACCTCCATCAAATACAGTTCTACCATTAGTCGTCTTGAAAGCAGTTTGCAATGAGTCGGCTATTTTACCTACGCTCCCATCCTCATTTCGATTACTATAATCAATGGCCTGAATACACCTTCCACTTGGCGTATAGTATTTCGCAATGGTCACCTTCATTTGTGAATTGTAAGACAATGGCATGGTTCGCTGAACGAGCCCCTTACCAAAGGATTTCCTACCTATTACAACGCCACGGTCATAATCTTGCATGGTACCCGCAACAATTTCAGAAGCTGAAGCACTTGAACTATTTATTAGCACTGCTAACGGAATATCTATATCTGTACTGGTATTTAAAGTCTTGTATGTGGCATTCATTTCTTTCAACTTACCCTTCGTTGTTACAACAAGCTCTCCCTTGTCAATAAAAATATTCGATATGTTGACCGCTTCGTTGAGCAACCCACCTCCATTGCCCCTTAAATCAAGAACCACTTTTGCAGCACCCTCTTTCTTTAATTGCCTTAGCGCTGATTTGACTTCCTTTGATGCGTTTTCTCTAAAACCTGTTAATTTGATTAAACCGATGTCTTCACTGATCATTCCGTAATAAGGAACGTTGGGTAATTCAATTGTTTCTAACTCCACTTCAATGTCTAACTGACCTTGTCCAGGTCTTTCGACCTTTAGCATAAGTATCGAAGATGCTTGCCCTCTCAGGTATTGACTTGCCTTATCATAATCTTGCCTGACATCAATCCCGTTTATTGATATGATTTCGTCTCCCCTCTTCAGTCCAGCGCGATCCGCAGCAAAACCTTCATTCGGCATGACAATCATTACTCGTTTATCATATTTCTCGCCTACAACCGCACCTATTCCTCCATACTGACCTGTATTTTCAGTTCTCACGTCTTCGATCTGATCTTCTGGATAATAAACAGTGTATGGGTCAAGGGTTGAGAGCATGGCGTCAATACCTGTCTCCATGATGGTATTGGGATTAATGTCATCTACGTAGTTTGCATTGACCTCCTTATACATGGTAGCGAAAATGTCGAGGTTCTTTAATATCTCGAAGTACTTGTCATTTTGCGGTGCTGCGAACGACCAAAGTAAAAGTGCTGATACACCAAGAATGGCAATTTGAATCTTCTTCCTCTTTAATTTCCTCATGATTGATCTTTGTTAGAAAGCTCGGTTAGTTCTTTCTTCAAACGGAGAAGCGATTTCTTTAGTTTAGCCTCAATAGTTTGATAGGGCAAAATATCGTTTCCTGTATAAATATAGCCAATCAATGCTTTTGGTAAAGTCTGTGATTCAGTTGTTAAGAGATTCTTATTCAGACGGTATGCTTCTTTTACCTTTCTCTTTATAAGATTACGAGTGACCGCATTTTTGAATTTCCGTTTGGATACAGATATGAGTACCTCATTCTGCTCATGACCGGCTTGCGTTAGGAAAATTACCTTGAAGGGGTATAAATAAAAAGAGGAGCCTTTATCAAAAAGCTCCTGAATTAATTTTTTGCTATGCAGTCTTTCCGACTTAGGGAAAGTGTATTTCAAATTAGCTGTATTTGGATCTGACACGAGGCTCAATTTAGAGAAACCTCAGCTTACACGGTACTATTTACCGTGCTTTCCCTCGTCAGAAACAGTAAGTTTATGTCTTCCTTTGGCTCTACGTCTCGCAATAACGCTCCTACCGTTAGCAGTCTCCATTCTAGATCTGAATCCGTGCTTATTTTTTCTCTTTCTCTGCGAAGGTTGAAATGTTCTTTTCATCGTTTCTTTATCTTTCTCTCAAAAAGGAATGCAAAGATAGACACCTTTTTCTTTTTTACCAACGTGTGTTAGAAATTGTTTAGCTTTAATCCACTCAGCAAATCTTTATGGACTATTACTTCTCGTTTCAAAACCCAAATACTCATCTCATCACCATCAAAGCAACTTTTCAGGCTTCTGAAGTTGGCACGCAAATATACCTGCCTAATTGGAGACCTGGTCGATATCAAATCCAAAATTTTGCAAAACGTATCAAGAACATTAGTGCCTTCAACCAAGAGGCTGAACAATTAGGTATTTCAAAAACAACGAAGAGCTCATGGAGAATTGCCAATCAACCAGGTCAGGTAACTATTATCTATGAATATTATGCCTTTGAAATGGATGCTGGCAACACTTGGCTAGATGAGGAACAACTCTATATTAACTTTGTGAACTGCTGCATATATACCGAAAGTAGTCTAACAAATCAGTGTAGTATAAATTTTGATTTACCCGACAACTATGAAATCGCCTGTGGACTAGAGAACATCCAAGCTCACGAATATACTGCACCCGACTACTATCGCTTAGTTGATAGCCCTATGTTCGCTAGCGATAATTTAAGGAAAATAACCTACGCTGTAGATGAGTATAAATTCAATCTTTGGATTCAGGGTGAGTTACCAAGAACTGACGAAGAGCTTATTCACGACTTCAAAAGATTTACAACACTACAAGTTGATCTAATGGGTGGATTCCCTTGCCCCGAGTATCACTTCCTCTTTCAATGCCTCCCTTACAAGCACTATCATGGGGTAGAACATTGGAATTCAACAGTAATCACTATTGGGCCCTCTAGCGAACTCCGTGAGCGAGATAGGTACAAAGACTTATTGGGTGTTAGTTCTCATGAGCTATTTCATACTTGGAATGTTATTCGAATTCGTCCGAAGGAAATGACACCATATGACTTTCAAAATGAGAATTACCACAAAACTGGTTTTGTTACTGAAGGGATTACCACCTATTATGGCGACCTTTTTTTAGCGCAAAGTGGTGTCATTAACACTGATGAATACTTCAATGATCTAAATATTCTCTTTCAAAAGCACCTTGCCAGTGGCTGGGAAAACATGTCAGTTGCCGAATCGTCTTATGACTTATGGCTAGATGGTTATGAAGCAGGAATTCCAAACAGGAAAGTCTCCATTTATACTGCCGGGGCACTTGCTGCATGGGTGCTAGATTGGATGATACGATTACAATGGAGCAATAAGAGGTCTTTGATCGATGTCATGCGCCTCATGTGGACGAGACATGGTGCCGACCAATCTGGATACACTTATGAAGAGTATCAGCAAGCGGTGGAAGAGACTTTTGGAAATATGGAAGTCAACAACCCTGTCGTCAAGTTGGCTTATGGAAGTAAAACACTCCGCTTCGGTCATTACTTCGAGCATCAAATCAATGGCACAGCTAAGCACATTGACGTCTTAAGGCGCCTTGCTCCTTCATTTGGATTAAACATAGATCAGGAGTACCCAGAATGTTATGAAGAACGAGTTTTTGGTTTCAAATTAATAGAAGGCATGGTTGTGCAAATTGCAAACGGCAGCCCTGCGTTTGATCAACTAAGCTTAAAGGATAAAGCTGTATCCATCAATGGAAGGCCAATTGGGGAAGCCAATTTAGTAGATGAGACATTACTATCACTTGAAATCAATCGCTTCGGAAGACTTATTACAGTTCAGCTCACCCCCAATGGATCAGGCCAATATTACTTCCCAATTGAAAAATTAAAGATTAACGAAAAGTCTAGCTTAGTTGAAAAAGAAAACCTCCTTGCTTGGCTCGGAGGTTCTTTCATAAAAAACTGAGGCACCAATTAGAGGTTCTTAAGCACTTTCATCTGCGTTCTCAATAACCTATTCTTAACAGCTGTTATTTTAAATCATGCAGCATAGCTTGAACCTCGTGCCATTTAAGTCGAGGACCAAATTGTGATACTACTTTTGAACTAGCCATACTTGCAAGCTTTCCAGCAGCGGCATAGGTCATGCCATTTGTAATGCCATATAGAAATGCGCCTGCAAACATATCACCAGCACCATTGGTGTCTACTGCCTTTACTTTGTATGGCTCTATGTCAATGAAGGTGTCTCCATCCCATATCATTGCCCCATTACTACCTTGGGTAATTACAAATTTGTGTGCTTCGCTTTTCATAGCTTCACGGGCATCCATCAAATTATCTTTACCCGTAAATGACATTGCCTCGTCTTCGTTACAAAAGAGTAAATCCACAGAAGCACCAATTACATCCACGAATTTCCCCTTGAAAAACTGAACAATACTTGGGTCAGACAAGGTAATCGCAGTTTTTACACCATTCGCCTCAGCTAGTTTCTTTCCAAGTTTCATTGCCTCTACTCCTGTTTCAGAAGTGGTCAAATATCCTTCTAGGTATAGGTATTGAGAATCCTTCAGCGCATGCTTATCAATTTCGTTTACTGATAAATTGGTGGTCGCTCCCAGAAATGTATTCATTGTACGGTCGGCATCAGGCGTAATCATCACAAGGCATTTACCCGTAACTCCGCCTTCTCTTTCTTTACCGTCTAGGTTGGTATCAACACCTGCATCGTTCATGTCCTTCAGGTAGAAATCACCATATTCATCACTCGAAACCTTACATGAATAGAAAGACTTACCACCAAATTGGCTAACGGCTATGATTGAGTTGGCTGCAGAGCCTCCGGATTTTCTATTTAAGTCACCACCATCAATAGCACCAATTAGTCTAAACTGAGTATCCTCATCCACTAGTGTCATCAGCCCTTTCTGCACTTTATGATCATATAAAAACTGATCATTGACTTTGAATTCAAGGTCTACTAAGGCATTTCCAATGCCATATACGTCATACTTCTTGCTCATAACTGTCTATATTATTGCTTCTCTTTCGAAGGTTTTACTCTCGTCAAATAGCTTTCGGTAGGTTATATGTGTTTTTAAAATTTCACCACCAATCTGCTCAACGACATTCATCATTTTTGGATTGAAATCTCCAATCCAGTTCATCTCAATATCTTTGTAAGGAAAACCCTTTTTCCATGCCATTTTTTGGACATAAGAAACAACAAGACCTCCTTCTACACCCTTTTTTTGATGCTCAGGAACAACCCCAAACACGATTCCGAGTCCTTTTTTACACGCTCCAGTCTTAAGTAAATACATAAACTTAAGCTTACTCAGCAAGTTCCATTTTCCATTCAAGTGTTTATAGAGTTGATTCAATTCAGGGATGGAGATAAAGAAGGCTACAGGTACTCCTTTATGGAAGGCAAACCAAATAAGTCGAACGTCTGCGACCGGCTTTAACATTTTAAAGGTAGCCTTAGCCTGATGTATACTCATCGGTTTTACACCGCTATGACCAGCCCATGCCTTATTATACACTTCGTGGAAATACTCATGCGACTTACCAAACTCTTTCTTTGTAATATGCCTGAATTCGTAATCTGGATTATCTAATGTTTTTTGAGCCTTTTCGTAAAACCTAGGGGCAAAATCAACGTGGCTTCCCATTGGTCTTTGGTAGGTATATTGCTTAAAGAAAACACCAAAACCATATGCCTCCATCAACTCTTGGTAGTATTTGAAGTTATAAGGCATTTGATAGTTTGGTTCAGAAAAACCATCAACCAATAGCCCCCACCAATTATTTCTATCACCGAAATTGATTGGACCATCCATGGCTTCCATGCCTCGGTCTTTGAGCCATTCTTTAGACGCATCAAAGAGGGTAAAAGCAGCCCTTTGATCATTAATAGATTCGAAGAAACCCATTCCCCCTGTCGGCTGATCATAACTATTGGTTGTCTTATTGTTAACGAAGGCTGCAATCCGACCTATCGTCTGGCCATTATCATCTTTGAGAATCCAGCGAATGGCTTCTCCATTTTTGAAGTTTTTATTCTTTTCAGGATCAAAAACTGCTTTAATGTCTTTATCGAGTGGTCTTATCCAGTTTTCTTCATCCTTGTATAGCCTGGCGGCCATCTGAATAAACTCTTTCTCTGTAGGTATGTCTGTAACTTCTAGAAGGCGCATCTATAAAATGGAAAGCCAAAAATAAAGACTTCTCAACAACAAAGAAATCTGAGTAGCATTAATGAGTCACTTAATCGAAACTAACGTAAATTTTTAGCCCGATCGGGGAAGTCTGTGATGATACCATCAACACCCATTCCCACTAACCTTTCCATAGCACTGCGCTCATTTACTGTCCATGGAATTACTTTCATTTTCTTTTCGTGACATAGGTAAACCATCTCTTTATCTAATAAAATATGGTATGGACTGTAGATATCAGGCGTAAAACCTAAGTCTCTCAAATTAGCTTCTACACCTTTGCCATTTTCAATCAAGGCTGCTAATCGAACTTTAGGGTAAGCGGTGTGCCAGTATTTTAAAATACGGAAATCGAAGCTCTGTATGTTAAACCTATCCATTGGTAAACTAGTCGCTAACAAATCATAAACAATTGTTGAAAACTCTTCTACGCTAGGATGATAGACATTATCACCTTTTGGAGAACTCTTCAATTCAATGTTATAAGCAACTTTTGGTAGTCCGTTTTTATTTAAATAAGCTTCAACTTGAGAAATCAAATCAACCAATAGAGGCTTAGAAACAGCCCTCTTTTCCTGTTTCGGGAACCGCGGGTTTCCTTTTGACCCACAATCATAGGACTTGATTTGTTCATACGTCATTTGATATATGTTGAGCGCATTAGATTCTTTACTCGAAATACTACTGCCATCGGGCTTGGAACATATTGAGGAAGACATATATGGCTCATGAGAAACCAATACCTTTTTGTCTTTAGTGATTACGACATCAAGCTCTAGTGTTTGTACACCTTCATCAATTGCCCTCATAAATGCTGGAATGGTATTCTCTGGTAAAAGCCCCCTTGCTCCTCTATGGCCTTGTATATCTAAGGATTGTGCATTCGTAAATTGAGATAAAGAAAGAAAGGTTAATACGGTAATAAGTCTCATTTGGGTGGTCATCTGGTTGTGAATACTCAGGACAGTTTATTTTAAAAGCTATTTATCGAATAGCATTTCGGGTGCATCTAACAATTTCCCGTTGATTCCTCTCATTTCTAAGCTTACTCTTGGCTTTTCATTGGTCCAATCAATTTTTATCAAGCCAAAACTCTTTGTGGTAACCAATCTACCCATTCTATGGGAATTCGTCTCAGTGCTCGATGTATAACTATGTGTTAATCCACTTGAAGTAAAGTCATAGAATTGTCCGTAACCTGGTATTTCGATGCTCGCAATCTCAGAAATATGTCTATCGCCACTTAAGAAAAAGGCATTTTTGGGTTTTGTCTTAGCAATTAAATCTATCATTCTCTGCCGCTCTTTCGGAAAGTTATCCCACTTTTCAAAGCGGTGCTCATCTGCAATGAATTGAATTCCGGAAGCCAAAATATGAATAGCGGCATCACTATTGGTCAACTCGTCTTCAAGCCATTGCCATTGAGCTTCCCCTAAAACACTCCCACTCATATTCTTCTGATAAACTCCATCAACTCTTTTGAGGTCACCTCTAAAATATCGCGCATCAAGTAGAAGAATCTTCACTTTCTGTTTACCCGTCCCATAAACATAGGATTGATAACCTCCGGTCCTATTCCAAGCTGAGCTCTTTTTTGGAACATCTAAAAAGTCAAACATCAAATCGCGGCTAGCCACTTTAAAGGCGTATTCCTTTCCTGCGTCATTTTTACCATAGTCATGGTCGTCCCAAATTCCGATGACGGGGGTGCTCTTTAAGAAGTTTTTATAATAAGAATTGCTCTTCTGCATTTCGTATTTAGACTTCAATACGGCCATGTCATCAGTATCGCCATAGATATTGTCCCCTAGCCAAACCCATAGATCAGGTCGCGTTGCGGCTATCGTTGACCAATAGGTTTGTGGCGCGTCTTGTCGATTACATGAGCCAATAGCAATCGTCTGTAATTTATTTTCTATCACAATGTCCTGAGCATTCAGTGAACTGACCCCGAGAAAAACTATGAAGTAAAGAATAAAAAGATTTTTCATGATATAACTTTGCTTCAAGTTACATCAGGCATATGAATTTATCATTAATTCAGTATTATTGTTCTTGGTTTAGAACACCCGTATACTATTGAAAAAACTATCCTTCTGATATGAAAAAGATACTTACCCTAGTCCTCATCTTCTCTTCTTTCCTGGCCTTAGGTCAGAGTAAGTGGAATGGCAAGTTCGAGCAAATGGACAATATGCTCCCTACGCCAAATCAATACCGCACAGGCTCTGGGGAGCCTGGACCAGCCTATTGGCAACAAAAAGCTGATTATAAAATTAAGGTTGAGCTTGATGACGAGAACCAAAAGGTTAGTGGGTCAGAAGTTGTCACCTACTATAACAACTCTCCTTCTGAGCTTAGGTATCTATGGATTCAATTAGATCAAAACGTACGAGAGCAAGATAACTTTGGCAGCCAGTCCAACGGATCCAGTTTGCCACCAACCGTAGGTCAAATCGGGACTATCCAAGCCCAAAGAGTACTAGGCGACACTGGTTTTGATGGAGGCTTCAAGTTAATGGCCGTTAAAGATACCAGGGGTAATGACCTAACTTACTTGATCAATAGGACAATGATGAAAATCACTTTGCCCGAACCTTTAAAAAGTGGTAGCAGCTATAGTTTCAGTATCGACTGGTGGTACAACGTGAATGACCGAGCTGTACTCGGTGGCCGATCAGGTTATGAATACTTCAAAGAAGATGGCAACTACTTATATACAATTGCTCAATTCTACCCAAGAATGGCGGTTTATGACGACTTCAACGGTTGGCAGAACAAGCAGTTCATGGGTTCTGGTGAGTTTGCCTTGACCTTCGGAGATTTCGAAGTAGAGATCACAGTACCTTCGGATCATATTGTTGGCTCGACAGGCATGCTTCAAAACCCAAAAGATGTTTTGACAAAGCAAGAAATCAATCGCTTTGAAAAGGCTCAGAAGTCATTTGACAAGCCAGTAATTATCGTAACTCAAAAAGAGGCTGAGTCAAAAGAGAAGAAAAAATCTAGCAAAAAATCTACGTGGGTTTATCATGCTGAAAATGTAAGAGACTTTGCCTTTGCATCATCCAGAAAATTCATTTGGGATGCCCAAGCCGTGAAAGTTGGTGACAACACTCCGCTTGCCATGTCATACTATCCGAAAGAAGGCAATCCACTCTGGGAAAGAGAATCTACCAAGGCAGTAGTCAACACCTTGGTCAATTACTCTGAAATGACAATTGACTACCCCTACCCTGTTGCGATTTCAGTTCATGCAGCAAGCATTGGAATGGAGTACCCAATGATCTGCTTCAACTTTGGCCGCCCAAGACCTGATGGCACTTATGATGATTTTATCAAGACGCGTATGGTTTATGTGATTGTGCATGAAGTTGGGCATAACTTCTTCCCGATGATCATCAATTCCGATGAACGTCAATGGGCATGGATGGATGAAGGACTGGATTCATTTCTTGAGTATCTGACCATGAAGAAATACTACCCAGACTTACCGTATAATTCCAACTCGCCTGAAGCCATCGTTCCTTATATGAAAGGAAGTAAAGATTTTATGCGCCCAATTATGACGAATCCTGAACAATCGCTACAGTTAGGACCAGAAGCCTATTCAAAGCCATCTGCAGCACTGGTCGTGCTACGAGAGCAAGTAATGGGTCCCGAATTATTCGACCAAGCTTTTAAAGAGTATGCTAGAAGATGGGCTTTCAAGCACCCCAAACCAGCAGATTTCTTTCGCTCTATGGAGGATGCTTCCGCGGTTGACCTTGATTGGTTCTGGAAAGGCTGGTTCTACTCGACTGACAATGTCGACATCGAAGTGGCTGATGTCAAATGGTTCAAAGTAGCAGGAGAGCAGAAGAACCTTGAAGCAAGAGTAAATGCTCAAAGCGGAAACCTTGGGGAAAAAGCCGGGGAAAATGACGGAAGCCCATTCTACGGCCAACCTCAAGAATTCAAATTAACAGACAGCAATGCTGGTGGTGAATATCGAAGTGAGGTTAACAATGACGACATCAGAGAGAGATTTGCAGGAAAGAATGTCTATCAAATTACATTTAAGAATAATGGAGGCTTGATCACTCCATTGGTCATTGAATGGACTTACAAAGATGGAAGCAAAGAGATAGAGAGAATCCCTGCAGAAATTTGGAGAAGAAATGAAAGTGAAGTCACTAAACTCTTTGTAAAAGACAAAGAAGTCGATAGTATTCTATTTGACCCTTTCAAGGAATTGGCAGATGTAGATATGGAGAATAACGTTTTCCCTAATAAAAACAAGCGTGACTCTCGTTTTGATAAGTTCAAGAAAGGCGGCAATTAGTCTTCGTAAGATTGAAGTTTTGAGCCCTACCATTTTTTTTTGGTGGGGCTTTCTTTTTTACCGTTCATACGAAATGCTAAAACAAGTAACAGGTCGGAGCGTTAAGGTATCCAGTTCAACTCAATTAAATGGAAGAAAAACACCTACAAGTCGAAGCGCTGCCAGCACACAAACTAGCAGTTCCGCTTTTCATTCTTACCAGCGTACCTTATTTTATTGTGCTAGCCTACGATTTCTTAACGAGCGATCAGCCAGATTTTACTTTTGCATGGTTCGGAGCGTTTTATTTAGCACTCGGAGGCTTGTACTTTGGCTTTAGGCTGATAAAACGGAAACCAAAGTCAGGTAGTCCATTCTGACAGGCTTAGTGTCAGGTCTCTCAAAATAGCGTAACCAAAAAATGCACTCAAAACGCATCTTTATCCCTAGGACATACTGGATTACTCATGCGCGCAATCCATGCCGCACCATACTTGGTGAAGCTCCTAAAATCGATTTCGAACCAGTGGTTAGAATCCAGTCCAAACTTAATGCAAAAAGCCACCTTTCGGGTGGCTTTTGGAAAGTGGGACATACTGGATTCGAACCAGTGACCTCTGCCCTGTCAAGGCAGCGCTCTAAACCAACTGAGCTAATACCCCAAAAAATCGGCAGACCTAAGTCTGCCGATACAATAATATGAAATTTTTCAGTCCTGATTAGTGATTGTATAGCTTTTTATAATACTCATCCGCCATACGAGATGCTCTAAAATATTTATCGACATCATCCATGCTCTGATAGTTCATGGCAGCCCAGGCCTTTTGATCTGTATAATACATTGGAACGATCTCGTCTTCCAATATGCGCATCATGTGATCTGCATCGTGCTGATCTTGCTCACCTTCTGGAAGTGTAGTATCTACTTCTGGAATTACAAAACCATTTTTACCGTGCTCACCGAACTCTAGGATCCAACCATCATTGGTAGAAAAGTTTAAAGAACCGTTCATAGCCGCTGTCATCCCTGAAGTACCCGATGCTTCCAGTGGAATCCTCGGGTTGTTCAACCATACATCAGACCCCTTCTTCATCAAAGCCGAAAGGCTTAATTCATAACCAGTTAAAATAGTAGCGTTATGATACTTCCTTGTAAAGTGTACTAACCAGTTAAAAGTACTCACTGCACCATGATCTAATGGATAAGGCTTACCTGCCCAGATAATCTGAACTGGATAGTCTTTATTATTCAATAGCTTTTCAAAACGCTCGACATCACGAGCAATCAAATCCGCTCTTTTATATCCAGCAAATCGTCTTGCCCAAACTATCGTCAAAACGTTCGGATCGAGAATCTTTCCTGTTTGGTCTGCCACAAATTTGAAAAGCTCCTGCTTCAGTTCAATCTTCCGTTTCAGAAACTTCTTGTCGTCTTTTTTAGCATGTGACTTTTCCAATTCTGAATCAGTCCAATAGGCTTTATTCTGAGCGTTGGTAATTGGGATAATATCGCAAACACCATCAAATCCGCCCCACATTTCCTTTGAAACCTCACAATGCTTCTTCGAAACTGCATTAGAGACCTTCGACATCCGCAGCGCTGCAAGGGTATGGTTAAACATTCCGTTTTCAAAACCTACCATCTCTTCTACTTCTTGGATTGAAAACCCATTGAAGAAACCCATATTATGCAGCATGTAAGGGTCATTGACCTCATTACCCGCCTTTACAGGAGTATGTGTGGTAAATACAAGCTGTTCTTTAACCTTTTCAATATCCCCTAATTTTTCCATCAAACGGAAAGCTGCCGGCAAAGCATGCGCCTCGTTGAAGTGATATTGCTCAACATTATGATTGATGGCTTCAAGTAATTTTGCACCACCGATTCCAAGTAAGATATACTGAGCGATTCTTGTAGAGATGTTATTGTCATAAAGCTTATGTGTAATCGTCTGAGCTAGATGATCATTCTCTGGATGATCTGTAGAAAGCAAGAACATTGGAGCAGAACCAAATACATCTGGAGCTAGGTAGAATACCTTCACCTTCACTGGATGGTGATTAACATTTACTTCTAATTCGAGTCCAGTGTCTTCTAAAAAGTTATAGTGACGCTCTTGCCAAAGCGCATCCAATTCATTGTTATGTTTCCGACCCTGGTCATAGTACCCATATTTCCAAAGGATACCGATACCAACCATGTTTTGCTTTAAATCATAAGCACTTCTCATATGAGAACCTGCCAAAAATCCGAGGCCTCCAGAATATATTTTCAAAGGTTGATCAATGGCAAATTCCATTGAAAAATAGGCTACTGATTTCTCGTAACCTTTACCAAATTTATAAGGGTGTTTGAATTTCATCTCTTGATTTTATAAAGGCCAAAAGTAACCGAAACGGTTGAGCACATGAGACGTGCTATAAAAAAGATTCATGCAAACGTTTGACTACACGCGATTTAAAGGCGGCGATTCTTAGTATTCTAGGATCATCCACTTACATCTAAGTGAAATTAAAAAAAATTGTTCTTAACCTTAGCTAAAGAATTATACCAAAACCTGATTTTCATCAGTATATGGCTAATATGTAATACCCACTTTTGAAAAAAAAACAATGAAGGTCAATTCTGCCCTAGAGGCTGTATCCATAATCGAATCAGGTCAATCTATTTTTGTACACACTGCTGCCGCTACCCCTGTTCATTTGGTGGAAGCCATGTCACAACGTGCTCCTGAACTCAAGAACGTAAAAATCTATCATATGCATACGGAAGGAAATGCTCCATATGCAGATGAAGCACACTACGAATCATTCGAGGTTAATTCCTTATTTCTAGGAGGCAATGTTAGACAAGCGCATGTGGCTGGGCGCATCAACTTCATTCCTTGCTTTTTGAGTGAGGTACCAATTATGATCCGTTCTGGTGTGGTCCCCGTAGATGTAGTTTTGATCCAAGTTTCACCACCAGACATTCATGGCTATTGTTCATTGGGGGTTTCTATTGACGCAACAAAAGCGGCCGTAGATTGTGCTTCCGTGATCATCGCGCAAGTGAACCCAAGAATGCCAAGAACGCATGGAGACGGAATGATTCATATAAATGACATCACAAGGTATTTTGAAACTGTAACAGAACTACCCGAATTATTTCCACATACCATAACACCTGAGGAAGCCGCTATAGGCCAACATATTGCGGGCCTTATTGACGACAGGGCTACATTACAAATGGGCATTGGTGCCATTCCAGACGCAGTACTTTCTTGTTTAGGAAACCACAAAGACCTTGGTGTTCATACTGAGATGTTTTCAGATGGTGTGATCCCACTGATGGAAAAAGGTGTGATTACCAATAAGTATAAAAAACTTCATCGGGACTTTTTAGTCTCAGGTTTTATGATTGGCAGTCGCAAGCTTTACGACTTCGTGGATGACAATCCTGTCATACGCATGCTGGACATCGAGTACGTCAATGATACAAAGGTGATTCGTAAGATTGACAATATGATAAGTATCAACAGTGCCATCGAAGTCGATCTCACAGGGCAGGTTTGCGCGGATTCTATTGGTACTAAAATGTACTCAGGTGTCGGTGGACAGATGGACTTTATTAGAGGGGCTTCGCTTTCTAAGGGTGGCAAACCGATTATCGCTTTAACCTCCACGACACGAAGAGGAGAATCAAAAATCTCTCACGTGCTGAAGTCTGGTGCTGGCGTGGTAACTACCCGTGCTCACGTTCAATATGTTGTGACCGAGTATGGTGTGGCGAATTTATATGGTAAAAACCTTAGGCAACGCGCTAAATCATTGATTGAAATTGCACATCCTAATCATCGGAAAGATTTGGAGAAAGCTGCTTTTGAAAGGTTTAGATAAATAACCACAATACAGACCGTCATTCACGCACAGGCTGGAATCTCCTAATTATGTAAACGAAGAAGCAAACTAAGCTTGGCTGGTCTCAGCGAGACGCTAAGACCAGAGAGGGTAAGGCCTACCTCAACACCACAACCGTAATCCCTGCTCCGCCACGCTCTACATGTTCATCGCGGCAAGAGGCTACTTCTTTGAAGGTACCGAGGTGATTGCGGGTAATCTGTCTTAAAACGCCATTTCCTTTACCATGGAGCACTTGAAGCTCTTTAGCATCCAATAGAATGGCTTCGTCCAGCCATGAATCGAGTAAAGAAATCACCTCCTCTGCGCGCTTACCACGCAGGTCTATTTTAGCATTGAAATTCGCGCGCTTGGAAGTATAGTCGAAGCCTGAATAGGATGATACTTGGCTTTGCTGTTTGAATGCTTTCTTATTGACTTTCTCTAAGCGACTGAGCTTGACGAAAGAGGTTAATGCCCCCATCTTCAACTCAGCATCCTTGCCTTTTATGGCAGCGATCTGTCCAACCGTGTCTTGACCGATCACGCGTACATATTCACCCACTTTCATTTCATCATCAGCTTGGGCATTCACCTCGGCTTTGACGACATTCTTCTTTTTGACTTCGGCTAACTTTTCTCGCTGCTGCTTTACGACTACTTTATCAGCTTTCTTTTCCTTGATCACACGGATGGCCTTCTCAACCTCCTTATTCGCATCCTGAACAATCTGTGTCGCTTCTTGCTTCGCCTTGTTCAAGATCTTCTTCTCCTGCTTTTCTAGATGACTCTTTAGGTCTTGATATTGAGTTGTCAACTCAGTCAGGTCCGTTTCACGCTGCTTAATGCGCTGCTCTGCTCTGGTTATTTCTTGCTTTTGCGCTTGCAGCTGTCCTAGCATCTGATCGAAAGACACTTGCTTCACGCCTACCTTTTTCTTCGCTTGATCAATAGTAGATTTCGGCAAGCCAATCTTAGTGGCAATCTCGAGTGCAAATGAGCTACCCGGTTTACCAATTTCTAATTCGTAAAGCGGTTGCAGCTTCTGAATATCATAACGCATCGCACCGTTCTGCAAACCCGGGTTCTTATCGGCATATTCCTTCAGGTTACCATAATGCGTAGTAATGATGCCCATTCCATTCGAAGCGGTCAGCTCGGTGAGGATAGCCTCGGCAATGGCGCCTCCATATTGAGGTTCCGTACCCGTACCAAATTCATCGATCAGGAAGAGGCTCTTTTTGTTGACATGAATCAACAAGTTTTTCATGTTAATCAGGTGAGAACTATAAGTACTCAGATCATTTTCGATGGACTGTTCGTCACCGATATCAATGAATAAATCTTTGAAAACAGTGAATTCTGAAACTTCATCAACTGAAACCAATAGACCGCATTGAAACATGTATTGTAGCAGCCCAACCGTCTTCAGGCAAACACTTTTTCCTCCAGCATTTGGTCCAGAAATTAAGAGAATCCTGGCATCAACGCTCAGTCCAATGTTCAGTGGCACGACTTCCTTATTAAGCTCTCGATGTCCTTTAAGCAAAACAGGGTGTTTGGCATTCTGCCATTGAAACTGCTTGGTATTGGACCACAAGGGTTTGCAAGCATCAATATCAATTGCCAATCTTGCCTTGGCACGAATGAAATCGATTAGACCCAAAAACTTCATAATGCCCATTAGGCCCTCTACTTCTGGGCGTAATAGATCCGTAAGTTCGATAAGGATTTTAGCAACTTCACGCTGTTCAGCATATTCAAGCTCTTGGACTTCATTATTGATTTCAAAAACTTCTGTAGGCTCTAGGAATATCGTTTGACCTGTGGCAGATTCTCCATGAATCAAACCCTTGATTCTACGCTTATGCTCCGCAAACATCGGGATCACCATTCGCCCATTCCTGATGGTAATCGATAAATCATCAGGCGAATATCCTTCACGCTTTGTATGCGCTATAATTCTGTCAAGTGCTCCACGAAGACGCTGTCTTTCCGCTGCAATTCCTTTTCTGATTTCATACAGCCGATCGCTGGCATTATCTTTAAGTTTACCCCTGTCGTCAAGTACGCGATCAAGCGACCAAAGCACATCTGAATTAAAATATACCGGATGAGTCAACTCTGATAAAATGGGATAATCCTCTCTTTTGTCTCTAAAGAAGTCCAAGCACTTATCCAATGTCTTCAATGCTAGAACCACATCGAATAATTCTTCCTCTGACAAGAAGGCATCTTGTACTTTTATCTTCGCGAAGTAAGGCGAGATATCAATGTAATTCGAGTTAGGGAAAAGCTCACCGCTCTGAATGATCTTTACAAACTCATCGGTTTGGGCAAGCCACTCTTCTATATTTTCTTTACTCGAAGAGAACGCAATCTTATCAACGTATTGACTTCCTAAGTTACTCTCGCAAAATGATTGTATGTGCTGTCTGACCTTGTCAAAACCCAGCTTTTGCTCTAGATTATTCGGGTATAACATTAATTGGTAGGCCTTCTTCCTGTGGTCTGAATCTGTTGTCTTACTTTCAAACTATCGATGACGATATCTGTAATGCGTAAGAATTTATCTGGGTTGAGTAAGTAGTAGTTATAGCTAGCCATATAGTTGCTAGAATCTATTTTCCGTTCAGCGAAAATCTGATCTTCTAATACCTTAAATAAAATCGTTGATGAATCAGTACTCAAGGTTAAGTTGGACACTTTGCCTTCTGCTATCCTAATATCTATCAAAAGGTCCACCATTTGAGCTTCGCTCAAAATATCCTCAGGAATCTCCTCTTTTCCTCCGCAGGAGAAAACAATTAAAGCAACCGTAAATAAAAAAACCTTTTTCACCTTAGTACGTCCAAGTTAATTTTGCGAACACTTTGTTCATACGCTAAGCAAAAATAAAGGATATGGCGGAGGAAATCCGCAGAATTAACCAAAATTAAGAACTAAAGGACTTTCCAGAACTCAAATAAGTCATATTTTTGACCATTCATTATGGAGCATATTATTTCCAAACTTCGGAAGTACGAAATTCAGATCAGAAAAGCCATCAATTCAAGAATGCAGGGTGATTTCCATTCTATATTCAAGGGCTCGGGTATGGAGTTTGACGGAGTGCGGGAATACCAATATGGTGATGACACCAGAAGCATCGACTGGAATGTCTCTGCCAAAGGTCATGGTACGTTCGTTAAAACTTTCAAAGAAGAAAAAGAACAAACTGTTTTCTTCCTGCTAGATGTAAGTGCTTCACAAGAAATCGGAACGCCAGGAGCCCAAAAAGTAGATATCGGTAAGGAGATTACAGGAGTGCTTACCCTTGCTGCTGTTAAACAACAGAACCGAGTAGGCTTACTTACTTTTACTGACCAAAAAGAGAAGTATGTAAAATCAGGGAAAGGCAATAAGCATGGCTATGCCATCATCCATCAGTTATACAACCACGTTCCAAAGTCTACTAAGACAGATATCAGCGAAGGCATCAAGCGAGCACTAGAAATCATTCATAAGAAGAGTGTGATGATCCTAATCTCTGATTTCATTGATGAAGGATATGAGCAAAGTTTAAGGCTACTTGCCAGAAGACATGACCTTGTGGTCATTCATCTAAAAGATGACCGAGAAACCCAACTTCCTAACTTGGGCATTGTACCTGTTTATGATAAAGAGAGTCGTCAAACAGTTTGGGTAAATACTTCTTCAAAGGACTTTAGAAAAAAACTAGAGAAGACATATACGGTGAATCAAGGAGAACTTGAACAGTTCTGTCGAAAGCACCAAATCAACTATCTCGAAGTGAATACCAAGGACAATTATGTACCGAGGCTTATTAAACTTTTTATGATCAGGAATAAAACGATGAAACGTGATTAGAAAGTTACTAGCATCTCTGATTTTATCGGTTTTTATCATTGGCAGTGCCTCAGCGCAGGAACTTAAACCTATTGGTTTTTTTCTGAAAGACAGTGTGAAAATTGGTGAGTCTGTTCCTTACTCCTTGAGTTACAAGGATCGCAAGAATAGGCCAGTTATTTTTCCCGACTCGCTCTTTAACTTCTCGCCATTTGAGCTCTTAAAAAAAGAGTATTTCGACACCCAGTCTGATGACATCAACAGTATTGATAGTGCCGTTTATTATTTGGCCACTTTTGAAATTGATACGGTGCAAAGGCTCAGTTTACCGATATTCCTTTTCATTGGAAATGACAGCCTAGAACTATACAGTTTGATGGATTCCATTACGTTAGATCAGGTGGTCACTCAGATGCCTGACTCTGTGAGTCTTGCTGAGACATCGGCTTATATGCCCGTTTCATTACAGTTTAACTATCCCTACTGGGTGATTGGATTGATTATTTTAGGCATCGTGGCCTTGATCGTGATGCTGGTTTGGGGTAATCAAATTCAGAAACGTATTAAGCTCTATAGACTGAATAAGCAGCTGATAAAATTCAAGGAGCAATTTGACATTGAAATTGAGCAGTTAAATGCTGACACTACTAAATTGAAAATTGAGTCGGTTCTTAAGTTCTGGAAAGGTTATATGGAAAGACTTGAGAAAATACCGTATACCAAACTCACCACGAAAGAAATCGTTTTAGTACAGAAAAGCACTTCATTAGAAGAGACTTTAAAGTCAATTGATAAAAACATTTACAGTCCAATAGAAGTCACAGCTTTACAAAATGACTTCGAGTTTTTGAAAGATTACTCAGAGGATAGATACAATCATGTAACGGAGGTGATAAAGAATGCTTGACGAAACACTATACAAATGGTATTCGCTGGAATGGTTTACCCCTACAACTTTCAAGTCTTTTGACTGGGAGTTCTTCTTTGTACTCTACGCTATCCCGATTGTCTTACTACTGTTTATTCTAAAGTGGTTGATCGGAAGCAAAATCAAACAGAAACTATCTGTAGCCCTACCGAAAAAAGAAATCAAAAAGCATTGGGCTAGTTACCTAAGAGTCATACCAAACGCACTCATGGCATTATCACTCATGCTACTATTAGTTGCCTTGGCGCGTCCGCAAAGAACGAATGAAGAAGTGGAACAATGGTCAGAAGGTATTGATATCGCGTTGGTGATTGATATCTCTGAGTCCATGCAAATAGAAGACTTTAAGCCAAACCGTCTAGAGGCTGCAAAAAGAACAGCACGCGATTTCATCGGGGGCCGAAGCCAAGATCGTATTGGATTGGTCATCTTCTCTGGAGACGCCTATTCACTTTCTCCTTTGACCACCGACTACGAACTGCTCTATAAGTTCATCGAAGAAGAGATTGACTTTAATAAAATTGAAAACCGTGGTACAGCCATCGGTAGTGCCATCGCTGTTGGCACCAACAGAATGCGAGAGTCTACAGCGGCTTCTAAGGTGATGATATTGATTTCTGACGGAGATAATACTGCAGGAAATATCGACCCTGTGACGGCAGCAGAATTGGCTTCAGCATTTGACATTAAGATCTACACGATTGGTATTGGCAAAGAGGGTAAAGTTCCTTTTGGAAAAGACTTCTTTGGTCGCCCAAACTATGTTGAGAATACATTGGATGAAACCACATTGAGAGAGATTGCCCAAATCGGCAATGGCGAGTTCTATCGCGTGTCTGATAACCAAGCCTTAGCCAGCGTATTCAAACTAATTGATGAATATGAGAAAGCGGAGATCAAGGAAACCCGTTACAAGAATACTACTGACTTCTACACTATCTACCTGAGTTGGGGAATCGTGTTTTTCTTGCTCTATCTCCTATCCAAAAGCACCTTCATTAGCAATGTGCTGGAAGATTAGAACTTAAAAACTAAGCCAATACTTTCTGGAGTGATCGACACCTTTTCAAGGATGCTTGTCAAACCTTTGCTCTTAGATTCAAGCGCCATATAAAGCACTGCGTCAAAGGCCAATAAGAACCCTCCTTGCAGGACTAATGATTTGCCATAGCCTCGAAGGATATCTCTTTTGTTTTCTCTGGTCTTAGCCATTTCCTTCATTAAGACACCACCCGTGATATAGGCTACATCAAGCGCTGCATTCATCAGTACAATTCTTTTCATAGAGCCATACTCAGCCACGGTTTGCGCCAAAGAAAGTGATTCTGGATCGGTGATGATAGAGTGCCTAAGTCCCGGAATAGCTAGCCCCAAGTTGACCACATTCCAAAAGATATTCATTCGATAAAAATGTGCTTGCTCATTTGACGAAGGATTGCTCAACAAGACTCCATTTGTTGCCATATTGCCTAGCGCCCAACTACCCAAGACAATCATCCCTACTTTGTTGACTTGAAGCCTTTCGGTGTTGAAAGATATGAGATCTGCGCTTTGCGCAACTGCATCCCAACTAAAGATCGCTAAGATAAAAATGATGAATAGATACTTCTTCATAGCATGAGGTTAATAGAAGGATAACTGAGATTTGAATGAAGGGTTTAGAAAACTGAATCTAAAACAAATCAATCCCAAAACCTACGAGTACAAAATTGAATAGGCGAAGGCTAAAGAGCACTAAAGCCACGCCCACTACCCTATTCATAATCTTCATAAAACGTGGCGTAACAATCTCACTCAGTTTCACAGCAAAGTAGGATTTAAGGATATCTGCAGAAAATACTGTTGCAATCAGTACCACAAAGAAAGTAATGGCTTGGTTTGTATTATACTGAAAATCAACCGTGATTTTACTTACTATGCCAATCCAAAAGATCAGCACAAAAGGATTAATTCCATTCAAGAAAAAGCCTTTCATTATCTGTTGAAACCATTTTGTCTGTTTAGCATGCAGCTGCTTGACTCCCTTTTTAGGCACTGGCTTAAGCATATAAGTAATTCCAAAAATTAGCATGATTCCTCCACCTACACCACCAAGCCACATATTGAAAGATGGATTATCGACTAATTGTGAAATACCCAGATAAGTAATGAGAATATAGATGGTATCACTCAGTGCGATACCTACTGCCATAAAGAAACCCGAGAAAAATCCCTTCTCAATTGCATTTTGTATCAATGCAAAGAATACTGGGCCAATCAAGACACACAGTAGCAACCCAAATAACAATCCGTTAATGATGACATCCATGCAGATTAGGCTTTACTACCAACAAAGGTGAGCCAGCTTTCAAGTTTCTCTTTCTTTAACACGCGTGGAAATTTTGTTTGCCCGCCTTCTTTGCCTTGAGATCTTAACCAATCGTAGAAGACTTCGGTAGGCAACACATCGAGTTTAATATTTTTCAACGCATGCTTACGCTCTACGGCATAATCATCATTGAGTTCATTCAAGCAATCGTCAATTCTTTCTTTTAAGGCTTCGGCATCAACAGGATCATCAGTACCCACAAACCAATGATGTGAGAACAGTTTGCCATCAGGTACACCGGCTACAGTAAACTCCTTTACCCCAATATTGAATTCATCAGAAGTCTGTTCTATGGCTCGATTCATATTATCGACAGACAGATGCTCTCCACAAAGACTTAAGAAGTGCTTAGTCCTACCAGTGATAATAATTTCAGAGCTATGCTTGTCTAAGAACCTAACGGTATCGCCAATGAGATATCGCCAAGCTCCTGAGCAAGTCGAAATCAGTAGTGCATAATCTTTACCTTCTTCCACTTGATCAATCATGAGCGTTTCAGGGTTATCGACTATCTGCCCATCCTGATCAAAGTTTTCTTCATTGAATGGGACAAACTCGTAGAAGATGCCACCATTTAGCATCATGCGCATTCCACGTTTCTCCGGCGAGTCCTGAAACGCAATGAAGCCTTCTGAAGCCAGATATGTTTCTATGTAATGAATTGGTTTGCCTAATAATTTATCGAAGCTATGTCTATAAGGCTCGAAAGCCACTCCCCCATGTACGAATGACCCTAGGTTTGGCCAAATCTCATGAATGTTTTTTACTCCATATCGTTCAATTATTCGCTCAAGAAGTATCGTCATCCAGGCAGGAACGCCTACTATCATACCGATATTCCATTTCGGTGCTGACTCAACAATTTCTTCCAATTTCATTTCCCAATCCTTATGCTTTTTTATTTTAGGTGTAGGTCGAGAAAAACCTTGTACCCAAAGTGGTAATTGGCCAGTCGTTATCCCACTTAAGTCTCCATAATAGTAGTTGCCTGAGAAGTTTAACGCTGTACTTCCGCCCAGCATCAGCATACCTGATTGAAAAAACTTATCGGGGAAATCGTATTTAGACAGGGTGTACATGTGCCTCGTTCCGGTCTTCCTGATCTGTCGGATCATATCCTTCGTAACAGGAATATACTTGGAAGCAGAACCAGAGGTACCTGAACTGAGGGCAAAGAACTTGGTTTTACCTGGCCAGCTGACATCAGCTTCACCATCCCTCATCTTATGCCACCATTCATGGTCCATTTTATCATAGTCACAAACCGGGACGAGTTCTTTAAATTTTTCAAAGAAATCATGCTGTCCGAAACTTCTGAATTGCTCCAGCACTGTGTGGAAGTCGTATGTTCTACCGAATTGAGTGTTCCTTGCACTAATTAAGAGTTTTGACAACTCCTTCTTCTGCAAATCATATGGTGAGGTAAAATCTTGCTCCAACGTTTCGCGGAGCTTAATACCTTTCTTTAAAATTGATCCAATTATAGGCATTCGTTGTTGTCTTCTCTAAAAAATGACCTAACGTTAGTGACTAAAATCTACTAACTTTGACCGACAGATCATTTGATCAAAGATAATATAAATCTAAACTCGATAGTATTCCTGCAATATGTCAATTGTAAACAAGATTAACCACTACAATGAGCAACTTGCTCCTTACAAGACGCAACTCATCGCTGTGAGCAAGACTAAACCTGTTGAAGATTTATTGCAGGCTTATAAAGGTGGGCAAAGAGACTTTGGTGAAAACAAGGCGCAAGAGCTAAGCACGAAGTTTGAAACCTTGCCTAAAGACATCAAATGGCATATGATTGGGCATCTACAAAGAAACAAGGTAAAACTCATCGCCCCCTTTGTGTACTTAATTCATGCCGTAGACAGCCCTCGTCTTCTAGCAGAAATTAATAAGCAGGCATTGAAAAATAATCGCGTCATCTCGTGTTTACTGCAAATTCACATTGCGGAAGAAGAGACGAAATTCGGTTTTGACGAAGACGAGCTTTTAGAGTTTCTTAAAAGCGATACGTTATCTGAATACAATAACATAAAGATTCTTGGCCTCATGGGCATGGCGACTAACACAGATAACAAAGCACAAGTCAGCAAAGAATTCAACCATTTAAAAACCTTGTTCGATCAGATTAAAAACAATTTCGATCTGAAGAATGTAGAAATGCAGGAGCTTTCAATGGGTATGACTGGTGACTATAAAGAAGCCTGTGAAGCTGGCAGTACAATGGTGAGAATTGGAAGTGCCATATTTGGTGCTCGTAATTACCCTCAACAATAATAACATGACCGCAAAAACTATTCTGATCTTTGGTGGAATTCTTGGTGTACTTTCAGTAGGTATTGGTGCGTTCGGGGCACATGGTCTAGAGGCAACCTTAACTGCAAACGCTCGGATGGATACATTTGAAACTGCAGTAAAGTATCAGTTCTATCACACCTTTGCATTGATCCTTTTGGGAATACTTATGCTGAATGTGCAAAGTAATTACTTCAACTATGCGGGAATAAGCTTTCTAGTTGGCATAGTGATTTTCAGTGGTTCTTTGTACACTTTAAGCCTGACAAACATTACCTGGCTGGGTGCCATTACTCCCATTGGAGGACTGGCCTTCATATTAGGATGGATATTTATGATTCTCGGTGTTTCAAAAACACTATAAACCAGATTTAATCAATAGAATCTAGAGTGGAAATTGACTAAGAAAAGTTCCTTAGACGCCCGAGTTATAGCAGTATAGAGCCACCTCACATATTCTTGATCAACCATTTCTTCTGTCAGATATCCTTGATCTACAAAAACCGCATCCCATTGCCCCCCTTGAGATTTGTGACAAGTCAAGGCATAAGCAAACTTTACTTGCAAGGCATTAAGGTGAGGGTCATTCTTAATTGCTTTCCTACGTTCAGTTTTGGTAGATAGATCAGCATAACCTTCACTTACCTCATCATAGAGTCGTTTGTAGTCCGTGTTGTTCAAAGACGCTTCTGGTGAATATAGCGTATCCAAAATCACCTTTGCCTCGAATGGCTCCTGATCTGGATAATCAAGCAATTGCACTCTTAATTCTGCAAAGCGCAAACCATAATATTCTTCAAAGCGAATAATCTTCATTACCTCAACAAAGTCTCCATTGGCCAAAAACCCTGCAGGAGCATTCTCTGGAAGGAAATGATAATTATTTCTAACGATCATTAGAATATCACCCGCCTCAATTTCGTCTTCTCTAAACTGAATACTTCTCCTGATGTATTGATTGTATTGAACAGCGTTCTTATTACTACGACAGATGATTACTGTGTTTTCTGTTCCGTACTTATCATAAGCATAACGAAGGCCGTCTTCAAGGCGTTCGCCAGTCATTTTGAACACATCTTTGAAGCGAGAGGTAGCGAATTTAATCGTGAATTCTTCCTTTAGTAATTCCTTACGGAGATTAGTAGCATTAAAAAGAATACCTGATTCTTCCTCTTGCCGCATTACCTCGGTGAGTTCTAAAGCACTCACATCGTTTCCGAAAGTTTGAGTCAAGAAATCGCTCTCCAATGCTGGGCTTTCTAATGAGCCGACTGGGGGCAACTGCGCCACATCACCAATTAGCAGCAGTCTATTTCCTTCTTGCGCGAAAACATAGTCCATTAAATCCGTCAGTAGCCCATTCTTTCCATAATCCGATTGGTTGGAGATCATGGAGGCTTCATCGACAATGAATAAGGTGTTCTTATGATAATTGCTTTGTCGCTTAAATTCAAGGCCTCCGCCAGGTTCTGAAGTTTGCTGAAAGATCTTCTTGTGGATGGTAAATGCGGTCCGGTTAGTGTAGCCTGCCATCACCTTTGCAGCACGACCAGTTGGTGCCATCAACACATATTTATAATTGAAGAAGGGCAGCATTTTAACGATGGCTCCAACCACAGTAGTTTTACCAGTACCTGCATAACCTCGGAGTACGAGGGCAGGTTTTCGTAATTTTTGATTTAGGAGAAAGTCATCGAACAAATGAAATAGCTCTCTTTGACCATCCGTTGGTTCGAAAGGAAACTTACTAATTAATATTTCTGAAGGTTTAGCCAATCCTAAGACTTTTTCTTGTCTTCTGGAAAAATTGTAACCATCGAGGTACTGGCCTTAGCGATTAGGGTTCGCTTACCCTCGTCTACAGACCACACTTCAGCCTCACAAAAGCTCATCTTTCTACCTTGTTTAACTACCCAACCAATTGCATGTAGCTTTTGCCCTCTTCCTGGGGTGAAGTAGGATATTTTTATTTCCCCTGTAACCACATGTTGGTCCTCTGCCACAACAGTAACTGCGGCAAAGCCGGCCACAATATCTGCAAGGGTGGCGGTGACACCGCCATGTACCAAACCTGTTTGCTGCTGGTGATCTTGTGTCAAATCTAGCCAACCTTCTGTACGACCCGGCTCAATTACATTGAGCTCAAACCCTACGAGTTTCATAAAATACTGACGATCTAGAAATTTCTCTATCCTTGACTTGAAGTCAGGATTAAATACCTTTACCATGGTCTACAATTTGTGCAAATATATCCACTAGTCTTAACCACCCCTACAGATGAACCCGATAGATACTAAGATATCCGAAGCTTATGGAGAAAAACTGAGGGTTAGGGTTTGTGGAATTTGTATTAAAGGGGGCAAGATACTTTTAGTCCATCACAAATCACTCGGTAAAACTGGTTCACTGTGGGCACCACCAGGTGGTGGAATGGAATATGGCGAAAGTGCCGAAGAGGCCTTGATCAGAGAGTTCAAGGAAGAGACAGGCTTGACCATTGAAATAAAAGATTTCTTATTTGTTCATGAATACCTCGATCGCCCACTCCATGGAATTGAGCTTTTCTTTTTGGTAAATACCATTTCAGGCGAGCTCAAACTAGGTACTGATCCTGAGATGACGGCTGAAAATCAAATACTTACAAAGATTGGATACTATAATTTAGACATGATACAGACACAAGAAATGGAAAACCTACACTACGTTTTACAAAACGCTAGCTCGATCAATGAGATGATTAATAGGAAAGGTTATTTCAAATTTCATTAATTATCCATAAACTAGCGTTTTGATTTATTATGCATTACCTAAATAATTAGTTAATTTAGCGAAAATAGACTTTAAAATGAACCTTACTAAAATTCTTACTGGCGTTTTCTTTGTCCTAGCCGTTGTAGTGGCGTATTTCTTATATGATGGTATTCATAGTACCATTGAAAAAGGAAAGGAAATAGAAAGAGTTGAAAATATTGTAAAAGCGCGACTTGAACTTATTCGAGATGTCCAAATCGCTTATTTGAGTACTTACGGTGATTATGCAGACACATGGGAGAAATTAATCGCTTATGCTGACTCTGGTAACATCTACGTAATAGAAAGAACTGAAGTAATCAAAATGCTCGACTACGGTGCTGAACAATCGACATTTGTTTATGACACTTTAGAAGTTGTTCCAGTTAGAGATTCGCTTTTCTCTAAAGGTTTTGACTTTAAAGCGCTACCCGAACTGCCTCATTCTAAAGGAAAATACTTCTCACTCTACGCAAAAGATTCTATCAAATCTGGTGTAAATGTTGATTTCCTTGAAGTTGCGGATACTTATCCATTCGACAGAACTAGAACTGACGATAACGAGAATGAAAAGCGTAGACCATTGAGATTCGGTTCAAGAACTGATATCACTACAGCAGGTAACTGGTAAGATCAGGTGCGTTCAAAAAATACGCCATCAATAATATCTATAAAGGACGAAAGACTAGATATTGATCGCATAGATCACTATCGTCTTTCGTTTTTTATTTCCTCCGAATCTTGTCAAATCAGCATATTTGACATTCAGAAGAAACGCCTATTGCTCCTTGAGGAAGTCGGCTTCAATTCAAAAATTAGTCTTGTTGAAAATATTCAAAAGGTCTATGACGAGCATGTGCTCATGGCTGCTGGTTTTTGGAAGGAGGTTCAAGTTTTTAGAAGAAACAGACAGTTTTCACTAGTACCGTATCCAGTATTCGAAAAATCGCTGATACAACAATACATTCAGCTGAATGAGCCTACTGACCCTAATCTAGATGAGTACAGGTTTAAGGTCTTAGATGAATTGGGACTAGCCATTGCTTTTGCCTACCCTGTTGCACTCAAAGAATGGTTTAATGAAAAATACCCGAATACTTCTCTGCACTTTAATCATCAGAGTATCGCCTTTCTCAAGGGATTAAAAGGTCAATTAAGAGAACGGGCGCAAAGTAGTATCTACTTACTCATAAATGATCAAGAGGTACTGCTAGCAGGATTTAACCTCAGCCGTCTAGCTATTTACAATCAGTTGCAGTTTTCAAATTCAATGGATCTTGTGAATGGAATTTTATCAACAGCAAAGCAGTTCAGTGAAGAGGGACAATCAATTCCCGTCCTCCTGTATGGTAGCAAAAGCCTAGTAAACAAGAACCTACCTACTTTGAAAAAGTACTTCAAGAATATTGAACTTGGTCAACGGCCATCTGATATAATGATACATCCAATCTTCAACGAACTTGAAGGAATGGAGTATTTCGATGTGCTTTCGAACCTCTAGTTTAATTCCTTAGATTTACGATATGAAGCGCATTGCAGTTTTCCCAGGCTCATTTGATCCATTTACAAAAGGTCACGAGGACATTGTCCGAAGGGGACTGAAACTCTTTGATGAAATCGTAATAGCCATCGGCTATAACAACCAAAAGACGAATCGGTATTTCGAAATCGCTTACATGGAGGAAAAGATCAACCAAACCTTCAAAGATGTTCCGGGTGTATCGGTCATTGTTTACAATGAACTAACCGCGCAGATAGCTGATAAATTAGACGCTTCATTTATCCTCAGAGGCTTAAGAAACACCACCGACTTTGAGTATGAAAATAGTATATCCCAAGTCAACCGGGACTTGAACAGCCACCTTGAAACGGTATTCTTGATCACATCAGCAGAGCTGGCTGCTGTAAACTCTTCAATTGTTAGAGAAGTTCACCGATATGGTGGAGAAGTGCAAAGATATTTACCCTACGATTTGTGAGCTAATAACTGCTTCTTAAACTTTTTATGGACGTGTCGAATGGAACTGAACGCGTTGAACTGGGCTACATCCACTTCCTTTTTGCTCATCCACCTTACTTCATCTATACCTTCATCTAGTTGAGGCTTCATAGCACTATCATCTAGACTTTCCATTTGATACCAAACCGTCTTCTTCAGAATGCTCTTCTCTCCTGTTGTATAAGTATGCCATGTCGTACAAACCTTGTCCAACACCTTGACTTTAACATTACACTCCTCCTCTACCTCACGCTTCGCGCCTGCTAAAAAAGTCTCTTTACCCTCAATTTTACCTTTAGGTAGGTCCCACTTGCCAAGTCGATGAATCATTAGAATCTTACCGTTCTTATAAACTACACCTCCACCAGCTTTAATAATTTTAAACTTGCTCTTGATGTACTCAATAGACTCATCGTAGTGAGGAGTAACGACAGTTACCGATTCTAATCCTTTGATCTTTTTATTATGTAGAATGAATAGAATACTCTTAATGGTATCTCTATTGGCATTCCGAATGAGCATATTGCCTCTGAACTTACGTTCATTGATCAACAGGTCATCCTCTTGAATAACTTCGTCAAAAAGACTATCGTCTTTAATATGTTCAGGTCTTTTGATCCTGAGTGGGGTGTCCTTTATATAAATCCTCATTGAGGGTCTTAATTCTTTGTCAATATCAAAAAAAAATCTCTAAGTACGTAAAAGAAAATCATGACATTTTGAGAATAAAAATATCTTAAATTCGCGACATGGAAAAAGTCTTATCTGAAAAGGAAATCGCATTAAAAGTAGCATCTGACTTACTTCAAATCAAAGCAATTAAGTTGAGCATTGAGGATCCATTTACGTGGAGCTCTGGTTGGAAATCTCCAATCTATTGTGACAATAGGCTTTCTCTCTCTTATCCCCCAACAAGAACGTTTATTAAAGAAGCCTTGGCGAAAGCAGCAAAAGCTCAATTCCCGGGCTATGAAGCGGTAGCTGGTGTGGCTACGGCAGGAATACCCCAAGGTGCCCTACTAGCAGAAGCATTGGGTGTTCCTTTCATATATGTAAGATCTAAGCCGAAAGGCCATGGAATGGAAAACCTGATAGAAGGAAAAGTTACCCCTGGCCAAAAAGTAATTGTGGTTGAAGACTTAATTTCTACTGGTGGAAGTTCTTTAAAGGCTGCCGATGCGCTTATTGCATCAGGTTTCGAAGTAATGGGCATGCTTGCCATTTTCACTTATGGATTCCCTTTGGCAGATGATAACTTTCAAAAGGCTGGTATTAAACTCCATTGTCTAAGCAATTATAAAATCATGCTTGAAAAAGCTGTGGAACTTGGCTATATCAATGAATCTAATGTTGCCTCTTTAGAAGAATGGAGAAATGATCCAGGAAACTGGGGATAATCAGGTGTTTCTACCTACTTCAAGGCTTTGGTAGGTGAGGGGCAAAGCTTATAACTTGTCACCAGCGATTCATTGTTAATTTTTATTTAAACATTGAGGCCAAGCTAGAAGCCAGCTTCTAGCGAAAAAAGGTAATTCTTGACCCCATTTCTAGAATTTCTCTTCTACTCCAAGACCAAATAGTGCGAAGTCATATTTCACGGGATCCTCAGGATCGAACTGACGCAAGTTTTCCGTTAGCTCAAGCGCGGTTTGCCAATCCATCTGTTTTCGCTTAACCAAGCCAAGTTTTCGAGCAACTCGTTCTACATGCACATCGCATGGACAGATTAATTGAGAGGACTTAATTCCATGCCAAATCCCAAAGTCAACTCCGTTTTTATCAGTTCTCACCATCCATCGTAAAAACATATTTATCCGTTTGCAAGCTGATTTTCTAACCGGTGTCGCAATGTGTTTTTGGGTACGCTGAGGCGCATCTGGCAAAGCGAAAAATTGATCATGGAAATGAATCAAGGCATTCCCAATATGTTCGTCACCTTGCTTTAACCCTGATAAAAATGCTGTTTCTAAGGAGTCATGCTTTTGATAAAAAGTCTTGAAAAAGGAGATAAAATAAAGCGTATCGATATCATTAAATGTGCGATGCTTAAACTTTAGAAGCGGTTTAAGATCATTTTCGCTATGATTCAAAATGAAATCATAGGGCTGATTATCCATCATCGCAAACAACTCATTGCACTTATTAATAATGGTAACACGTTGGCCCCAAGCTAAAATAGCCGCCCAAAAACCTGTTATTTCTATATCTTGTTTGAGCGCGTAAGCATGAGGAATACTCACTGGGTCTGAGCTGATAAATGATGGCTGATTATACAACGCTACCTTTTCATCTAGAAAAGCTTTTAGACCTTCAAAGTCATTGCGCGCCATTTACTGAAAGTAACTCAACTGAACTCTGAATCGTTTATCAATGGCCTTCAGGTGATCGTAAGCCTTTTGATTCAACTTGATAATAACCTTTTCATCGACCACGCTCGGCATTGCACCTACTATTCTTACATAAACTGTGAGGTCGTTCATCATGTTCTTTACTTTGATCACAGTACCTACTTTAGCTGTTCTATGTAATGCAAAGAATTTGGCCGATGGTTCATCTTCTTCAATTAATTCAGCTAGGCCTTCTACTTCGAAAGGTGCCAATTTAGTCCCCCCATAGTTTTCTGACTCAGGAGCAATGACTAGCTGAGTCTTTGCAGTATCCGTTTTCAGCACTGGTATTTGTACTGCTTTCACATCTGCTTTAATTCCCACCTTAACAGTAGCCACTGCAGGCTTAGCATCGGCAACCACCTCACTTTCAACTCTTATTATCAATTCCTGACCGAGAGAAAGTGAATTAGAAGACAAGTCATTCCATGCTTTTAGATCAGAAATATTAACATCGTACTGCTTTGCGATAGCAAAAAGGGTCTCACCGGGGGCTACTTTGTGCCTCTTTTCTTTTACTACTGTCAGCTTCGCTGCACTTTCTTTCATTGGCATTTTACCGCCAAATGGAATCTTTAAAGTCTGACCTACTTGCAAACCGTTGGCTAAGGCTGGATTGGCCTGATTGATCTCTGTAACAGTTGTTTGATAACGTTTGGCTAAGGAGAAAAGCGTCTGTTTTGACAATACCTTGTGTACCACAAATACCTTATCACCTTGCTTCTCGATGCCAAGAGAATCCGTTTGTGCAAAACCAGCAGTAGTAACCATTAAGAACATCATTACTACTCCGAAGTACTTTCTCATATGCCTAAAAGCCATAAACAATTAAATTTCGCTTACCCTCAACAAATATAAGGGCTTGATTAACTATAAAAAACGTACCAGTCGCTAAGCCTTTCAATTCACTCTCCAGTAATTGGTGTAGCAACAAGTCACCATTTAGATTAAATACGAATAAATCTAATTTATAGCCTGCTGCGCCCTTGGTATTTATTGCAATGGCAAAATATTGGTCCCATTCGAGGTAATCACAACTGCCCACTAACTCCAACGATAGTTTGTCCTTCAGAAATTTAGCAACCGTCACAAAATGAGGACTTTCAGGCTCATAATGAGTAGGATAAAACGTTTCACTTAATGCTATAGGTTCTAGAGAAATAGTGTGTTCATTGACTTCAGCCCCCGTTCTCAAATCAATCTTAAACTGGTAAACAGGATCACTGATTGCGGCCAACTGAAGTAACCCAGACTGTATATTGAACAATTTGACGTCATCTACTGACCATATTGCCTCTAGCGTATTGGTGTCAAACCCAAAGACAGATCGGGCTTCAATATTTTGTGTATCGTCATAGGTTTGGAAAACAATGACATCCCCAGCAAAGTGATAAACGCTAATCCACCAAGAATCATCGAAGCTGATGTCTTTCCAAAGAAAGTCACCTGCATTTAAATCAAAAAGTGAAAAACGAACCGCTAGTGCTTCACTGTCTCTAATGGTAATCAATAGTTGATTCCCAAAAGAAAGCACCTCCCAGATATCGGCATCAAAGCCGTGTGAAAAATGGTGTCGTAACTG
The DNA here is from genome assembly GCA_965660665.1 of Roseivirga sp. Lineage (GTDB taxonomy): Bacteria > Bacteroidota > Bacteroidia > Cytophagales > Cyclobacteriaceae > Roseivirga. The sequence goes on along the minus strand of CBFIAY010000003.1, from coordinate 202,967 downwards.
TTTTGACAAGTCCTTTATTTGTAATTTGAAGCAAAAATAAGCTATTCACGTGGGGATCAAAGGAATTAGAATCGTAGTCAGAGGAATTGTCCTAAGCAGTTTTTTATGGTTAGTAGCCGCAGCATGGGCTTCTGAGCAATCCAAGTACCAAGAAGGCACACTTAAGGTTTTCTTAATGGAAATCAGGGGGGACATCGACCCAAGGATGAATCGATATGTCGACTTGGCGCTAGGCCAAGCCACAGAAGTTAATGCCGATATCGTCCTCATAGACATGGACACCTATGGTGGAGCAGTCAACGATGCCAACGACATTCGCACCAAAATACTAGAATACGAAAAGCCAGTTTGGGTTTTTATCAATAATGATGCGGCATCTGCTGGTGCGCTCATTTCAATTGCCTGTGACAGTATTTACATGGTGCCTGGAGCCAATATAGGCGCAGCAACTGTAGTGAATGGCGCTGATGGTGCTCAAGCCCCTGACAAGTATCAATCTTACATGAGATCCATCATGCGCTCAACGGCAGAAGAAAACAACAGAGATCCTCTGATTGCAGAAGGCATGGTGGATGATAGAGTGGAGATTGAAGGAGTAACCGAATCTGGTAAAATCATCACTTTTACCACCTCAGAAGCTATAGCTAATGGTTATTGTGAAAGAGAAGTAGCAAGTATTCAAGACATACTAGAGAAAAATAATATTGTTGACTATGAACTGATCAAATATGAGTTATCAGGTACTGAAGAAGTCATTTCCTTTTTTCTAAACCCGTTTGTCAGTGGGTTATTAATTTTAGTCATTACCGCAGGTATCTTTTTTGAGTTACAGACTCCTGGAGTTGGTTTTCCGATAGCAGCAGCTGGAATTGCATTAGTACTTTACCTAGTCCCGTATTACCTCAACGGATTAGCGGAAAACTGGGAAATCGCAGCCTTCTTCATTGGTTTTGCACTAATCGCGCTAGAAGTATTTGTGATCCCAGGATTTGGATTAGCAGGAATAGCGGGGATAGTCTGTACGGTAGGTGCTTTGATCTTTATGATGCTCGGTAACGACAATTTCAATTTCGATTATGTCCCCGTAGGAGAAATAACTACGGCAGCCACCGTGGTTGGCGTTGGTGTTTTAGGTTCAATAGTAGTACTCTTCTTTTTTGGCTATCGGCTTACACAGTCAGAAATATTTAGCAGAGTAGCTTTGATGACAAGTCAAGAAAAGAAAGATGGCTATGTCGCCACAATTTATGCTGATGACTTCGTGGGTCGTCAAGGTACCGCAAATACTATTCTTCGCCCCAGTGGTAGAATAGAAATAGAAGGTGAAGTCTATGATGCGTATACTCGTGGAGAGTATGTAGAGGCTGGTGAACGAGTTGTTGTGATCAGTCAAGAAGGCAGTACACTCAAAGTAAGAGTCATTAAATAATGGATAAAAAAAACAAAGCAAAATTTAGTGCCGAAAGCCTTGTAGTCGCAGGCGGTCACGATCCAATCGGAGTTTTAAACTCCCTGAAGAACCCAATCTTCCAAACGTCCACTTTCGTGTTCAATACTGCCGAAGAAGGAAAAGCCTTTTTCAACAAGTATTCAAGCGCTGACACGCTGGAGGAAAGAAACAGTAGCCTCATCTATACGCGACTGAATCACCCGAACCTTACCGCTGCTGAGTTTCGCTTAGCACAACTAGATGGTGCTGAAGACGCGGCCTTCTTCGAAAGTGGTATGGCTGCTATCTCGACTACCCTAATGACTTTCTGCAAAGCGGGAGATTTAATTCTTATGTCATCCCCGTTATATGGTGGAACAGACACCTTTATCAAGCGTACATTAAATCATTTTGATGTTGCTTATATAGAGTTTGACAACAACCATTCTCTAGAAGAAATTAAAGCGATTATCCTTGATCATCCGAGAGCGAAGAGACTCAAGATGATCTACGTAGAAACTCCTGCCAATCCAACATTGTCCTTAACAGACATTGGAATGATAGCAGACCTAAGAGAAGACTTAAGATCAAATGATATCCAAGCCGTTATCGCAGTAGACAACACCTACCTAGGCCCTATTTTCCAAAAGCCACTGGCTTCAGGTGCAGACCTAAATCTGTATTCAGCTACCAAATACATTGGGGGACATAGCGATGTTATCGCAGGGGCATGTTCAGGTAAAGAGGACTTGATTCAAACCATCAAAGGACTAAGGACAACACTGGGATGTATGGCCTCTCCATTTACGTCATGGTTAGTGACTAGAAGTTTGGAAACGGTTTCTCTTCGCATGGAAAAACAAGCTGCTAATGCTGAACAATTGGCCAACTTCTTGAAAGATCATTCTATGGTGAACAAAGTCTACTTCCTCGGACACTTGAAGGAAGGAGATCCACAACACACGATCTACAAAAAGCAGCAGAATTCAGCAGGCGCAATGATGGCCTTTGAAGTCAAGGGTGGTGAAAAAGCAGCGTTCGCCTTTTTAAACAGCTTAGAGTTAGTCAAACTTGCTGTGTCATTGGGCAGTACTGAGACATTAGCCTCTCACCCTTACACCATGAGCAGCTCTAATATGAACGAGGAAGACAGGATAAAAAACAACATCACCGAAAGCCTTGTCAGAATCTCCGTAGGTATCGAAAATCCAAATGACCTAATCTCAGATTTCGATCAAGCACTAAATCAGATGTAATGGCCGACCAAACCCTCTATGAAAGAATTGGGGAAGAAAACATCCTTCGATTAGTGGATGACTTCTATGAAGGGATTGGAAGTGATGACCTGATTAGAAAGATGTACCCCGAAGATCTAGTGCCCGCTAAAAATAGACTTAAGCTATTTTTCATTCAATCACTTGGTGGCCATCAGAGCTATACAGATGAACGTGGCCAACCCATGCTTCGAAGGAGACATTTTCAATGGAAAATTGGTCAAGAAGAAGCCACACACTGGTTACAACACATGCACAATGCGCTAGAAAAAGCCACTTTTGCTGAAAAAGAGAAAGATGAATTCTGGGATTATGTATACAAGGCGGCACTGCATATGATTAATCAATAAGCTTACTTTACTATATTCGCTGCCAGTGATGAAGAAAGGCCTTTTAAAGATTTATTCCATATACGGATTGGTGGTTTTTGCCCTTACCTTCATCATACTCCTACCCTTTTTCTTGCTCGCTATTTTTGTGAAGCCTCTGGAGAAAATGGCTGCTACGCTCAACTATATCTGGGCTCGTGTTTTCTTCTTCTTTCTCTTCTTAAACAGAACTAAAATTACCTTTGAAAAGAGATTAGATAGAAAGCAGACCTATATTTTCTGTGCAAATCATACGTCATTTCTAGACATTCCAACCATTGGTTTGATTCGGCACAACTTTAAATTTATTGGTAAAGCCTCACTGAAGAAAGTACCGATTTGGGGATACATGTATAATAAACTGCACATACTGGTAGACCGTGAAAGTATGCGAAGCAAGCATAGTACATGGCTCAATGCTAAAGAAGCCATTGCCAATGGTTTCAGTTTAGTATTCTTTCCTGAAGGAGGGATTCTGTCAAAAGAACCACCAAAGATGGTAGCATTTAAAGAGGGTAGCTTTAGGATAGCAGTGGAACAACAAATCCCTATTGTTCCAGTCACAATTCCTTTCAATCATCTACTTTTACCAGACAAAATACCTCTTATAATGCACACAGGAACGGCTTGTATGCATGTGCATGAGCCCATTTGGCCAGAGGGAAATGATGAACAAGCTGTGAAAGCGCTCAAGCAAAAAGTTCGGGCAACCATTGAAGCACAGATGGATAAATTTACTAGTCATGAAAGTTGATAAGAATAGCTTAGCCAAAGTGGCCCATTTAGCCCGGTTGAATATCAAACCTGAGCAAGAAGACAAGTTGCTAAAGGATATGACGGAGATTTTGACCTGGGTTGATAAGTTAAAGGAGCTAAATACAGATGGTATTGAGCCGTTAACCCATATGACCCAAGAGGTAAATTCGCTCCCTGAAGATATATCTGAGAAAACGATTACTACTTCTGCAGGACTTAAAAATGCACCAGATCATGACGACCAGTTTTTTAAAGTACCAAATGTCATGAAGCGCAATTCAAAGTAAATTCAAGCGTTCCAGATAAATCAAATCATTGGATAACAAGGCATTCAACTACTTCAAAATCTTTAGCTATAGTATCACACTATGCTGTTTTGTATTATTCATGTATGCCCTGATCATAGGTGATAATTTAGCCCTTCCATGGGAAATTGAAACTACATTCAAAACAAGACCCCTCCTTCTTGAGTATTTTCAACTCAAGGGACAAGCTGCAGGACTTTACATCGATCAAATTATCAGTTGGCAAAAGTTCACCACAGGGGACATTCTATATCTAGGTTGGCCAGAAACTATCTTACTGATTGCCTTTTATCTCTCTCTTGTGACTATCACTACGCTGGTCAGCTACTTCGATCGGTTCTCCTACTTTATGGTATCTGGCGTGGTGGTTTTCACCTTGATTCAATTGAGACTGGAAGAATTAGGAATATCTGATCCATACTTAACCTACGGGGCAATAGGAGGCTATTTCATCGTTACCTATCTTTTCCAAAGCTTCATTCCAGAGACTAAACTTTGGAAGCGCCTCTTGAGCAGCTTATTGCTATTTGGCGCTTTAATTACCACCATCATGCTATTCACCAATGTAGCAGATCCACACCTAGTAACACTTTCATACGGAATACTAGGCCCAATTATATTTGTCACCATTTTTATCCTATTCATTGCAGGTGATAACATTTTCAGCTTATTTAAACTAACCACCCAAGGGTCTTCTAACGGTAAGAATAGCCTCAAGCATTTCTCAATTATCGGTTCAATTTATGTTGCCCTAGCTATACTATTGTTCCTTCAACGCACTGGCTATACTGAAATAGACATCTACTTCCTCAACCCCTATTTGTTCCTAGTATTTTCTGTGATCTCAGCCTTCTTCTGTTTAGAAAGAAAACTAGAAGCGATGGCCGGTGATATCGATTTAAAGCTTATTCGATATTGGCTATTTCCTATGGGCGCAAGTTTGACATTCTGCTTGATTGCTTGGGCACATCTTTCGGTGAATGATTCAATCATAAATGCAATGGAATGGATTATTATCATTAGCCACATGACGTTCGGTTTAGCCTTTTTTACTTATGCATTGATTAACTTTATTCCTCCTCTTATTTCCAATCTGGAAGTCTGGCCCATCTTTTTTAAAGGCTTAAGAACTCCAATTCTTATGGTCAGATTATTGGCCTTCATACTGTTTTTAGGAGGTATATTCTACTTAGAGAATAGGCCTTATTATCAGGTGAAGTCAGGTCAGTTCTCAATGCTAGCCTCTTTAGCAGAAGAGATCGACAACGAATTACTGACTGACCAATACTACAAACAGAGTGTCTATTTGGATTTTTACAACTTTAAGGCTAATTATGGCTTAACGAGACTTGCGGAAGGTGAAAGAGAATTAAACGAAGTACCGTCTCAGCTCAGAAGTATTTTAGAAGCCTCGAATAGTCCAAAAGCTCGGGTAGCCTTTGCAAATTATTATGCCGAGCGTGACTTACTATACCGAGAGCTTACCGCGCTAATGAACACAGTTGAAAGTCAGACCAGCGGACAAGTCAAAAACAACCTCGGCTTATCCCATTATCGATACAGCAATTATGATTCCGCCTATCGCTACTTCGAAGGAATTGATGGTAAATCTGCAGTAGTGAGTGAAGCGAATTTAGCAGCGCTCAACTACGACCTGGCAGCGAGAGTAAATTTCGACACCACGGTAAACTACAAGCACACTGATGCCATTCATGTGATGATCAACCGGCAAGCACTAGCGAACGCGCAAGGCAACACCATTGCCTTTAATCTTGAGCTAGACAAAGACACCTTACTACTAAAAGAAGAGTTATTCTATTTATACAACGCTGCACTTAATCAAGCTTCTACTGACAACGAGCAGATACTTTCAGCAATCAACTTCTATCTAAGCAGTGCAAAAAATAACATCTATAGTAACTTCCTTTTGATTGCAAAGGCCATAGCACTTTACAACTCAGGGGAAATCAATCAAGCCTTTACCACAATTGAGATTACCATTGCTGCTGGTCAAGCTTCTGCCGGGTTTCCCTATTTCATAAAAGCTGTTTGGGCTTTTGATCAAGGTCAGGCAGCAATGACGATAGAAAGTCTTGAGGCTGCACAGAAAAATGGCTACAACGAACCACAGGTGAAAATCTTTATTGATGAGATCAAGGCAGTCAATAGTTATACTGAAAAAGCAGATATCAGCGAGTTACTCCATACGTTGGAAAAGGAAAAAGTAAATCTAGATAGCTCGGATTATATCTCACGATTAAAGTCAATCGCATTAAAAAATGCCTTCGATGAAGAAACAACGCTTTCTGCCATTCAATCACTTGAGTTAGCAAATATTACTGAGCATGAGATTTATGAAATACTCTTAGAAGTAATCAATATAAACGTAAACTCTAGCAAGTTATTAGAGCAATATATCTATCAATGTGCTAAAACAGGACTCAGTAATTTCGGCAGAACGGCTCTTTCTAAAATTGAAGCCCTGACGGAGCCCACCGTTCACAGTGAGATCACCATTAAGTTTAATGACCTCGTAAATAAAAGGCGTCAGGAAACCCTTAATCGTTAGACTAGATTTAGGAGCTGGATTCACCTATAATCCGTTAGGTTTTCCGCTTAAGTAAAGAGATTTTAAACAGTGCTTTCTTTTTGATTCTTTTGAATCCTTAAACCTTTTATACAATTATTTAGTATTGTATTAAACTTTTAGTCACTAACTGACGTCAAACCAGTATGAGCAAAACAGTTATAGAAACCACAGACATCTCAAAGATTTACCAAATGGGTAGTGAGACCATTAAAGCTTTGAAATCAGTAAGTATCAATATCAAACAAGGTGAGTACGTTTCTTTTATGGGTCCTTCTGGTTCTGGTAAGTCTACACTCATGAACATGATTGGGTGTCTGGATACGCCATCTGGTGGACAATACATCTTGAATGGCAATGATGTGAGCGACATGACTGAAAATGAACTCGCAGAAATCAGAAACAAAGAAATTGGTTTCGTGTTCCAAACGTTTAACCTTCTTCCTAGAGCTTCTTCCCTAGAGAATGTAGCCTTGCCTCTAATTTATGCTGGTTTTAGCAAATCAGAGCGTGAAGAAAAAGCCTTAGCTGCATTAACAGGTGTTGGTTTGGGTGACAGAGCTCATCACAAGCCAAATGAACTGTCAGGTGGTCAGCGACAAAGAGTAGCGATTGCAAGAGCACTTGTGAATGATCCTTCTATCATCCTTGCGGATGAGCCGACTGGTAACTTGGATTCTAAAACGTCATATGACATTATGGAATTATTTGCTCAGCTACACGATAAAGGAAATACAATTATCATGGTTACACACGAAGATGATATTGCTCAATATTCTCATCGTATCATTCGACTTAGAGATGGCCTAGTTGAATCAGACGTAATCAATGAGAATCCTACAAAAGTGAATCCATTGAAAATGCAAACCGAGGAAGCGTAAGTTTGAAGATATATACAAAAACAGGAGATTCAGGCACCACCTCTTTATTAGGTGGTGCTCGTGTTTCAAAGGCACACATCCGAATTGATGCCTATGGGACAGTAGATGAGCTCAATAGCTACATCGGCCTACTACGTGATCAAGAGGTAAACAGCGGGAGAAAAGACCTACTCAAAAACATCCAAGACAGGCTCTTTACCTTAGGGGCAGAACTCGCGACCGAACCAGGAAAAGACAAAGTCGTAAAGCCTGACTTATTCGAAGAAGATGTTACCCAATTGGAGCAAGCAATGGATGAAATGGATCAAGAACTTGCTGCCCTAACAAATTTTATATTACCAGGTGGGCATCAGTCAGTTTCATTTGCTCACATTGCCCGTTGTGTTTGTAGAAGAACAGAGCGCCTAGTAATTAGTCTCAACGACCTTGAACCCATAGACGGACTTGTCGTTAGATACCTCAACAGACTTTCCGATTACCTTTTCGTTCTAGGTCGTAAAATGGCACAAGAGTTAAAGGCAGAAGAAGTGATTTGGGAACCAAGAAAGTCAAAAAGCTGAATTCAATAGTTTATTGGGCTTTGTGATTTTTTGACCAAATATTTCATCTCTACGAGGTGTTTATTCCATAACATTATTTGGCAATAAAACACCTTAATTAGTTGAATACTAACAATTTACAGAATTGGGATCGTTTGCATTTTGAACGTATTAGGTGTACTTTTGCATTCCAAATTTGACAAAAACTGAATAGATGATAGATTCTCAGACCATTCGCATTCAACAGACTAGTCAATCACGCATTGACACGCTAGATGAAAGCAACATACCATTCGGCCAACTATATTCTGACCATATGTTTGTTGCCGACTATACAGATGGTGAATGGCAAGACCTGAGAATTGAACCCTACCAAAACATTTCGGTCAGCCCTGCTAATAGTGCATTGCACTATGGTATTACAATATTCGAAGGCTTAAAGGCCTATAGAAACCCAGCAGGTGAAGTAATGATATTCAGGCCTGATGCTAACGCGAAAAGACTGAATGTATCAGCCGAAAGAATGTGTATTCCTGAAGTTCCGGAATCACTTTTCATGGAAGCCTTAACGGAGTTAGTAAAACTCGATAGCAGCTGGGTACCATCATCTCCTGACACCGCGCTTTACATAAGACCATTTGTCTTCGGTACAGATGAGTACATTGGTATTCGACCTTCAGAAAATTTTCGCTTCATGATTATCACTTGCCCAGTGGGTGCATATTACTCACAGCCAGTGAATGTCAAAATCGAAACAGAATACTCAAGAGCAGTCGAAGGAGGAACAGGCTTTGCAAAAGCTGGTGGTAATTATGCTGCGAGTTTATACCCCGCTAAGCTTGCTCAACAAAAAGGATTTCATCAGTTAGTCTGGACAGACGCCAAGACACATGAGTATATCGAGGAATCAGGAACAATGAATATCATGTTCATAGTAGACGGAAAACTGTTAACAGCTCCTACTTCTGGAACCATCTTGAATGGAATCACCAGAAATAGTGTACTCACCATTGCCAGAGATTGGGACATGGAAGTAGAAGAAAGACCAATTACAGTAAAAGAAATTATTACTGCTGCCAAAGAAGGTCGAATCCAGGAAGTCTTCGGGGTAGGTACAGCAGCAACTATTGCTCCTATAGCGAAAATTGGTTTTGAAGATGATGTCTATGAGCTCAACCATTCTGATCAAGGTAAGTTTTCAAGTAAGATACTCAAGGAGCTTAATGACATCCGAACAGGAGCAATTGAGGACAGATATGGTTGGACTTATAAAGTTTAACAATACTTAACGAAGATTTTAATTTAACTAGCGCCCTCTATGAAGTTGAAAAAACTATTTTTCGTTCTCGGGCTGCTTTTTTGCTTTCAGGCAGTATCGGCTCAAGCCTACATGGTGCTTAGAAAAAAAGGCACCACCCGTAGATATGAGTATCGCATAGGCAACTACCTTGTCTACAAGCAAAAAGGAGAACTAGACTTCTTCACTGACCGTATCACTCAATTTGCAGATAGCACCATCGTGTTAGAAAACAACATAGTAACCCTAGAGCAAATTGAAATAATCAATGTATCTAATGCATTCTCTAACAGACCTCCACTCTTAAGAAGCGCTGAAGATGTTCTTCCTGTAGCCGGGTATGGCTTATTGGCCATTGATCTTTTCAACAATAGTGTAATAGAGGGTAACCCATTCACTTTTGATAATGGAACTACTTCTTCTAGTGCAGCGCTAGTGCTTACAGGCTACGGTCTTAAATGGATGAGGCGTAAGAAAGTAGACCTCACCAATCCTAAATATGAGGCCTTCATTATTGGGTCGTTTTAGGTGACGAGGTAAAATTAGTTTTCTGACCTATCAAGTCAAATTATTTATTAACGATTCTTAATTAACAATTTGACATTCATCATCACCCAACTTAAGAAAATTAATAATTGCCCAAAACTAAGCTCTGCATAGACCTTGAAATATCCGACCCAATTCGTCACCTTTGTATCATCAAAATTTCAACACCATGACGGCAGATCAGCTGAAGGATTTAAAGGCTCGTATAGCAGCTTTGAGGGGGTATCTTTGACTACGATGTCAAGAAAAGAGAGGTAGTAGAGGAAGAACTTGTTACTGCCCAACCCGATTTCTGGAATGACCCAAAAGAAGCAGAGAAGGCATTAAAAAACATTCGTACTAAGAAAGTATGGACCAATGGCTTTGAGGCGGCAAACGATGCCGTTGAAGACCTCGATACGCTCTACGAATTCTTCGAAATGGGAGAAGGAGATGCGGCAGATGTTGAAAAGGAATTTCAAAAGGCCTTGGCGGTTGTCGAAGCACTCGAATTTAAGAAAATGCTCAGTGGCGATGAAGATCAGCTCAACGCCATGATTGAAATCAACCCTGGTGCTGGCGGTACCGAGAGTAACGACTGGGCTGAAATGTTGATGCGTATGTACATCATGTGGGGCGAGAAGCACGGCATGAAAGTTAAGCAAGTCAACTATCAACCAGGTGATGTTGCAGGGATAAAATCTGCTACACTTGAGTTTGAAGGTGATTTTGCTTATGGACAATTAAAATCCGAATCAGGCGTGCATCGTCTGGTAAGAATCTCTCCTTTTGATTCTGGAGGAAGAAGACACACTTCATTTTCATCGGTTTTTGCTTATCCTGTCATTGACAATACGATTGAGATTCACGTGAATCCCTCAGACATATCATGGGATACCTTCCGTTCAGGCGGAGCTGGTGGCCAAAATGTAAATAAGGTAGAGACTGGTGTAAGAATTAAGCACGCACCGACTGGTATTAATATTGAAAACACTGAAACTCGCTCTCAACTAGAGAACCGAGAACGTGCAATGGAGATGTTAAAATCACGCCTCTATCAAATTGAACTAGACAAGCGCATGGAAGAAAGAGACAAAGTGGAAAGCGGAAAAATGCGCGTTGACTTTGGCTCTCAGATACGAAACTATGTTCTCCATCCGTACAAATTGATAAAGGACAATCGGACTTCTGTTGAACGAACCGATGTGCAAAATGTACTTGACGGTGACTTAGACGATTTTATAAAAGCATTTTTGATGCAACAGTAAGTAGTTGATGACAGAGCAAAAGAACATTTTCTCACCCCAGTTTTTCTTGCTCTGCCTTAGTTCGTTCCTCTTCTTCGCGAGCTTTAACATGATCGTGCCAGATCTCTATGACTACCTGACCTCTTTAGGTGGTGGTGAAAAGAAAGGCCTTGTCATCTCATTATTTACGATAACCGCAGGTCTATCCCGGCCTTTTAGCGGGAAACTAGCCGATTCAATCGGTAGAATCCCAGTAATGATACTGGGTGCCGTAGTGTGCTTCGTCATGGGTTTTATGTACCCTTTGATTAGTTCTGTATGGGCCTTTATGCTTCTGCGCTTCTTGCATGGTTTTTCTACAGGTTTCAAACCTACAGGTACCTCGGCCTACATAGCTGACATCGTACCCGCTCACCGAAGAGGAGAAGCCATGGGATACTCTGGGTTATTTGGAAGTATTGGCATGGCCGCAGGCCCTAGTTTCGGACCAAAAATTACTCAAGCTTTCGGTTTAGACACCATGTTTCATACCTCGTCAGTATTAGCGCTATTATCTGTTCTCATTCTGATTGGCATGAAGGAAACGTTAACTACTAAACAGCGTTTTCATCCACGACTACTTCGCGTTAAGAAAAATGAAATCTTCGAGCCAAGAGTTTTCAACCCTTCACTCTTTTTTCTTTTGACATCATTCTCTTTTGGAGCTGCACTCACTTTAATGCCAGACCTTGCCATAAGCGTTGGGTTCAGCCAGTCGAATAAAGGAGTATTTTTTGGTGTATTCGTGCTTTCCTCACTAATTATTCGTGTGTTAGCGGGAAAGGCGTCGGATAAATTTGGACGAGTAATTGTACTGAAATATGCGGCTATTGCTATCGTTATTGCGGACTTACTGGTGGCTTACACCACTACCCAAGCCATGTTAATCGCTAGTTCAGTCGCATTCGGGGTAGCCGTCGGAATGAACACTCCAACTATTTATGCTTGGACCATAGACCTGAGTTTAGACAAAGCCCGAGGAAAAGGACTGGCTACGATGTATATCGCCTTGGAGATTGGAATAGGTTTAGGCGCTTTCATTGCTGGATATATCTACGCCAACGATATTTCAAACTTAAGAGTCGCTTTTATCGTCTGTGCAGCATCTTCATTTCTAGGCTTCTTATTTCTTACTTTTGGTCTAAATTGGTCTCAACGAGTATTTAGTAGATACATTACGCATGAAAGTTGATAAATCACTCTATCCTTTTTTAATCATCACTGCACTTGATTTGACTAGTCGGTTAATTAGCATGGACGAACTAGTTGCCATCACCAAGCCACTCTTGATGCCGACCCTGATGTTCTACTTTGTGAAGAGTGTTCGTCCTACACCACTGAACAAGTTCGTTTTGGCAGCACTTTTCTTCTCTTTCTTAGGAGATACATTGCTGATGTTAGTCCCTCGGTCTGAAATCTTTTTTCTGGCTGGATTAATCAGCTTTTTGCTCGCTCATGTCGTCTATATCGTGATCAATATGAATGCTATATCAAGCGAAGAAAGGAGCGTCAAGCCTGAGTGGTCAGATTTGGTTTTTGTACTCTTTGGGTTTGCCATTTTTTCTGTCATCAATAAGAACCTAGGTGAGATGTATATTCCTGTTGTGATCTACACCGTTGTGATCTGCATTATGGGAGTAACAGCTAAAAAACGATGGAAGAAAACAGATGACCAGAGCTATCGACTCGTACTATTAGGGTCCATACTATTTTTAATCAGCGATTCAATTTTAGCTTATGACAAATTCAACCAAACCTTCTCTTCCGCTGAATTCCTTAATATGCTCACCTATATAGGTGCTCAGTTTTTTATCATTCAAGGCCTAATTGTCTTTATACAAAAAATCCAGCACGAAGCTGGATCTTAAAATTTCCTTGAAGTCTGGCTAACTAGTTTATTCTTCTCACCCTACCACTTCCAGAGACACTCGAGTTTACTGAAGGTCTTCCTCTATAATAAACACCGCCACTCCCCGAAATCCTTACATCTAAACTTTCTTGGGCGTTAACCGAAGCTCTCCCTGAACCAGAAATTGAAATTTCATAGTCATCAACTTTCATCTCTTCCGCTAAATATTTTCCTGAGCCACTCATTCCAAGTTTTGAATACTCTGCTGACCCAGATAATTCAATATTGCCTGATCCCGAAATTCTTGAATCTACCTCCTTAGCGTCAAGTTCTAACTCAATATTACCTGAACCAGAAACTGATATCCTGAAACCATCTGACTTAAACACATCCTGACCGATAACCTCGCCAGAACCACTAACCGAAGCTCCGTTTAGCTCTTTGACCGTGATATAAACGTTCAAGCTAGTCCTTGAACTTCTCCAACTCCATCTGCTTCTACTTTCCTCTCCAATAGATAATCGACCTTCCCTTACATCCAGTGTTACTTTTTCGAGTACATCTTCATCCCCTTCTAGGATCACTTCATTCTTGGTACCCAACTTGATATAAACCTTTCCTGATAGCCTCATGACTACTTCATCGAAATCGGCAACATCTCTGGTCTCTCTATTCTGAGAGAATGCCGTGAGCGTGACAAGCAGTAAAAATGTGGTAAATAATGTCCTCATAGTATACTTCATTTTATTTCAAGTTAAAGACTGACCGAAAGATCAAGGGTTGCATTGTCGTCAGTCTTTTTAATAAAGCCAGTAGCCTTTTTCTTAGCCAATCGTTTGAAGCGAATAAATAGGGCAATCGCAGCTGCTGTTAGACCTATAAGAAGGCCATACCAGATACCAGCAGGACCAAGCTCTAAAGTAAACCCTAAAATGTAACTGGCTGGTATTGCTAATCCCCAATAAGAAATCAAAGTGATGATTGTCGGTACTTTCACATCCGACATCCCTCTTAAGGCCCCCAAGCCTACCACTTGAATACCGTCTGAAAGCTGAAAGAATCCAGCAACGATGATAAGTGTAGTAGCAATTGAAATCACCTCTGGTTCTCCCACATATAGTGTAGGAAAGAAGCTGCTCAAGCTGGTGAACAGTATAGCACAGCAAGCCATAAAAATGAGGGACATTAGAAAACTGGTATTCCCAACCCTTTGTAGGTTAGTACCATCTTTCATCCCGATTTGATTGCCAATTCGTACCGTTGAAGCTGCTGAAATGCCAGAAGCCATCATATAGCTGAGTGATACTAAACTCAAAGCGATCTGATGTGCCGCTAAAGGACCAGTACCCAACCATCCCATCATGATAGCCGCCATGGTAAAAGCGCCTACTTCGAAAAAGAATTGAACGCCACTGGGCACTCCGATTTTTAACATTGGAACAAAAAAGTCGGCCTTAATTTTACTAAACTGAAATGCCGAGAGATAAGCCTGAAACTTCTTATACCTGATCACAAAAACATAGAGTCCAATCGCCATAAGTACGCGAGAAATAAATGTCGCCCAGCCAGCACCATTTAGCCCTAACTCAGGAAGCCCAAATTTTCCGTAAATCAGAAGGTAATTCAATAAGATATTGACAAGGTTTGCAATGATGGTGATGTACATCGTGGGTTTAGTCACCGATAAACCTTCTGAGAATTGTCTGAAATTCTGGAAGATCATCAGTGGAATTAAGGAAGACCCGATAATGAGTAAGTAAGGTGTTCCGAGTGATAAAACCTCCTCTGGTTGCTGTAGATATGGAAATAAGTAAGTGGAACTAAATAAGATTGTAAACAACAATATCCCAGCCACAGCGCATAAGATCATTCCATGCCGAAATAGTCGAGTAATTTTTACGTGATCCTTTTCACCATCAGCTTGCGCAACCAATGGCGTAATTCCATACGACAGCCCAATCCCAAACATCATAAAGATCCCTAAAACTCCATTGGCAAAAGAAGCAGCTGCTAAAGGAGTTTGTCCTAGTTGGCCGACCATAATACTATCCGCCATGCCGACCATAATATGACCCAACTGACTTAGCATCACAGGATAAGCTAGGTTGAAAGTCTTATTAAAATGTACTTTGTAGGGTAAGGGTCTCATGAATTATAGACCTAAATTTCTGGCATATTTAAGTATTCCAGCGATTGACAGACTGTCCGTTATTTTCCCCTCCATCACCCAGTCGAGTGCTTGCTTAAAAGGCATTTTTTTGATTACAATTTCTTCGGTCTCATCAAATTCAGCTTCACCTTCTGTAAGTTCTGTAGCCAAATAGATGGTCCCAACTTCATCTGTTACTGAGTTAGAAGTATGAATCTTGGAAAGAAAATCTAATTTTTTAGCAATCAATCCTGTTTCTTCTTTGAGTTCACGCAAGGCTCCTTCCTCTGAGTCTTCATTCATGGGCACACCACCCATTGGAATTTCCCAACTATACGCATTGAGTGTATATCGATACTGGCCAACCAACCATGTATTCAAGTCATTATCCACTGGTATAATGCCTATGGCCCTATTTTTAAATGAAACCTTGCCATAAATGCCCTCTCCACCAGAGGGATTGATCACTTGATATTCATCAAGTCGAATCCAATCGTTCTCATAAATAAGCTCGCCACTTAAGGTTTTCCATGGACTATTGTTCTCAGACATGTCGCAAAATTATAGAAACGTTTCAAGTTCTTAGGCTTAGTCCTTAAGTTTATCGTCATCATGTTGAAATCAAGTTTTGGTTCGGGAAAAATAGAAGCGGGTTGTGACGAGGCTGGAAGAGGGCCTCTAGCTGGGCCAGTAGTAGCTTCATCTGTTATACTTCCAGAGGATTATGTCAATCCTTTTTTGAATGACTCTAAAAAATTAACTCAAAAAGTTCTTGAGCGCCTCGAAATTGAGATCAAAAGGGATGCATTAGCCTGGGAAGTAGTAGAAGTAAGTCATACTGAAATTGACGAAATCAACATCCTCAATGCATCATTCATTGCCATGCACCGCGCAGTAGACAAGCTTAAAATCAAACCTGAGCTATTACTGATTGATGGTAATCGATTCAAACCCTATACTGGTATTTCACATGAATGTATCATCAAGGGTGATGGAAAGTACATGTCGATTGCTGCGGCTTCTATTCTTGCCAAAACCCACCGAGACAGATTTATGACCAAAGCGGCTCTTCAATACCCAGGGTACGGTTGGGAAACCAATGCTGGGTACCCAACGAAAAAGCACCGCGATGCCATTAGGATTCTCGGCATAACACCGCTACATAGAAAGTCGTTTCGCCTGCTTCCTGAACAAACAGCATTGTTTTGAAGAGCATCAGCATTTGTTTCAAACAAGAATACAAACCTAAAGCACAGTCAAGCCCCTACTCGTAACGTAAAGACTCCACTGGATTTCTTTTCGCAGCTCCAACAACCTTACTTGAAACTGAAATAAGCGAGACAAAAAGAATAGATAAGATTGGTACTATTAAAGTTAATATGCCCAGGTCCATGTGATAAGTCCAAATTTCATCCATTAGCAAGTCAGTAATAAAGTACCCTGCAGTACTACCCAAAATTGAACCAATGAAAACGATGATCAAGAAAGGCCTGTTGATCAAAGAGGTTATTCTAAGGATTGAAGCACCTAAGACTTTTCTGACACCAATTTCTTTCGTCCTGCTCAGGATGTTTATCGACACTAATGTGAATAGTCCTATGGCTGATAATATGATTGCAATGATGGAGAGGAACAAGAAGATCGTTACAATGTTACCGTTCACCTCTTTCGCTTCGCCGAGTATATTTTCTTGATGCACAAAGCCAGCATAAGGCCGGTCACTCACCACTTCAGGCCACTTTCCCTCCAAATAATCATCAATTTCATTGAGTTGACTTGAGCTCACTCTTATCACCAAGTTGTTTACCTCGTCTTCATTAAATAACCTAATCATGGCCGGATCAATTGGATCCCATAATCCGGCATCGAAGAAGTCTTTTACCAAACCGACAACATTGTATCTGATTGTATCATAGAGCGTAAAAGTTTCCCCGATTATTGATTCAGGATCGGTATAACCAAATTGTCTTGCCATTCTTTGATTGACCACTACCGATGATGTTCGATCTATTTCTTGGTTTTCTTTATTAAAACCACGTCCACCTAAAACCTGAATTCCTACAGTTTTCATATAATCGACACCAATGTCCATGATATCGACTTCAAACTGTTGGTCTTTGTTTTTAACAGATCTCGTAGGAACACCCCAGCCAATGTGATGCCTAGTAGAAGCCGTTTCTTGAATTGAAGGATTTGAGGCGATTAAATTCTTCATCTGCATCATTTCTTGAGTATCTCTCATTGGAATCATTAACAATTGGTCATCATCATAACCTTGATCCAATTGTTCTTGATAAGCAGCATTCTGTAAAAATGCAAAACCAGAGACTAAAGCCATTACCGAAATCATGAACTGAATTGACAGTAGTACTTTTGCCAAAATACTGGAGCTATTTACCTTAAGGGTTCCCCTTAAGATAGAGACGGGTCTGAACCTGCTGACATATAAGGCAGGGTAGCCACCAGCAATAACTGCAGTACCAACAAGTACCGCAATGAGGAAGATCAACAAGTCTGGATGTTCACTAAAACTTAGCTGTATAGTGAGCCCATCCCACATACTACTGTATTCAGGCACCAACCAAGTGGCAAATGCTATTCCTACTATTAACGCCAAAAAGCATAACAAGAGATTCTCACCCAAAAATTGAAACATCAACTGGTTTCTACTTCCACCTAGCGTTTTTCTAACCCCAATCTCCTTTAATCGTTTATTAGACATTGCGATTGCTGTATTTGTAAAGTTGAAACATGCCAATAGTAAGATCAAAATTGCCATGACATTTGGAGCAACAATGGCAGCGGGATTCATGGCTTGCCACAAACTGCTTCCATTAAGGTCTCTTTGATTTACCGGTGCTTCATCTAAG
Organism: Roseivirga sp.; assembly: GCA_965660665.1. Lineage (GTDB taxonomy): Bacteria > Bacteroidota > Bacteroidia > Cytophagales > Cyclobacteriaceae > Roseivirga. Next base: position 184,852 of record CBFIAY010000003.1, on the reverse strand, counting down.
GACTGTACCCAAAAACCGGAAATCTCAAAGTCCTTACGTGCTTCATTCTGTATACCTACATACTTATCGAGTAATTGGGGCATATTTCTGGCAGTCTGTTCGTTTTCGGTCTGAACGAATACAGCAGCAACAAATGATCTCCAGTCATTCCTCTTTTGGTCGCCTAATAAGTAACTGTTTTCCCAACTTGTAAAAGTTTGAAATTGCATCAAGGTATTCTCAGGAATTGGCTCGAAAACTCCGCCTACCATGAAAAACCAATTAGGCCCGCTATTATTTACAATTTCTATATTCTCACCAAGCGCGTTCTTATTTCCAAAAAGTGCTGCCGCAGTTTGAGATGAAAGAAAAATATTCGACTTATCACTAAAGTTTTCAATCGACCCATATTTGAGAGGGTAGGTAAACATCTTGAAGAAATCTTCATCACCATAACCGATATTGCGAATAAATGCCCTGTCACCAGATTTAATAGTTATTCCGCCCGTATTATACCTAGTCACATGTTTCAAGCCTGGCACATCTTCTTTGAGATTTTCGGCAACCATCATTGGAGCAAAATTGAAGGGTACTTGATTTGCCTGAATTTGTCTATTGACACTTAATTGGTAGATCTCATCCTTATTAAGGTGGTTATCATCAAAGGAACTAGAGAAATCATAGTTTAGGTAGGCAATGATACAGCAAGCGAGCGCAAGCCCCAAGCCAATGATATTAATGAAAGCAAAGAGCTTACTTTTTAGAAAGCTTCGCATAGTGACTTTAAAGAAATTACTAAACATGTTTTGACCTTTTAGTTGGAGTTATTGTATAAGATAGGTCTTGGAAGCTAAAGGTTGCTTCAAAGCATTAATTAAACAACTATATATTTAGTTAATTATATCTGGGTACACTAAGTTTTTTGCCTGTTAGATCAAATTATACTCGGCTATGGTTACTTTTGTCATCGGAAAACTTATGGGAAAATGGAAATTAAAAAAGTAGCATTAAACGACCTTCATGAGCGTCTTGGAGGTAAAATGGTCCCTTTCGCGGGCTATAATATGCCTGTTCGATATTCTTCTGATATGGAAGAACACAAGGCTGTGAGAAATAGTGTTGGTGTTTTTGACGTGTCGCACATGGGCGAATTTATCTTAGAAGGACCCGATGCACTTGATTTAATCCAACGCGTAACCAGCAACGATGCATCCAAGCTAGTGGATGGCCAAGCGCAATATTCTTACTTCCCAAATGAAGATGGTGGCGTAGTAGATGACCTGCTTGTTTATCGCTTCAATGAAACTAAGTACATGCTCGTGGTCAATGCGTCTAACATTGAAAAAGATTGGAATTGGGTTTCCAAGTTTAACACCGAAGGGGTAGACATGAAAAACGTTTCTGATGCATACTCTTTGTTTGCGGTTCAAGGACCAAAAGCAACCGAAGTACTACAGAAATTAACGTCAGTAAATCTTTCCGAGATTAAGTACTACAATTTTGTTGTAGGTCCATTTGCAGGTGTAGAGCATGTAATCATTTCTGCTACAGGGTATACAGGTGCTGGTGGCTTCGAAATCTACCTTCATAATGATCATGCTGAAGCTGTCTGGAATCAAATATTCGAAGCGGGTGCAGCATTCGATATCAAGCCAATCGGCTTGGGCGCCCGTGACACACTCCGAATGGAAATGGGTTATTGCCTCTATGGAAATGATATTACGGATGAGACTTCGCCCTTGGCTGCTGGCTTAGGGTGGGTCACTAAATTCACAAAAGAATTTACCAACTCTACTGCACTGCAACAGCAAAAAGAAGCAGGAGTAGCTACCAAGCTTGTGGCCTTCAAAATGATAGACAAAGGCATTCCTAGAAGTCATTATGAGCTATTAGATAGCAGTGAAAATACAATAGGCGAAGTAACTTCGGGTACTATGTCACCATCTTTGGGTTACGGTATTGGCTTAGGTTATGTGACTAAAGAAAATAGTAAGATTGGCACTGAAATTTTAGTAGCCGTACGCAAGCATAAACTAAAGGCTGAGGTGATCAAATTGCCTTTTTACAAATAATGAAAATAGATATTTGCTACACTCCTGAACTGATTCATCAATTTGATGTATCAGATAAATGCGTTGTAGTTATTGACGTATTGAGAGCTACTTCTTGCATGGTAGCTGGCCTAGGCTCTGGTGTCGAAAGCATAAAGCCTGTGGCAACTGTCGAGGAGTGTGAAGCGCTCGGTAAGCAAGGCTATATAATGGCGGGTGAACGAGGTGGTAAAAAGCTAGAGCAATTCAATATCGGGAACTCTCCATTCGATTATATGCAATCCGAATTCAAAGGTAAACGTATTGCGGCAACAACAACTAACGGTACTAGGGCAATTGACCTTTCGAAAGGTGCTCCTGAAGTAATCATTGGTGCATTCTTAAACCTTTCTGCTATCGTGAATTATTTAAAATCGCAGAACAGGGATATACTTCTCTTCTGTGCTGGCTGGAAAGGACATTACAATTTAGAGGACAGCTTGTTTGCCGGTGCCGTATGTGATGGATTGAAAAAAGAGGCTGAATTTGATTCCGATGCCGCTATCTCTGCTTTTTATCTTTATGAGTCAATGCAAAAAGACCTATTCTATTATATCAGTCGGAGTAACCATGCTTCAAGGCTTTCCAAATTCGGAATCATAAAAGATATCGAATATTGTTCAAGCACAGATGCGTTTGACATAGTTCCGAAATTGGTTGAAGGATCGCTAACCGTCTGATTCTCATATCTGACCTAAAACAAGCAAAGCCCATTGCACTATTGCAATGGGCTTTGTTTAATTACTGAATCCTAATCAGTCTATTGCTTCACAATTGTAGTAGTCGTCTCTGAAACTATATTCATTGGAATTGTCATTCCTTGTGCTTCCAAATTACCTTCTACGGTTTGAATTGCTTGAATTTTAGACGGCATTCCTGTCTTTACATCTAGATCGATAATAGTCTGTTGGTCACCTGACATAGCTGTTTTCACAGTTGTACCCATTGCCTCCATTGTACCGCTAATATCAATTTTAGCTTCTGCTAAAATGGTCTTATCATCATCCCATCTATAGCTGTTTTCGAGTTCTACAGGAATATTATTTACTACTGAAGTTGTTTTAACAGTCCATTCGGAGCTATTACTTTCACTATAAATAGCCATTTGAGACTCCAAAGAACTTTTTAATAAATCATCATTGTAGCTAGCTAACATTTGATCTGCCACTGCCCCCATTCCTGCATCTGACATTTCTTTCATCATAGCGCTTCTCATGTCTTCAACACCAGTTATTTTCAAGACCCTACCCATTCTATTCATCTCTACTGAATAAGTCTTACCACTCATAATTCTAAGCGGTGCATGCTGAGTACCTTCTTCGTCAGAATCCATCTCATTGGAACCCATAGGAGACTGCATAGAAACCGCTCTTCTCATCCCAGTAAACTTGATGGTATAAATGTCTCCGTTTACTGCAGTAACTTCTAATTCATCCGTGTTAGAAATGGTTTGCTCTGTAGTCATAGTTTGACCCATTGCCTCTTGCTTGATATCTTGCTTGATGACAGCTGTCATGGTGAACTTATCACCTTTCTTCAAATTGTAACCAGTTGGCTTTTGTGCATTTACCAAACTGACGGTCATTATTAGCGCTAACGCCAATCCCATAATTCTTTTCATAATCTTATTTTAATGTAATTTTTCATTGTTTTTATGTCTATCCTTATCTCTAGATGTTTTGCTTGTCATGCGGTTTTCCCAAGCTGATTGTAGGTCTACTCCGGTTTGATTTGCCAAACATACTACTACAAAAAGCACATCTGCTAGCTCCTCCCCTAAGTCTTTCGACTTATCTGATTCCTTTTCAGACTGCTCCCCATATCTTCTTGCCATTATCCTTGCTACCTCACCTACCTCTTCAGTAAGCTGAGCCATGTTCGTTAGCTCATTGAAATAGCGTACACCAACTTCTTTTATCCAAGTGTCAACTTCTGCTTGAACGGACGCTAAGGGTTTGTCTTGAATACTCATTATTTCTTGTCTTTTGTGTCCATGACAATCGTTACCGGACCGTCATTAACCAGTGATACTTGCATATCGGCACCAAACTCGCCAGAGCCAACATCCTTACCCAAATCTAGTGCCAATTGTTTCTTAAATGCCTCATAAAGTGGTATTGATACTTCAGGCTTGGCAGCCTTTAAGTAAGAAGGTCTATTCCCTTTTTTAGTGCTTGCATGGAGGGTAAACTGACTGATTACTAAGGCTTCTCCTTTCGCAACAAGCAAGCTCTTGTTCATTACCCCTTCATCATCAGGAAATATGCGCATGTTCACAATTTTGCGACTCAACCATTCAATATCGCTCTGGTCGTCAGCCTCTTCAATACCCAAGAGTATCATTAAACCAACGCCAATACGAGCCTTTACCTTCTGGTTAATGCTTACGGAAGCCTCTGAAACACGTTGTATTACTGCAATCATGCGGATGCAAAAAACCCGATAAATAACTTATGATTCAAGTTAATTGCATATTTTCACTCCATGCGAATTCGGCTCTATTGGCTGTACATTTTTTTAGGATTATCCATCGCTTGCTTCTTTGGGTATCATTATTTGCAAGAACCCATCAGTTATGATTTTGCCCCAGCCTTTGACGGAAATGATTACCGAGGAATCTATGAGTTCTTCACAGGCGTTCAAACTGAATTCCAAGTAGCTTTCCCATTTCACCAGCGCATCCTAGTACCTGCTTTAGCCTCACTCATCAATTCAGGGGATATCATATACGACTTTCAAGTTGTCAATTTAATTTTCACCCTACTGTCTGTTTGGATTGTCTTTCTACTTTGGCGACAGTTAGGCTTTGAGTTAAAATGGTTTTTTGCGGGCTTTATTTGGCTCCTCTTTCACTGGACTGGTCTTATCAGGCTGAATGCCTTTGATCCCATTACCGTTGACGTCCCATTATACTTTTTTCAGGCACTTTTCCTGTGGTTACTCATCAAAAGGAAGTTCATGCACTTGCTTTGGCTAGCGCCATTGGCTACCATTCAAAAAGAGTCTTTCATTGCCTTAATGATTGTCCTGTTGATTTATGCCTGGTGGCATAATCGGAAAACAGAGGAAGGGTTTTATGATTTACCGTTGATCGCTGCTTCATTGGTGCTAGCGATAGTAGCCAAATCATTAGTCAATGGAAACTTCCTGCCGGTAGAAGAAGGGAAAGGTGCCTTGATTACCTTGGGGTATCACGCGAAAGAGGCACTTCTAAATCCATTCGAAATTGTCCGATGGCTAGCAGCCATGGCCGTGGCCTTTGGGCCTTCACTCTTCTTAACGTTTGGCCGATTTGCAAGAAGTTTTCGGTATGACAACACAAGGAATTTGCTCGTACTTTTCAGTGCAGTTTATCTTGGCTTCGGTGTACTGGCTGGAGGTGATATGACACGCATCATCTATCTCGGCTTTCCATTTATTGGCACGTGGATCATGTATGAACTCCAAGAGCTCAATGCAAAGCAGTTTCTGACATTGGGTTTGCTCTCGATACCCTTGATGCTACTTTATAAAAACATTCCAAACCCAGCCTTTGAATGGGATGCTTGGGAAAGTTGGTATCCTGAGTTTGCCTCATCTGGATTCGTTTTGTTGATCTTAGGCTACGTCTTCATGGCTTGTTTAATAACTCAAAGCGTAACGAGGCTAAGCATAAAAAAGTAATGCCCAAGATTTTCTTTTGTAAATTTAACTTCAACTATTACCAACTATAATTAAGCCCATGAAGCGTCCAATTTATATTCTGACCTGCTTATCCGTCATACTCTTGTCTATCCAGCCTGCTCTGGCACAGTCTACTGGTAAAGCTGCTCCAGTTTTCAAAGACGGTGAAGCTCAAATCGTAGAAGCTTTCAGTAAAATGGAAGACTGGATTCGTCATGATCTTTGGGTAGAGACTGAATTTGATACAGATGGAGATGGTAAAATGGATCGCGTGCATGTAGCGGTTACGCGTCCTAGTCAAACGGAAACAGAAGGGCTTAAACTTCCAATAGTCTATGAATCTAGCCCCTACTATGCCGGTACGGCAGGTACGGCTCCAGAGTTATTCTGGAATGTGCAGCATGAAATTGGTGCGACTCCTCCACCCAGAGGATCCAAAGACGTTAAAAGATTAGGCAAAAGACCAATTATCTCAAACTCTCAAATTAGAACTTGGGTACCAAGAGGATACATCGTAGTGCACTCTTCGTCACCTGGAACAGGGCTTTCACAGGGATCTCCAACAGTTGGTGGAGACAATGAATCATTGGCTCCAAAGGCAGTGATCGAATGGTTGTCAGGAAAAGACAATGGCTATACAACACCTGCCGGCAATGAAAAAGTTGAGGCGTATTGGTCTACTGGAAATGTAGGCATGACTGGAACTTCTTACAATGGCACAATACCCTTAGCGGCAGCGACCACTGGTGTTGACGCACTGAAGGCCATTATCCCCATTGCTCCCAATACATCTTACTATCACTATTACAGATCTAATGGTCTGGTAAGAAGCCCAGGAGGATACCTTGGTGAAGATATTGATGTCCTCTTTGACTTTATTCATAGTGGTGCCGAAGACAAACGCGCTTATAACATCAAGACGGTTCGAGACACAGAGATGGCCAATAACATGGACAGAATCACAGGTGACTACAATGATTTTTGGGCGGGAAGAGATTATATCAACGATATGAAGCCAATGAAAGCCGCATTATTGATGTCTCATGGTTTTAACGATTGGAACGTGATGCCTGAACATAGTAACAGAATCTCTCAAGAGGCAAAAAAGATGGGCATACCAACTCAGATCTTCTATCACCAAAATGGGCATGGCGGACCTCCACCAATGAAAATGATGAATCGTTGGTTTACACGCTATCTGCACGGTGTTGAAAATGGCGTAGAGAATGATGCTAAGGCTTGGATTGTCAGAGAAGACGATGCCAGAACGAATCCAACAGCCTATGACGATTACCCTAATCCAGCAGCAAAGCCCGTTAGCCTCTACCTTGAAGCCGGTGCACCGGGCACGGGTAAGCTTAGCTTAATTAAAGCTAAAGCAAAGAAAACCGAAACACTTACTGATGATTACAGGAAATCAGGTACTGCCCTAGCGAAAGCGACAAACTCGGATAACCGTTTGCTTTTCGTTACACCTATTTTAAAGGAAGATGTTCATCTTTCAGGACTCTCTACTTTGACCATTAAAGTTGCTAGTGACAAGGCCGCGGCAAATCTTTCAGTATGGATGGTGTCCCTACCTTGGAATGAAGGAGAAGACACAAAAATTACTGAAAACATCATCACAAGAGGTTGGGCAGATCCTCAGAACAGCAAATCAATCAGCAAAAGTGCCCCACTGAAACCTGGTAAATTCTATGAACTAAAATTCGACCTTCAGCCTGATGATCAAATCATTCCTGCAGGCCAGCAAATTGGTTTAATGATCTTTTCAAGTGACAGCGAGTTTACGCTTCACCCAGCACCAGGAACCAAATTGATGATAGACCTTAGTAGTACTTCAATTTCAATTCCAGTGGTTGGTGGTAAAGCAGCGTTTGAAAAGGCTGTGAATTAAAGAGTTTCTAAAAACCAAATTGGGCACGTGACCCTGTACTCGCTTCAGGGTCTTCGCAAACCATATTGACATCAGAGATTCTGAAACAAGTTCAGGAAGCCGTATAAAGGGGATTACGAAAGAAACACTACATCTTCTGCATAATTTCAGACTGATAGTAATAGCAGCCTTTGTCTTCTTGCTTGGCCACTTTCATCATGGCATCTGCCACTTTATCGACATGAATTGGGCGATACTTTTTCAAAGCTCCAACAAATGGTATGATCCGAGTAATGGCTTGCCCAATCTTTTCTCCAAGACGATGTTCCTGTCGATCACCCCTTAACAAAGAAGGCTTGAAAATGTAAATTGTTCGGTAGTTTAGAAATGAGATTTTATCCTCCAATTCACCTTTAACTCTACTATAGAAATTGCCTGAATTCATATTAGAGCCTAGGGCAGCCACCAAAAAGAAACGTTGCGCATTGGCTTTCAGACCTCGCTGCGCAAGCTCCATGGGGTAGGTAAAATCAACGGTGTAAAATGCTTCTTGTGAGCCTGCCTTTTTAATGGTGGTACCTAGTGTACAAAAAATATCATCCACTTCTGGAAAGTCTTCCATATCTGCCAGATGATCAAAATTTACAGTAAGTTCTTTCAGCTTTGCGTGCTGGATTCCGAGTGGCTTTCTCACTAGCGCAATGACTTGACCATAGTCTTTGCTATTAAGCAACATCTGAGTTAGTGACTGGCCAATCAGTCCGCTTGCACCAGCAATGATTGCAGTTTTTGATTCCATACATCTAAAATAGCCAAAAATTCATTTTGAAGGGTAACTCCCTTGTCTTTGGCATACCATAGGTGGAGGTATTCTGTAAATTCTTTACCCGTTCTTTCCTGACTCACTTTATTCTCAAGGAAAGCCTTCTGCACTGGTTCAGGCCTGGGACCCCATGTTCCTAGCACACTCAATTCACTATCTAAGGCGATTAACTTAGGTATCGACCTACCACTGTTGGTTAGAAAAGCATCGATTAATGGTAAATTTTCGTCACGCAGTACGAATCTCAGATCAATATTCGGATTCAATTCGGCCATTTTATTAAGGAAAGGCAAATTTTGAGCAGCATCACCGCACCAGCCTTCGGTAATGACCAACCAGGTCATTTTTTGATCCAAAACCATAATTTTCTCCATCAACTCAGATGCGATCTTTCCAATCTTATCCCACTTACGCATACGCTTCTGATTAAGCATAGCATAGTTGGTCATGCTTTCAGATTGATTGGTTCCGGTAGTTAGGCCTTGCTTTAGGAGACTGTCTAAAAGCTCGCGATAAGAAGCGTAAGTATAGGATTCGTTGATTAAGGATTGATTGATCAAATTTGACATTCTTTGTTGTACTCAATGATTTAACAGCGAGTAAACACTTTTGTTATTCAGAAAAGTTCGCCTGTTCCCAAGTTTTATAATTTTCTAGGTCTTCTCGGAAGCATTTTCCCAGCCACACCAAAATAGTAGCATCATCTAAATAGCCTGCAACGGGAATAAAATCAGGCAAAGCATCCAATGGGGCAATAAAGTAAAGTAGTCCAGCGACTATCATGACCAACGTCTGCCATGGCATATCTTTATAGTTACCACTAACTGTATTGGTGACCATTCGCGACACGAGTTTCACGTATTCAACTAATTTGTGACGTAGTGAATCATCACCTTCTGAAGCATCCAGCTTATCCTTTAACTTAATCAATAGGCTTTTCAACGAGTCACTGTCATTGACAATATCGACCGCTTTCTTTTTAAAACGATTAAAGTATTTCTTTTCTCTAGCTGATGGTTCTTTGGCCATTGATACGATATTAGAATAGTTGTCTTGTTTCCTCTTTGACCAGCGTTAGTGCTTCTCCAACTGGATCTCTTTCCAATTTAATCATATAATCAAAAATGGCCTCAGCGAGGTCGATTCCATTTTTATTTTCATCCATCTTTTGAGCAGACTCTTGAACAGCCGTTACGATTTCATTCACTGTGGCACGTACTTTCGCCCAAGTAAGATCAGACATATAGACTTGTTGCGAAAGGTTATGATTAAACTCTTCTCTGATCTCATTCAGCAATAGCTGTTGAAAAGCATAAGCACTTATCGAAGGATCACTTAATCTTAACAACATGTTATTAGGGGAAATCCTTTCGAGCAATAAAGCAATGCGCTCATAAGCTTGAAGCCGAATTGGTAAAACAGTTTCGTTGTTTTTAATCTTTATGTCTAACAATCTATGGTCGAATTGTTTTTGCAGGAAATTCCTCATCACTAAATACATAGCATACATGACTAATGCTGCGGGAACTAATAATTTTAAAAACTCTGTTACGTAATCCATAAATAGAATTTACCCTCTCGGACTTTTCATTTAAAAACTGAAATTAGTGAGATTCTCGAATAGGTATTTAAGTTTACATCTGAAAACGTGAAATAATTCTCATTCTTATGAACATTGAACCTGTAAGCCTTACTGAAAAAGCGATTGAAGAGGTGAAAAACATCATGAGCAATAAAAGTATTCCCGAAGGCTATGGCCTTCGTATTGGGGTAAAAGGCGGTGGTGGCTGCGGTGGACATGGCTTTATGCTAGGTTTTGACAAACCAAAAAAGGGTGATCTCACCTATGAAATCGCAGGAATCACAGTTCACATAGAAAAAAGGCAAACCATGTACTTGGTTGGTTTGGAAGTTGATTTCTACGAGGGCAGCGATGCCAGAGGCTTTACTTTTATTAACCCAAACAGCGTTACTTCAGAATGAGTCAGTTTCTTTACGACTTTGTAGTGCTCACAGACGATCGCTACGTTGCCCCTACCACGCTTGATGAAAACGTTGAAAACATTCTCACCGAAGATGGTCTAGTGCTTGACGCGTTGAAAGCAAATGGATATCGCGTTACCCGTATTAGCTGGTCCAACCCAGAATTTAACTGGGCCAGTACTCAAGCCATAATTTTCAGAACTACTTGGGACTATTTTGACAGGTTTGAAGAATGGAAAGCGTGGTTAGCCTCCACAAGTAAGCTTACCGAAATGGTCAATCCTTATGCCTTGATCAACTGGAATATGGACAAACATTACCTGCGTGATCTCAACGATCGCGGCATCAATATTCCAGCAACACGTTATATCGAAATCAGTGAAGAATTGGACTTAAAAGCCCTCTATAGCGAAACTGGCTGGACAGACTGCATCCTTAAGCCTTGTGTATCGGGAGCATCTCGCCACACCTATAAGTTAAATGTCGATACCCTTGAAGAACACGAAGAAATTTTCCAAACCTTGATCGCCAAAGAAGCCATGATGCTTCAACCCTTTCAAAAGAATGTGGTGGAAAAAGGAGAAGTGTCTTTAATGGTCATGGGTGGTGAATTCACACATGCTGTATTAAAAGTAGCTAAACCAGGTGACTTCAGGGTGCAAGACGACTTTGGTGGCACAGTACATTTATATGACCCTTCTTCGGAAGAAATTACTTTTGCTGAAAAAGCAGTGGCCGCTTGCGATCCACAACCCACTTATGCCCGAGTAGATATCATCAGAGACAATAACGATCAGCTTGCATTGATTGAGTTAGAGTTGATAGAGCCTGAACTTTGGTTTCGTCTAAAGCCAGAAGCTGCTCAGGTTTTGGCTAAATCTCTATAAGATTTCCTTCCTATTTAGTAATATGGATTACAAATAATAAGTATGCCATGGGATTTTTCAGTAGGGATAAAACCAGAACTTACGAAGTAAATGGAACAAGACTGAAGTGTGTTGTTTGCCAGCACTAGGAGTTCGAAGAGCGGCATGCTCAATTGAACACTGCCATTTCTACTTTACTTAATTTTGATTGGGCGGATACCGAAGCTACTTGCCTGGTTTGCGACAACTGCGATTACGTTCATTGGTTTTTACCGAGATAGATTACTCAGCATACAAAAACTCAAAAGCACTTTTATACCCACCAATCTGCTGGGCATAGTCAATCACTGAATTGTAGAAGGCATCGCGGCCTAGCGTAGCAGAGTCTCCTATAATGACCAGTTGAGATTTTGCTCTAGTCATCGCCACATTCATCCTTCGGTACTCTTTCAAGAATCCAATCTCATTCTGTTCATTGCTTCTGGTCAAGCCAATATAGATCACGTCACGCTCTTGCCCTTGAAAGGCGTCAACTGTATTAATCGAGACTTGATCTCGGACTGCATCAAAAGCTGGATTCTTCATCACCAAGTCTCTGAGCAATTCAATTTGCGCCTTGTATGGTGCAATGATGCCGACAGATTTATCAAGTGATAGATTATTGGAAAGGTGCTTCACTAACAAATCGGCCTCCTCTTTATTGTAGGTACTTAAGGTTTCCTTCTTGACTTTTTCGGCAAAGCCACAACCAGCAGTATCTATAAAGACGAAATGTTCAAGCTCGCTTCCCTTTTCTCGCAATAGTACATCCTCAGCGGTTTTCAATTGACCTCCATAAAAATGGTCTCCTGAAAACTTCATGATGTCTGGGTGCATGCGGTATTGAGTTTCAAGCATTACAGACTCATCAATATGCTTAATCGCCTTTTCAAAGAGGGTATTGGCGAGTCCATCTTTAGCCGCTTTAATGCTCTTGATCGTTGGAGGTAGTTGTAGGTGATCACCCGCCATGATCACGCGGTGTGCCTTCTTAATAGCGATCCAACAAGCAGGCTCTAATGCCTGCGAAGCTTCATCAATAAAAACAGACCTAAATGTTCTGTCCTGCAAGAGTCTATGGGTTGATCCTACCAGTGTACAGGCAATCACTTGTGCCCTATCGACCAAGTCTTCAGTAATTTGGGATTCAATACGATCGGCATCGCCTTTTAGCATTTTGGCTTCATGCATGACCATCTTTCGCTGCATGCGTTCTTCGTGACCAAAATTACGCTTGTACTTCAGCCCTTTTTTTCGATACTCATCAGAGCGCTTTCTGATTTCTCTCAGCTCTTTAAAAAAGGGATGCTTTGAAATTTTAACGTCAAGACTATTCTCAATCACTTCAGGTGTCAGTCGAGCCGGATGACCAATTCGCAACACTTCAATCCCCAATCCATCTAGCTTCTCAACCATCAGGTCAACTGCTGCATTACTTTGTGCACAAACTAAAACCTGCTTTTCAGTTTTGACAACTTCTTTGATCGCGTTTACCAAAGTAGTAGTCTTCCCTGTGCCTGGAGGGCCATGAATAATGGCAACGTCTTTTGCATTGAATATCTGAGACAGTGCTCGATTTTGACCCTCATTCAAGTTGACAGATTGAAAGTCAAAGCCTTTTTTGAACGATGCTTGTTTAGCGCCATAAAGAATCTCTCTCAAATCGGCTAACCTACCCGTATCAGCACTCTGAACTTCTTTTAAGGCCTTTTGCATTTCACGATAGCCTCCTTCATCAAAGAGTAAGTTTACGCCAAGCTTACCATCTTTTAACCAGTCCGGTGCGTCATCAGCATTAAGGACTATCCTCATTTTGTCTCTACGCACATAACTGATAACTCCTGAAATAGCATCTGCGTCTTCTCCATGGCCTGAGAATACACTGGCAATGGCTCCGACTTGAAAAGCATGATTCTGCTCTAAATGAGATGTCCGATCTAGTTCTAGCGTGTAGCGTTCACCCGTACTGATGAATCTATTTACGAGTTGAACCGGATACCACGTGACGCCTTTTTGTCTTCTTTCATCAACGGATGTATTGAGCATTTTACGCTGATATTGCGCATAATCTTCATCCTTCTCCATTCTGAGAAGTTCTTTAAGCTTACTTAAGGTGTTTTGGGCTTCGGTCATTATACTGTACTGATGAGAAGTACTATTTGTGACGGATCATTGTTATTCGAGATTGCTTCACCTGACCACCTACAGGAGGATTCTTTTTGGCTACTGAAATTTCTATAGTCGAAACCTTACTAAAAGCGTAAAAAAGCCGATCTAGGATTCGCTGAGCAACGCGTTCTAATAGTTTTGTGGGTATAGCCATTTCTTCTTTAGTAATGGCGTAGATGGCCTCGTAATTGACTGTACCTTCAAGGTCATCATGTTCTGAGGCAAAGGCAAAATCGGTAGTTACGTGCACGTCAACTACAAAGTCATTGCCTTTCTCTCTTTCTTCCTCGTAAAAACCATGAAAGGCATAGAATTCCATGCCTTCCAATGAAACGATATCTTTGTTCATCTCACTCAAACTTATCGAAGAAGGAACTCTTCTCTTTATCTTCTTCGATGATGTCTTTTGCTTGAACTTCTTCGTTTAATTCTCCTTCTTGAGTCTCTTCGGCTATTGGAGCTTCTTCTATTTCTTCAATCACTGGTTCTGATCCAACCTCCTCGATTTCTGGTGTCATTTCAGCTATTGGCTCTGTCTGGGTATCTTCTTCTGTCGCCTCCACCATTTCATCTATACTCTCTTCAGCGGCCTTGTGTTCATTTTCTAATAGTATGCCTTCGACACTGATCGGCTTATCGCTATTGTCATTCATTTCTCTACCGAGTTCCTTAGCTTTCTTCAAATGAGGCTTAATGTCACTTGGAAAATCTTGGTGTCTCTGAAGTTTATTCAGGATATCCTCTGCTAGTAACTTCAATTCAGACATTAGAGAGTCTTTATTTGCATTCATACTCCTAAAAACTTGCTCAAGCTGGCGTATCTCATCTTCCATGTCGTCAATGATAATGCTCGATCTATTCTCGGCTTCCTCAATGATTGATCGGGCCCTAGACTTGGCTTCGCTCATCAGGCCATCGGCTCTCATTTCGGTTTCCTTCATGTGGAGTTCGGCAGTCTTGGTCGCCTGCTCTACCATGTTCGCACCAGTATCTTCGGCCGTCTTCAAAGTTTTGAATAAGGAGTTCTCCACTTCTCGCAACTTCTTCACTTCATTCTCTGAAGCTTCAAGTTTATATTTCAGCTCTTTATTCTGGTCATAAAGTCTTTCCCACTCAACGGAAAGTGAGTTCAGAAATGCGCTGACCTCATCTTTATCATAACCACGAAATCCCTTTTCGAATTCTTTTTGCCTAATCTCTAGCGGTGTAATGTTCATGCTTACCGAAAATTAAAATTTGATATCCCAGGTTGATATACTCCGGTCATCACTGGCCGACAATAAAAGGTTGTTGAAGTTTGTCCAAAGCACTTTATTGATCGAAGTACCGTGGCCTGCATGTCTTGCTTTATCAATCACTTTCAGGAGTTGGAAAGTCTTGGCATCCCAGACCTTAATGGACTTATCCATACTACAAGTTACAAAATGTTTGCTATCAGGGCTAAAAACCAAATGGTTAATTGCAAACATATGCGCCACTATAGACTCCTGCAATTCATAACCTTTTTCAGTATTCCATATTTTTAGATGGGCATCCCGACTTCCGCTAATGAGATAACGCTGATCAGGAGAATATTGTACAGTGAAGACCGAAAGTTTGTGTGCTTTGATTTCTTTGATTAAACTGAAATCAACCAAACTATAGATGCGAATGAAATTGTCGCTAAAGCCGATCGCTAGGTGGTCTAAGTGCTCAGATATGGCTATTGTTCTTGCGCTCATTTCAGAAGCCTCAATCACGTGAATGGTTTCTAATGTCCTGAGGTTGAGCACATGTACTTGGCCACTGGCCAAGGTTGCAAAGATACGGTCCTTCACTACTTTGATATCGAAGATGGCACTGGAGCCTAACTTAATAGAACCAACCTCTTCCTTTTTCTCAAGATCAACTAAATGAATGCCATCAAAATTTTGCCCGACAATCAGTACATTCCGTGTTGCATAGTAACAAAGGGCATAGACGGAACTTGGCACTTTTACAATCATACGGCCGTTGTCCATGTCATTTAGATCCCACAGCGCAACAACCCCGTCTCCTCCTGAGGAGAAGAATTGGTTAGGTTTTGGGCCTTGTTCAAGCGTGTAAACACAATCAGAATGGCCTCCTACGGTATTGACTTTATTGACTTCGATTTTAGACATCAATGAAAAAGCTAGTATCTTCGATTTAAGGTAAAATTAGTCAATCAAGAACGAGCATTCATTAATTATTCATGCCAATTGCCCATAAATCTTCGATCAATTGTGATGTCTCCTATATCGTATGGGAAATCACCGAAACCGAAGACGAACTGCTGCAACACCTGAACCTTAATGAGGAGGAAAAAGCTGATTTGGATTCTGTGAAAATTGCTGCTAAACGGCTTGAGTGGCTAGGCGCACGAACAGCACTGAAGTTCTTAGTGAAAGAAATAGGTCAATTTTATATTTACAAAGACGAGTTCGGAAAACCTCATTTAAAAGATACTCCCATTGGCATTTCGGTGTCACATGCCAAGGGTTTTGGGGCCGCAGCAATTAATCTGCAAGGTGAGGTCGGTATCGACATCGAAACAGAAAGAGCACAAATCCATCGGATTGCCCATAAGTTCTTACATGAATCAGAAGCCTCTTGGGTCGCTGGTGATGGGGAGAAGCTCACGAAAATATGGACTGCAAAAGAGGCGTTATACAAATTGCATGGCAGAACTCAGCTCATCTTTGCCGAGCAACTAGTGATTTCAGACTTTATTAGTGCACGTGAAGTTCAAGGAATGATCCTTGAGAACAACTCTAAATCTACCTACAAACTGAGATACGAAGCGCTTGACAATGTGCACTTATGTTGTGCCTACTAACGCTTACTCAACTCCCTTTTCGGCAATATTCAATAAGGTCTTAATTTCATCCACGCGTTCGGTGTGCCCTAATTTCTCATGGGAATTAATCAAATTTCTTAACATACGAACCACAATATCTATATGGCTGCAGGGCTCATAGAACACGTCATTTGGGGATAGTTTCAGGTTGGCGATGTACTCATCTAATTCCTTCCGAGAGAAAACGAGTCCACGATTAAATGCATTCACATAAAACTGAACATTGTCTTGTTTGTAAGTCATCACAAAAAGATTTGGCAAGTTCACACCGAAAACTGGCATTTTCAGCTTTTGGGCAACCAACATATAAATGATGCAGAGTGAAATTGGATTGCCTTTCTTAGTCTGCAGCACGACACTTAACATGGAGTTACCTGGTGAATGAAAGTTCTTAGTATTGGCGCCAAAGTGGAGCTTACCAAAGAGCACTGAATTGAGAATCTTAATCTGATCTACAGGATGAATTTCTGCTTTAAACTCAAGCCATGCCTCGTAATAAAGTTGCTCTAGCTCCTTACTCAACTGCTCGTATTCTAAATCGGGATATTGATAGGTATTGACTAGCCAAACACCTTCTAATAGGTCTTTACCACCATTGACTCTCCAGGCATAAAGCTTTTCTTTGAGTAACTCAAACTGGAGTTTATGCACTAGGTCTTCAATACGTTTCTGAATGACAGGGTTAAAGCTATTCTCCCATTCAAACTCCAGATAAGGAATAATGTAGGTACCCATAGCCTTGATCTTGTCCTCAACATGTTCGACAATTTCAAAGTCGTCCTCGTCTAACAACGAGACCATTGCTTTAAGCTCTTTATTATTCAGATTCTCTCCTTCTGACATACTTAAGTCTGAATCACTCCTACATTAAATTTCTCAGTGATTGGCGATTGATTCGCTACTTCAATCCCTTTCGAAATGACATTTCTTGTCTCTAATGGGTTGATGATACCGTCTACCCAAAGCCTAGAAGCTGCATAATATGGACTCATCTGCTCATTATAGCTAGCGGTTATATCATCTAATAATTTTTTCTCTGCCTCAGGCGTAATTTCTTTCCCTTGTGCCTTTAGTGTGGATACTTTAATTTGAAGTAGCGTTTTAGCTGCTGATGCCCCACTCATTACTGCAATTTGAGCTGTTGGCCATGCGTAAATCAAACGAGGATCGTAAGCCTTGCCACACATGGCATAATTACCAGCACCAAATGAATTTCCGGTGATGATGGTAAACTTTGGTACGACAGAATTAGCCATAGCATTCACCATTTTAGCACCATCCTTTATGATTCCACCATGTTCGGCACGACTACCAACCATAAACCCACTGACATCCTGAATAAAAACCAATGGTATTTTCCTTTGGTTACAGTTCATAATGAAGCGCGCTGACTTATCAGCAGAATCAGAATAGATAACGCCACCCATCTGCATCTCGCCTTTCTTAGACTTAACAACGATGCGTTGGTTCGCGACAATTCCCACAGCCCATCCATCGACACGTGCATAACCACATACTATGGTCTGACCATACTTTTCTTTGTATTCATCAAATTCAGAATCATCGACCATGCGTTTGATTAATTCTCGTACATCATAAGGTTTGGTTCTATCCAAAGGCATGATGCCTAACATCTCTTTAGGATCAAGCTTTGGTGGCTTCGCTTCAGCACGATCGAAACCAGCGTTCTCAAATGCACCTACCTTATCGAAGATATTCTTGATGTAGTCTAGGCAAGCCTTATCATTTGGAAACTTATTATCAGTCACGCCAGAGATTTCACAGTGTGTGGTAGCTCCTCCAAGTGTTTCGTTATCTATTGTTTCACCTACAGCTGCTTTTACTAAGTAGGAACCCGCCAGAAAGATGGAGCCCGTTTTATCAACAATGGCAGCTTCATCACTCATAATAGGCAGATATGCCCCACCAGCCACGCAACTACCCATAATGGCCGCGACTTGAATAATACCCATTGAAGACATCTTCGCATTGTTGCGAAACTGTCTACCAAAATGTTCCTTATCCGGAAAAATCTCGTCTTGGAGTGGTAGAAAAACCCCAGCGCTGTCAACCAAATAGATTATCGGCAAATGATTCTCCATGGCAACCTCTTGGGCACGCATGTTTTTCTTAGCCGTAATAGGAAACCAAGCACCAGCTTTAACTGTAGCATCGTTAGCTACAATCACACATGTTCGGCCCCTCACGCTACCAATGCCTGTTACAACACCTCCTGAAGGACAACCTCCGTATTCTTGATACATGCCGTCACCCACAAATGCTCCGATCTCCAAGAAATCTTTAGGGCTATCGATTAGATAATCAACTCGCTCACGAGCCGTGAGCTTACCTTTATCGTGTTGTTTGGTAATTTTTGTTTCTCCTCCACCCAGTTTGACTTTTTTAAGTCGTGTGTCTAACTGAAAGATCAGTTGTTGCATTTCGTCTTGATTCTTATTGAATTCAATATCCATTTAGCCTCGTTTATGCCAAATTAATGGCAATTCCATGTAGTAGTTTACGCGTGACTAAAATTAGACCCAAGAAGTGGACTTTTCAAGACTGAAAAGTCTATCGGTCTTTTTTCTTTTTCCCAGAGGTCTCTCTTCCGTCAGCTGGCCCTCTATTTTTTCTGCCAAATACTGAGAAATGCATGTAGCGCTTAGGGTTGTATCTGAGGTCTATAAATAGACTATCAAGATCAGCCATTGTCTGATTCATGGTATTATAAAGAGAGTCGTTAGACATAAGCTTACCTAGGGTGCCCTCGTTTGAATTCAATGTTTCAATAAAGGTTCTGGTGCCCAGTAATAACGAATCCATACTCACTAAGCGCGACTCAAGGTCTATAGCATTAAGCTTCTCTCCCAATTTCGCATACTCTTCTGTCATAGGTTTTAAACCACTCAATGCATGAGTAATTGAGTCCGTAAGCCAAGTAATCCTATTCTCTATCAGGTCTAGAGAACCCTCTAATCTTCCTGTTAAGTTCTTTACGTTTTCAGATGCTTCAGTGAAATTATCTATGGCCCTACCAATACTATCTGACTTCTCAACAAATGGATCTAAAACATTATTAATCTTATTTACCAAAGCCGAAAGTGAATTGGCTGCAGAGAGGCCTTCCTCTGTTAAGAGTTCTGTAATTCCACCGTCTATATCGCTAATCAGCATTTCTCCTACTTCAAGGAGGCGACTACCGGGATTCATTACCAATTTAATTTCTATACCCCCTAAAAAATCTGGTTTGGTTAGCCTGGCAACTGTACTGTCAGTAAGGTTGATACTATTGTCAATGGCAAGAGTGACTAAGATATTGTCATAGCTATTATCGCTAAAACGCCTGTCAATTACACTTCCAACATCTAGACCGCTGAGCACTACTCGATCTCCCTTCTTGAGTCCACTTACGTTCTGATATTCAACGTAGTAGGTATTAAATGGAGAAAATACATCAAGCCCTCTGAGGTAATTAAAACCCACATAGAGAGCGATAGCTGTCAGCACCACAAATAAGCCTACCTTGAATTCCTTACCTCTTCTCACTTGCTTAGTTTCCTATTGATTCTAAATATTCAAAATAATCCCTTATCGCCCTAAAAATAGCCGAGGCCATATAGTCCTGAACCTCTGTCTTACCTAAGTCTTTTTCTTCTTTAGGATTTGTAAGATAACCTAATTCCACCAAAACGCTAGGCATAGAAGTGCTCCAAAGCACCCAAAGACTTGATTGCTTTACACCGCGGCTCTTTCGGCCAGCTCTCTTTTTAAACTGTTCATCTATATTCGAGGCGAGCAAAATGCTATTTTCTTGAAAGGCCTCTTGTTGAATTGAGACCATGATATCAACTTCTGGAGCGTTCGGATCAAAGCCCTGATAAATTTCTTGGTAGTTTTCCTCAAGCAAGATTACAGAGTTTTCTCTCTTTGCAACTTCAAAATTCCTCCCTTCGTTCTTAGTTCCCATGACGAAAACTTCAGTTCCAGAAACTGACTCATATCCTGGATTCATCGCATTGGCATGAATTGAAACGAATAAATCAGCCTCTGCGTCATTGGCAATGATGGCACGAACTTTGGGATGACTGTACTCATCTTCTGTACGCGTATAAATCACCTCAATGTTATCAGACAGCGTTTCTAGGTATTTACCAACTAATAAAGTCACTGGAAGGACTACGTCCTTTTCTTTTAGATTCTTACCTCGCGTACCTGGGTCCTTTCCGCCATGCCCAGCATCAAGTACCACTTTATACTTTTTCTTTTTCCCACCTTCTGGTGCTTGCATAGCACTTGTCTGAAAGGTTAATAACAACAGAAAGATGACCAGAAGGCTATAATTTTTCACTTTGAT
Organism: Roseivirga sp.; assembly: GCA_965660665.1. GTDB lineage: Bacteria > Bacteroidota > Bacteroidia > Cytophagales > Cyclobacteriaceae > Roseivirga. Next base: position 164,153 of record CBFIAY010000003.1, on the reverse strand, counting down.
GCGAATGAAACGATCGATTAAAATAACTTTACGCAAAAATCTTAAAATTTCGGTAAAACCGAAAAATAGCTTGCTCTCAAAACGGATTATATTTTTTTCGCTCTGTCTCTTCATTTCAATTTTTAATTTGAAGGCGCAAACCAATGGCGTAAAGCCTGATTCACTTACTACCCTTCAAAACCGTACCAATTCATTCAATACGGAACTCGCAGCCGACAAAGATACACTAGCTGGCATTCAAGATTCGGTAAAAATAGTAGTCAATGGCATAGAAACAACTATTAAATATTACGCCAAGGATTCTATCATCAATAAAACTCAAACAAACATTACCTACCTCTATGGTGATGCCAAAATTGAGTATGGGCTCATCAATCTAAGAGCAGCTGAAATCACTATCGACCGCAATACTAACGAATTGACGGCACGCGGGGTTCAAGATTCTACAGGTTTCTGGGTAGGCCGACCAATATTTAAGGATCCTGGTGGAATTTATGAGACAGAAGAGATCAGGTATAACTTCGTGACCCAACGCGCTAGAATTAAAGGTGTAGCCACAGAACAACCCGATGGACTACTCAGGGGAGAGGTAATCAAGAGGAATGCAGATGAAACTGCCTATATATCACAAGGAAAATACATACCCTGTTTAGACGACCCTGACGCGGGCACCTATATCAAAGCAAAAAAAATTAAGCTTATCCCTGATAAAGGTGTTATTACTGGGCCTTTCTTGCTTTATGTAGGAGGGATTCCAACCCCATTGGGTTTGCCATTCGGTTTCTTTCCTGATACCGATGATTCTAATGAATCTGGTATTCTTTTTCCGAAATATGGTGACGAGCAACGTAGGGGCATCTTTTTAAGAGAGGGCGGTTGGTATCAGGCATGGAATGATAGGTTTCATACGGCAGTCACTGGAGACATTTACTCAAAAGGAAGTTGGGGGTTAAAACTTAGGACTGCCTATAACAGTCGATACAAATACAGTGGTTCATTAGACATTAGCTATAACCGAAATAAAACACCCGACACGGATGAAGTTCCCTTAGACTCTAAAGACTTTTGGGTCTCGTGGTCTCACAGACCTGATTCAAAAGGCAGGAACTCAAGGTTTTCTGCTAGTGTAACGGCAGGTACGAGTACTTATAACCAAAATAACCTTTCGACTATCAACTTTCAGAATAATGTTAGGTCTGAGTTTAGATCAAACGTCAATTTTAGTGGCGTAATCCCTCGATCGCCTTTCAGCTATGCGATCAGTGGTAGACATAATCAAAATGTTCAAACAGGTGTGCTAGACATTTCCCTACCTGAATTTTCGATGACCATGAATAGGGTGACTCCATTCAAAAGTGCCAAAGGAGAAATATTAAAAAGGCTGAATTTAGGCTGGCGCTTTAATGCTTCGAATCGTATTACAAATGTAGTCCAACCTGGCACCACTGGGTTTAACATTGCTAACAAGGCAACTACAAACGACACGATTGCCGTAACCTTTGCCAGTCTTCCTGACCTTTTAGACAATGCTAAGAATGGTGCTCGTCACAACTTTGATCTTTCTACATCATTTTCATTTCTAGACAACCTGACGTTCACCCCCTCTTTTAATGTGGAGGAATTATGGTACCTAGAAGAATTAAACTATGAGTTCTTACCTGATGAAAATGCAGTAAGAATTGACACAACTAACACTTTCAGTCGTGCCATGACCTACAGTACGAGCATGGGTTTATCTACTCAGATCTATGGTATGATTCCATTCAAAAATAGCCGAAAGATTGAGGCGATTCGGCATATCATAACCCCTACTGTAGCCTTTACTTACAGACCCGACTTCAGTGACCCTAAATTTGGCTACTACCAAACCGTTCAAACAGACACCACTGGAACTGGTACCTTTAGGCAACTTTCTATTTACGATGGGTTCCGGTTCGGATCTCCGTCTTTAGGTGAGTCCGCAGCCTTAAGTTTCTCGGTGAGTAATAAGTTAGAAATGAAAGTGAAGAGTGATACTGCTAAGTCTAGGAAAGTATCGATACTTGACAATTTATCAATGACAGGCGCCTATAACTTCCTAGCCGACTCATTTCAGTTATCTAACATCAACATTAATGCGAGAACCAGTCTATTTAACAAAAAACTTAGCATCATTATTGGTGGATCATTAGATCCTTACAGCTATATCACCTCTACAAACGAAGGGGTTACCTCAACAGAGAGAAGAGCTGCATTGGCACTAAGGTCTGGGCAGGGCCTTGGAAAACTTACTACTGCTCGCTTTTCCCTGAGCACCAACCTTAATTCACAAGCAAATTCATCTATGAGCCAAAGGGGTGCCGCTTCGATAGGTGATGAGTCCTTGAGCGGATTGGGCGATTTTCCAGGCGAAGACCCTAATGAATTTGGAGCGCTTAATAACGGAGGAAATACTGCCATTCCTGAATACTTTTATAACCCCAACTCCTACGTTGACATCAATATTCCTTGGAACATTAGACTGAGTTATGACTACAACTATCGATGGTCAAGTTCGGGGGCGACAACAAGACAAACGATAAGAGCAAATGGCCAATTACAGCTTACTCCTAAATGGCAAGTGACTTATAATACTGGCTTTGACTTCGATGTCAAAGAGTTTGTTCAAACCTCAATTGGTCTTTACCGAGATCTAGGATGTTGGGAAATGCGCGCCAACTGGATTCCCTTCGGAACATTTACTTCCTACACGATAGACATCCAAATAAAAGCTTCTGCACTTAAAGACCTAAAGATCAGTAGACGCAGAAGCCAGTTCGATCAGGGTGGATTTAATTAATCCTAAAGGGATTGAATGAATAGACCATCTTCGGTCTTTTCAACTTTTGCCAACCCACTTTGAGTCAATTCTTTGATCGCCTTATCCCACTTTTTGTTCGAGAGTCCAGCATTCTCCTTCAAAGTTCCCAATGCAGTCTTTCCAGCCTTAGTCAAGTCATCCAAAATAGTTTTAGCTTCTTCACTTAATTCAACTTGAACTGCCTTATTCTCAGGCTTCATTTGAGGAAAAAACAATACATCTTGGATAGAATTTGAGTTGGTCATAATCATTGCCAAACGATCAATTCCTACTCCTAAACCTGCTGTAGGTGGCATACCGTATTCAAGGGCCCTTAAGAAGTCTTCATCAAGCACCATGGCTTCGTCATCGCCACGTTTACCCAAATCTAATTGTTCTTCGAATCTTTGACGTTGATCGATTGGATCGTTCAATTCGGAGAAAGCGTTACAGATTTCTTTTCCATTACAGACCGCTTCGAACCTTTCTACCAGGCCTTCTTTAGTCCTGTGCTTCTTAGCTAAAGGCGACATCTCAACCGGATAATCCGTGATGAAAGTTGGTTGAATCAATTTGGCTTCGCAGTGCTCACCGAAAATTTCATCAATCAATTTACCTTTGCCCATGGTCTCATCGATGTCGACTTTCAATTCCTTAGCAGTTGACCTAAGTTGATCCTCGTCCATTTCAGAAATATCAACACCTGTAAAATGTTCAACGGCCTCAAACATAGTAAAGCGTTTCCAAGGTCTTTGAAAGTTAATCTCGTGCTCTCCTACTTGTACTTTAGTCGTGCCATGAAGGTCCATAGCGACTTTTTCGACCATTGCCTCCACTAGGTTCATCATCCAGTTATAATCCTTATAGGCTACATAAAGCTCCACTTGTGTGAACTCAGGATTGTGAAACCTAGACATACCTTCGTTTCTGAAATCCTTCGAGAATTCAAAAACTCCATCAAAGCCGCCAACAATTAGCCTTTTAAGGTAAAGCTCATTGGCTATGCGTAGATACAAGGTCATGTCCAGCGTATTGTGATGCGTTTTGAATGGACGCGCGGCTGCACCACCATATAGCGGCTGAAGAATTGGTGTCTCTACTTCTAAATATCCTTTATCAGCTAAGTAGCCCCTCATTGAATTCACCAATTGAGTCCTCTTAACAAAGGCATCTCTGACATGAGGATTGACGACCAGGTCAACATAGCGTTGCCTATACCTTTGTTCTGGGTCGGTAAATGCATCGTGTACATTACCCTCAGCATCCGTTTTCGGAAGCGGTAATGGTTTCAGAGATTTGGCGAGCACTTTCAGTTCAGTTACATGGACAGAAATCTCACCCACCTGAGTTTTGAAGGCATATCCCTTAATACCAATGAAATCACCGATACCCAAAATCTTTTTGAAAACCGTGTTATATAGCGTCTTATCTTCTTCAGGACAGAGGTCATCTCTTCTCAAATAGATCTGAATGCGACCTTCAGCATCTTGCAGTTCAGCAAAAGAAGCGGAGCCCATAATCCTTCTACTCATCAACCTACCAGCCATTACTACTTCTGTAAAGCGTTCGGGAGATGCATCAAATTGAGCTTTGATTTGTTTTGAAAAAGCCGAAACCTCAAATGTTTCTGATGGATATGGGTTTATCCCTAGCTTTTCAAGTTCCGCCTTTTCCTGTCTTCTTAGTATTTCCTGTTCGCTTAAAACCTGCATTTCACGATATTTTTGAAGTGCGCAAAGATAGTGATTAGAAGAGATTATTTAAATCTTTCTACCTCCACGTGTATATACTCAGAAATATTTACTCCTAACGCTTTCGGGTTACTCCTAACGCTTTCGGACATTTCCTAAAATACTAGGAGATGAAAGAACTAACCAAGGCCGAAGAACAGATAATGCAGGTGGTGTGGGCACATGATCAATTGTTTATCAAAGACATTGTTGATCAAATGCCATCGCCAAAGCCTGCATACAATACGGTCGGAACTTTCCTAAAAATATTGGAGGCCAAAGGATTTCTGACCAGGGTCAAAATTGGTAACACTTTCGCCTATTCTGCCAGTGTCAAAAAGAAGGCTTATACACAAAGCTTGATGAACGGCTTTCTGAGTAACTATTTCGAAGGCTCTTCTGAAAAGCTCTTTTCATTTATGGTAGAAGAAAAGAAACTGAATATCAAGCAGGTAGAAGACTTAATGAAAAAATTAAAAGACAATGATTAACTACATTATAGAAGTATCGGTCTGCCTGGCGTGCTTTTATAGCATTTACTGACTTTTTTTTATTTTGGTTAGACGACTCGCTAATTTCTTCTCCTCTTTAACTCGTTGGTTACGAGGGTAAGTTCTCTCCCACTTTGACCTTTGACAGATGTATTTTCAGCCGCCCTTCTAATCAAGTAAGGAATTGTTGCTTCAATTGGCCCATAAGGCACATACTTGATCACATTATATCCACCATGGGCTAGGTTGAATGAAATATGGTCACTCATACCATAAAGCTGACCAAAAAACACGCGTTCATTATTCGGCTTATAACCAAACTCGTCCATTAAAACTGTTAGTTTGTAGTTCGATTCTTCATTGTGCGTACCCGCAAAAAGGCTAATTCCTCTTAGGTTCTCAATACAATATAGGGATGCGGCATCGTAGTCTCTATCGGTCGAAGCTTTATCTGGTTGAATTGGATCTGTGTAGTTCAACTCCGCAGCCCGAGCACTTTCTTTCTCCATGTACGCGCCTCTCACCAGTTTTGCTCCGAGAATATAAGCTCCTTTTTCAGCCTTGCCATGAAGTACTTTTAAATGATCTAGCATGGTATGACAGTACATTTGAAAGGTGTAATAAACCACAACCTTAGCAGTATTGTATTTTTCCATCATGGCGATGGTCAGGTCATCAACTGGCTTTTGGATCCATGTTTCTTCTGCATCAATCAATAAGGATACCTCGAGTTGGCTAGCCAGTTCGCAAATGCTTTCAACTCGCACTTTCACCCGTTCAAAGGCTTCGCTTTCCGCCTTTGATAAATCTGTGTTTGCATGAATTTTAGCATAGAGGTCAAAATCCCCTACCGCTGTAAGCTTAAAAGCTGCAAACCTCAAAATCTTTGATCGACTTGCCACTTTAATAGTTTCAAGGATTTCCTGATAGGCTTCCTCGAAACCCTTTTCTGAATTTTCACCTTCAACTGAGTAATCAAAAATAGCCCCAATGCCATAGCTTTCGAGTTCATCTACTGCAGCAGCACATTTTTCTAAGGATTCTCCTCCACAAAAAATATCGAAAATGGTAGACTTGACGATCCCCTTTATTGGCAAGCCTACACTTAATCCAAACTTGGTCAGTGTGGTACCAAAAGAAACCATCCAAGGCCATTTCATAGTTGTAAAAATGAAATGCCTTTTTTTCAGAGCTTTCTCAGACTTAGCTTTGAAAGCGATTTCTATCTGGTCGAAATCAACAAACTTTTTTAGGTCCATAGGGCGAATTAGAGCGACAAATATAATTAACAAACTGTAAGTCGTTTACATTTGTTATAGCAAAGAACTAACAGCTGAGTTGATGCAGATAACAGAGCTTAAGGATTGGATAGTTGATTATAATAAGCCACTAGTAATAGCTGGGCCTTGCAGTGTAGAAAGTGAGGAGCAACTGCGTAATTCAGTCCTCCCAATAATTGATCACGTAGATATTGTCAGAGGAGGCATTTGGAAGCCTCGCACACGACCAGGCTCATTTGAAGGAGTGGGAGAAAAGGGGTTGCAATGGGTGAAATCGCTTAAAAACGAAGTATCGTTCATGTTTGCTACTGAGGTGGCAACTCCGAAGCATGTTGAATTAGCGCTAAAATACGGTGTCGATGTACTCTGGATTGGTGCACGAACAACCGTCAATCCTTTCAACGTAAGTGAACTGGCGTCAGCCTTACAAGGAATTGACATTCCCGTCTTTGTAAAAAACCCAGTACATCCAGAACTTTCTCTTTGGAAAGGGGCCTTAGAAAGGTTTTCAAAAGCAGGCATTACTAAGCTTGGTGCCATTCATCGCGGATTTCATACCTATGAAAAGAAAAAATACCGTAACGCTCCATTTTGGCAGATTCCACTAGAACTAAAAAGCGAATTCCCTAAGCTGCCCCTAATATGCGATCCAAGTCACATCGGTGGCACGCGTGATTTAATTGAGCATTTGGCACAAAGAGCGCTCGATTTGGATTACGATGGTGTGATGATTGAAGCCCATCCTAATCCATCCGCTGCACTTAGTGATGCCGAACAGCAAGTCAGCACATCAACGCTAGTAGAGATTGTATCGAACCTCAAGCCGAGAGATGCGAGCTTCACTAAAAAAAGCTACCTCGATCAATTGGAAGTTATCCGAGAAAAAATTGATCAGGCAGACAGAGAACTCTTAGAAGCTATTGCTGTGCGTATGAGTTTGGTGGAAAAAATTGGCGAGTTCAAGAAAGAAAATAATGTAGCCATCTTTCAGATAAGCCGTTGGAAAGAAATCTTCAAGTCTAGATCAGAATGGAGTAAACAATTGAATCTAGATGACGAATTTACCGTAGACCTCTTAAGATTATTACACCAGCAGTCAGTGAAAAAGCAAACTGAGGTGTTTAATATGATAGAAGACGAACAAAACTACTCTTATGAATAATCTAGGACTACTTGGCCCAGAAAACACCTATCATGATATCGCTCGGAAACGTTATCTGCCCGGGGTTACACCTACTTTTTATAAAAACTTTGATGATATATTTTCGGCACTAAAGGAAGGCAAAATCAATCGTGCCTTAATAGCCATTAAGAATAGTACATCTGGTTTTGTGAATAACAACCTAGAAAAGATCAAAAATGAAGGGTTCAAAATCATCGAGGAGTTTGAATTACCTATTCATCTTTGTTTAGGAAGTATTCACCCCAATTCTTTAAGTTCCATCAAAAAGATCTATTCTCATCCAATGGCAATTAAAGAAACGCAAAGATTCTTTAGCAAATACAGCCATATCACTTTCATTGCGAGTACTAGTACAGCTGGTGCAATTGATGAATTAAAGAATAACCGTGATCCACATGGCGCGGTAATTTCTAGTGCCGAAGCTTTGGAGAATCATACACTTCATGTGATCTCTAGAAACATTGAGGATGAGCCGAATAATTCAACTACTTTCAGTCTAATCGAAAAATAATTCAATCGATTTACTAAACTTTTCAACATATAATTTTTGACTAGTCAAAAAGATACATACGTTTAAGATGTGAAAAGAACATCAGCAGCTTACTATTATTACTTTTTTAGCTTGAACAGAGTGAGCCGCTGCTTTTAAAGAAATTTAATTCAAAAATCTAAAGCCCGGTTCACAAGAATTGGGCTTTTTTTATTGCAAAAAAATGGAAATCGTAGACATCAAAGACTGGGAACTGGGTTTATCTGATCATGTATTGATTGCTGGCCCGTGTAGCGCTGAAAGCCCACAACAAATTGAAACCATTGCCAAAGGGCTTAGAGGTAGCAATATCGAAATGTTTCGGGCAGGTGTATGGAAACCCCGTACGCGACCTGGATCCTTTGAAGGTATTGGCTCAGAAGCCTTAGGCTGGTTAGACGCAGCTAAAGAAATATTAAACGTACCCGTCACTGTAGAGGTAGCCAACACTGCCCACGTAGAAGCTGCTTTAAAAGCAGATATTGATGTACTATGGATAGGTGCCCGCACAACGGTAAACCCTTTCTCAGTCCAAGAGATTTGCGAGGCTTTGAAAGGTACTGATATCCCAGTGATGGTTAAAAACCCTATTAATCCAGACTTACAGTTGTGGCTAGGTGCCATTGAGCGGCTTAATAAAGTCGGGATTAATAAGGTGGCAGCCATACATAGAGGTTTCTCGGACCCCTACGAAAAACGCTATAGAAACAAGCCCGAATGGAGTATGCCGATTCACTTGAAACGAATGCTTCCAGGGATTTCTGTAATCTGTGACCCAAGCCATATTGCTGGCACAAGGGAGATCATAGCTTCTGTAAGCCAGAGAGCAATCAACTTTGGTTTAGATGGACTTATGATTGAAACCCATCACGATCCTGATAATGCTTGGAGTGATGCGAAACAGCAGGTGACCCCAGAAACGCTAAAAATAATTTACGAAAACCTCAACTTCAGGGAAACGCTTGATAAGCACCCAGAAGCCATTAGCGAACTAGATGAATTCAGACAAAAAATTGATCTTGTCGATACACAAATCATCGAATTGCTTGCTGATCGTTTTCAAATGATTAAACAAGTTGGTGAATACAAAAGGGAGCACAACCTTGCCGTTTATCAGCCGAATAGGTGGCATAATGTAATGGAGTCAAGAATTAGTGCTGGCGTAAAGAAAAACATGACAGAGAAGTTCATGAAAAGCTTTTTATTTGCCGTGCACGAAGAGTCTGTGAAAACTCAAGAGGCACAGCTTAAAGAAAAGGGCTAATAACAAAATGAGTCAGATAGTCATAGATGATATCCAACAAAGCCTGAAGCAATTCTTTGACGAGAAGCGCTATACCATGGTGGCAATATTAGTAGATGAGAATACGCGAGAACATTGCTACCCAATTATTCAGGGGCTACTCCCCGATCACCTAGTCATTCAAGTTACTTCTGGTGAAATCAACAAGACGCTTGATACTTGCCAAATCATCTGGAAATCATTGACGGAGGGAGGTTTTGACCGGAAATCTCTCCTGATCAACTTAGGTGGTGGTGTGATTGGTGATATGGGAGGCTTTTGTGCTGCTACCTATAAGCGGGGTATTGATTTTATAAACATTCCTACAACCTTACTTGCTGCTGTTGATGCGAATGTAGGTGGTAAATTAGGAATTGACTTTCAAGGATTCAAGAACCATATTGGCCTTTTCAAAGACCCCAATACTGTACTCATTGATCCCATCTTTCTACAAACCCTTTCTCAAAAGGAATTAAGATCTGGCTTTGCAGAGGTCATTAAGCATGGGCTTATTACCGATAAAGACTATTATGAGCAAGTGGCCAAAGTTGGTCTAGACCAAGACAATTGGCTTGCCGTTATTGCTCACTCTGTCGAAATCAAAACCCAGGTGGTTAAGCAAGACCCTCAAGAGGGTGGATTAAGGAAGATTCTAAACTTTGGCCATACCATCGGCCATGCCATTGAGAGCTATTACTTAGACACTGAAAATCACTTATTACATGGTGAAGCGATCGCAATCGGAATGATTTGTGAAGCCTATGTGTCCAAAAAGTTATTAAGTCTTGAAGAAACTGATCTTAGAGAAATTTGTGATACTATTCTAAGCATTTATCCTGATCTTAAAATCGAAAAAAGGGACTTCACCTCAATCATCAAATTGATGTATCAAGACAAAAAGAATGTCGGAAACTTTCTCAACCACTCATTACTATATGAAATTGGTCGAGCAGGATATGATGTTGCTGTGGATGAGAAGGATGTAATGGATGCCTTGTTCTTTTACCTTACATTAAAGCAATAAATTGGAAACCATAACGCTGAAATACAGCCCGGTTCTTAAAAGTAAAGAGATCCCCCTAGAAGCTTCAAAAAGCGAGAGCAATCGTGCCCTTATAATTAATGCGCTTTCAGGAAATCAATCTTCTCTGAAGAATCTTTCTAATGCGCGAGATACTCAGACAATGTTAAGGCTTTTGGCAAGTGAAGAAGAGACACTTGATGTGCTAGATGCCGGAACGACCATGCGCTTTCTTACCGCCTACTCTATATTAGGTGATAATCCCAGAATTCTAACTGGGACGGACCGCATGCAGCAAAGACCCATAAAGATCTTAGCTAAGGCGCTACAAAAAATCGGTGCTAAAGTGAAATTCTTGAAAGAAGACGGCTACCCACCACATAAAGTTCACCCGCTCACCAAACAGAAAAATGATGCCATACGTATCAAGGGAGATGTAAGTAGTCAATTTATTTCTGCCTTGTTGATGATTGCACCAAGTCTACCAAAAGGTCTAACATTGGAGCTCAAAGGAAAAATTGGTAGCCGCCCGTATATCCAAATGACACTGGACATGATGCATCTGTTTGGTATTAACACTGCTTGGACAAATAATACCATCGAGGTAAAACCTCAGCCATATGGAACTTACGACTATGCAGTAGAGTCTGACTGGTCAGGTGCTAGTTATTGGTACAGTTTTGTGGCACTAGCAGATCAGGCTTCAATAAAACTATTAGGCTTAAGACAAAAGTCGCTTCAGGGTGACATTGCTATTGTAAGAATAATGAATGAATTGGGGGTCATGAGTACTTTCGAAGAAGATGGCGTGGTGCTGAAGAAAATTCAATCCCAAAAATCTGTTGAGATCGACTTTTCAGATTGTCCAGACCTAGCCCAAACCGTGGCCGTAGTCTGTGGTGCAAAAAGAATTGATTGCCGAATGACAGGCCTAGAGAGTCTTAGGGTTAAAGAAACCGACCGCATCAAAGCACTTAAAAAGGAACTGAAGAAATTCAATGTTAAGTTGAAAGAGGTTGAAGAAGGTGTTTGGGAAATCAAGTCTAAGTTTCAGAGTGGTCAACCAACAGTTAGCGTCCATACTTATGAAGATCATCGCATGGCGATGGCTTTCGCTCCTCTATGTACACAACAAGAGATCACCATTGAAGATCCTACAGTGGTCAACAAATCTTACCCGAGTTTTTGGGAGCATGTAGCGATGGTCACTGAGGCCTAAAACTGACCTTAATCAAGTGTCGGCTAAATTACTTTCCATAACTTGGAATCAATTCGGTATTCCTATGGTTTAGCCTTCATTGATTTAACTCCAGTATGGCAAAAAAGAAAAAGCTTAATAACATAACAGTCGGTCAGGTATTCAAAACCATCATTTGGCCTAAAAGAGGGCTCCTCCTGATTGGTTTGATACTCATTTTGATAAGAAGTGCTGCAAGTTTAGTGCTTCCGGGTGCTACTCGTTTTCTAATAGATGATGTAGTTGTCAACAAAGACATGCAAAAGCTATGGTTGGTTATCACCGTAACCATTGCTGCGATTGTTGCTCAAGCTGGTACTTCTTTTGCGCTCACCCGCCTATTGAGTGTGCAAGCACAAAAACTGATTGCTCAACTGAGAGTTAAAGTTCAAAAGCATATTCTATCTCTTCCCATTAACTATTTCGACAGCACCAAGTCTGGAGCCCTAGTTTCTAGAATTATGAGTGATGTCGAAGGCGTTAGAAATCTTGTTGGGACTGGCTTAGTTCAACTGGTAGGTGGATTACTCACCTCAATTGGCGTCTTGTATATTCTGATAGACATGAATGCCAAATTAACGGCATTTGTGATCGCTCCCGTAGTCATATTTGGATTGGTGGCCATGAAGGCCTTTGCCTACTTGAGACCTATTTTTAGAAAACGTGGCCAATTGAATGCAGAAGTTACCGGTCGATTAACAGAAACACTGAATGGTGTTAGAGTAATCAAAGGGTTCGGGGCAGAGCAACAAGAAATTGAGACTTTTGAAAACGGAGTTGATGACCTCTACCAAAATGTTAAAAAGACATTAACCGCCACAGCAATTGTCACCAGTTCAGCCACATTCCTTTTGGCAGGAGTAGCGAGTACTGGAATTTTGGGGATTGGTGGTTACTATATCATTCAGGGCACCATGACCCCTGGAGAGCTTGTTGCCTTCATTGCTTACTTGGCAGTAATGATTGCACCAATTGTACAGATGTCGAATATAGGCTCTCAAATTACTGAAGCCTTTGCTGGTCTAGACCGTACTGAGGAAATCATGTTGACACCTACAGAAGATGAAGACCCAAAGCGTACGGTGGAGCTAAAAGAAATTAAAGGCGATATGATATTTGATGATGTCAGTTTTGCTTATGAAGAGGATAAAGAAGTATTGAAGAATATCAGTTTTGAAGCCCCCTCTGGTAGCGTCACTGCCTTAGTTGGAACTTCAGGATCTGGAAAGTCTACAATAGCAGGTCTAGCAGCTACTTTCTTAAACCCAAGAGAAGGACAAATCACATTAGATGGTATTGACCTCTCCACTGCCAAGTTGAAAAGTTATCGTCAAAACCTTGGTGTAGTTCTCCAAGACGACTTCCTCTTTGAAGGAACGATTCGTCAGAACATACTCTTCCCAAGGCCTAATGCTTCTGAGGATGAACTCAAGGCAGCCGTAGAAACTGCTTATGTGCAGGAATTCACAGATAGGTTTGAAGAAGGACTAGACACGTTGATTGGAGAGCGAGGCGTAAAACTTTCTGGTGGCCAAAGACAAAGAATCGCCATTGCGAGAGCTGTACTGGCTAATCCAAAAATATTAATCCTTGATGAAGCCACTTCCAATTTGGATACTGAAAGTGAAACCTTCATTCAACGCAGTTTATCCGAGCTGATGAAAGGCCGAACAACCTTTGTCATCGCACACAGGCTGAGTACTATTCGTCAAGCAGATCAGATTCTGGTAATCGAAGAAGGCAAAATTGCAGAGCAAGGAACACATGATGAGTTGATCGCTAAAGAAGGTCGCTATTATCAGCTATATACTTACCAAGCCCGTATTTAATATCCAAGCGAAAGAATCAAGATTATTGACAAGGAGGTGCTATCAAACAATTGGTATACGCTTCGTAAGATCACATTCGACTATATAAAGAAAGATGGCTCCGTTCAACGACAAGAGCGAGAAGCTTATGACCGGGGCAATGGATCAACGATACTCCTTTATAATAAAAAGAAAGGCACGGTTGTTCTAACCCGCCAGTTCAGAATGTCCACTTACCTTAATGGTAATGATGATGGGTTTCTAATAGAAGCCTGTGCTGGCCTCTTAGAAGAAGACAATGCGGAAGATTGTATCCGAAAGGAAACCGAAGAAGAGACGGGCTATAGAATAGCCAACGTCCGGAAAATCTTTGAGAGTTATATGTCCCCAGGTTCAGTAACTGAAATTCTCTACTTTTTTGTTGCGGAATACGAAGACAACATGAAAGTCAATGATGGCGGTGGAACAGATGAAGAAGAAGATCTAGAGGTTTTAGAAATACCTTTCCAAAAAGCCATTGACATGATTGCCTCTGGTGAGATCAAAGATGCTAAGACTATTATGCTGATCCAGTACGCTCAGATTAATGGACTGTTAGGTCAATGAAAAAAAGCACCCCAAAGGGGCGCCAAGTAATTAAAGTATTAATGTTCTTATTGGACTCTATATAGTCAAGGGCCAAAAATATAGCTTAATAAAACAACCGCTGAGATAACCCATAAACTTAGGGGTTCAACAGAAGTCCACTCGTCACTATCATACTTCTTAAAAAGACCCTTGAAATAACTCTTCGGCTTTCTAAACACTTCATACGACTTCCAAATAAGTGTTATGCCAACCAAAATTGCCGTAGTTAATTCAACAGATTCTATACCTAGACCAAGGCCATATACGATTGACGAACAAACAACAACAACCAAGACAAGTAGAAAGAACGAATTAGACTTAGCCTTATCATTAGGGACTTTGAAAATTCCTTGGAAATAGAGTCTAGGAGACTTTAATACCTGATATGAACTAAAAATCAATCCAAAGCTCACAACGATCCAATTCAATGTACTCATATCGTTTAAGTTCGGTCAAATATACTATTACCACCCCAATAACATTGGATGAATTCACCCACAAAAAGGGCCGCACCAATCCAACCTAGGCTTCTTCTTGCAAATTTACCAACGGCTTTTAGGATTGCGACTCGACTAACTGCTGCCGCGCCAGTTGCTAGTGCATAGATTCCATATAGCCCTGTTGCCGAACCTAAGCAATGCATAAAATTATTTGAACGTGCATCTCGTATATCTGAAATTTCGCCATCTGATAGCCCTATCAGCAAAACAAAAGCCGTTATCACTAAACCGGGGTCATCAAGACTCCCAAACTCACTTATCAATTCTTGATCAGTGAATCCTGAAGAATTTAAGAAAATTAGGCTTTCATTTAGTAGTGGTCGCAATTCATTCTGACTAATGTGCTCAATTAGCTCGCTTTCTTCTACCGACACAAGTGCAACTGTCTTACCTGAAATATAATCCTTCAATTTAGCATCAACAGCATTCTCAGGATTCGAAACAAACTTTTCAAATCTCTCAATAGCAACATGATCAAGAACTAAAGGGTCATTAGGTACCTCATCATTACCAATCTGCTCACATGAAAGAGTTACCAATAACAGAGAAAAGACTATGACAACTAGCCTATAACTTTTTCTACTTTCAAAATAATTACAATTTTCCATACGTGTTTATTTTTATTATTTAGTTATTACATATGTAATAATATTACAATTTATATATTTTTTAATTAGTATTAGTATAGTTAGTGAAATACTATTTTGATTCATCCCTAATCAGGCCAGTGATAACAAATGAGGTCTCGGTAAATACCACCAGCTACATTAACTAGCATGTACTGGATTATATATTCTTATGTCATTATAGAAAATCCTACTATTGACTTGAGCATAGGCTCATCCTGACAACTCTATTCAATTCTCCACTTTATCTCTCATATCTTTCTAGCACAGGACCTAGGGCTATTCGCAGAAGAAGTTGCCATAACACAAGGAACAGAAAGTAATAACACTTCTTCAAATAGAATAGTCTTTACGGGAAGTCCAAGCATACGGCTTTGGATTGACCTTAAGAGATCATTTCCACAAGGCAAGGTGATCAATACGGGCTTTGGTGGACCTGAGACAAGTGACTTATTACACTACTGGAAGGAGATGACCACCAATTTCAAGCCCAAATCCACCTTCATCTACCAAGTCGATAAAGATATCAAATCATGCCAACGACTATTCCAGGTTTTTACAGACCTAACCCAACACGGCATTACGTTAATAATGGAAGGCGGAGTCAATAAACACTGCCATTCTCGATTAATCACTAATTATTTTTCAAATTTTTTTTATCCCATTTATGTCCACTTTGGTAACCTAAGTAGTGTTTTACGGCAATATCCGCTTGAAATAATTTAGAGGTAGATAAATTTTTATGTATATATGTTTAATATTTCATATATGTTTTCAATCTTTAGGAACATTTAACCTAAACAGATGAAACCGATAGCAGTATACGTACTGTTTTTGGGCAGCGTGTTGGCTACTTATTTCTCCCTACTAGAGAAAAAAGTGCCAGCGTACAATGCCCAACTGGAATCGATTGACCTCGAATCTCCAGATCAGCTCACCGGCTACTACTCATTGTCCGGTGAGCGTAAAGGTTTCAGTACAGAAGATAATACGAAGGCATATCATATATTCTTCGAAAACAAGACCATGACTCCCATCAAGGTGGCTATACGCTACAAAGAGATTGATGGAGAATGGTCAACTAAAGGATTAACAAAGCTTGCCCCAGGTGAACGAAAGCTAATGGGCAAGTCTGATGAAAAAACTTACTTCTATCACGTTGCCAAAAAGGTAGCTACAGAATACAATACTGATGATTCTTTCAAATTCTCACTGAAATCCGAATCAGGTAAGGCATTAATATTCAAGAAAAAGCAGATATGGGAGTGTTACGACATGCAAGTGTGCAACGCATTTGCCGTGTTTAGGTAACGTAGGGATAGGGGGGTCTGCTGGAGGCTCCCCTTCTATTTTTTCAAAGTCTCAAAATAGTCCGCTGACTTCATTAAGCGACTACCATACCAACTAAATAGCTCACCATCAACCAATTGAATTTCCGAATCCGGAAGTACATTGATCAATTCATCAATATGCATCTGTTTGAAAGGGTAAGGCTCCGATGACAGTAAAATCAATTCTGGGTTCATCCTTTTGATATCCTCAAGGGTTAAACTTGGATATCGTGACTCTGTAATACAGTTTTCAAAGCCTGTACAATCCATCATCTCATTTACAAAAGTCCCTTGACCTACAGCCATATATGGATCTTTCCAGATGAGGTATAAGGCCGAACGCGGATGATTAGGCTTTCTAATTGCCGCAAAGCTTCCTTGAATACTACCCGCAATATTTTCAGCTTCCCATGATTTATTGACCAAGCCACCAACTTGCCTTATCATAGATAACGCATCTTCTAAAGTGGCTATATTGCTCATCCAGACTGAATACTGAGCCATGAGCTGCTCGATGGCGGCCTTATCATTCTCCTCCTTATTACCGATGATTAGATCTGGCTGCAAGGCTTCAACCCTATCGAAGTGATATTGCTTTGTACCCCCTACGATAGTTTTCTCTGATCGCCAGTTTTTAGGATGAATACAGAATTTAGTAATACCCACCACCCTATCACCTAAGCCCAGGTCATAGAGTAATTCTGTTTGAGAGGGTACTAAGGAAATGATACGCTGGGGCGAATTTGGTACTTCTACCTTACGCCCCATTTGGTCAACGACCGCAGTCATACTACTTTAAATAACTAAAATCGTGATCGTTTGGTAGTTGAATCAGAAACTCATACATCAAATCAATGACCTTCTCGATATCTTCCTCATGTGCAGTTTCCACTGTGGTATGCATATACTTCAACGGAAGTGAAATCAAGGCAGACGGCACTCCTTCATTTGAATAAGCAAATGCATCCGTATCGGTCCCTGTAGATCTAGAAGAAGCGGAACGCTGGAAGCTAATCTTCTTAGTGTCAGCAACATCCATCAACATCTTCAAAAGGTTGTTATGTACGGCTGGCCCAACTGTAAGTACTGGTCCCAAACCTGCTTTCTGATCGCCATCCAGTTTCTTGTCATACATAGGCGAATGCGTGTCATGGCATACGTCTGTTATAATGGCAATATCTGGCTTGATTCGAGCTGCAATCATTTCGGCACCTCGCAAACCAATTTCTTCCTGAACAGCATTCACAACATAAAGTCCGAAAGGTAATTTGACCTTATTTTCCTTTAAGCGTCTTGCTACTTCAGCTATCATAAAACCTCCAATACGGTTGTCCAATGCTCGACCGCACCAATACTTATTGTTCAGCTTGAACAACTCGTCCTCAAAAGTTATCACCGTACCCACATGAATACCCATCTCTAAGACTTCATCTTTAGAAGAAGCTCCTACGTCAATAAAGATA
The DNA here is from genome assembly GCA_965660665.1 of Roseivirga sp. Classification (GTDB taxonomy): domain Bacteria; phylum Bacteroidota; class Bacteroidia; order Cytophagales; family Cyclobacteriaceae; genus Roseivirga. The sequence continues at coordinate 146,227 of CBFIAY010000003.1, read as the reverse complement.
TTTTTAAGGGTAGGCGCCTTTTCATTGGCCTTGTCTCTTACATGAATAGCAGGCCAACCGAAAACTCCTTTGACTACTCCTTTATCTGTATGGAGGTTCACTCGCTTTGACGGTGCAATTTGATGATCAGAACCACCGTTTCGCACCACATAGATATAGCCATCTTCATCAATGTAATTGACAAACCAACTGATCTCATCAGCATGCGCTTCGATCACCACTTTAAAAGGTGCATCTGGATTGATTACACCTACTGCAGTACCATATTTATCGGTAAAATGTGATTCGGTAAATGGCGTGACATAATCTAACCAAATCTGCTGTCCTGAGCTTTCAAACCCTGTTGGAGAGGCATTATTCAAATATTTTACTAGAAAGTCTTCGCTTGTCTTATTCATCTTACAATGGTATGTTTCCGTGTTTCTTTTTAGGTAAGGTGTCTACCTTATTTTCAAGCATGCTGAACGCTCTTATCAGTTTCAATCTTGTTGTATCAGGGGTAATCACTTCATCAACATATCCCCTTCTTGCTGCCCGATACGGGTTCGCAAATGTAGCGGTATATTCATCTACCTTTTCCTGAAGTTTAGCCTCTGGATCGTCGGCAGCGGCAATCTCTCTCTTGAAGATGATTTCAGCAGCACCCTTGGCTCCCATCACAGCGATTTCGGCCATTGGCCAAGCATAATTCATGTCTGCGCCAATGTGTTTTGAATTCATCACGTCATATGCACCACCATATGCCTTTCTGGTAATGACGGTAATTCTCGGTACGGTAGCCTCAGCAAAAGCATAAAGCAGCTTCGCACCATTGGTGATAATTCCTCTCCACTCTTGATCCGTTCCTGGTAAGAAGCCCGGGACATCTTCCAGTACCAATAGTGGAATATTAAACGCATCACAAAAACGTACAAACCTTGCGCCTTTAACACTCGCGTCAATATCCAATACGCCAGCTAAAGATGCTGGCTGGTTACCTACAATACCGATGGATCGTCCACCGAGTTTCGCAAATCCGACAATAATGTTCTCAGCAAAATTCTTATGTACTTCGAAAAAGGAATCCTCATCTATCAAATGATCGATTACCTCTTTCATATCATACGGCTGATTTGGATTATCAGGAAGTATATCGTTCAGCTTGGTTCTAATTTCATTATCAGCATTGTATTTATAAACCGGTGCGTCTTCCTCGCAGTTTTGAGGTATGTAAGAGATTAATCTTTTGATGTCGTTTAAACATTGCACTTCATTCACACTAGAGAAATGAGTCACCCCACTCTTAGTGCTATGCGTACTAGCACCTCCAAGTTCTTCTGCCGTAACATCTTCTTGGGTGACTGTCTTAACCACGTTTGGACCAGTGACGAACATGTAAGACGTGTTTTCCACCATAAAGATGAAATCGGTAATGGCTGGAGAATAAACAGCACCACCTGCACAAGGGCCCATGATTGCTGAAATTTGAGGTATTACCCCAGAGGCTCTGGTGTTCCGATAAAAGATATCAGCATAGCCACCCAGTGAAACTACACCTTCTTGAATCCTTGCTCCACCCGAATCATTCAAACCAATGAGTGGGGCACCATTTTTCATGGCGAGATCCATCAGTTTACAAATTTTTTCTGCGTGGGTTTCTGAAAGTGACCCCCCAAAAACCGTGAAGTCTTGAGAGTAAACGTAAACCAATCTACCATTAACAGTTCCGTAACCCGTAACCACTCCATCGCCTAGGTAAACCTCTTTATCAAGTCCAAAATCAGTAGCCCTATGCTCTACAAACTTTCCAATCTCTTCAAAAGTACCCTCATCTATGAGTAAGGTTATACGTTCGCGGGCCGTAAGCTTACCTCTCTTATGTTGTGACTCAATTCTTTTCTTACCACCGCCTAATAACGCTTCTTCGTTCTTAGCCGCTAGTAATGCATACTTCTCTTCTTTGGTCAAAAGATGAGTTTTGGAGTGCTCGTTATTCTGATCAGCCATAGGTATTTAATTATGTGGTCAAAGATATAGAGATAGACTCAAAAAAGAATTTTAGGCGATGGTAATTCCATAATTGGACAATTCATTATTTGGCAATATGCCTTATATTCGACCATCCTTATAAAAAGCATGATTTAGAATGCGTAAAGCGGTTATTGATCTAGGAACGAATACATTTCATCTCTTCATTGTGGAAATCCACAATGGAAATATAAACACGCTTTATAAAGAAAAAATTGCGGTTAAGATCGGCCAAAACGGAATCAGCAAAGGAAAAATTGCGAAAGATGCTGTCAAACGGGCCATCCATACACTTCAGGTTTTTAAAACAATCATTGATCAATTTCAAGTTACTGATGTCAGCGGTGTTGCTACGAGCGCTATCCGAAATGCCAAGAATGGAAAAGACTTAATCGATCAAATTGCTGAGCAAACGGGCATTCACATCAACATCATTTCAGGTGACCTTGAAGCAGAACTCATTTTTGAAGGAGTGAAAGCCGCTACAACACTGTCTAATGAAAATCAATTGGTGATGGATATCGGTGGTGGTAGTGTGGAGTTCATAATTGGTAATAAAGAAACGATTCATTGGAAAAGAAGTTTTGAAATTGGTGCTCAGCGCTTACTTGACAAATTTCATAAAAGTGACCCTATGCCCACAGAAAGTATAGATCATATGTTTGGTTGGCTTTCAGAAGAACTTCAAGAGCTTAAAGATGCGCTAGTCACTTTTAAGCCCACGGGGTTAATTGGGTGCTCTGGTACTTTTGATACGTTATCAGAAATTTACTTAAAAAGAGTTCGCAAAGAACGGACACCAGAAAGCACTATTTTTAAGTTACCCATCAAAGATTATCACAACATACACCGCGAATTGCTCATAAAAGACAAATCCGAAAGGTTAGAAATCCAAGGCATGGTAAGCATGCGAGTTGACATGATTGTTGTGGCTAGTTGTTTGATCTCATTTGTTTTAGAGTACTTAGACATTAAGAACATCACGGCCTGTACCTATGCCTTAAAAGAAGGCCTTCTCTTTTCCACCAAGTCACTCACCTAACCCTCTCAGCAAACAGACCTATGGCTATTTATACCCATCAATCTCTTTACGAATTTGCTAAATCAGTCTTCATTAAGATGGGCTGCTCAGAAGCCGATGCATTAACGGCATCAGACACTTTACTTTCCGCTGACCTAAGAGGTGTCGATTCTCATGGAGTGGCAAGATTGAGTGGATATGTGAGGCTATGGGAGAAAGGTAGAATCAATACCAGTCCCAACATTAGGATTGTTCATGAATCACCCAGCACCGCAGTGGTCGATGGTGATGCTGGATTAGGTTTGGTCGTAGCACCTTTTGCCATGCAAGTCGCCATTGACAAGGCCAATCAAGCTGGTACCGGTTGGGTGGCTGTAAAGAACTCAAATCATTATGGAATTGCTGGCTATCACGCCATGAAAGCACTAGCACAGGATATGATTGGAATATCTATGACCAACGCCAGCCCATTGGTAGCGCCAACCTTTTCTAAGGAAAGGTTATTGGGTACAAACCCTATCGCTGTTGCCATACCTGCTAATGAAGAGCCACCCTATGTTGGCGATTTTGCTAGCACTACTGCTGCCAATGGAAAACTAGAAATACTTCAAAGAAAGGGAGAAGAAGCTCCTGAAGGCTGGATTCAAGATGCCGAGGGAAATGTAACCACAAATGCGTATGGCGTTAAAGAAGGCGGCGCGCTTAGGCCATTAGGCGGTGATAGAAGCAATGGTAGTCATAAAGGGTACATACTTGGCTCCATGGTGGATATCTTCTCAGCGGTACTCTCAGGCGCTAATTATGGGCCATGGGCACCTCCGTTCGTAAGCTTTATGGATCCAGTAAGTGATCCTGTTGGAGAGGGGCTTGGGCATTTCTTTGGAGCGATGCGTGTTGATGCCTTCAGACCTGCTGACGAATTTAAAGGACACATGGACAAATGGATCAGGCGATTTAGAAACTCTGAGCCTGTACATATTGAACAACCCGTACTAATCCCAGGTGATCCTGAAAGGGCAATGGAAAAGGAGCGCACTACCAACGGCATTCCGTTATTAGATGCTGTAGAGAATGACTTATTGAGTTTGGCTAAACGTTTTGATGTAATGCTTAAAAAGTAATTCCACCCCTAACTACTATCGCACTATTATAAGGCGACCTAAAGTCATCGTGTAAGAGGTTCAATAAAACGGTCAAGTTTACTCCGCCTCTCCCAAAAATTGGCTGAAAAGTACCACCTCCAATCAATAAGCCGGGCACCCATTCACGCGTAGTACCTCCTGCACCATCGAATGTGGGCAATTCAGTATTAAGTGATTCAAATTCTGCGTGAGCAAAGAAACTGTCGAAAATCGAATGTCTTAAAAACGTTCGGCCTCCATAAACACTGTTCTTGATTGTAAATCGATTACCGGAAGGGATTGCCAAGAATTCCCTAGATAAATAAAGATAGGTCGAGCCCAGGCCTACAGAAAAATCATCATTGACCATATAGCCCACTAGTGGGGATACATCTATAAAAGTGAATCGATTACCAAGGTTGAATGAGAAGTTACCGCCGAAATATAGACGATCTCTAAAGCTGGTAGAATCTGTCTCCTCTTCGAAATAAACTTGTGCATTTGAGGCTGATACAAGTCCAATAAACAGCGTCAGGGTGAATAAAAGCTTTTTCATATGCTCTCTAAACGAAAAAGTCCTTGGAAGAGGACGATTTATCTTGAATATTTTAGTCTTCGGTGACTATTATGTACAAATCTTCAGACGGCTTCTTCATTAGATAATTCTCTCTGGCAAACTTCTCTAACAATTCCTTATTTGTACTGAGCTCTTCCTTATCCTTGAGGACTTGTATTTTTTTCTCTATGTAAAAGTCCTTTTGAGCTTCAAGCCCATTTAACTTTTGTGTCATTTTTATTTGAGAAGAGAAATCGTTGGAGTCAACAAAGAGCATCCATACGATAAAGAATGTCCCGAACAAGAAATAGTAGTTCTTGAAGAATTTTGGAATCTTGGTGAAAGGATTCATTGTATAAAAGTAATCAACTTTTATACAAGATTCCAAAAAGAGTGATGCTAGTTATTCTGAGCACCTCCATCAATCTATGCAAGGATGGTGACGATTCCCATATCAGATGGCGCATTAGCAGCATTGGTACGAGCAGAAAAAGAGATTGTAATTGGAGCAACACAAGTATCGGGTTGATCATCGTTTCCACAGGAAAAGACAATGACACCAATTGCTAGAAGATCGTTGAGTAGTTTAGTTTTCATAAGCAATCATTTAAAAGCCTATACCGATCCAAGAAAGGCTTCGAAGATTTCGCCTGTATTTGACTTTAGAGGAAAAGTCTATTGCTTCTAAACAAAAAATCCTCTCCCGATTGAACGGAAGAGGACTTATTTATTTTTAAACAGATCTAGTAAGCGTTTCTAAAATTCTTTCCAGGAAATTTACCTACTTCGCCTAGCTCTTCTTCGATTCTTATTAACTGGTTGTACTTCGACATTCTATCAGAACGTGAAGCGGAACCTGTCTTGATCTGACCGGTATTCAACGCCACTGCCAAATCAGCAATCGTATTATCTTCTGTTTCACCCGACCTATGTGACATGACCGCTGTATAGCCATTTCTATTGGCCAAACTAACTGCTTCGATAGTTTCAGTCAAGGTACCAATTTGGTTTACCTTAATTAGAATCGAATTGGCAATACCATTGTCGATTCCTTTCTGAAGTCTTGTTACGTTGGTTACGAACAAATCATCACCAACCAACTGTACTTTATCACCAATCTTATCGGTTAAAGCTTTCCATCCTTCCCAGTCATCTTCGAACATGCCGTCCTCAATAGAAATGATAGGATAACGCTCACTCAAATCAGCTAAGTAATCAGCCATTTCTACTGGCGTAAGTTTCTTCCCAGTTGAATCCTTGAAGTGATAGACTTTTTCGTCTTGTAAGTAGAATTCAGAAGATGCTACGTCAAGTGCAAAAACGATATCATCTCCTACTTTATAGCCCGCGTTTTCAACAGCTTCTGAAATCACTTCTAGCGCCTCATCATCAGAACCTAAGTTTGGTGCAAAACCGCCTTCGTCTCCAACGTTTGTCGCTAAGCCTCTAGCAGATAATACTTTCTTTAAGTGATGAAATATTTCAGCACCCATTCTAATGGCTTCTGAAAAAGTTTCAGCACCAACAGGCATGATCATGAATTCCTGAAAGTCGATTGAATTGTCCGCGTGAGATCCACCATTGATAATGTTCATCATAGGAATAGGAAGCGTATTGGCACTCACACCACCGACGTATCTGTATAATGGTAGTCCTAATTCTGCTGCTGCCGCTTTAGCCACTGCCAGTGAAACGCCCAAAATGGCATTTGCCCCTAACTTACTCTTGTTTTCAGTACCATCAGCCTCAATCATGATCTTATCGATCAAGTTCTGCTCAAATACTGAGAAGCCAATGAGCTCATCTGCAAGAATGTCATTGACATTTTCAACCGCATTCATAACACCTTTACCAAGGTATGCATCTCCGCCATCACGTAATTCTACTGCTTCGTGGGCACCGGTTGAAGCCCCAGAAGGAACTGCTGCTCTACCTAAAACTCCGTTTTCAGTAATGACATCTACTTCAACTGTAGGGTTACCTCTCGAGTCCAGAATTTGTCTGGCATGAATACTTTCTATTAAACTCATAATATGTTTCTCTTATGATTTGATAAGGGTGATAAATTGATCGAACAAATAACGTGAATCATGTGGTCCCGGAGATGACTCAGGGTGATATTGTACGGAAAACGTTTTCTTACCTTTTACTTGAATCCCTGCACAAGTGTCGTCATTTAGATTTATATGCGTCAATTCCACTACATCAGACTTTTCAACATCTTCTCTGCTTACCGCAAAACCATGGTTTTGGGAAGTCACTTCACTTTTACCTGAGACTAAATTCTTTACAGGGTGATTTAAACCTCTATGCCCATTGTGCATTTTGAAGGTTGAGATACCACAAGCCAAGGAGATGATTTGGTGCCCTAAGCAAATCCCAAAGAGCGGCATGTCGGCTGCCATAATATCTTGTGCTGTTTTAACAGCGTATTCCATTGAAGATGGATCACCTGGCCCGTTTGACAAAAAGTAACCATTAGGGTTCCATTCTTTCATCTCAGCGAAAGGAGTTTTAGCATTAAAAACTTTCAAATAAGCTCCTCTGCTAGACAGGTGTTTAAGTATACTCGTTTTAACACCAAGATCCAGTACAGCAATCTTTATATCTGCACTTTCATCTCCTACGAAATAGGGTTCTTTGGTACTGACAAAGGAAGAAAGCTCCAGACCGTCCATTGATGGCACCTCTGCCAATCGTGCTTGCAGCTCATCATCAGTTAGGTCTTCTGAAGAAATAATGGCATTCATAGCCCCTTTGCTTCTAATATGGCGAACCAACAGGCGTGTATCCAATTCAGATACACCAACAATGTTGTTCTTTTCAAGATACTCTTGTAAAGAACCATCTGCCATGGTACGGCTAAAATCGTTTGAAAAAGTGTTTACCACAAGACCAGTGATCTTTGGTGCATCTGATTCATTTTCTGAATCTTCTACTCCATAGTTTCCGATGTGAGAAGTGGTATTCACCACAATCTGGCCGTAATAAGAGGGATCTGTGTAAATCTCCTGATAACCGGTCATTCCTGTATTGAAGCAGATTTCTGCTCCTACAGTTCCGATTTTTCCAATGGCAATACCTTCAAAGCGAGATCCATCTTCGAGTAAGAGGACTGCTTTTTTCTGGGATAAATTCAATGTGTTCTGCGACATATGTTGATGGGCGTGCGACTTTTCGCATCGCGTAAAAATAAGCTCAAATTTTAAGCTACCAAAATGGATTCTGTAAGAGTCCGTGAAAGACATAAAAAAAGGGATTAAACTTACGTTCAATCCCCTTTGAATTATTTGTTAGAATGGACTATTCTCCGTCCTTCTTATCTTCTTCCTTATCATCAGCAGAAGCTTCAGGGGCGTCATCTGCCTCAGCAGCTGGTGCTTCTTCAGTTGCAGCCTCAGGAGTTACTTCTTCAACAACAACAACATCCTCTTCTACAACAGATTCAGTAGTAGCAGTTTCTATAGCTTTATCTGCTGTTTTCTTCTTACCACCTCTTCTTCTTGTCGCTTTCTTCTCTGGCTTCGCATCGGCTAACAACAATTCGTTGTAGTCAACCAACTCGATGATACACATATCAGCATTATCCCCTAATCTGTTGTTAGTTTTGATAATTCTTGTGTACCCACCTGGACGAGTTGCTACTTTTTCAGCAATTTCGTTGAAAAGTGTAGTTACTGAATCCTTGTCTTGTAGATAAGAGAAAACAACCCTTCTCGAATGTGTTGTATCATCTTTAGACTTTGTAATCAATGGCTCAACATATTTTCTCAACGCTTTTGCTTTCGCTACAGTCGTTGTGATTCTTTTATGTTGAATCAAAGAAGAAGCCATGTTAGACAGCATCGCTCTTCTATGAGGCGCTGTTCTACTTAAGTGATTAAATTTCTTCCCGTGTCTCATTTCTCTTACTCTTCTTCGAGTTTATATTTAGCCAAGTCCATACCGAAAGCCAGGTTCTTATCTGCAACAAGTTGCTCTAGCTCAGCTAAAGACTTCTTACCGAAGTTTCTGAATTTCATCATGTCCGAAATCTCTAATCTTACCAAGTCACCTAATGAGCGTACATCAGCAGCTTTCAGACAGTTGTAAGCTCTAACAGAAAGATCTAGATCATTCAAATTAGTTTTCAATAGCTTACGCATGTGAAGCATTTCCTCATCTACTTGCTCTGGTTCGTCCAATGCTCCTGTTTCTAAGATCATGTTCTGATCAGAAAATAACATGAAGTGTTGGATCAAAATGTGAGCCGCACCTTTAAGCGCATTCTCAGGGTGAATAGAACCATCAGTTTTGATGTCCAATACAAGCATTTCGTAGTCAGTTTTCTGCTCTACTCTTGTATTCTCCACACTATACTTCACGTTTTTGATTGGCGTGAAGATAGCATCGATCGGAATATATCCGAACACCTGCTCTGAAGGCCTGTTCTCTTCTGCAGGAACATAACCTCTACCCTTCTCGATTGTCAATTCAATCTCGAACTTAATTTTGTTATCTAGGTAACAAACCACGTCTTCTGGATTTAAAATCTCAAAAGCACTAGTGAACTTTCCAATATCACCAGCTGTGAATTTGTCTTGACCATCGATCACTACATTTATCTTGTTATCAACAGTATCAGAAATCTTTTTGAATCTTACTTTCTTAAGGTTCAAGATAATTTCAGATACGTCTTCGACAACACCCTCTATAGTAGAGAACTCATGCAGGACGCTAGGAATTTTAATTCCTGTGATCGCATAGCCTTCTAAAGAAGAAAGTAATATTCTTCTTAGTGCATTACCAACTGTTACCCCGTAACCTTTTTCCAATGGTTTAAATGTGAACAGACCGTGAAAATCGTCTGCCTTCTCCATCACCACTTTCTCCGGGATTTGAAATGCTAGTATTGACATATATCTAATTTTTAAAAGGTTCTTAAATGTATTATTTCGAGTAAAGCTCGACAATAAGCTGCTCTTTGATATTCTCAGGAATATCTTCTCTAGCTGGCGTATTAATCAATGAACCAGTCATCTCTGACCTATCAAACTCTAACCATGGGTATTTCTGTACAGAATTAGCACCAAGGCTATCTGAAATTAATTCAAGAGACTTAGATTTTTCTCTTACCCCTACTACGTCAGTAGACTTCACCTGATAAGAAGGAATGTTCAACACTTCACCATTGATAGTGATGTGTTTGTGAGAGACTAATTGTCTCGCAGCTCTTCTAGTCGGTGCAATTCCCAATCTGTACACAATGTTGTCTAATCTAACTTCCAATAACTGGAGTAAGATTTCACCTGTAATACCTGATTTGGCCGAAGCTTTATCAAAAAGGTTTGCAAACTGCTTCTCTAATACACCATAAGTGTATTTAGCCTTTTGCTTTTCCATTAATTGGATCGCATATTCAGATTGCTTTCTTCTCCTACTTCTGCCATGCTGGCCCGGAGGATAAGCTTTCTTTTGTAATGCTTTGCTGTGACCAAAAATAGGATCATTAAATCTCCTTGCAATTTTAGCCTTTGGACCTCTATATCTTGCCATTACTAATAATTTCTAAATTAAACTCTTCTTCTTTTCGGAGGACGACATCCATTGTGCGGTAGTGGAGTTACATCTCTAATGAGCGTTACTTCAATACCAGAGTTCTGGATTGTTCTGATTGCAGATTCTCTACCTGAACCAGGTCCTTTTACAAAGACTTCTACTTTTCTTAAACCAAGTTCATATGCCTTTTGAGCACAATCTTGTGCTGCTTGTTGCGCAGCATATGGTGTATTTTTCTTAGAGCCTTTAAAACCCATTTTACCTGCCGAAGCCCAAGAGATCACTTGACCCTGTTGGTTGGTCAATGAGATAATGATGTTATTGAATGACGCCTTAATGTGCGCGTGTCCAAGTGCATCTACCTGTACGACTCTTTTTCTTGCCTTATCTTTTCTTTTCTCAGCCATCTTTATAATCGTTTATTAGCTGTTACTACTTAGTAGCCTTTTTCTTGTTAGCCATCGTCTTTCTCTTACCTTTTCTGGTTCTAGAGTTGTTCTTAGTATGCTGACCACGAACAGGTAAACCTCTTCTATGTCTCAAGCCTCTATAACATCCAATGTCCATCAATCTTTTGATGTTCAGTTGAACCTCAGATTTTAACACACCTTCGATTTTGAACTCTTCACCTATGATAGTTCTGATCGCTTTTTGTTGGTCATCATCTAGATCACCAATCTTAGTATTTACATCAATACCAGCTTTGTTCAGCACATAATTAGCCGAGCTACGACCAATACCGAAAATGTATGTTAAACCAATTTCGGATCTTTTGTGATCTGGAATATCTACTCCTGAAATCCTTGCCATAATTATCCTTGTCTTTGTTTGAATCTAGGATTCTTCTTGTTAATCACGTACAACTTTCCGTTTCTCCGGATTATCTTACAATCAGCACTACGCTTCTTGATGGACGCCTTTACTTTCATCGTTCGTTATTTATACCTGTAAGTAATTCTACCCTTTGTTAAATCATAAGGCGACATTTCAAGCTTTACTCTGTCACCCGGTAATATTTTGATGTAGAACATTCTCATTTTACCTGAGATATGTGCTAACACCACATGCCCATTTTCCAACTCAACACGGAATGTCGCATTGGGCAATGCCTCAATGATGGTTCCGTCTTGCTCTATAGATCCCTGTTTCGCCATATTAAAAGTTTACAACTGACTCTATGTATTTATGCGTTGTCAAAATTTCTGTTCTATCTGCGAAGATGGCTATAGTATGTTCAAAATGTGCTGATGGCTGACGATCTCTCGTCCTAATCGTCCATCCGTCACTTTCTTGAACAATGTTTCTAACACCCAAATTGACCATTGGTTCAATTGCTATCACCAATCCTTCATTCAATTTCGGGCCTTTTCCACGTTTACCATAGTTCGGTACTTCTGGTCCTTCATGGAGGTTTCTACCCACACCATGACCTACCAACTCCCTCACCACTGTGTAACCTCTGTCCTCCACATAATTCTGGATCGCATAAGCTACATCTCCTATCCTGTTACCAAACTTGGCCTCTTCAATACCTTTATACAACGACTCTTTCGTTGCTTTAAGAAGTGATAATGTCTCTGTGGAAATTTCTCCTACTGGGTAAGTATAAGCGGAATCGCTATGAAAACCTTTGTAGAAGACTCCACAATCTATAGAGATTATATCACCGTCTTTCAATTCATATTCGCTAGGAAACCCATGAACGACAACCTCGTTCGTGGAAATACAAAGCGTTGCTGGAAATCCATTGTATCCTTTAAAGGAAGCTTTGGCTCCATGATCTGCGATAAACTCTTCAGCTATCTTGTCCAGATCTTTTGTTTTTATGCCAGGCTTTACATGCTTGGCAACTTCTCCGTGTGCTTTGCCTAAAATTTGGGCACTTTCACGAATCAGCTCAATTTCTTCTTCAGTCTTATAAAAGATCATTACGCAACGGCTACACTCTGAGATCTACCTCTCATCTTGCCTGACTTCATCATACCTTCATAGTGTCTCATAAGAAGGTAGCTTTCTATCTGCTGCAACGTATCTAATATTACACCTACCATAATAAGTAGGGACGTTCCTCCGTAGAACAACGCAAACTGATCACCAACACCTGCGTTCCTTGCAAACACAGGTAATACTGCGATTATTGCTAAGAATATAGATCCCGGTAATGTAATTCTATCCATTACGTCTCCAATGAAATCAGAAGTAGGTTTACCTGGTTTAATGCCCGGAATGAACCCACCATTTCGTTTCAAATCATCAGCCATACTCGATGGATTCACCGTGATGGCCGTGTAGAAGAATGTAAATGCGATAATCAATATTCCAAAAACAACATTGTACTGCCACGAATATGGGTTAGCAAAAATCGTAGTCACTTTCAATGCAAAATCATTAGTATCCGCCCACATCTGCCCAAGCAATGTTGGTAAAATCATCAATGCCTGTGCAAAGATAATTGGCATGACGCCAGACGCATTCACTTTCAAAGGAATGAACTGACGTTGTCCGCCATATACTTTACCACCTACTACTTGCTTAGCATATTGAACAGGAATTCTCCTTGTCGCCTGTACAAGTGCCACCGTAACCACCACTACGAAGAACAATACGATCAACTCAACCACTGTAAATAGTGCTCTGCTGATACCGTTACTTTCCACAAATTCAAACCAAGCAGCACCTGGTAAACTTGAGATGATACCAATCATAATCAACATAGAGATACCGTTACCGATACCCTTGTCAGTAATCTTCTCACCTAACCACATACAGAACATTGTACCTGAAGTCAATAGGATCATTGAAGAGATTAGGAATAAAGTAGGATCAACATTCGGAGAAACTGCTCCTTGTTGAATGATAGTCACTTTGATGTAACCAAAACTCTGAGCGAGTGTAACCAAAATAGTAAGCACTCTAGTGATCTGTGTAATCTTCTTACGACCAGATTCACCTTCTTTTTGCATTTTTTGAAAACTAGGCACTGCCACTGTCATCAACTGAATCACAATAGATGCAGAGATATATGGCATAATACCCAATCCAAAAAGGGAAGCCCTACTAAAAGAACCTCCTAATAATGTATTCAGTATACCTAAAATACCACCGTCAGTATCACTCAGCGCTGCTGGATCTACACCCGGTAGTACTACAAATGAACCAAGTCTAAAAATGATAAGAAAACCTAGCGTAGCTAGGATTCTATTTCTTAGTTCCTCGATGGAAAAAATGTTCTTTATGGTGGTAAAGAATTTCTTCATATGATTAAAGGTTTGTAACTGTTCCTCCTGCCTTCTCTATTGCCGCTGATGCAGCTGCAGAAAATTTGTGAGCCGTTACCTCTACTTTAGCTTTTAATTCGCCTCTTCCCAATACTTTAATCAAGTCGTTCTTACCTGCCAAACCGTTTGCTACTAGCACCTCAGTACTAATTGTAGACTCACCGATTTTCTCAGCTAATGCTTGAAGCGTGTCAAGGTTGATTGCTTTATATTCTACTCTGTTAGGACTAGTGAATCCAAACTTAGGAACACGTCTCTGTAAAGGCATTTGACCACCTTCGAAACCAGACTTACGTGAATAACCTGATCTTGCTTGAGCACCATTGTGTCCTTTTGTAGAAGTACCCCCTCTACCAGAACCCTGGCCACGTCCAATCCTTTTACTATTTTTTGTAGAGCCTTCTGCAGGCTTTAGTGTATTCAGTTTCATCTTATGCTTCCTTTACAGATACAAGGTGATTTACTTTATTAACCATACCAGCGATCTGAGGAGTATTTTCAACTTCTACTGACCGATTGATTTTACCAAGACCGAGGGCTTTGATAGTTCTCTTTTGCCTTTCAGGTCTGTCAATGGTACTTTTTATTTGCGTGATAATAACCTTTCCCATGATCTCTTAACCGTTAAAAACTTTACTCAATTCAACGCCTCTTTGCTGTGCTACAGCATAAGGATCTCTCATCTGTAATAGGGCATCAAAAGTAGCCTTTACCACATTATGAGGATTAGAAGAACCTTTAGACTTCGCTAATACATTGTGAATACCTGCACTTTCAAAAACTGCACGCATTGCACCACCAGCAATTACTCCAGTACCTTCAGATGCTGGCTTCACCAACACATATCCACCACCGAACTTACCTAAAACTTCATGAGGAACAGTTCCTTTGAATACTGGAACCTTCACTAAATTTTTCTTAGCATCATCAATTCCTTTTGTAATCGCATCCGTTACCTCATTGGCTTTACCCAAACCATAACCACAGACACCATTTCCATCACCAACAACGACAATTGCAGAGAAGCTAAATCTTCTACCACCTTTTACCACCTTGGCAACTCTTTTTATTGCTACAACCTTCTCTTTCAAGTCGATCTCACTAGCCTTAATTGCTTTCATATTCTGTGTCATCTCGATTAAAATTTAAGACCGCCTTCTCTTGCACCCTCAGCCAAAGCCTTCACTTTACCATGGTAAACATATCCGTTTCTATCGAATACTACCTGAGTAATTCCATTCGCTACTGCCTTTTCAGCTAATTTCTTTCCAACTTCTTTAGATAACTCTACGTTGGTATTTTCCTTTGCACCAAGTTCAGCAGATGAAGCTGACGCCAAAGTATGTCCCTTTTCATCATCGATGATCTGGGCATATATTTTAGCATTACTCTTGAACACAGAAATTCTTGGTCTTTCAGAAGTACCAGAAATCTTTGCTCTGATACCTTGTTTGATTCTAAGTCTACTATTCCTAACAGCCATGATATCTTATTTAGCAGCAGTTTTACCAGCTTTTCTTCTAATTTGCTCACCCACGAATCTGATACCTTTTCCTTTGTAAGGCTCAATTTTTCTCAGGGATCTTATTTTGGCTGCAACTTGACCAATAAGTGCCTTATCAACACTTGTCAATGTTACAATCGGGTTTTTACCCTTTTCCATTTTTGCGTCAGTCATAACTTCAGCAGGAACTGACATGTAAATGTTGTGAGAGTAACCTAAGTTTAACTCTAATACATTATTTGAAACTGCCGCCTTATAACCTACACCAACAAGTTCTAACTCTTTGGTATATCCGTTACTCACACCCTCAACCATATTGTTGATTAGTGAACGATAAAGGCCATGAAGTGCCTTATGTCTCTTTTGTTCAGTAGGCCTTTCGACACTAACTACACCTTCATTGACTGAAACTTTGATCTCAGGATTTACTTCCTGGCTCAATTCTCCTTTAGGACCAGTTACAGCTACTACATTATCAGCAGAAACAGTTACTGTTACACCATCAGGAAGATTTATCGGTTGATTACCAATTCGTGACATTCTTTCTCAGTTCTTAATATACGTGACACAAAACTTCACCACCAATATGCGCTGTTCTCGCTTCTTTATCGGTCATAATACCTTTAGAAGTAGAAACGATAGCAATACCAAGACCATTTAATACTCTAGGCATTTCGTTCGCACCAACATATTTTCTTAGACCAGGTTTACTAATTCTCTGAATCTTAACGATTGCTGGTTGTTTAGTAGAGGGGTTATACTTCAATGCAATTTTAATGTTGCCTTGAGGTCCCACCTGCTCAAACTTAAAGTTCTGAATGAACCCTTGTGAATGAAGAACCTTTGTGATTTCCTTCTTTACCTTCGAGGAAGGAATTTCGACTATTCTATGATTCGCGCTGATGGCGTTTCTTAGTCGTGTTAAATAATCTGCTATTGGATCAGTCATTTTAAACTATTAGTGCAGTCTAGATTACTCTAGGCCACTTTTTACCTCTGACGATATCTCTCAGAAGGACTTATTTTATAAAAGTTGAATACCTTCCGCCCGAAAGCGGGCTGCAAAGGTATTAAATTAATTCAGATATTAAAACAAAAAGTGATTACCAACTTGCCTTAGTGACACCTGGTATTTTACCAGCCGATGCCATCTCTCTGAAAGTCACCCTAGAGATACCGAATTTTCTCATGTATCCTTTGGGACGTCCTGTTAGCTTACATCTATTGTGTAACCTCACTGGTGATGCGTTTCTAGGCAGTTTATCCAAACCTATGTAATCACCTTCAGCCTTAAGTTTAGCGCGCTTATCTGCAAACTTTGCGACAAGTCTCTCTCTTTTTCTTTCTCTAGCTTTTACTGCTGCTCTAGCCATTTCTAGTCGTTATTTTTTTTAGCACCTGCGAAAGGCATACCGAATGCTTTTAACAATTCGTAGCTTTCTTCATCTGTATTTGCAGTCGTAACAAAAGTTACATCCATTCCTGAAATCTGCTTGATCTTATCGATTGAGATCTCTGGGAAGATGATTTGCTCTTTGATACCTAAAGTATAGTTACCACGACCATCAAAGCCCTTATCCTTCACTCCTCTAAAGTCTCTTACCCTAGGTAAAGCAATATTCACGAGACGATCGATGAATTCGAACATTCTGTCTCCTCGCAATGTCACTCTTGCCCCAATTGGCATTCCTTCTCTCAACTTAAAGTTGGAAATCGAATTTTTCGCAACAGTAGGAACAGCCAATTGACCTGTTATAGTCGTTAACTCTTCAACACCGATGTCAACCAATTTCTTATCTGCCACAGCCGCACCAATACCTTTATTGAGGACTACCTTAGTAATCTTAGGTACTTGCATCATAGATGTGTACTCAAACTTCTCTTTTAAAGCAGGAACAATTTCCTCTTTATATCTATTTTTTAATCTCGGACTAGACATTCTTAATTACCTCCCCAGACTTTTTAGCGTATCTAACTAATTTACCATTCTCGTCTGCCTTACGGCCTACTCTTGAAGCTTCTCCATTAGACGGATCTACAACCATGAGGTTAGACAAGTGAATAGAAGCCTCGGTTTTATCGATGCCACCATTAGGATTGGTTGCAGATGGTTTAATGTGTTTTGACACAACATTTACACCTTCAACAATCGCTCTATATTTTCCAGGTTGTACTTCAAGTACCTTTCCTGTTTTGCCTCTAGAGTTTCCAGAGAGTACTTTTACCGTATCCCCTTTTCTCACGTGAAGCTTTACTGTTGATGTAGCCATGATTATAGTACTTCAGGAGCTAGTGAAACAATTTTCATGAATTGCTTTTCACGCAATTCTCTTGCTACTGGACCGAACATACGAGTACCTCTCGGCTCATTATTCGGAGTCAGTAGTACTGCAGCGTTATCCTCAAATCGGATGTAAGAACCGTCTTTACGTCTTACTTCTTTTTTGGTTCTAACCACTACTGCTTTGGAGACAGTACCCTTTTTAAGGCTACTTGATGAATGAGCTGCTTTGACAGAAACTACAATCATGTCACCTACACTAGCGTACTTTCTTTTAGTACCGCCTAGCACACGAATACAAAGGACCTCTTTGGCACCACTGTTATCCGCTACGTTAAGTCTTGATTCTTGCCTTATCATAATTATTTAGCTCTTTCGATAACTTCAATTAATCTCCAACGCTTATTCTTACTCAGCGGACGAGTTTCCATGATCTTTACAGTATCACCGATACCGCAATCATTTTTCTCGTCATGAGCAGCAAACTTGGAAGTTTTCTTCACAAACTTGCCGTAGATCGGGTGCTTCTCTCTTCTTTCGACAGTTACTGTGATGGTTTTATCCATCTTATCACTGGTTACTATCCCGACTCTTTCTTTTCTAAGATTTCTAGTCTCCATGCTCATCTTATTTAGCTAATTCCTTAGCTCTTAACTCTGTTTTCAATCTTGCGATCAATTTCTTCGCCTGTCTGATCTTCATAGGATTTTCGATAGGAGAAATCGAATGAGCAAAATTCAACTTCTGAAGGCTATCCACCTCAGTTCCGATTTTTTCTTGTAGCTCCTCTACTGAGAGGGCTGCGATTTCCAAATTCTTCATAACTATCCAGCGTAATCTCTACGAACAACAAATTTTGTTGAAAGCGGAAGTTTTTGAGCCGCAAGTCTCAATGATTCCTTTGCTAATTCAACACTTACTCCTGAGGATTCAAACAATACAGTTCCAGGCTTAACAACTGCTACCCAATAATCAGGAGCACCCTTACCCTTACCCATTCTCACCTCAGCGGGCTTCTTAGTAATTGGTTTGTCTGGAAAAATTCTAATCCACACTTGACCTTCTCTCTTCATCGCTCTTGTCATCGCGATACGAGCTGCTTCTATCTGGCGGCTTGTAATCCAACCTGGTTCAAGCGACTTAATTCCAAATGTTCCAAAAGACAAGCTATGACCTCTCTGAGCGATTCCACTCACACGGCCTTTCTGCATCTTTCTAAACTTAGTTCTCTTCGGCTGTAACATCTTCTTTCTTTTTTAAAAAGGTGATTACTTCTTATTACTATTTCTATTAGGCCTTCTTGTTCCTCCACCACGTCGATCTCTGTCACCACCCATTTGGTTGGCAGCACCTACGTTTGGAGAAAGGTCCCTTTTACCGAATACCTCACCTTTGAAGATCCATACTTTGATACCGATCTTTCCGTATACAGTATCTGCTTCAGAAAGAGCATAATCAATATCCGCTCTTAGCGTATGCAAAGGAATTCTTCCGTCCTTGTACATTTCAGTACGCGCCATTTCAGCACCACCTAATCTACCGGAACATTTAATCTTAATTCCTTGAGCGCCAACTCTCGCTGCTGAAGCAATTGCTTGCTTCATGGCCCTTCTATATGAAATTCTTGCCTTTAATTGTTGTGCGATTGACTCACCCACCAATTTGGCATCTAACTCAGGACGTTTGATCTCAAAAATATTGATCTGAACATCCTTATTAGTTATTTTCTTAAGCTCTTCTTTAATACGATCAACTTCTTGACCACCCTTACCAATAACAACACCGGGTCTAGCAGTATGTACTGTGATAGTGATTCTTTTGATAGTACGCTCAATGATCACCTTAGAGATTCCTCCTTTAGGGATACGAGCTTGGATGTACTTTCTGATCTCTTGATCTTCAACCAATTTACTTGGGAAGTCTTTACCACCGTACCAGTTGGAATCCCAACCTCTTACGATACCTAACCTGAACCCAATAGGATTTACTTTCTGTCCCATCTGTTATTTATCAGTTTCGTTATTTACTTCTTCTACTACTTCAGCGGTAACCTTGGAATCGTTTTTAGAAGCGATTACCATAGTCACATGATTAGATCTTTTTCTGATCCTGTGAGCTCTACCCTGTGGAGCAGGCCTCAATCTCTTCAGCATACGGCCGCCATCTACTCTAATCTCCTTAATATAAAGATCAGCATCTTCGAGTCTTTCGTCCTCGTTTTTAGCTTGCCAGTTAGCGATAGCAGAAAGCAAAAGCTTTTCTAATCTCGCTGCTCCCTCTTTCGCTTCGAACTTTAACATATTCAAAGCTCTATTTACCTGCTGGCCTCTGATCAAATCAGCAACCATTCTCATTTTACGAGCTGAGGTAGGGACGTTATTTAGTTTTGCTATAGCCTCCATTATCTTCTTTTATCCTTTTTTGCAATGTGACCTCTGAAGTTTCTAGTAGGAGCGAACTCACCGAATTTGTGACCTACCATGTTTTCGGTTACAAATACAGGAATAAATTTATTTCCGTTATGTACAGCGAAGGTATGACCAACAAAGTCAGGAGATACCATAGATCTTCTCGACCATGTTTTGATTACTGATTTCTTACCAGAACCATTCATGGCATCGACTTTATTTTCAAGTCTGAAATCGATATAGGGTCCTTTTTTTAATGAACGTGCCATTGTTGATTATTTCTTCTTTTTACCAATTATCAATCTGTTCGAATACTTCTGAGGAGTACGTGTCTTCTGACCTTTAGAATGAATACCATTCCTTGATCTTGGGTGACCCCCAGATGATTTACCTTCTCCACCGCCCATTGGGTGATCGACAGGGTTCATCACAACACCTCTTACTCTTGGTCTTCTACCTAACCATCTCTTACGGCCAGCTTTACCAAGTACAACATTCATATGCTCAGCGTTTCCAACAGAACCAATCGTTGCCATACAAGTAACGAGTATGTTTCTTGTCTCACCAGAAGGCATTTTAAGAGTAGCATATTTACCATCTCTCGCCACTAGTTGAACATATGATCCTGCACTTCTTGCCATAGCCGCACCCTTACCAGGCTTGAACTCCACATTATGTACAATTGTACCCAAAGGAATAGTAGCTAACGGTAATGCATTCCCTACTTCAGGAGCTACATTTTCACCAGACACAACAGTCTGACCCACTTGCAATCCTGCAGGAGCAATAATGTATCTTTTCTCGCCATCTGCATAAAATAGCAAAGCTACTCTTGCAGTTCTTGACGGATCGTACTCAACACTTTTTACAGTTGCTGGCACATCAAATTTCTCTCTTTTAAAGTCGACAATTCTCAACTTCCTTTTATGACCACCACCCATGTAGCGCATAGTCATTTTACCACTGTTATTTCTACCACCAGATCTCTTAAGTGGAGCCAACAATGACTTCTCAGGAGTAGCCGTAGTTACATCTGCAAAATCAGGCGCCATTCTGTGCCTGGTTCCCGGTGTCATTGGTCTTAGTTTCTTAACGCCCATTGCTCTCTAAATTAAATGCCGCTGTAAAAGTCAATAATTTCACCTTCGGCAACAGTTACGATTGCTTTCTTGTATGATTTCGTTCTTCCTGAAATGATCCTGGCCTTAGTATTCCTAGACTTCATTTTGCCCTGATATCTCATAGTGTTAATAGCTTCTACAGTAACACCGTACATATCTTCTACTGCCTTCTTGATCTCGACTTTGTTGGCATCTTCATCAACGATGAAACCATACTTACCGCTCTCATTAAGACCTGATACTTTTTCCGTTACTAAAGGCTTCTTTAAAATGCTCATGTCGCTTACTTTAGTAGGTTTTCTATTTTTTCAACTGAACTCTCACTGATTAACAAGCTATCTGCATTCAATACATCATATGTACTTAATGTGTCAGCTGTAATCACTTTGGTGTTTTGCAGGTTACGTGCTGAGATTACCACGTTCTTCTCTTCTTTTGAAACAACAAAAAGTGTTTTCTTATCAGAGATAGAAAGTGAACTCAAAACGTTTGCAAAATCTTTAGTTTTTGGAGCCTCAAATGAGAAGTCTTCCAAAATCATAAGATTATTATCCTTAGCCTTATAAGCTAAAGCTGATTTTCTAGCAAGAGCTTTAAGTTTCTTATTCAACTTAAAACTGTAGTTTCTTGGCTTAGGACCGAATACACGACCACCACCTCTGAAAATAGGCGACTTAATACTACCAGCTCTGGCAGTACCTGTTCCCTTTTGCTTTTTTATCTTTCTAGTAGATCCAGAGATCTCTGCTCTTTCCTTTGACTTGTGAGTTCCTTGACGTTGGTTAGCCAAGAATTGCTTCACATCTAGGTAGATGGCGTGATCGTTTGGTTCGATCGCGAAAATATCGTCAGAAAGGCTAACCTTTCTTCCTGTATCTTCTCCGCTATTTTTTAATACTGCAATCTCCATCTTCTTATTTCTCTAGTACTACGATTGAATTCTTAGCGCCAGGTATGGAGCCACTTATTACAATAAGATTCTTCTCAGGCACAACTTTCATTACTTCAAGGTTGATTACCGTTACTCGATCGTTACCCATTCTACCCGCCATACGAGTACCCTTGAATACTCTTGCAGGATACGAAGCACCACCAATAGAACCAGGAGCTCTTAACCTGTTGTGTTGTCCGTGAGTAGCTTGTCCAACACCACCGAAGCCATGTCTTTTCACTACCCCTTGAAATCCTTTACCTTTTGAAGTACCAATAGCATCGACAAAATCACCCTCTTTGAATACATCTCCAACTGTGATTTGATTACCTAACGCTACCATTCCTTCAAATTCCTCTCGGAAATCTCGAAACTCAACTACGCTTTTCTTAGGAGTTGTATTGGCCTTATTAAAGTGACCTTTCAACGCATTGGGAGTATTTTTCTCCTTACGCTCTCCGTAAGCCAGCTGAACAGCTTGGTATCCATCTGTTTCCTCATTTTTTACTTGCGTTATAACGCAAGGACCAGCCTCTATCACCGTGCATGCGACATTACGTCCATCGGCACTGTATACGCTAGTCATTCCGACTTTTTTTCCGATAATTCCAGACATCTTTCAATTCATTTTAAGCACTACAATCGTAGGGCTCCCGCGAAACGGATTGCAAAGATAGGGATTTAATATTTCGCTGCAAACGGAGCCCATTATATTTGAGCATTAATTTACATCCTAACCCGCAGCCCGTTTGTAGGCCTTGTTTTTAGCATAAAAAAAGGCCATCCTTTAAGGAACAGCCTCTTTTATTTATTTTATAAGGTTCTTAAACCTTGATTTCTACGTCTACACCTGAAGGCAATTCAAGCTTCATAAGCGCATCAACCGTCTTAGCACTTGAAGAGTAGATATCTACTAATCTTTTGTAAGTACAAAGTTGGAATTGCTCACGAGCTTTTTTGTTCACGTGTGGAGATTTGAGTACTGTAAATTTCTCCTTTACTGTTGGCAATGGAATTGGACCACTCACCACAGCTCCAGTAGTTTTTACTGCTCTCACAATCTTCTCTGATGACTTATCCACCAAATTGTGATCGTATGACTTTAATTTAATTCTGATCTTCTGTGTCATGATAGTAAAATTTACAGCTTATTCTCCTTTTGATTTCTTGATCACCTCTTCGGCAATATGATTTGGTACTGCTTCGTAATGAGAGAATGTTAATGAGGCAGTTGCTCTACCAGACGACATTGTTCTCAAATCAGTAATATACCCAAACAGCTCTGAAAGCGGTACGCTTGCCTTAACAACGGAAGAAGTACCTTTGGTATCCATCCCCTTCATTACGCCTCTTCTTCTGTTTAAGTCACCAGTAATACTACCAGTGTACTCATCAGGAGTTACCACATCAACGGCCATAATTGGCTCCATTAATTTAGGAGAAGCCTTTTTAGCAGCTTCTTTGAAACCCAGTCTAGCAGCCATCTCAAAAGACAAGGCATCTGAATCGACATCGTGGAAAGAACCGTGATACAATTTCACTTTCATTCTTTCCAGTGGATAACCGGCCAAAGGACCATTTACCATTGCCGCTGCGAAACCCTTCTCAATTGATGGAATAAATTCTTTTGGAATTGTACCACCAGTAATTGAATTCACAAACTGAAGACCTTCTTTGTCGTAATCCTCATCTTGAGGACTGATTTCGAAGACGATATCAGCAAACTTACCTTTACCACCTGATTGCTTCTTATAAACCTCTTTGTGATCAACTAATGAGTTGATAGATTCTTTATAAGCTACTTGTGGTGCACCTTGATTCACTTCGACTTTGAATTCTCTTCTCATACGATCCATGATAATGTCAAGGTGTAGCTCACCCATCCCTCTCAAAATCGTTTGACCAGTTTCTTCGTCCGTATGAACCTTCAGCGTAGGATCTTCTTCTACTAATTTGGCAATTGCCATGCCTAGCTTATCAACATCCGCCTGAGTTTTTGGCTCAATAGCATATCCAATAACTGGATCAGGGAAGTCCATTGATTCGAAAACAATCTTGTGTTTCTCATCGCATAAGGTATCGCCTGTTTTGATATCCTTAAATCCAACTACAGCAGCAATATCACCAGCGTGAAGGCTATCAATAGCATTCTGCTTGTTTGCGTGCATCTGGAAAATTCTTGAAATACGCTCTTTCTTGTTAGTCCTTGTATTGTATACATAAGAACCAGAGTCTAGCATACCAGAATATGATCTTACAAAGCACAAACGCCCTACAAATGGATCTGTAGCAATCTTAAATGCTAATGCTGCGAACGGCTCATTAGAAGATGGTTGTCTCGAAATTTCCTCTTCAGTATCAGGATCAGTTCCGATGATGCTCTCTCTGTCCATCGGTGATGGCAATAATTCCATCACATAATCGAGCAAAGTCTGAACACCTTTGTTCTTAAACGCAGACCCACACATCATTGGCACAAACGCCAAATCTATTGTAGCAGCTCTAAGGGCAGCAATAATTTCGTCTTTAGAGATTGACTCAGGATCTTCAAAGTACTTTTCTAATAAAGTCTCATCATAATCCGCAACAGACTCGAGAAGATGTTCTCTGTATTCTGCAACTTCATCAACCATATCCGCAGGGATTTCAATCTCTTCGAATGTCATTCCTTGATCAGCTTCGTTCCAAACGATTGCCTTGTTTTCAACCAAGTCAACAACTCCTCTAAAACCTTCTTCTGCTCCGATAGGTAATTGTAAAGGTACAGCTTTAGTACCTAGCATTTCTTTTACCTGACCACAAACCATAAGGAAATCAGCGCCAGAACGATCCATTTTGTTAACGAATCCGATACGTGCTACTTTATAGTTATCTGCAAGTCTCCAGTTTGTTTCAGATTGTGGCTCAACACCATCTACTGCTGAAAACAAGAATACCAAACCATCAAGAACTCTTAAAGATCTGTTTACTTCAACTGTGAAGTCCACGTGACCTGGAGTGTCAATAATGTTAATGTGATATTGTTGGTCCTTATAGGGCCAGAAAACAGTAGTTGCAGCAGAAGTAATTGTAATACCTCTTTCTTGCTCCTGCTCCATCCAATCCATGGTAGCGGCACCATCATGTACTTCACCAATTTTGTGAGATACACCTGTGTAATATAGTATACGCTCGGTAGTAGTTGTCTTACCCGCATCAATGTGGGCAGCAATACCAATGTTCCGAGTCAATTTTAAATCTCTTGCCATTTTAGTCTAGGAATTAAAATCTAAAGTGTGAAAATGCTTTGTTTGCGTCTGCCATTCTGTGGGTATCATCTTTCTTCTTCACAGCAGCACCCTCACCTTTTGAACCAGCGATAATTTCGCCAGCTAGCTTTTCAGTCATGGTTTTCTCACCTCTCTTACGAGCGAACATGATCATCCATTTGATGCCAAGTGATGTCTTACGACCTGGTCTTACCTCGATAGGCACTTGAAAAGTAGCACCACCTACTCTTCTACTCTTCACTTCGACTGACGGCATGATGTTACTCAATGCTTTCTTCCAAGTTTCAAGACCATTCTCACCAGTGCGTTCTTCTACAAGCGCAATGGCTTTATAGAATGCATTGTAGGCAATACTCTTCTTTCCATCGATCATTAGGTAATTCACAAACTTTGTTACCAAAGTATCTTGGAACTTAGGATCGGGAAGAATATATCTCTTCTTTGGTTTAGCTTTTCTCATTGCTTAGTTAATTGTCTATTTTTTATCTTTTGGTCTCTTAGCACCATATTTTGATCTTCTCTGGGTACGACCGCTTACTCCTGCAGTATCTAGTGCACCACGGATGATGTGATATCTCACACCTGGAAGATCTTTTACTCTTCCTCCTCTGATCAATACAATAGAGTGCTCTTGAAGGTTGTGACCTTCTCCAGGGATATATGCGTTCACCTCTTTACCATTGGTTAAGCGTACCCTTGCTACTTTTCTCATAGCAGAGTTAGGTTTCTTAGGTGTAGTCGTATATACCCTCGTACAAACACCCCTTCTTTGTGGACAGCTGTCTAATGCTGGAGATTTTGACTTTGACGTCAATTTCTTTCTGCCCTTACGTACTAGTTGGTTTATAGTAGGCATTTACAATTCTTTAGATTTATTAATTCCTAGTTAAAATTTCGGACTGCAAAGGTAGCAAAAGAAGTTTTTGAAACAAACACACTATCTTAAATAAATGCGCTCAAATTCTAAGTCTCTAAATCACTGCCTCTCAGCACTATTCACTAAAAAAGGGCTGCCGAAGCAACCCTTCTAATTCGTGATGTATTTTATTCGCTAAGCCTCACCAACAGTCCCTCCAAAATTCATTGGGAATTTAGGTGGCTCTTCGCTTTGCTTAATTGGACCAAAGTTCTTCTCGAACTTGTCGATATTCTCCTTTAGCGCAAATAACAAGCGTTTGGCATGCTCAGGCGTAATCACTATTCTCGACTTTACTTTTGCCTTGGGAACCCCGGG
The DNA here is from genome assembly GCA_965660665.1 of Roseivirga sp. Lineage (GTDB taxonomy): Bacteria > Bacteroidota > Bacteroidia > Cytophagales > Cyclobacteriaceae > Roseivirga. Next base: position 119,958 of record CBFIAY010000003.1, on the reverse strand, counting down.
CATCATTTTTATAAAGTCGATTACAAACTCGCTATTCGAATGAGCAATCATTGCCAGATTCACATACTGCCCTTCAGCAACTTCTTCTGAAAGCTCTATGTTTAATTGATTCTGATTTGCTTGCTCTTTCTGGTCAGCCATTTGCTTATAGTTCTACGCTTTCTTCTTCTGATTGTGTTTGAGATTGAGCTTGGTAAGCCTCTCTTGCAGCAACTAGCTTATCATATTCAGCTTGGTTACCTACGATTAGATCTTCATACTCTCTCATACCTGTTCCTGCTGGAATCAAGTGACCAACAATCACATTTTCCTTCAAGCCATTCAAGACATCCGCTTTACCTCTAATAGAGGCTTCACTTAACACCTTGGTTGTCTCTTGGAAAGATGCAGCCGAGATAAAGCTTTCAGTACCCAATGATGCTTGAGTAATTCCTTGAAGCTTAGGCTTAGAAACTGCAGGTTGTGCATCTCTAACCTCTACTACCTTCATATCCTTTCTTCTCAAGCTTGAGTTCTCATCTCTTAGATCTCTTGGAGATACAATTTGGCCTTGCTTCAAGTTTTCTGAATCACCTGCTTCAACTACCACTTTCATATCAAGCATTGCATCGTTTTCTTCTCTGAAGAAGAACTTGTCTGCAACCTGACCTGGAAGGAATTGTGTATCACCAGCATCCATGATCTCAACTTTTTGCATCATCTGCTTAACAATTGCCTCGATGTGCTTATCGTTGATTTTTACGCCTTGCAGTCGGTATACTTCTTGAATTTCGTTCACTAAGTATTCTTGTACTGCAGTTGGACCTTGAATATTCAAGATATCGTTTGGAGTTGTTGCGCCATCAGATAACTGATAACCCGCTCTTACAAAGTCATTGTCTTGTACCAAGATGTGCTTAGACAATGGCACCATGTACTTCTTCTTCACACCATCTTTCGATTCGATGAAGATTTCACGGTTACCTCTCTTAATACCACCATAAGTCACTACACCATCAATTTCTGACACTACTGCCGGGTTAGATGGGTTACGTGCTTCAAACAATTCAGTTACTCTCGGAAGACCACCTGTGATATCCCTTGATTTACCCATTGCTCTTGGAATCTTAGCCAATGGTTGTCCAATCTTCACTTTGTCACCAGCATCTACTGCCAAGTGAGCTCCAACTGGAATGTTATAAGCCTTAGACTCAGTTTTTGCTTTAACAACAACCGCTGGGTTCTTCGCCTTATCCTTTGTATCTGTAATTACTTTCTCTCTGTGACCAGTTTGCTCATCAAACTCTTCTTTGAACGTGATTCCTTCTTCGATAGCATCGAATTCAATAACTCCGTCAAACTCTGAGAGGATTACCGCATTATACGGATCCCACTTACAAAGTTGATCATCTTTCTCAACCTTCTGACCTTCTTCTACCTGAAGAATAGCACCATATGGTACGTGATTAGAGATAAGTACTTTTTTCGTTTTAGGGTCAAGGATTTGGATTTCTCCAGTTCTACCCATTATGATATTTACCTTTTTCCCATCATTGTCAGTAGTCGTCAACGACCTTAATTCTTCAAATGCAAGCACACCAGCAAACTTCGCCTTGACAGTAGCATCGACTGCAATGTTAGACGCTGTACCCCCAACGTGGAAAGTTCTTAGTGTAAGCTGTGTTCCTGGCTCACCAATAGACTGCGCTGCAATTACACCAACTGCCTCACCTCTCTGCACCATGTAGTTCGTAGATAAGTTTCTACCATAACATTTAGCACAAACGCCTCTTCTAGTTTCACATGTAAGCACTGATCTGATTTCTACCTCATCAATAGCAGTTTCATCAATGTGCTCAGTGATCTTTTCAGTGATTTCCTCACCAGAAGCAACAATTAGTTCTTCCGTAATTGGATCGAAAATATCGTGAACAGATACTCTACCTAGAATTCTTTCAGACAATGGCTCTACCACCTCTTCGTTGTCTTTCAACGCAGCAACGGTAAGGCCTCTTAGTGTACCACAATCCTCTTCGTTGATGACACAATCTTGTGCAACATCAACCAGACGTCTTGTGAGGTAACCTGCATCAGCAGTTTTCAATGCTGTATCGGCAAGACCTTTACGCGCACCGTGAGTGGAGATAAAGTACTCCAATACATCTAGTCCTTCTTTAAAGTTTGACAGAATTGGATTCTCTATGATCGCACCAACAGAACCCGCAAGGTTTTTCTGTGGCTTAGCCATCAATCCTCTCATACCACCTAGCTGACGGATTTGCTCTCTAGAACCACGTGCTCCTGAGTGCATCATCATATAGATAGAGTTGAAGCCTTGATTATCTTCTTCCATCTCCTGCATCAAACCATTTGTCAACTTAGTGTTAACACGGGTCCAAATATCAATTACTTGATTATATCTCTCGTTATCAGTGATAAGACCCATTAGGTAGTTTTGCCATACAGCATCTACTTCGTCTTTAGCACTTTGAACTAGTTCATCTTTTACATCTGGAATATGAATATCATTCAATCCCATTGACAGACCACCTTTGTAAGCCATTAGGAAACCAAGGTCCTTAATATCATCCAAGAACTGAGCTGTCTTTGCGATACCACAAATCGTCACAACACTTTGAATAATTTTCTGAAGCTTTTTCTTGGTCAATAGCTCATTTACAAAGCCTACTTCCTCTGGAACACTTTCGTTAAAGAGAACTCGACCGGCAACAGTTTCTACCATCTTAGGAACAAGCTGCTCATTTTCACGAACCATAGTCTTCACATGAATGTAAGCATGCTTAGAAAGTACACCTTCATTCATTGCGATCAACACTTCTTCAGAAGAGTAAAAACGCATGCCTTCACCATCTACTTTATGATCGTCAGTAGATCTTCTACCTTTCGTCACATAGTAAAGTCCCAATACCATGTCTTGAGATGGTACTGTTACTGGAGCTCCATTTGCAGGGTTCAAGATGTTGTGCGAAGAAAGCATCAAAGTACTTGCTTCTAACACAGCTGCATGCCCTAGTGGCACGTGAACAGCCATTTGGTCACCATCAAAATCCGCATTAAATGCAGTACATACTAATGGGTGCAATTGGATAGCCTTTCCTTCAATTAGTTTTGGCTGGAAAGCCTGAATCCCTAATCGGTGAAGTGTAGGAGCTCTATTCAATAGTACTGGGTGTCCTTTCAATACGTTTTCTAGGATATCCCAAACTACTGGGTCTTTTCTGTCAACAATTTTCTTCGCTGACTTCACTGTTTTCACAATTCCTCTTTCAATCAGTTTTCTGATAATAAAAGGTTTGAAAAGCTCAGCAGCCATATTCTTAGGTAAACCACACTCATGTAGTTTCAATTCAGGTCCTACAACGATCACAGAACGACCAGAGTAATCCACCCTTTTACCTAGAAGGTTTTGACGGAAACGACCTTGCTTACCTTTAAGCATATCACTTAAAGATTTCAACGCACGGTTACCATCAGAACGTACAGCGTTAACTTTTCTAGAGTTATCAAATAGTGAGTCAACAGCTTCTTGAAGCATACGTTTCTCATTTCTAAGAATAACTTCAGGCGCTTTAATATCTATTAATCTCTTAAGACGGTTGTTTCTAATGATCACACGTCTGTAAAGATCATTCAAATCGGATGTTGCAAATCTACCACCATCAAGAGGAACCAAAGGCCTCAATTCTGGCGGAATAACTGGCACCATTTTGATAATCATCCACTCAGGACGATTTTCGATTCTAGTTTTTGCATCACGGAATGCTTCAACTACTCTCAAACGCTTTAAGGCTTCTGCCTTTCTTTGTTGAGAAGTATCTGTCGCTGCTTGGTGACGTAAAGAGTATGACATACTGTCCAAGTCAAGTCTCGCTAATAACATTTCGAGGGCATCAGCACCCATCTTAGCGATGAACTTCTCTGGATCATCATCATCTAGCATTTGATTTTCGCGAGGAAGTTTATCAAGGATATCCAAGTACTCGTCTTCTGTTAAGAAGTCCATGTACGCGATACCTTCTTCTTCCTTAATACCTGCTTGAATTACAGCATACCTTTCATAATAGATAATCTGATCCAATTTCTTAGTCGGCAGACCAAGAAGGTATCCTATCTTATTGGGAAGTGACTTAAAGTACCAAATGTGTGCCACAGGAACCACCAATTCGATGTGTCCCATTCTTTCTCTTCTAACCTTTTTCTCGGTTACTTCAACTCCACATCTATCACAGATGATACCTTTATATCTAATCCTTTTGTACTTCCCACAATGACATTCCCAGTCCTTCACAGGGCCGAATATTCTTTCACAGAATAAACCACCCATTTCAGGCTTGTAGGTTCTATAGTTGATGGTTTCCGGTTGTGTCACCTCTCCATGAGAAGACTCAAGGATAGATTCCGGAGAAGCCAAGCTAATAGTGACTTTATTAAAGTCGTTGTTAAGTTTTCTATTCTTTTTAAATGCCATAGCTTTTTTTGATTCTTAATTGTGGCCTAAACCAAATTCAAAATTGTAATTAGTCTAAAGTGATTTCTAATGCGAGACCTCTAAGCTCGTGAACCAATACATTGAATGATTCAGGAATATTAGGCTTAGGAATAGAATCTCCCTTAACAATCGCTTCATAAGCTTTCGCTCTACCGATTACATCATCTGATTTTACAGTCAAGATTTCTTGGAGTACGTTTGATGCACCGAATGCCTCAAGTGCCCATACTTCCATCTCTCCAAATCTCTGACCACCAAATTGTGCTTTACCACCAAGAGGTTGTTGTGTAATCAACGAGTAAGGTCCAATTGACCTTGCATGCATTTTGTCATCAACTAAGTGACCTAGTTTCAGCATGTATGCAATACCTACAGTTACTGGCTGATCAAATCTCTGACCTGATAATCCATCCACAAGGTATTCACGTCCTGCACTTGGTAAACCTGCTTCAGCCAATTCAGCTTCAACTTCTTCCATGCTTGCTCCGTCAAAAATTGGAGTAGCATATTTTCTACCTAGTTTCAAACCTGCCCATGCTAGTACCGTTTCGTAGATCTGACCAATGTTCATCCTTGATGGTACACCTAGTGGATTCAATACGATATCCATTGGAGTTCCATCTTCTAGGAATGGCATGTCCTCTTCTCTTACGATTCTTGCAACCACACCTTTGTTACCGTGACGACCTGCCATCTTATCACCAACTTTAAGCTTACGCTTCTTAGCAACATAGACTTTAGCCAACTGCACGATACCTGTCGGTAACTCATCACCTACCTCGATAGTGAAACGTTGACGTTTAAATTCGCCAGTAATTCCATTACGTTTTAGGTTATAGTTTTTAACCATTTTCACGATCAGGTCGTTCGTCTTCTTATCTTCTGTCCAACCATCAAGGTTAAGGTCAGTGATCAAGTTTACTTCTTCCTGAACGCTATAATTACTTTCATCTCTGTAGATGTTCTTTTCTGGGAAAAGATTCTGAGCGATGTTATTCTTATTGAACTTCACACCTTTAGAGATTATCTCATCTCCAAACTTGTGAGTTACGCCACTACACGTTTTGCCGTCAAGTAACTTTATCATCTTTTCAATGATCTGAGCTCTAACAACTAATAAGTCTTTACTGTATTGTGCTTTCAGCACTTGTACTTCTTTCTTCGACTGAACACGTAGGTCTTTGTCCTTCTTGGGACGAGAGAATAGCTTGGTATCAATAACCACACCTTGAAGTGAAGGAGAAGCCTTTAATGAAGCATCTTTTACGTCACCCGCTTTGTCTCCAAATATTGCTCTTAAGAGCTTTTCTTCAGGAGTTGGATCCGTTTCACCTTTTGGCGTAATCTTACCAATTAATATATCACCCTCTTTGATTTCAGCACCAATTCTGATGATACCATTCTCGTCAAGGTTCTTCACAGCTTCCTCACTTACGTTTGGAATCTCAGAAGTCAACTCTTCTTGACCACGCTTGGTATCTCTTACCTCTAGCTCAAACTCGTCAATATGGATTGAAGTGTAAACATCGTCTCTAACTACTCTTTCAGAAATTACAATTGCATCCTCAAAGTTGTACCCTTGCCATGGCATATAGGCCACTCTCAAGTTTTTACCTAGTGCCAATTCACCTTTCTCAGTTGAGTAACCTTCGCAAAGTACTTGACCTTTCTGAACCTTGTCACCTTTGAGCACAATTGGCTTAAGGTTTACAGTAGTGTCTTGGTTAGTTCTTTGGAATTTAATCAGGTCGTAAGTCTTATATGCTGTATCGAAGTTGACCAATTGATCATCTTTCGATTGATCGTATTTGATAATGATCTTGGTAGCATCTACAAAGTGTACAGTACCCGAATCTTCAGCAATGGTCAACATCCTTGAATCACGTGCTGCTCTTCCTTCCAAACCAGTACCCACAATTGGCGCTTCTGGTTTTAACAAAGGAACAGCTTGACGCTGCATGTTGGATCCCATCAAAGCACGGTTTGCATCATCATGCTCCAAAAATGGAATTAATGAAGCTGCTACTGATACAATCTGATTTGGTGCAACGTCCATATAGCTTAGCTCTTTTGGCTCTACTACAGGGAAGTCACCTTCGTATCTTGCTTTAACTTTATCGTTAATGAAGGTACCATTCTCTTTAAATGGCGCGTTGGCCTGAGCAATGTTATGGGTATCTTCTTCTTCAGCGGTTAGGTAAATCACGTCATCAGTAAGACTTACCTTACCATTATTTACTTTTCTATAGGGAGTCTCAATGAATCCCATGCTGTTAACTTTAGCATGAACACAAAGAGATGAAATCAAACCAATATTTGGTCCCTCTGGCGTCTCAATGGTACAAAGACGACCGTAGTGTGTATAGTGAACATCACGTACCTCGAAACCAGCTCTTTCTCTCGAAAGTCCACCAGGGCCTAGGGCTGACATTCTTCTTTTGTGTGTAATCTCTGCTAATGGATTTGTTTGATCCATGAACTGAGATAGCTGATTGGTTCCAAAGAAAGAGTTGATCACTGAAGATAAGGTTCTCGCGTTAATCAAATCAACAGGCTTGAAATCCTCGTTATCACGAACATTCATTCTTTCTTTGATGGTTCTGGCCATACGCGCCAATCCGACACCAAACTGAGCATAAAGCTGCTCACCAACCGTTCGTACTCTTCTATTTGAAAGGTGATCAATATCATCCACAATTGCTTTTGAGTTGATCAAACCGATCAAGTACTTCACAATTGAAATGATGTCTTGCGTAGTTAAAACAAGTTTCTCAGAATCAATATCAAGGTCTAATTTCTTGTTAATTCTGTATCGCCCTACTTCACCTAGGTTATATCTCTTGTCAGAGAAGAATAGTGACTGAATAATGTCACGTGCCGTTTGCTCATCAGGTGCATCAGTGTTTCTCAACTGACGATAGATTTGCTCTACAGCTTCTTTTTCTGAGTTTGAATTATCTTTTGAAAGCGTATTGTAGATAATCGTGTAATCAGCAATATTGATGTCCTCTCTATGAAGGATTACGGATTCAACATCCGCTTCAATGATCATTTCTACATGCTCTTCTGAAAGTACTGAGTCTCTTTCCAGTAATACTTCATTTCTATGGATAGATACTACTTCTCCTGTATCCTCATCTACGAAATCTTCAACCCATGTTCTCAGTACCCTTGCAGCTAGTTTACGACCAATTGCTTTTTTTAACGTGGTCTTCTTGGCTGTAATTTCTTCGGATAAACCGAAGAGATCCAAAATATCTTTATCAGTTCCATAACCAATAGCCCTAAGCAAAGTGGTTACAGGAAACTTTTTCTTTCTATCGATGTAAGCGTACATCACGCTATTCACATCAGTAGCAAATTCAATCCAAGAACCCTTGAATGGAATGATTCTCGCTGAGTAGAGTGCTGTTCCGTTGGTGTGCTTGCTTTGCGCAAAGAAAACACCTGGAGATCTGTGTAATTGAGATACAATAACTCTTTCAGCACCATTGACGACAAAAGAACCTTTCTGTGTCATGTAAGGAATATTCCCTAAGAATACTTCTTGCTCAATGGTTTCAAAATCTTCGTTATCCTCATCATTACAAGTTAAACGAAGCTTAGCCTTAAGGGGCACAGAATAAGTTAATCCTCTGTCGATGCATTCAGCAACGTCATATTTTGGAGGATCAACCAAATAATCTACGAATTCAAGAACGAAATTCTCTCTTGAATCGGAAATAGGAAAGTTCTCAGAGAAAACCTTGAACAAACCATCCTGTGTTCTTTTGTCTGCGGGTGTTTCCAATTGGAAAAAGTCTTCAAAAGACTTTACCTGCACGTCAAGGAAATCAGGATAATCTAATATTGATTTAATCGAAGAGAAGTTTATTCTTTCTGATTGATTTGCTAGAATAGCCAAGGCCTTATATTTTTTGTTATTGAATAATTCTTAATTGCACCCTTCAGGATGCAGAAAAAGGGATTGCTCCCTAAAATGTATAGAAACAGGAAAAGACCCGTGATCTCGAAAGATCAGGGCCTATTCCAATGCCATTTTATAAATGGCCAATCAAATTACTTAAGCTCTACTTCTGCACCAGCTTCTTCAAGCTGCTTTTTAAGTGCTTCAGCTTCATCTTTAGCTACACCTTCTTTTACTGCTTTAGGAGCGCTATCTACGATCTCTTTTGCTTCTTTAAGTCCAAGACCAGTTAATTCCTTAACTAGTTTTACAACTGCTAGTTTAGAACCACCAGCTGCAGTAAGAACTACATCAAACTCAGATTTCTCTTCAGCAACTTCGCCTCCATCACCAGCAGCAGGGCCAGCAATAGCAACAGCCGCAGCTGCAGGTTCGATACCATACTCATCCTTAAGGATACCCGCTAGTTCGTTAACTTCTTTCACAGTTAAGTTTACTAACTGTTCTGCAAATTCTTTCAAGTCTGCCATTGTATTATTATTTATAAAGTGTTTTAAATCTTATTTAATATTAGTTTTCGCGCTCAGACAAAGTCGTGAGAATACCTGATAGTTTGGTACCTGAAGCCTTAAGGCCAGAGATAACATTCTTAGCAGGTGATTGAAGTAATGATATTACTTCGCCAATTAGCTCAGCCTTAGACTTGAGACTACTTAGCATATCCAGATTCTCGTTTCCAATGTAAAGGTCCGTATCGATAGATGCGCCCTTTAATATTGGAGACTCTCCGCCTGATTTTTTTCTGAATTCCTTGATCAATTTTGCTGGAGCATTAGAATCCTCACCTGAGAACATAACACCCGTAAAACCTCTCAATACACTATCGTTAAAAGGCACATAATCAGTATCTAACTGCTCTAATGCTTTTTGAACCATAGTGTTCTTTACCACTCTGTACTCGATTCCTCGCTCGAAGCACAATCTTCTCAAATTATTGGTCTTAGCAACCGACATTCCGGATGCATCAGTAATATAAAAGTTAACGTTAGTCGAAAACTTTTCTACCAATTCTTCAATTAAGGCTGCTTTTTCTACTCTATTCATGATTATAGTCCGGAAATTGAGTTTTTATCTATTTTCACTCCAGGGCTCTGTGTTGTAGAGATGTTGATACTTTTAAAGTAAGTACCTTTAGCAGAAGCCGGCTTTAATTTATTTAACATCTGGATCACCTCATTAGCATTTTCAGCAATCTTCTCCTGAGAGAAAGACGACTTACCAATACTTGTATGAATGATGCCAGTTTTGTCAACCTTAAAGTCGATTTTACCGCCTTTTACATCTTTTACAGCCTTCGCCACATCAAGTGTAACAGTTCCTGCTTTCGGGTTAGGCATAAGACTTCTTGGTCCTAATACCCTACCCAAACGACCAACTTTGGCCATTACAGTAGGCATGGTGATGATTACATCAACGTCAGTCCAACCACCTTCTATTTTAGAAATGTAATCGTCTAACCCTACGTAGTCTGCACCCGCGTCTTTTGCTTCTTGCTCCTTATCTGGAGTACAAAGCACAAGCACCGTTACCTCTTTACCTGTACCATGGGGAAGTGCAACAACACCTCTTACCATTTGGTCAGCTTTTCGAGGATCTACACCCAAACGAACATCTATATCTACTGAAGCATCATACGAAGCACCGTTAATTTCTTTAACGATACCCGCTGCTTCAGTCAGATCATATTGTTTGGCTGGATCATATTTACCAAAAGCTATTTTTTGCTTTTTTGTCAACTTTGCCATTTGTACAAATCTTTAGTTATTCCAAGGTGCTTTACCACTCACCCTCAACCCCATACTTCTAGCTGTTCCGGCGACCATTTTCATGGCAGACTCGATAGTAAAAGCATTTAAATCCGGCATTTTAACCTCTGCGATCTCTTTTACCTGATCCCAGGTTACGCTACCCACTTTAACTCGGTTAGATTCAGCTGAACCTTTCTTTTGTTTAGAAGCTTCTAGCAACATTACTGGTGCCGGAGGTGTCTTGATTACAAATTCAAAAGACTTATCCTTGAAGATTGTGATGAGTACAGGTAAAACCTGACCCATTTTATCTTGTGAACGTCCGTTGAATTGCTTACAAAACTCCATGATATTAAGTCCTTTCGAACCTAATGCCGGACCTACCGGTGGAGAAGGGTTGGCTTGGCCTCCCCTGACTTGCAACTTCAGATAACCAGCTATTTCTTTAGCCATATTAATCTTGTTTTTCTACTTGCATGTAACTTAATTCAACAGGTGTATTTCGACCGAAGATCTTAACCATAACATTAAGTTTTCTTCGTTCCTCAAATACCTCCTCTATGGTTCCTGTAAACCCACTGAAAGGACCATCCATTACTTTAATGGTCTCTCCGATTATGTATGGAGAATCTAGTTGTTCGTCAAAATCATCAATCTCCTCAACCTTACCTAAGATACGGTCGACTTCGCCTTGACGTAATGGGACCGGCGGTGTGGAAGCTTCGCCAGCCTTTTGACCTAAGAACCCTATGATTCCAGGAATATTTTTGATCATGTGTATGACTTCACCATTGGCAACATTTGCTTGTACCATTATATAGCCAGGGAACATATTACGATCACGAGATTTTTTCTTTCCATTACGGATCTCGTAGACCTTTTCTGAAGGAATCAATACTTGCGGAATTTGTTCCGTGAATTGCTCACGGTCAATCTCGTTATCAAGATAATCCTTAGCTTTTCTTTCCTGGCCCGATACGGCTCTCACCATGTACCACTTTAGTTCTGACATCGTTAGATCGTTTCTTATAGCTTGTAAAACCAGTCCATTATTTCATCGAAGCCTAAATCAATCACACCTATAAAAAGTGCAAAGATTAACGAGGCGACTAATACTAACACTGAGCTACTCTGAAGATCAGAATACTTGGGCCAGCTTACTTTATGCCTCATCTCGTCATAAGAAGCGGTTACAAAGGACTTTAATTTACTCATCGGTTTTACTTCTTTATTTTGCACGGGTGGTAAGATTCGAACTCACGACCTCTGGTTTTGGAGACCACTGCTCTACCAACTGAGCTACACCCGTATTCAACTCCATTCAAACTTCCTTTTGTAAATCATTGAATTTCAATGATTTGAAACATATTCTTTAAGGAAATACACCCCTTTAAAAAAGTGTTTCAAATGCAGCAGAAGCTCGAAACGGGCTGCAAATGTAGAAAATTATTAATAACGAAACAAACGCGCTTCCGAAAAATCGAAAACGCGTTTGTCTAAAAAATCTATGTAAGACTTAATGTATTAGTCAAGGATTTCAGTAACCTGACCAGCACCTACAGTTCTACCACCTTCTCTGATAGCAAAACGAAGTCCAGGCTCAAGTGCAATCTTGTTAATCAAGTTCACATCAATAGTTACGTTATCACCAGGCATAACCATTTCGATATCTGCAGGAAGCATAATCTCACCAGTTACGTCAGTTGTTCTTACGTAGAACTGAGGACGGTACTTGTTAAAGAATGGTGTGTGACGTCCACCTTCTTCTTTCGAAAGCACATACACTTCAGCTTTGAAGTGAGCATGTGGATTCACAGAACCAGGCTTACAGATAATCATTCCTCTTTTGATGTCAGCTTTCTCAACACCTCTAAGCAATAGACCTACATTGTCACCCGCTTCACCTCTATCTAATATCTTACGGAACATCTCAACACCAGTGATAGTAGATTTCATGTTTTCAGCACCCATACCGATGATGTCAACAGGATCTCCAGAGTTGATTATACCTCTTTCAATTCTACCAGTAGCAACAGTACCACGACCAGTGATCGAGAATACATCCTCTACAGGCATCAAGAAATCTTTGTCAGTTAATCTTGGAGGAAGTGGAATATAATCATCCACAGCAGCCATCAATTCGATGATTTTACCTACCCACTTGTCATCACCATTCAATCCACCTAAAGCAGATCCTTGGATAACAGGGATATCATCACCTGGGAATTCGTAGAAAGAAAGCAATTCTCTTACTTCCATTTCAACTAGCTCAAGGAGTTCTTCATCATCAACAAGGTCAACCTTGTTCATGAAAACCACCAATGCAGGAACACCTACCTGACGAGCCAAAAGGATATGCTCTCTAGTTTGAGGCATTGGACCATCAGTAGCAGCAACAACAAGAATAGCACCATCCATTTGCGCAGCACCCGTAACCATGTTCTTCACATAATCCGCGTGACCTGGACAATCTACGTGAGCATAGTGTCTGTTCTCAGTAGCATATTCTACGTGAGATGTATTAATAGTAATACCTCTCTCTTTCTCTTCAGGAGCGTTATCAATTGAAGAGAAGTCTCTGTTTTCAGCAAGACCTGCGTCTGCTAGAACTTTAGTAATTGCAGCAGTTAATGTGGTCTTACCGTGGTCAACGTGACCGATAGTACCTATATTAACGTGCGGCTTGGAACGGTCAAAAGTTTCTTTAGCCATGATTAATGTTAGTTAATATTAATGTTATACTTTAATTATAAAGCAATGAACCGTACTTCGGTTCAACGTATTATTTCTTTATAGAGCCAATGACGAGATTTGAACTCGTGACCTCTTCCTTACCAAGGAAGCACTCTACCCCTGAGCTACATCGGCTTATCAGTTATCAATCCAAAAGTCCTTAATTCAAGTGACTACTTGCAATGCTGAACTTTCTATATGTAACTCAAATTCAGAGCGGGTGACCAGGTTCGAACCGGCGACCTACAGCTTGGAAGGCTGTCGCTCTACCAACTGAGCTACACCCGCTTATTCAATTGTCAGTTTCAAATTTTTAGCTATCACAAACTAAAAATTCTCAACCTTGAATTGAGAAAAGTGGGGGGAGCAGGATTCGAACCTGCGAAGTCGTAGACAACGGATTTACAGTCCGTCCCAGTTGGCCGCTTTGGTATCCCCCCTTGATTATCAGAACGTTAAAGAGCAAATAAAAACCCTCTCTTCGAAAGGGACTGCAAAATTAGACCCTTTTTTATTTTATTCAAACAATTGCAATAAAAAGATGAAGCTTTTTCAGCATTGCCAAAAACAGGCCTCACACACGCCCTAATGACGATTTGTGAGATGGATAATCTTTTCTTCCTATTGAAAAATAGTAGCGCTACTGGCGCATCTAAGCATTCAAAATAGTTCCATATATTTGCGTGATTTCGGAAGGGATATTTTCCATTATTGCCCCTCCAAGTCCTAAAGATTAAAATCTATTGAATGTATCAGACCAAATCCACTTCTGGAGACAGCGTTACAATCGCATTTGACGGTGATCAACTCATTTATAATGACCAACCTTTTAATTGGTCATTAAATCAAAAAAGTAATAGCACCTTTTTGATTTTAAAAGATCATAAGAGTTTTCGTGCAGAAATACTCGACATAAATGTAGCGTCTAAGAAAGCAACCGTAAAGATTGAGAAATCTATTTTTACGATTGAACTAAAAGATAAGATGGATCTCCTTCTTGAAAAAATGGGGATTGCAAATCTTGAAACAGTTCAGGTAAATGATTTAAAGGCTCCGATGCCAGGACTAATCTTAGACATTTTAGTCATACCAGGCCAAACTGTGAAAAAAGGAGATCAATTATTGATACTTGAGGCAATGAAAATGGAGAACGTGTTAAAAGCATCTGGCGATGGCATTGTCGCTTCCATTGAGGTAGAAAAAGGTAAAAGTGTAGAAAAGGGTCAAATCTTAATAAATTTTTAGAGAGTAAACATGGGTTACAAAAGAGTTCTATTAAAGCTAAGTGGCGAAGCCCTAATGGGTGAGCAAAATTATGGTATTGATTCCGCTCAGTTAGAGCAATATGCTTTGGATATCAAAAAAATCCATGATAAAGGTGTAGAAGTTGCTATCGTAATTGGTGGAGGAAATATATATAGGGGAGTTCAGGCAGAGGCCTCAGGCATAGACCGAGTACAAGGTGACTATATGGGAATGCTAGCCACAGTGATCAATGCGATGGCTATTCAAAGCACCCTCGAAAAGCATGGCATGTACACTCGACTGATGTCAGGCATTAAAATGGAAGCGGTTTGCGAACCATTTATAAGACGAAGAGCTGTACGCCACCTAGAAAAAGGTAGAGTTGTTATCTTTGGTGCAGGTATCGGTAACCCATACTTTACCACTGATTCTACAGCGAGTTTAAGAGCAATAGAAGTAGAAGCTGATGTAGTACTCAAAGGAACTCGCGTTGACGGAGTTTATACCGCAGACCCGGAGAAAGATCCGAATGCAGTAAGGTTCGAAAAACTAAGTTTCGAAGAGGTTATCCGTAACGGATACAATATAATGGATATGACAGCCTTCACTTTATGTCAAGAAAATAATGTTCCAATCATTGTTTTTGATATGAATAAAATTGGCAATTTAGAAAAACTTGTAAATGGTGATGAGCAAATTGGTACACTTATAAGCTAACCCTTATGGAAGAGATTGAGATTTATTTAGAAACAGCAAAGGAGATGATGGAAAAAGCCATGTCTCGTTGCAAGACAGAATTATCTAAGGTGAGAGCTGGCAAAGCAATGCCAAGCATGCTGGATGGACTTATGATCGACTACTATGGTGCTGCTACCCCACTAAATCAAGTAGCGTCACTTTCTACACCAGATGCACGTACCATTTTCATTAAGCCTTGGGAAAAATCAACCATCCAAGAAATTGAAAAGGCAATCATTAATAGCAACCTGGGCTTTAATCCACAAAATGATGGCGAAAGCATTATCATTAATGTGCCACAACTTACCGAAGAGCGCAGAATACAACTGGTCAAGCAATCTAAAGGAGTAACTGAAGACGCAAAGGTCAGTGTGCGAAACGCTCGAAAAGAAGCAAATGACGAATTGCGCAAACTATTGAAGGATGGGGCTTCGGAAGATGAGATAAAATCAGCGGAAAGTGATGTACAAGTCTTAACTGACCAATATGTCAAACTACTTGACGAACTCCTCGAGTTGAAAGAGAAAGACATCATGACGGTCTAGATCATTCTAAAAACATATTCAAAAGAGCGGTCAATTTATTGTCGCTCTTTTTTTATGCCATTTATCGAACAGTTCAGTGCATCCATGGCGGCATTGAAATCCCTACCCTTTCTTTTCTGGAGATGCACCTTTAACCTTTCCTTCAAAAGAAACCACAGATATATTCATGTTTTGTATAAATAATTAGACGGTCAATATATATTTTTTATACATTTACTGAACAAATAACATTGTAATGAAAGGAACTAACCTAGGAGAATTCGAAGAGGTGGTGCTATTAACCATCGCGGTTTTAATGGAAGAGGCCTATAGTGTAGCCATTTGTGATGAAATAGAGCGCGTGACGGAGCGCAAGGTAAAGCTTAGTGTTGTACATGCTGTACTCAATCGCATGGACACTAAGGGCTTTGTCAAGTCGCATTTAGGCGACCCAACAAATGCTAGGGGTGGTCGAAGAAAGCGCTTTTTTACCATCACACATGCAGGGAAAATTGCCCTAACTAAAGTGAAAGAACAACGCGATCAGTTCTGGAGTGTCATCCCCGAATTCAACCTAAACTTTATATGAAAAATAAAGGTGTTCATCCTCCTAAGTGGGCCACGAAGCTTTTAGAATGGTATTGTAAACCAGAACTATTCGAAGACCTTCAGGGCGACTTATATGAATACTTTGAGAGAACCCTTGAAGCGAAAGGCAAGCGTAGGGCTCGCCTTAATTATGTCTTTAATGTTATCAAATTCTTTAAACCCTACACAGTCAAAAAACTCGAAATATTAGGTCAATTAACTCAATTCATCATGTTTAAAAACTATTTTAAAACATCTGTCAGAAGCATCGGCAGAAACAAGCTCTTTTCCGCTATTAATATATTCGGACTAGCCATTAGTATGTCAGTTTGTCTACTGATGATCACCTTATTCTCAGAAGTCAGGAACTACGATCGCTTTCATGTAGATCACGAGAAAATTCATCGCATCACTAATACTCAACAATATTTAGACAACGCTCCGAATACATTCGCCTCTACATCAATTCTTGCGGCCAAAAAATTAAAAGAAGAAGTTCCAGGTTTGGAAGCTGCTACAATTATCTCCAGAAGCTTCAGTGCTGATGCTAAAATTGGTGATAAAACATTTCCGTTTAACGCGCCTTGGGTCGACAATGATTTTTTCAAAGTATTTTCCTTCAAGTTGATTAGAGGCGATGCGAGTTCAGCACTTGCAGAACCTTACTCTGTAATTCTCACGAATGAAACCGCCGAGAAATTTTTTCCAGGAGAAGACCCAATGGACCAGTTGATCTCAATGAATGATAAGAATTACAAAATTACGGGCGTTGTCGAAAAGCCACCATTCAATTCCCATTTCAAATTCTCAGCACTAATATCCTACAGCACATATGAATTACAACAGGGCGAAGATAATTATTGGATGGACTGGCAAAACATGTGGTCAAACTATGCCTATTTCAAGCTCGATAAAAACACAAACATTGAACAGGTTCAAACCCGACTCTCTGCTATATCCGATGAAGAAAATAAAAGGCAAGCTGTAGATTACTCGAGCATTCACCTTGGCACTCAAGCATTGACCAACATTATGTCCGGCCCCGATTTGAACAACCAAATTGGCCAAAGCCTCAGCAGCGATATTCTTTGGATCCTCGGTATTCTAGCGTTTGTTGTGATTCTTTCTGCAGCATTTAATTATACGAATCTTTCTATTGCGCGCGCATTGAGACGAGCAAAAGAAGTGGGGGTTAGAAAGGTAGTGGGTGCCACTCGCAGACAGGTATTTACTCAGTTTACGATAGAAGCTTGCATTATTTCTGTCTCTTCATTGATTATAGCTTATTTCCTATTCTTTCTATTGAAGCCCCTTTTCCTTAATCTCAACCCAGAAATACAACGGAGCCTGACACTTGATCACGAGCCAATCATGCTTCTCTATTTCTTGATTTTTGCCATTGCTGTTGGAGTTTCGGCCGGCTTCATTCCATCTCTTTTCCTTTCAAAGCTAAGGGCCATTCAGGTACTCAAAGATGTATCCAGTACTAGATTGTTTTCAAAAATCAATCTTCGAAAAGTATTAATAGTGGTGCAATTCACCCTTTCATTGACTTTCATTATATCCGCCAGCATTGCCTACAAACAATTCCAATATGCATTGAATTATGATTTGGGCTTTGATACCGAGAACGTATTGAATGTTAGCCTGGCTGGAAACGACCCTGAATTGACAAAGGCAGTTTTTGAACGTATCCCAGAGATCATCGATATCTCTTTGTCCTCATATATTTTAAGTACAGGCAGTCGCTATTCAAATCAAGTAAAGAGTGAAGATGGACTTGACTCTGCCTCAGTATACATGTCTCACATAGATCATAAATACATCCCGCTTATGAAACATCAATTCTTGGCGGGCACTAACTTTATTGCTAAAGACAAAGTTGAGAAAGAGGAATCTATAATTGTCAATCAAACTACACTCAAAAAATTCAATTTAGGAACTCCTGAGGAGGCTATCGGTAAGACCTTAAAATTTTGGCCCGAGACGTCCCTGATAATTAAAGGAGTGGTGAAAAACTTCAACTATGCCACATTGGATTCAGAAATAAATTGCTTTGCATTTAGACACCGACCACAAGAGGCACAAATACTCAATTTGAAGGTTCAAAGTGATAATATTTTAGCTACTCGGGAAAAAATTGAAGCCGCTTGGCTCGAATTTGATGAAGTGCATGAGTTTAGGGGAGCCTTCTATGACGAACGATTGGAAGAGTCCTATTCGGAATACTCCATTATGTTCACTGTAGTTGGTTTCTTGGCGTTTATCACTATCATCATTTCAGCAATGGGCCTACTCGGTATGGGGGTTTACACAGCTGAAACTCGATTAAAAGAAATTAGCATAAGAAAGGTATTGGGTGCCTCAGAAGGAAGTTTGATCAAATTATTATCTAAAGGCTTTATGTGGCTATTACTGATCGCATCAATGATCGCTATCCCGACCACGTATTATCTATTTGATACGGTGGTACTTTCAGACAAAGTTCATCGTGCAGAAATAGGTACTCTAGAACTTACACTTGGCGTCATCATGATCTTCATCATTGGATTCACGACCATAGGCAGTCAAACATGGAAAGCAGCAAAAGCTGACCCTGCTCAAACATTGAGATCTGAATAAAAATAATTCAGAACATTACAAGCCAAATCAAAAGCCTCCCTGATTTATTTCAGAGAGGCTTTTTCAATTTCAAAAAATACTCACTGCCTCATGTCTTCATTTTAGAACAAGTATTTATATATTAGCCTTCAAATTAGATTAGGTTAATATGAAAGGTTCACATTTGGGCGAATTTCAAGAGCTTGCCCTACTTACCATATTGGTGTTAGGAGATGATGCCTACGGGGTGAGTATCAAACGAGAAATCAATAAGAACAGTAAACGCAGTATCAGCAGAGGTGCCCTGCACACCGCATTGACGCGATTAGAAGAAAAAGGATACCTCAAGTCTCACCAAGGCGAAGCCAATGAAGAGAGAGGTGGCCGACCCAAACGGTATTATGAAGTCAGCAACAAAGGAAAGTCTACGCTACACGAATTGCGCGAAATGAGAGATAACCTTTGGGGTCAAATTTCTAGCAGCCAACTAGAGCTTAAATATGCCTAAGCAAAGACACTCCCCGCCTGGCTTCTATACTAAACTATTTAAGTGGTTTTGCAAGGAAGAATTTTACCTAGAGCTACGGGGAGACTTAGACGAAGAGTTTTTTGACAACGTAACTACTCTAGGGCCAGCCAAAGCTAGGCGCTTATACAAAAAAGAAGTTCTTAAAATGATTAGACCCTCGGTCATAAAAAGTACATCAATCAATACAGCTATGCGCCAACCTCTTCTAACACATTTCTTGAAAATTAGCTTCCGCAATTTCAAGAAAAACTTCTCTTACACCTTACTCAATATCATTGGCTTTGCAGCGGCACTAGCTGTTTGCCTTTTCTGTATTAATGCCATTTACTCCAATCAGCAACTTGATAAGAAATTCACCGATGGAGATAGAATCTACCGTGTAAACCTTAAATCAGAAGAATTATCAGGAACTAGTCTAAGTGCCACAACCCAAATATCGCTTTACCAAAAAGTTCAAGAGGCAATTCCCGAGGCTGAGAACATTGCGCTGATTCAAAACCAAACGATGTACTCTTCTGCTTACCTTAAAGGAGCTAAAAGAAGCTTGTTAGGACAAGGTGTCAATACAGACTTCTTTAAAATCTTTGACTATGACATGGTTTTAGGAAGTAAAGAGAGCCTTTTCTTAAGTCCAAAAAACATCATCATTACCAAGGCTCTAATGGACAAATACTATGCTAGAGAAACAGTTATCGGAGCTACCTTAGGGAAATACATCATCAGTGGTGTTATCGAAAACCCTGCTGAAGTATCTCATTTAGATTTCGAATTCCTACATAGTGAATATGAGGACCATACTGGCTCACCTTTCTATAGCAGTTGGAAGGTTTACTTCATGCAACAACTGTATATCAAACTCCTGCCAGAAACAGAATTCAGTTATATAACTGATAAGTTTGCCCTTCTTTCTGCTAACATTAATGAAGAGTTAAACAATACGGAGGAAGGTATTCATTATGAGTTTTTATTAGAGCCACTTTCAAAAGTTGCCAGTTCGGAAGCATCACGGAACAAAGGTGTATTGTTAAACGGAAGTGGTCAAAAGATGGTCATGACCTTGATCATCATCATTCTTCTAATTGCAACCTTTAACTATACTAACCTCGCGATTGCCAGTGCCATCTCCCGAACAAAAGAAGTAGGCATACGCAAAGTATTAGGCACTGGAAAGTATAGCTTAGTTTATCAGTTTCTGATAGAAACAATCATGCTTTCTATCATTGGCTTCTGTTTTGGCTTACTAATCTTCAAACTCCTAGCACCTACAGTTGCTTCTTTCACGGACTTTGCTTTTCAAGAAAGCCTGACACTAGATCAAGTAGGAACATTCTTTCTATTCGCCCTTTTAATGGGGTTTATATCAGGCATCATTCCCGGACTATTCTTCTCTCGCATTTCAATCTTGACCTTATTTAGAAGATCAACCAATCAAAATGGCCTATCCGTTAACTTATTTAAAAAAGGCATAATGATCACCCAAGTGACCATTAGTCTCTTAGTATTCACTTTAGGCCTTCTTGTTTTCAGCCAGTCGCGATTAATCCTCAATCAGTCAACACCCTTCAGTGGGGAGCAAATGGTAGCTATTGACCTGCCCTCATCCGACAGCTTAAGCACTGTATTTAGGTCTGAAATAGAGAGAATAAATGGTGTTGAATCCGTAGCAGGGGTCTCGGCTACACCCTTTATCGGATCGTTTGGCAATTATGGCATTACTAAACACCACCAACAAGATAAAGAGCGCAATTACACCGCAGTCATTCTCAGTGCCGACAGTGGATTTCTATCTACATTTGATAAATCAATAGCGTGGTTGGGAAACAAAGAAATAGTCAAAAATAGCCCCTATTTTCTAGTCAATCAGGCATTTGCCGAAAACATGAGTGACTCCATTAAAAGCTTTGATGAAGCCACATTCTCCATTGGTCGTGAATATCACCCCGTATTAGGCATTTTAAAAGATTTAAACCTGACCGATCCTATCCAGGCCGCAGAGCCTGCGGCAATACTAATCACACATGAATACTCTTTTGCCACTTTAATGATCAGGGTGAATGAGGTCTCATTTGCCCGAACTTTAGGTGAAATAGGTAACCTATTTAAGGCTCGGTATCCCAATATTGACTTTCACCCAGTATTCCTTGACGATGTTCTTGCCAATAGGCTAAGTCAATTCAAGAACATTGTCCAGGCATTAGTCTTTGTCTTCTGCTGCATCATTGCCATCACGCTTATGGGCCAAATTGGCATGGCAATGTATCAAGCTAAAACAATGGAGAAGGAAATTGGGATTAGAAAAGTACTTGGAGCAAGTTTCCAACAGATCATACAACTTCTATTGAGATCTACCTTCGTGCAACTAATCATTGCTGGACTGATCGCTTGTCCCGCTGCCTACTTGCTATTCCAGGAAGTCTCCCCAGATTTCGCGATTCCTTTATCCATCAAGTTTCATCACTTTGCTGGGGCCTTCTTACTCTTCTCTATTCTCATTTCCACGCTTGTCTCAAGTCAAACTTGGAAGACTATCGTACAGAATCCAGTGGATTCCTTACAAAATGAGTAAGATGATACTGCAAATGAAACGACCTAAGTCAAATAATAATAAGACCATTGGTCAATACGATGCTACATTGTATCGAAGACTAATTTTTGGTTCGTGAATAAAAGAGTAAGTTAATTCTCTGTTGACTTAAAAATTACTCACATGATCAAGACTTTATTAGTTCTATCCTTGTCTTTATGCTTCTTCATCAGTCAGGCACAAGAAGACGTTTATTTTGTATCTACACCTTCATTAAACCCCGATGGGACTGAGGTGATTTTCGCTTACGAGGGCGATCTATGGAAAGTGCCTACTGATGGTGGAACCGCAACTCGAATTACCGCTATGGCGGGAGATGAGAACTATCCAAGAGTAAGCCCAGATGGTAACTGGATTGCCTTTTCCTCCTCCCAATACGGAAACGCTGATGTTTATGTAATGCCCTACAATGGTGGTGAAATCAAAAGACTCACCTTCAATTCGTCAAATGACCAGGTAGAGACTTGGTCATGGGACAGCAAGACGGTTTACTTTCAATCCAACCGATATAATAGTCGTTCGGCATATACCATCAATCGACAAGGCGGTACACCTTCAAGACTTTTTGAGCACTTTTTCAACAGGCCCCATAATTTGGCAATTCACCCAGAGGGCGCTATTTATTTCAACGAAAGCTCAGAAAGCAGTAACCAAGTGGCTCGTAAAAGATACAGAGGCCCCTTCAACCCTGATATTAAATCTTACGATTTAAAAAGAAAGGAATATAAGCAGCACACCACCTATCTCGGTAAGGACATGTGGGCCTCAATCGATCGACAAGGGAAAGTTTATTTTGCCTCAGATGAAGTCAATGGAGAGTACAACCTGTACACATTAGATGGATCAGGGAAAATAGGCCTTACACAGTTCAGTACATCCATCAAAACACCACAGGTAAATGCTAATGGAGGAAAAGTCGTATTCGAGAAAGATTACCAACTCTATATCTATGATACAAATACTCAAAAGAGTCAAAAGATAAATGTCTCAATCTTCCAAAACTCAACCTTAGCGCAAACGCAGGAATTTAACACCAAGGGGAACATTTCGGCATTTGATGTTTCTCCAGATGAGAAGAAAGTGGCCTTCATTTCACGAGGAGAACTCTTCGTTTCAGACATCGGTGGAAAGTTCATCAAACAGCTTCAAGGCAATCCGAAAGAACGGACTACAGAAGTGAAATGGTTAAAGGACAACCAAACTTTGCTCTATACTCAAACGGTCAACGGTTACGCAAATGTATTCACCCGCAATGCCGCTACTGATGGTGACATAAAAGCACTCACCAATGACGATCAATCCAATCGTAACCTTGAACTCAATTCCGATAGAACGAAAGTGACATTCCTCAGTGGCATTAATGAGGTGCGTTTAATGGACTTAGAAACTTTCGAGTCAGAAACCATTGCCAATGAAGAGCTATGGGGACCCAACAACCCACAACCGAGGTTCTCCCCAGACGGAGCTTACATTGCCTTTACTGTTAAGAATGACTTTGAAGAAGATATTTACCTCTATCACATCGCTTCAAAAGAACTGACCAACTATACACAAACAGGAGTAACGGAAACCAGCCCTTTTTGGGGGCCAGATGGTAAGTATTTATACTTCGTTTCGAACAGGATAAAACCTAGCTACCCTTTCGGTTTACAAGACGGTCGGGTTTATCGTGTAGCACTAGCGCGAAAGGAAAGAGACTTTAAGTCAGATGAATTAGAAAAAGTATTTCAAGAAGAAAATAAGGAAGACAAAAAGGAGAAAACGACTGTTGCTGTCGCCATCGACTTTGATCAAGACATCTTGCGATCGTTGGAGCGGATTAGTCCGAACTTTGGCACACAATCGAGTCCGTATGTGGTCAAGTCTGGCAACAAAACACACGTCATTTATCGTTCAAATCATGATGAAAACCAACGCGCTCTTTGGATCACAACTCTTGAGCCTTTCGAACGGAATAAAACTGAGAAAATCAACGGTTCGGCACGTGCAGGTGGAATCGTATCTGTTGGAAAAAACCACTATGCAGTTAGCGGAGGAGCGATCAACGCGCTAAACTTGGCCAGCAAGAAATTGACGCCAATTGAGACCTCATTTAATTTCCGTAAATCCTTGAGTAACGAGTTTGAACAGATGTATTATGAAACTTGGGCAGGCATTGAGGAGAATTTCTACAACGAAACATTTCATGGGCAAGACTGGGGGAAATTACGCACCCAATATGCCCAGTATTTACCTTACCTGAAATCAAGAGCTGAACTCAGGGTATTGCTGAATGACATGCTAGGCGAACTCAACTCGTCCCACATGGGATTTCGTTCTGGCGGACCTGAAGAGCGTTCGTATTACAACACCAATAGTCTAAATCTAGGGGTCATCTTCTCAAATGAAAACCCATATGAAATTGTTCAGGTCGTGAACGAGAGCTCTGCTGATTTTGCAGATAAGAATATTCGTACTGGTGATGTGCTTACCTCAATCAATGGTAGGGCGATTGACAAATCCATTAATCGGGAATTCTATTTATCACAGCCTTCTATTGATGAAGAAGTGACACTCGGATTAACTAGAGGTAAAGAATCATTCGAGGTAAAAATTCACCCAGCAAGCATGGGAGCATTGCGAACAAACCTCTATGACGAGTGGATTGAAAACAATCAAAAACGTGTGGACCAAGCTACTAAGGATCAAGTAGCCTATGTGCACATGAAGAACATGAGTGGTGGTGCTTTACAGCAGTTTCTGATAGAAATGACTTCTGAAGGCTATAATCGCGATGCATTGATTTTAGACTTGAGATACAATACTGGAGGTAATGTTCACGATGAAGTCTTGAAGTTTTTAGCTCAAAAACCTTATCTAAAATGGAAGTTCCGTGAGGGGAAACTTACTACTCAAGGAAATTTTGGTGCGGGTGCCAAGCCGATGGTGTTATTGATTAATGAACAAAGTCTTAGCGATGCTGAAATGACCACTGCAGGCTTCAAAGAACTAGGCCTCGGCACTGTGATCGGTACAGAAACCTATCGATGGATTATTTTCACGAGTGGAAATGGTCTCGTTGACGGATCTTTTTACAGATTACCGTCTTGGGGTTGTTATACGCTGGATGGCAAAAATCTCGAGAAAGAGGGAGTCCAACCAGACATCAAAGTTGATATGAATTTCGCTGACCGGATAAATGGTCGTGACCCGCAACTTGACAGGGCCATTGAGGAAATCTTGAAGCAATTGAAAAACTAAGTAAATGAAAAGCCTGCTCGTTTATCAACGAGCAGGCTTTTCAATCTTTTAAAACACTAAGTGATTGCTTATTTAATCAGGTTATCGATCTACTATTTTCTGTTTCCTGGCTTATAAGTCTCTTCTGCCCTAGCCTCCACATCTTCTTTGTAGAAAGCAACATCTTTAAATTGCATATCAACATAGCGTTGGGCTTGATCAATAAAGTGAGGAGAGTTAGGGTCATTGTTCTGACCACCAGCTAACATACTTTTTGCCTTTACTTTATCACCGAATTCGACCATGGCTACAAAGCTATTTCCTCTATAGCCGTAGATTTTCTTAGAACCGTTGAAGCTTCTTGCACCATAGGCTGCCAACGCTCCCCAGCGACTCGTGGTCATACCCACAGGAATACTGGCGGCATTATCATCATATTGTAGGTCCATATCGCCTGATAGTCTTTGGAAACGGTTATAGTCTCCCCAAGGTGTTTCCCATGTACCAAAATCTTCAGTGATTGCCGCAACGGCTTCTTCAAATAAAGCGATGCGTTCCGAAAACGGAGATCCTGTTCCGAAATAGTCAAACCTTTCGTTCCCGCTTAGCCTTTCTGGATTCTTACCCTTACTCATATACACGCTGCCATAAAAATGTGCTAAAGTCATTGCTACAGATTCTTTCGAAGTTCTTAGGTCCCAATTCTTAAGTACTTCATAAGGGCCTTTCAGTGACCTCATTTTACGTGGATTACTTTCAATGGCTTTAAGCAAACCAGGAATTACCTTTTCAAAAGCTGGCAGGTACGGATCGTGCGCCAATTCAATCAACCCATCAATGGTGAGGTCTTTGGCCTTACTCAACACTTGAACCGCGTGAACTCCTCTAAAGTTTTCAGCATCAGGTGCCATATAAAAAGGATAGTCTTCACGCTTAGGGCTAAACTCAGCCGCGGCAGTGAATGGCGTAGAATTGCAGTTTTGAATCCATCCGTTACCTGGGTTTACGATCGTAATGATCTCATCAAGTTCATGCATTCCTTGCCAGTCTGTAGCAGGGTTACTCCCATCAACAGGCCTTTGATAATCGAATTGAGGATCTCTCTTAGGAATGAAATCACCATGGTAATAAGCGATGGTTCCGTCTGCATCAGCATATACCGTGTTATTCGATGAGTTTCTTCTGATTTTCATCATTTCCCAAAACTCATCATGATTTGATGTTTTTGACCTAGTGAAGGATTGAATTAGCGCATCTACAGGCTCCCAGTTTAATTTTGTAGCCACCCATTGATCATTGACTTT
Source organism: Roseivirga sp. (assembly GCA_965660665.1). Taxonomy (GTDB): domain Bacteria; phylum Bacteroidota; class Bacteroidia; order Cytophagales; family Cyclobacteriaceae; genus Roseivirga. Next base: position 93,689 of record CBFIAY010000003.1, on the reverse strand, counting down.
ACCTGTAATCGGTCCGTGATGCGTTCTATAAGTCGGGAAAGTTCTTTCTTTGATCTCTTCACCATCTTTATACTTCAAGGTGACTTCAGATACTTCTACATCTCTCAACTCCTCGCCATACTTGTACTGAAGCTTTCCGTCACGTTCTTCTACCGTTTCTAAAAAGTCATCCATAAAGTCTACACGAGTAGAAGTGTGCATCCAACCATTCTTTTCATTAAAGCCTTGATAGATAAAAAATTGTCCCCACGTAGCAGCACCATAGGCGTTCAAACCTTCTTCACTCACGACTTGCGACTCGCCTCTAAAATAGAATGACGTATGAGGATTAATCATTAACATGGCATTACCAGAAGCAGTATGCTCACCAGAAATGGCAAAACCGTTAGACCCACTTGGCTCCTCGTCAAAAGAATCCTGAGGAATAAAATCAGCCATGGCCATTGACTTACCTTCCCCATAAAAAGAACGAATTCTTCGTGTGGATACGCTTTCAATATCACCGCCAATTGATCCTTCGAAAAAGAACATTGGATACCACGGCTCGAAGTGAGTTAATACTTTAGGTGTCACTTCAGGGTGGGTATACAAATAGTAATTAATCCCATCTGCATAGGCCTGACATAATTCCTTTAACCAATCTGGTGCTGACTCATAAGCTTCTTTGGCCTCATCAATTGTCATGTAGAGCCTCGCTCTCAAATCACTGTACAAAGCAGCCTCTCCTTCAGCCTCGGCTAATCGGCCAATTGCCCAATAATAGTTTCGTTCTACTCGCGGAAAATCATCTTCACATTGGGCGTATAGCATGCCGAAGACTGCGTCAGCATCAGTTTTCCCATAGATATGTGGAACGCCATAATCATCTCTGATTATATTCACTTGTTCGGCCTGCGCTTCCCAACGATCTACCTCGGTGATAGTGGTTGGCTGGCAGGCATAAAGAAATAGTAATAGAAAAGAAAGGTAAAGGTTCTTCATCGGTTTTAGGGTTTGCATCTAAATTGATACAAGAAAACTGAATGATCAAATGATTTTTTTTGAATGGAAGGACTTTTACTTCTTCAATAAGAAGTTCGTTAAAGAGATTAGCTCATCGAGGCTAGCAACACTACCCATATCGATTTTGTACATCCCATTAACCACGAGCGTGGGCACATTAGTGACTTTCTTCTCGTCCCATAGTGTTGACATAGCTATCGCTCGCTTAATCAAAATAGGATCGCTAAAAAGCTTTTGAAACTTTTCTTCGGACACGTCATTGGCTAGAAAAATTTGTTTGATGTCGTCCACAGAATCAATTTGGATTCCTTTCATATGAATGGCTGCAAAGAATTGTGCCGTTAGTTCTTTTTGCATTCCAAGGTCTTGCATGGCGATAAATGCCTTGACAATGCCTAATTGTACTTCTGGATTGTTGCGTGGAATATAGTTAACATGAGATTTTTCAAATTTCGCCCCTTTAACTAATGACGCCTTCACTGTATCGACCAAAGCTTCAAACTGAAAGCAATGTCCACAGTATAGAGAGAAAAATTCTGTGACAGTTGGTGTAGCAGTCTTTTGATCAGACACCACTTCGTAGTGTTTGCCTTCTTCGAAACTCTTCTGTGCGTAAAGTGCTACTGAAGATAAAGTAAAGATTAAACAGATTGTCAGAATTCTCATTGCTTTAATTTTTCGCTAAAGTAATAGAAAAGGATTTCTTCCGAAAACCTGAATCAAATCAAATGCCAAAACATAACAAGTTGAGACATTACTCCTATCAAGCGTCTCCCTAATTACTATTCCCGATAATCGCTGCTACACCTATCCTTACACCAAAATCTTTGGCTTTCCAACCTTGAAATGATTGAACGAATTCTACCCTGAAAATTCGCAGAATATTATCGATGGTGTAACCAACCTCAGCATAGTCTTCGGTCTGAGGAGTTTTCAAATAATTTAAGAATAGATTTTCTTTGATCCCGCTCAAACGAAGCATTGGCAGGTGCGTAAACGCTAATTTCCTAAACCTCAAGTGAGTGAAGGCTGAGAAGTATTCATCCTTCGTACTAAACCCATAGTAGTCTAACATTCTGAACCCTCCCGTCACCTTAAGCGGAACAAATAGCAGGCGATTACCACTAAAGTGCTTATACTCTGTGAACGCAACTTTGTCATTGTTCAAGAACTTCCCAGCCTCTACTTCAATATCAAGTACAGCTCTAACGCCAAGTTCTATTTGACTTGTCATGCCTAATTCTAAATGATCATAATTGACATCACTGCCGAATAAACCATTTATGCCCTTTCTGTAAGTTAATCTCAGCTCTGGTGAAGTACTTTCAATTGGTATAAGCCTACCGTTATATTTTCTAAACTTCAACCATGGCTTCACGGCATAATATAAATATGCTTTTGAGGCTAGCTGATAAGCAATAACATTTTCGCTACCCAATTCTTGATTGATAGGCCTATTAGGTCTAAAAATTGTTGCTGTACGGTCGCCAAAACTAAAATTAGTATTGTTGAATAGCTCACTTCTATCTGCCCATTCAAAACCAGCACCCAACGTATGTTTGTATCGAAGTCTTCGTGCCCAAGTAGCCTTTAAGAAAGTTTTTTCATAGAGCTTCATGAAGTTCCTTCTCGCTACGAGCGTAGCATAACTATTAATCAGAGGACTTATAACATCTGGATTAAACTGACTTATATATTGTCCTGCAGAAACTCTGAAGGTATTCCTCTGCTCCCTTTGCCCCACTCCGAAGACAGTTTCTACTTTACCATAAACCTTATCGCTAGCGAAACCATACCTTACAAATGGCGTTATCCTCAGTCGCGTAGTTGTATCCTGTCTCCAAGAAAACTCACCTTTAGCTTCTAATTTCCAGCCCTCAATGGTGTTAAAACCCGTTCCAATCAACAGTCCATTATGCTGAAACCTTAGCCTTTCTCCAAACTTGTAATAGCCCCCTCCTATGAGATCACCAGACTTAAACCGATCGCCATTTTGTGCCCTTAAGGTATCAGACTTCGCTTTCTCCTTTTCAGCAAAATAGGTGCTATCTTCTTTTACGTACCCCTTAATTTCTTTGGTTGTCAATGGAACCGGCCTGAGTTTAGCCCAATACACAGAGTCTCTTTTCGCAGCTGCAGTATCAACTTTAAAACTGTAATCCGAAATTACGTCTGGCTCGTCCTCTTCTTCGCGCTCTTGTTTCTCATAGTCACGCATTAGTTTTCTAAACTGCTTGCGCGAGACTTCCTTGTCCTCTTGGAAAACTTGTTTTACTCCTATGTCTAAATCTCCTGATTTAATCGCTTTAATCTCTTCTGGTGCTGGAGCGATCTTTTCATCGATCAATACAACCGTAGCATCTAAGTCCTTATTTGGAGTGACCTTATAATTACTCACCGAGGCCAGGTATGAATAAGTCCCAGCAAGCCCAAAAATTGATCCCCCGAACTCAAATTTCTGAGTTACAGGCATCCATGTTTCCCCCTCAATAGGTGCGAAAATCTGTTCAATACCAACCTTAAAACCCATCAGGCTAGTGGTCATATCAAGTGAGTGAATGTTCCAAAAATCTTCTCGGATATAAATCTCACCTTCGAAAACATCATCCCCCTTTGACCTTGGTGTTATTTTAATCTTGTTAATCTCATAGCCCCGCTCCAAAAAGCTTCCTTGATATTCAAACTTATAGTAAGAAAAGGCCCGTGGACTTAATGGTGAAATGGCATTCACCACCTCGGGTAAGTAAAAACTGCTATTGATATAAGAATTCGGATTTGCATTGTCCATGTCCTGACCTGAGGCACGAACAGAGATTACTTTCTCTGAAAAAGTATTGGGCCGTTCAAAGAATATCTCACTGACAGATTCAGAAGTAAAAACCTGACTTGTGTCAATTCCTTCTTTCTCAAGCATACTCCGCATTATCCAAGGCACTTTGGTAATTTGCCCTGTTCCCTTCATATAGACTTCTGCTGAATAACTATCATTCTGAAGCAGGTGGTATTGAGCTTTGGCGATCGCTTTACGCATAATTGTATATGAAGGATCTTCAGCCCTACCCACCACCTCCACAGAAGCCAGCTCAATGACTTGAGGAATCAAAATAATATTTAAAGTTGTATTACCAGTACCTATTTGAATTTGCTTGATTTGGGTGGTATAGCCCATAAATTGAAAGGCCACATTGTAATTACCTGGCTTTAGTGTCAACTCAAAGTTCCCCTCAAGATTGGATGAAGTACCAGTCCCAATCTCTTTGACGTAGATTGAGGAAAAAGGCATTGGGTTGCCTTCGTTGTCTTTGATTGTTCCCCTTATTCCTTGGGCCAATAGACCATATGGCATCAAGAAAAAAAGTGATAATAAAATTATTCTTTGCATGGGTCGAGGTTTTCGAATTCAGAACAATTTACGGGTCAATTGACCCTATGCTATGAAAAATTCATTGACAGTTAATAGACGACTTAAAGGGTCGAAATGTCCGCTGCGTGTGTATTTTTTTTAAAGCTCATTCTTTTTTGCCTTCCAGAAGATCAATAAGTTTGAAAGTTTATCAAATGACGTGAAAATTCTATTTATAGAATTTTTTGATCTTGATATAGTCAACGACTGGTTGTGGTAAAAGATACTGAACAGAATGTTCGCTACGGATAGAGTTCCTTATGAAGGTTGCCGAGATGTCCAACATTGGGGATTCAACATATTGGATATTCTCATGCTCAATTTTGATCTTCGATCGATCGACTTGCGGGCGCGGGTAAACATAAAGCCCAAAATTTTCAAGTATCGCTTTGTAATTCTTCCATTTATGAAAGTGAAGCAGGTTGTCTTCACCGATGATTAACTTAAACTCATGCTGAGGATATTTATCTGCTAGATAACCTAGGGTATCTGCCGTGTAACTTGGTCTCGGCATATTGAACTCCAAATCACAAGCTCTAAATTTATAATTATCTGCAATGGCCAATTCCACCATTTTGAATCTGTCAAACTCATGAAGAAGGGTACTGCTGCTTTTGAAGGGATTCAAAGGACTTACAACAAACCAAATCTCATCTAAGTCAGTTTGATTGGCCATCACATCAGCAATAACCAAATGACCAATATGGATGGGATTAAATGAACCGAAAAATAGTCCTACGCGCAATTTCTATGAGTTTATGAATTTTTCAACTAGCTCCTCCGCCTTGACAAAGGAGTCTTCAAGCGTCTCATTAAGTAAAGTAATATCGAATTTGTTTTCAAAGGTCATTTCAAATTTAGCACGATATAACCGCTGTGAGAGACTTTCTCGAGACTCGGTTCCCCGGCCGGTTAATCGCTTCTTGAGTTCTTCCATGCTTGGCACTTTCACAAAGATTGCCAGTGCATCATCACCAAAATATTCTTTGAGTTTTAGTGCTCCTTTTACTTCAACATCGAAAACAACATGTTTCCCTTCGTCCCAAATTCTTTGCACTTCTGTTTTTAGCGTACCGTAGTAATTCCCGGTGTAGACCTCTTCCCATTCTATGAAAGCGTCTGCCTCAATATTTGCTCTAAATTCGTCTTGAGTCAGGAAGTAGTAGTCCTTTCCGTTTTCTTCTGTACGGCCTCGCTTATCCCGAGTGGAAGCAGAGATTGAAAAGCCAAGTTTAGGATTGGTATTTAGTAGATGTTTAACAATGGTTGTCTTTCCCGAACCAGACGGTGCCGTGAAAATGAATGCTTTTCCTTGAGCCATTATCTACAGATTGACACTTTTTCTGATCGCCTGAGCTAAGTCGTTTGGAATTTCCTTGCTATGCGTAGCAAGCTTCTTCTGAATCTCATCCCGCATACACTTCTCGTTTTTAAAAGTAAAGTTAGACTTCACACAAGAACTGATTTTCTTTTGAAAAATGGCCATTGATTCTTCGTCTGCTTCATTATCAAGCACCAATTGTACAATTTCAGAGAATCGATCATTATCAACCAAGTTTCCCTGTTCACAGTAGCAATTCTTGAAGGTATCCTTAAACCAATCTGTAAAATCCGACATCTTAACTTTCTTTATTATAACCCATTTCCTTTGCGTAAACAGCTAATTTCTCTTTGAGCATGTTACGTGCTCTATGTAACCTTGACCTTACTGTGCCAATAGGAATATCCAAAATCTTGGACATCTCCTCATATGTAAAGCCCTCTAAATCACTCAAAATTATCACAGTCCTGAAATCAACTGGAATTGCGTTTAATGCTCCAGATATTTCGTCACCGATCATGTGCTGAATAGTCTCAACTCTTAGGTCCGTGGTGATATTTTCACCCGCGTCATCAGAATTATAATACTGTTCAACCTCGCTATAATCTACTTTAGAAGGCTGTTTGCTCTTCTTACGAAATTCGTTAATGAAACTGTTTTTCAAGATTCGGAACAACCACGCTTTTGCATTAGTTCCTCGCTGAAATGAATTAATAAATCTAAATGCCTTTAAATAAGTGTCTTGCACCAAATCCTTGGCATCATCTTCATCAAAAGTGAGTCTGTAACCAAAATTGTACATCGAATCGACATGTGGCATGAATTCGTTGTCAAAAATCTCAGTCTTCTCCTTCTCTGAATAATTCTGTCTTTGAACTTCTTGTTCGTCTTGTACTACATCTTCAGACATGAGCTAAAATTAATAAATTAATAGAGCTAGTCCCTGTTTTTCGGAGATGTTTGTTGTTGATAAAACCTCTAAAAGTCATTTCAACTATAATCCTAAAAGGAGAACTTGCTTATAACGGTAGGTTTGGTGTTTTTTGTGAAATCAAGGACTTGAAAAAACTCAGCATTCTATTTCTCACCTATCAAGGTGATGTCGCAGGCTCAACAAATTCCATTGCGTATTTGGCAAGAGGACTAGCTGATCGAGGACATAATATTCACATTGGCATTCGAAAAGAAAGTTTGCTCTGGACACTTTTAGAAGGATCTAAAGTCAACAGAATTGCCATGACCTTCAAAGGTAAATTTGACTTTAAGAACTGGAGGCAAATTAAGGATGCTGTAAGGACACACAACATACAATTGATTAATGCGCAGTCAAGTCACGATCGGTACACAAGTATTTTTGCCAACTGGAGGTATGGACTAGGTGTACAGGTTGTCCATACCAGAAGACAAATGCCATTAAGCATGGGAGGTTTTTTACAGCGCTTTTTATACAATAAAAAAACAGATGGGATTGTAGCCGTAAGTCAACAAGTGAAAGATGGCCTTGTCAATTTAGGGTTCACGGATGGTCACGTAAAGGTCATTCACAACGGAACACCTACAGAGAAATATGATCACATAGACTTGAGTAAAGTCGAGATACTTAAACAGAAGTTCAAGATCAAACCAGATGATTTTGTCCTTGGTTGTGTGTCACGAATGAAGAATCAAATCCAGATTTTTCAAGCTTTAACGAAAATCAAAGAACCGATTAAAGTGATCTTTTGTGGTATTGAGCCAACCGATGAGATCAAGGAGCTAATGGATCAGTTTCCAATGGATCATCAGGTATTCTTCGAAGGCCAAGTAGAATCTAGGGATATCCTAAATTACTATAAGCTCTTTGACCTTAAGATTCTTGCCTCAACCATGGAGGGCCTCTCTCAATCTTTACTAGAAGCCATGGCCTTAGGAGTACCAGTTGTCGCAACTGCTTTTGCCGGGAACTTGGACCTAATTGAAGATGGAGTAAACGGGCTTCTCTTTAACGATAATGATATCGATCAAATGGGTAAAAACATACTTGAAATCAAGCATAACAATACCCTAAGAGAGAAACTAATCATTGCTGGCAAGCAAACCGCTTTGAAAATTTTCAATATTAAAAATACGATTAGAAATTATGAGCAATACTTCTCTGATTTGATAAAAGAAAATTAGATTGATCCCTTAACTTGCAACCTCAAGTATAGCCGAATTTTGCGCTGAATGGATTACCTCGCTTCCCTTAATGAACCCCAATATGAAGGTGTTGTAAACACCGAAGGCCCAACCATGATTATTGCTGGTGCGGGCTCAGGAAAAACACGTGTGCTTACCTATCGCATAGCCTACCTCATTAAGGAACAAAAAGTTGATCCGTTTAACATCCTATCGCTGACCTTTACCAACAAGGCTGCAAAAGAAATGCGTCAGCGAATTGAAGAGGTAGTAGGTAACGATGCACGAAATCTTTGGACCGGTACTTTTCACTCAGTTTTTGCCAGAATCCTTAGGTCTGAAGCTGAACGACTAGGCTACCCAAGCAACTTTACAATCTACGATGCCGATGACTCCAAGTCATTGATTAAAACGATTGTTAAAGAATGCGGCCTAGATGATAAAGTCTATAAACCGAACGTAGTATTCAATAGAATCTCGAGCGCTAAAAACAGACTCGTTTCTTGGCAAGAGTACTTGAATAACCCGCTCTACGAAGCCGATGACACTGCGGCACAAAAACCAGAGATGGGCCGTATTTATAAGACCTATAGTCAAAGGTGCTTCAAAGCCAATGCCATGGACTTTGACGATCTTCTCTTCAATACCAATGTGCTATTCAGGGATCATTTAGATGTATTGAATAAGTATCAGCATCGATTCAAATACGTTTTGGTTGATGAGTTTCAGGACACTAACGTTTCTCAGTATTTAATCACAAAGAAACTTTCCTCTGTGAGCCAAAATATCGCAGTAGTTGGTGATGATGCACAATCCATTTATGCCTTTCGCGGAGCCAATATTGAGAACATACTGAATTTCGAGAAAGACTTTCCCGACCTTAAGGTGATCAAGCTTGAGCAAAATTATCGCTCCTCACAAAACATAGTAAATGCTGCCAACTCGGTGATCGCGCGCAATAAAGGCCAGCTAAAAAAGACTGTTTGGACTTCTAATGACGAAGGAAATAAAATTGAACTGATCAAGTCAGTTTCAGATAATGAAGAGGGCCGTTTTGTCTCCTCAGCGATCTTCGAGCAAAAAAGCCAAAATAACTATCAGAATAAAGACTTCGCAATTCTTTACAGAACCAATAGCCAATCTAGGGCTATGGAAGAATCCCTAAGAAAAGCGGGAATTCATTATAAGATTTTCGGTGGCCTCTCCTTCTATCAAAGAAAAGAGATTAAAGACCTGATGGGCTACCTACGTTATGCCATGAACACGGATGATGAACAATCCTTCAGGCGGATCATCAACTTACCAAAACGTGGAATTGGTACCTCTTCGGTCGAAAAAATTGTAGTCGCTGCTTTTGAACACGATATTCCTTTATGGGAAGTACTCACCAATGTTAGCTCATTCCTACCAGGCCGCGCAGCCAATGCGGTCCAAGAGTTCGTTACACTGATCAAAAGTTTTAAAATTTATGTAGACACCAAAGATGCCTATGAGGCAGCTAGTCATATCGCAAAGAATTCTGGGTTGCTGAAGGAGTTGTACGAAGACAAGACAGTTGAAGGACTTAACCGCTATGAAAACGTTCAAGAACTATTAAATGCGATCAAAGAGTTTGTCGACACTCCTGATATTGAAGATAATAGCCTAACCGCTTTCCTTCAGGACATTGCCTTACTCACTGATTCGGACAAAGACGACTCTGACAATAACGATTACGTCTCGTTAATGACCATTCACTCTTCTAAAGGCCTCGAGTACAAAAACGTTTTTATCGTTGGCTTAGAAGAAGACCTGTTTCCATCACAAATGATGATGAGCAGCCGTGACGATTTGGAGGAAGAGAGAAGACTGTTCTACGTTGCTATCACTAGGGCTAAAGAAAATTTATACTTCTCCTACGCATTATCTCGTTATCGTTACGGACGACTAGTCAATTGCGAAGCGAGTCGCTTTATTGAAGAAGTAGATCCAAGCTTTATTTTTGTGAATACCCGGTACGGTAGTCGCGAATCAAAAATTGGTAGAAGTGAAGGCCCTGCAGGCTTCAACTCAAACTTTGCTAGAAACCTCGTAGAGCGTAAGAAGGCCGCTCCTAAAAAACCAATGCAATACCATCAGCCTTCGGCTAATTTTACTCCAAGTGACACTTCAGGACTGAAAGAGGGAATGAAAGTAGAACATCCAAAATTTGGCTTTGGCAAAGTTTCGAAGATGGATATTGAAGGAGCGAACAGGAAAGCCAAGGTCATCTTTGAGGATTTTGGAGAAAAAACACTCTTACTTACCTTCGCAAAGCTCCGTATAGTGGAATAGAACCACTTGAATAGCCGTCCTTTAAGATATTTATTGTTAATTTGAATCATACTTAAGAATTAATGGGATTAGAATATAATACAGAAAGAACGGATGTAAGGCTGAAAGAATACGGTCGTAACATTCAAAACCTAGTTAATCATATCAGAACTATAGAAGATGTAGAAAAGAGAAGTGCTTATGCACAGACCTTGACTGATCTTATGAAACAGATTAACCCCAACCTTAAAATTGGTCTAGATAACGAGCAAAAAGTGTGGGATGATCTATACATTGTTTCAAATTTCGACCTTGAAATTGAGGCTCCATTCCCGATGCCTGAAGAATCCGTTATTGGCAAAAAGCCACAGCGGGTTGCTTATAAAAGCTCTAAAATCAAATACATGCACTATGGACGTAGTGTTGAGAAGATGATAGAGCAGACCATAAAAATGGAAGATCCTGAGACAAAAAAATCAGCAGTCATTCATATTGGCAGGTTGATGAAGGGTTTTTACAACACATGGAACAAAGACAATATTGACGATGAAATCATCCTAAAGCAAATCAAACAATTATCTGACAACCAGTTAGATATTGATATCGCTGAAGTGAAAGAATTCGGTCTTTTCAACAACAACATCCGTGAAAAAAGACCTCAGAACAGAGACAACAAGGATCGCGACAGACGAAACACCAACAACAAACGCAGAAGTAATAATAACAACAGACGCAAAAACTAAATGTCCTCATTCGTCATTGAAGGTGGCACCAAACTTTCGGGAGAAATAATTCCACAAGGTGCAAAAAACGAAGCGCTTCAAATACTCTGTGCTGTTCTTCTCACATCCGAGCCCATTACGCTCCATAAGGTTCCAGACATCAGAGATGTCAACAAGCTCATAGACTTATTGGCTGATTTGGGAGTGGAAGTAACCCACCTAGGTGGCGAAAGCTATAAGTTCTGTGCCAAAAACGTTAATATAGACTACCTCGAAACACAGGAGTTTAGAACAAAAGCCTCCTCGTTAAGAGGCTCAATAATGATTCTTGGGCCTTTATTGGCCCGATTCGGAAAAGGGAAGATTTCAAAACCAGGTGGTGATAAAATCGGTCGAAGAAGACTTGACACTCACTTTATCGGCTTTCAGAAACTAGGTGCTCGCTTTCTATATGAAGCAGAAACAGGTATGTATCACATCGATGCATCTGACTTAAAAGGTACTTATATGCTTCTAGACGAAGCATCTGTTACAGGTACTGCGAACATTTTAATGGCTGCAGTCCTTGCAAAAGGAAAAACCACCATCTATAACGCAGCCTGTGAGCCTTATCTGCAACAACTTTCAAAGATGTTGAACAGGATGGGCGCAAAGATTACGGGTGTAGGCTCAAACCTACTTCATATTGAAGGTGTAGAAGGATTAACCGGCACAGAGCACACCATGCTTCCAGATATGATTGAAATTGGATCTTTCATTGGAATGGCCGCAATGACGCAATCCGAAATCACAATTAAAGATTGTCAAATTCCAGAACTCGGGCTTATCCCTGAGACCTTTAAAAGACTGGGCGTCCAAATGGAGTTCAGAGGAGACGACATCTACATTCCAGCGCAAGAGCATTACGAAATAGATACATTCATCGATGGTTCTATCATGACTATTGCTGATTCAATCTGGCCAGGCTTAACGCCTGACTTGTTGAGTATTGTACTCGTTATGGCTACTCAAGCTAAAGGAACCGTTCTTGTACATCAAAAAATGTTTGAAAGTAGGCTCTTCTTCGTTGATAAGCTTATTGACATGGGGGCACAAATCATCTTATGCGATCCACATAGAGCTACTGTTATTGGTTTAGATAGGATTCAAAAACTCAAAGGCATTCGAATGACTTCACCTGACATAAGAGCAGGTCAAGCGCTTTTGATTGCAGCGCTATCTGCCGAAGGCACAAGCGTAATTGACAACGTAGAACAAATTGATAGAGGTTACCAAAACATAGACGGTAGGCTGAATGCCATAGGCGCTAAAATTGAACGAGTCGAATAAATATCGACTTGTGAAATCTCCTCTATTTTGCAAAAAACCAAAGCTTAAGCATCTTTAGCCTTAGCTCAGTCGTATTTATAATAACTGAGCATACCCCATGGTAAAATTCGGCACTTCTAGAAGACTTAAACGCAGTGATGTTTATACATATCTCATGGAGATATTCATTGTGATATTTGGCATTACAGCGGCTTACCAACTCAATATTTACTATGAAGACCAAAAAGACCTCAAGCTTGAGAAAGCAGCAATTCAAAGAGTTGCTGATGAAAACGAGAACAACATGAACGTTTTCGTTGACCTTATTGAAAATAGGCTTAAACTTGAAGAAGACACACGACAATTAGCCCGGTTACTTTTCGCAGGCGAAGATTTAGAGGTTGATAGTATAGCACGTTACTTATTCGACATTAATCAAACACATAAGCCAATCACCCAAATGGAGGCGCTTAACTTCTATTTGAATTCTAACTACACCAATAAAAATGGGGACTTAAAAAGCGAACTGATCAGGTTAAAAGCTTCATATCTAGAACTCAAAGATGTCATTGATTACTACGTGCGCATGAAGGAGAAGTATTACAGCGACTTCTTAGTGTCAGACGTTGACTTCGGGGAAGAAAGGATCATTTCGTTAGGCAAAATTCGAAGTGTAGAATTCAAAAACCTTGTCGTTAACCTACTTTCCAACGAGCTTGAACTGAATGCACTATTCGATCGCGTTTATAACCAATCGATAACTTTAGACGAAATCATTCAAGACAAGCTAGAGTAATCACATCTAAGAAATTAGACTGTATTGCCATAAAAAAAGGAGCCAATGGCTCCTTTCATTTTCTTATATGGTAGATACTAATAATTATTCAACATTACTGGCATTACCAACATCAAAATATCTTCGCTCTCATCCTTCTCTCCTGGAACGATTAGACCTGCTCTGTTTGGAGCTGACATTTGTAGAGTAATTGACTTAGAGTGTAGGTTACCTAACATTTCTACCAAGAATTTAGCATTGAATCCAATTTCGAGATCTTCTCCCTCATGCTCACAAGCCAAAGTCTCTTTTGCTTCGTTAGAGAAATCAAGATCTTCTGCTGAAATCGTTAACTCACTCCCTGTAATCTTCAACCTGATTTGATGCGTTGTTTTATTCGCATAAATAGAAATCCTTTTCAGTGAACCCAAAAATTCGTTTCTGTCAATTGACATTTCAATTGGGTTTTCTGCAGGGATCACATTTTCATAATCTGGGAATCGCTCATCAATTAAGCGACAGATCATCTTAATGTTATTGAAATTGAAATAGGCATTAGACGCATTGTACTCCAAAATGACATTCGAATTTTCGGAAGGCAAAGTTGATTTCAACAAATTGAGTGCCTTTCGAGGAATGATGATAGACATACCTGAATCAGTCGCTACATCTACTCTTCTGTATCTTACTAGCCTGTGACCATCAGTTGCTACAAAAGTAGTGTTGGTGTCATCGAGCTTCACAAACACACCAGTCATAGCCGGTCTTAGTTCGTCATTACTTGTAGCAAAAATAGTATTGTTAATTGCACTGCTCAATACATCGGTAGACATGTCTACAGAATAAGCATCTGTCACGTCTGGTACCTTAGGGAAGTCAGTAGCATTTTCACCCGCTAATTTATAGCGCCCATTGTCAGAGTTAATTTCAACACTATACGTATCGCTATCGATACTGAACGTAACTGGCTGTTCAGGTAAATTCTTTAGCGTGTCCATCAATATTCTTGCTGGCACTGCGATATTTCCATTCTCTTTCGCTTCAACATCGATGTCTGTAATCATCGATGTCTGAAGATCAGATGCAGTAATGGTCAATAGCCCATCGTTAATTTCAAATAAGAAGTTTTCTAAAATTGGAACCACAGGATTTGTGGTGATTACTCCATTGATGTTAGAGAGTCGCTTGAGAAGCTCGGCTGAAGAAACAATAAACTTCATAAATGGTCGATTTTTGAGATGGTTATAGTAAGTGCACAAAACTAACAATAAAATCAATATATAGCACCCTATCAGGGCTTTTTGACATCACTTATAAATCATTTTCACATCATCTTCGAAAAGCTCTTCGGCTAAGACAATTCACCTTTTATGCACACAATATGGATAATCAACCGCTCTTGTGTTGTTCATTCAAATAGAAGAATCAATATTTATGGTATGAAAGAAATTACTGTGAAAAAACTCGCTGAATTGAAATTAACTGGGGCTGATTTCCAATTAATAGATGTTAGGGAACCGAATGAATTTGAGGTTGCTGAAATTGGTGGAGAATTAATACCTATGAATTCGGTTCCTCAAAATGTAGATAAATTCTCGAAAGACAAACAGGTGATTGTTCATTGCAGAAGTGGGAAACGCAGCGGTGATGTAATCAATTGGCTAGAAACCAATCACGGTTTTGAAAACCTCTATAACCTTAAGGGAGGCATTCTTTCTTGGTCAGATGAGATTGATCAAAATGTTCAGAAGTACTAGTCTGATCAGCTACTGAATCGACTATACTTTCTCTTTCTTAAGACACCCCTAATGGTTCCGAATAGGGCAATTAAGATAAGTGGCCCTGCAAGATTAAAGATCTGCCAATAAGCTCTTTCTGCGTTAACCTTCACCCTATTCAATGGACGAATAAGGACTTCTTTCGCCCGAGCGGTAATAAGACCTTTCTCATCAGTCAAATAGGCTAGCGCATTAAAAAGGAAATCCTTGTTTGCATAACGCACTTTTTCACCCTCTTCCCGAAATGGATTAAAACCTAACTCCATTGGAGAGCCATTTCGTAAGTCTAATTCGTTTCTAATTAAATCACCATCTGAAACAACAATGATCTTTGCATCCTCACTTTGGGCCTTAAAGTCATTTTGCTCAGCTGAAGACAAGACACGATTCCTAAACAAGGAAGTAAAAGTCCCTTCTAGCAAATAAGCGATTGGCTCTCTCCCATGAGTAAAAAATGAAGGGTCTGGCTGATTTGCATAGTCTTCAAAAGCCACTCGTGCTGGGGCGGTCATTACGCGTGTCAATGGAGATGTAAACATGAGTGGCGTCTTTTTCACACCATCCGCTCGAACAGTATCGATTGTACCGAAAGTTCGCGCGTACACGGCATCTAAGTTCTTAGTGACTGGATGATCCTTAAAATTATTAACTCCTGCATAAAAAGGCCATGCTAGGTTGATAACATCTTGATCTTCATCAACTACGACAGGGTAACGACCGAAATTCTGAATATCCTGTATATAGTCTTTGTTTAACCGGACACCATAGCGGAACAGCAAATCGTCCAAGCCAGTCTCTAAAGGTAACCCCGCTGTACCAGTCCCTCCAGCCTTACCCATATCTGCATTTAGCGCATCTATTAGAAAGACGGCCTTACCACCTTCCATAATATATTGATCTAACTTAAATTTTTCATCACGAGTGAAGGCAATCATTGGTTTTGATATAATCAATGCATCAAAACCATCAACACGATCAACTTCATCTAAGTCCAAGTATTCCAAATCAAAATACTGAATCATTTCAGCATTAAAACCAGCAATATTGATCGAGTCAAGCTCTTCATGACCTTGTACTAATCCAATTTTTTTTCGATCCAGTTTAGCAAGCCTCTGTATGCCTACCGCCAAATTAAACTCTAGATTTTCAATCGATTCATTAATAGCTTGATCTGGCGTAAGCCCCACCTTAGCCCCATCAGATAATAGAATCGCTGCCCCTTGATTGTCATAATTCAAAATTGCATAGGGAAATACAAAACGCCTTACCTGATTTCCATTCTCATTGAAAAATGCCTGGGTTGGTGAAAGTCTCAGTCTATTGACTAAATAATCAAAGTTTTCCTGCCTTTCTTGATCATTGGCAGCATCATTAAAATCAGTAAAAAAATAGTTCAGCGTACTACCAGACTTATTTTCAAATTCTTTGAGTGTTTGTACAATTGATTTTTGGAGTCGTTGATATTGTGGAGGTAAATCACCCGCTAATAGAATTTCAATCGATATTGGTTTATCAAGTTGACTGAGTAAATCACCCGTAGCCGACTTTAATGTGAATCGTTTGTCCTCCGTTAAATCAATTCTTAGATAAGCGTTTGCAGCAGCAATATTAAAAACCAATAATACCGCTAAGCCTATTACAAACCCCTTTAGAATCTTACTCCTCTGTGGCTTAAAAGAGAATAGCCTTGCCGCCATTTTTAAGTGGGTCAACAATAGCACCAAGGCAGAAACACTAATGAAATATGCCACATTTCGCGTATCAATCAATCCACGACTCATTGCTTCGAAGTGGTAATTGATACTCAACTCTTCTAATATTGTTGAGAGCTGCCCTGAGAATAGCCCTGCCAAGGACTCAAATCCAGTAAATAAGAAAAAGCATAAAAACACGGCTATGATAAAAGCGATGATTTGATTCTCGCTCAATGACGAGGCTAGTACGCCAATCGCTGCAAAGACCCCTCCAAGCAGGATTAACCCTACATAAGACCCGGCTATTCCTGGTATATCAAGATTGGCCATGGGATTCCCTAATTGAGCAATCGAATAGCAATAAATAAGTGTCGGTAGAATAGAGAAAACTACTAGAGTAAATGCCGCCAAAAACTTACCCATGATGATTTGGGCATCGGTCAATGGTCTAGTCAACAGAAGTTCGATTGTACCTGTCTTATTCTCTTCGGCCAACATCCGCATGGTGATGGCGGGAATGAGGAACATGAAAACGAAAGGCCCCATGGTGAACAATGTCTCCATATCGGCATAACCATAGGTCAACACGCTTGTTTCGGGGAACACCCAAGTCAGTAAACCAATCCCGGTTAAGAATACTCCTATGACCACATAAGCGATCAAAGAATTCAGAAACTGCCTGATTTCCTTTTTATAAATCGCCCACATCAGATTGCTTGGTTAAATTTCTAAAGACCTGTTCTAGGTCCTTTTCATTTTGCTGCATGCTTAGGATGACCCAGCCATTCTGCTTAGCTAATTCAAATACTTTAGGCCTTAAATCTTCTTTAGAGCTGTGTTCAATCTCATAGATACTTTCTCTTATCGCTGTGACAGTTCCAAACGCAATTAAAGCGTCTAGACTCACTGGCTTTTGTAATTCTACTCTCAGTACATGTTGACTTCCAGTGAGGTTATCTACCGTATCGTCAGCCACAATACTGCCTGCATTTATAATAATCACACGGTTACAAAGTGCCTTCACTTCTTGCATGATATGCGTAGAAAGCATCACAGTTTTATCCTTACTGATTTCTTTGATCAGATTACGGATCTCAACAAGTTGATTAGGGTCTAAACCCGTAGTAGGTTCATCGAGAATGAGTACGCTCGGATCGTGAATTAAAGCTTGCGCCAAGCCCACACGCTGTCGATAACCTTTGCTGAGCTTACCTATCTTCTTATTTTGCTCAACTGTCAAGCCGCAAAGAGAGATCATTTCACCGACCCGCTCCTTCAATTTTTTACCTTTCAGGCTGTGTAGTTCTCCAATAAACGCGAGATATTCATGCACATACATATCCAAATAGAGTGGATTATGCTCTGGCAGGTATCCAATCCGCTTTCGTACACCAATCGCATCTTTGGTCACATCAATGCCCTCAACTTCAACCGTTCCTTTTGATGGAGGAATGAAGCCTGTGGCGATCTTCATGGTGGTGGATTTACCAGCACCATTTGGACCAAGAAATCCCAATATATCACCTCTGTTTACCTCAAACGAGATTTCATTTACCGCCTTTTGACTTCCGTAAACCTTAGTGAGATGGCTGACTTTGATGGACATTGAAAAATTAACGTATGGCCGACTTATTTATTGGACCTACCCTTAGGCATTAATGGCCGAACCTCTACATCCACCACATGATAATTAGGGTGTGTTTCAAGGCTTTGTAATATAGTCAATGCTATGTCTTCTGGACGCATCATATTCTCATTTGCATTTGCAAACTCAATGCTGTCGAAGAAATTGGTATTAGTAGAACCTGGATAGATTGTGGATACCTTGATCCCGTGATTTCGTAATTCTTTAAAGATCGACTGGCCAATGCCTCGTACCGCGTGTTTGGTACCTACGTAACCCGACATGGTCTCGACACCATTGGTCCCCGCAATCGAAGAAATATTCACAATATGCCCTTCTTGCATTTCGATCATATCAGGCACTGCCATTTTAGTACAGTAGAATAGGCCATGGACGTTCACGTCAAACATTTCTTTCCACTCTTCTACTGGCATTTCGTGTATCAAGCCTTGGTAACCAAAACCTGCATTATTGATCAATACCGAAGCTTTTCCTAATTTCTCTCTAGTCAATTGAAAGGACGCCTGTACGTTATCCCAATCAGAAACATCTGTACCAAAGAAGTGATAATTCACGTGGTCAAGTGCTGGGTTAGTTCTACCCCAGCCTGCTACGATCATCCCTTTATCGAGAAGAAGCTTTACTGTTTCTAACCCTATGCCTTTACTGACACCTGTGACGATTGCGAGTTTTCCTTTTAAATCCATGTCTTTAATAATATTGATTTACTGCTTTTCAATCAGTGCTTTTATAATTGTTGTCATTCCCTTCTCTGCCTTGAAAGCGGCTTTGAGAATCCTGCTAATCTCTGCCACTTCTAAATTATCAGGATCACAGAGGTCTGTTATCGCTGAAACAGCGAAAACGGGTAAATCCATATGCCTCGCGACAATTACCTCTGGTATAGTTGACATACCCACTGCGTCTCCACCTATTCTTCCGATATAGCGATACTCAGCTCTTGTTTCGAGGTTCGGCCCGCTCACCCCAGCGTAAACACCTTCGTGACAAGGGATATCGTTTACTTTGGCTATTTCCAATGCCTCATCGATCATTTTTCGTTCATAGGGTTCGCTCATATCAGGAAAGCGGCCTCCGAATTCATCAAGATTCGCTCCCGTCAACGGGTTCTCTTTCGTCAAATCAATATGATCTTCAATGATCATTAGATCAGCAATATTATAATTCAAGTTGACACCTCCAGCAGCATTAGAAACGAAGAGCTTTTGAATACCCAAAAGTTTCAACACTCTAACAGGAAAAGTGACCTGTTTCATGTCGTAACCTTCGTAATAGTGAAAACGACCTTGCATGGCGATTACTTTTCTGCCTGAAAGCATGCCGAAGATGAGCTTCCCATGGTGGCTTTCTACTGTTGAAACTGGAAAATTAGGGATTTGGTCGTAGTAAAGTTCAAACGCCACTTCAATATCGTCTACCAAAGCGCCTAAACCTGTTCCGAGTATGATTCCGAACTCGGGATTGTAGTCGAATTGAGATTTGATGAAGTCGACAGTTTGATGTATTTGTTCAACGTAAGTCATATGCTTTACAAAAGGTTTTAGCTCATAATTGGGAGATTCCAGTTTACACGGGAATGACCTTCGTATTAGAATCGGTAATTATCCAATTTGATTGGGCAAAGATGCAAAGTTTTTAAATTTTCTGAACCTTTCGCAGTCCAATTAGCTTAAGTATGTCGTGACATTTATTCGAAGCATATAAATTCGTCAAATGCACATAATTTCACAGCAAAACTAACGTCATGATTACCATAGTAGTAGGCACAAACCGTAAGAACTCGGTCAGCAAAATTGTCGCTGATTATTATCAGACAATTTTAAATTCTAAAGGTGCTGAGAGCCAAGTAATCGATCTATTCGACTTGCCTGCAGACTTTATCAGTAATGCACTCTATGAGCACAACGGCAAAAACGATGCTTTCAATGCTATCAGGGACAAAGTACAGTCATCTGAAAAATTGGTATTCATAGTACCTGAATACAATGGTTCATTTCCAGGTATTCTTAAAACGTTTATTGATGGGCTTAAATATCCTGAAGGAGTTCGGGATAAAAAAGCAGCCATGATTGGTATTTCTTCTGGCGTTCAAGGTGGCGTTTTTGCCATGTCTCACTTAACTGACATCTTCAACTACCTAGGCATGGATGTTTTGGCGTTGAAACCTAAACTGGCTGGCATCGAACGCAATATGGCTGATGGTAAAATCACCAACGATCTTTACAATCAGTTGCTAGAGCAACAAGCTGAGAAGTTGATTCAGTTTTAGTCCTAATAAGGTTGCCACGCTCTGCTCGCAATGACGTATGGGCATAAAAAAACAGCCCATGGCAGTAGGCTGTCTTTTTTCACATGTCCCTTCTAACCCGTAGGCTAAAAAAGCAACTAATCTACATTGTCATGTAGAAACTTATTATCTCCCATGATTTCATCATCATCATTTAGATTAAATCGGGAGACGCTTCTTTCTGAAGACGGTAAATTATCCGTCAACCTTACCTGCTTTCTCTGGTAGGCTGGTATTTCTAACTTTTCTCTGAAGTCGCCTTGATCGATTTGTTGACCACTTGTTCCTCTCAACCTTTCTTCACGAATTCGAGCCTGCTCTTGCAGTTTCACTCGCTTCATGTCCAAGAAGTTCTTGTTCTTCTCATTATGAAAATCGTTGTCTAAAGCCTGATTACGCTCCTCAACATGTGGTTCTTGAGGCGTTACAGGAGGATACTCTTCTATTTCATACTTTTCTGCCAATCGACTTAAGAAAGAGTAGCCCGAAGTCATCTCCTCTGGCTCATCCTCTACATCTTCATTAGCTTCAGGTTGAGTCTCCTCACTCTTCACATCTTCTGATGTATTGAAAAGGATAGTCTGTGAGTCGTGCTTAGGTGAAAGGGAGTCATCGTCTCTTGATTGGATCTCTTGATTGCTCTCAAGATCAATAACCTTTTTCCTAACAACAGATTCAGCTCTGAGTTCTGGAGTCTCAAAACCTGTAGCAATTACTGTGACGCTGATGCTTTGGCCATGTTCCTTGTCTATACCATGTCCGAAAATAACCTCTGCATCATCACCCGCTTTTTCTTGAATATATTCTGTGATTTCCGTTAACTCATCCATTTGTAGCTCGGCTTCTTCGCCTGAGACAATGGATAAGAGTATCTTTTTAGCTCCGTGAATGTCTTGGCTATTCAGTAATGGAGAAGAAATTGCCATCTCAGCCGCTCTAAGGGCCCGACCTTCGCCTTCCGCCTTTGCAGAACCCATAACAGCTGCTCCTGCTCCTTTCATGACGGTCTGGACGTCCATGAAATCGACATTTACATAACCAGGGACAGTGATAATCTCAGCTATGCCCTTGGCAGCTGTCGTCAATATGTTATCGGCTTCGCTAAATGCACTGCTTATTGGAAGATTACCATGAATCTCACGCAGCTTATCATTAAGGATAACCAATACTGTATCACAGTTTTCCTTTAGTGCTGCAATGCCTTGATTGGCCGCTGTAGTCTTCTTCTTACCTTCAAAACTGAAAGGAGCTGTTACGATACCTACTGTCAGCAGGTTCATGTCTCTAGCAATCTTTGCGATTACTGGAGCTGCCCCAGTTCCTGTTCCACCACCCATTCCGGCAGTAATAAAAACCATCTTGGTGTCTTCACCAAGCATCTCTCTGATCTGATCTTCACTTTCTATCGCTGCATTTTTACCTGTTTCAGGATTGGCTCCTGCGCCAAGTCCTTCTGTCAGTCCAATACCAATTTGTAATCTGTTTGGAATAGGACTGCTTTTTAATGCCTGTGCATCTGTATTGCACACTACAAATTCCACATCTTTAATCCCTTGATTAAACATGTGGTTTACTGCGTTGCTTCCACCTCCACCAACACCAATTACTTTGATAATTGATTTGTGGTGTGAAGGAAGTTCAAACATGTATGAATCTGCCATGATCTTTTTGTTTAAGTAGCTAGAGACAATGTTAAAGCCTCTGCCTATGTTTCATTTTTTAGTTATTGTTGACTGATGACTGGACACCATGCCTATTCAATCATCATTCAAGCCTTTTTTAAATTAATATTCGTTTTTATCATGAAAATCATCCATGAGTAACCCTTTGGTACGATCGATTAGCTTACTGAAGAATTCTGAACCCTTCTTATCGCCTTTAACCACTCCCTTTCCGTTACCGCTAGCTTGACTTTCCATATACCGATTTTCTCTTTCATCGATGGCTCTAAAACCCGAGAGTACCAGACCAACTGTAGTCGCATACATTGGGCTCTTAATCGCTTCAATTTTCGATTTCCCTAAGTGCTCGTTTGGATATCCAATGCGAGCATCCATGCCTGTCATGTATTCAAAAAGTTGTTTGATATAGCCTAGCTGAGAACCACCACCAGTGATCACAATACCACCCGCTAGCTTACTTGCAAAACCAGAGGTAATGATTTCAGCATGCACCAACTCTATAATTTCTTCCATTCTAGCCTCAATGATGTGGGCTAGGTTTCTGATAGAGATCTCTTTTGGAGGTCTGTTTCTTAAGCCTGGAATTGAAACAATCTCATTAGGATTAGCTTCTTCAGCGATTGCTTTACCAAACTTAGTTTTCAACAACTCGGCTTGATTTTGCATCACTTTCAAGCCTTCCTTAATATCGCTAGTAATGATATTACCACCGAAAGGAATTACTGATGTATGCCTTATAATGCTGTCATGGAAAAGGGCAACGTCAGTTGTACCTCCCCCTATGTCTACTAAACAAACACCTGCTTCTTTTTCCTCATCAGAGAGCACTGACATACTTGACGCCAAAGGCTCAAGAATTAGGTCATCAATCTCAAGGTTAGCGCGTTTCACACATTTGTTAATGTTGCGAATAGCATTTGTTTGTGCTGTGATCACATGAAAATCTGCTTCTAGCTTGACCCCAGACATCCCTACTGGATCTTTGACACCATCTTCGTAATCCACAATATAATCTTGTGGCATTACGTGAATGATTTCGCAGCCTGGAGGCATTACGATTTTATGAATATCATTGGTAAGTCGATTAATATCCTCGACCGTGATCTCATCATCTACTCTATCTCTGGTAATGCTACCATGATGGATTGAGCTCTTGATGTGCTGACCGGCAATTCCAACATTAACCACGTTAATTTCGATTCCTGACTGCTCGCTGGCTTCAGCAATCGCCTTCTCAATGGCTATTACGGTCTTGTCGATGTTTGTTACAATTCCTCGGATAACACCGTCAGAAACGGCCTTACCCATCCCAAGTACTTCAAGTTTTCCGTACTCGTTTTTGGCACCGACAATGGCACATATTTTCGTTGTTCCAATGTCGAGTCCTACTACAATTTTTTCGTGTTGCATGGCATTATATTAGTCACAGATTATTTGGTCTTTAAAAGCAACATTTACCTTCGTCTGGTAGGCATCCCATCCCTTAGTTGGTAGAATTTGCTTAAAAAATATTTCTAGTCTTTTAAATTTCTTATCAATGTCTTCCGCTTGGCCAAACTCCATTTTGAGCTTACCTACTTGAGGGTACATTACTACATATCCTTGGCTATCAATATCAATCTGACCGATTTGCATCGCCCAAAATTTATTTGCGTTGATATAGTTTATCAATTCGTAAACCTTTGTGTCATATTCGCCTTCATGCACATTATTGAGTTCGAGCATCTTATTGACATACGAGCCAGTGATAACGGGTACTCGAGCCGTGTATTTAGAAGAAAATGGAAGCAAATCTCCATCTTCACCTACATAGGCATTTCTACCATTATTGGCAATAAGCCTAGCAATTGGTTTATTTTGAGTTGCTTTCACAACAAGGTGTCCCTTTAGGTCTCTGTACACTTCGGCATCTTTGACAAAACTGTGCGACTCGATGCGAGCTTCAACGGCATTTAGACTTACACGACCAAACTGATCTCCAAGGATAGAATCACCTTCGTTTTTCATAATCAATGACATGACATCATCTTCATCTACAAAGAAGTTCTCGAAAGCGTTTTCGATTTCTACATCGATATCAGTGATCCTGTAACCCAGGTCTTTTTTCTCTACAAAGCTGATCATCAGAAAAAGCGCTATGCACCCACCAATGATTCCGGCTATTCTTAAAAATGCTTCTTTGGCTCTCATGACAGTGCGTTTTTAATGGGTTCAACTAATTTGTCAATATCACCTGCGCCAATCGTCAAAAGGACTTCTGGCTTCCACTCACTTATCTGATCAATCAGCTTTTCCTTACTCGCTTTTATTTTTTTGTGTGCTGATATTCCGTCCAACAACATCTCCGATGTCACACCTTCTATTGGCATTTCTCTTGCAGGGTAGATGTCCAATAAAATCACTTCATCGGCTAGCGAAAGACTCGTAGAAAACTCTTCTGCAAAGTCTCTTGTCCGAGTGAATAAATGAGGCTGAAATACAGCTGTAATCTTTTGATTTGGATACAAGTCTCTGACAGACCTTAACAAGGAATCAATCTCAACTGGATGGTGTGCATAGTCGTCTATGTAGATGAGGCCTTTGCTCTTAATCTTATACTCAAATCTTCTTTTAACACCACGATAAGACCTTACCCCTTTCTTAAGGCTTTCATCATCTGCACCTAGCGATCTGCATACTGCAATTGCTACAAGCATGTTTTCTACATTGTGATAGCCGGGTACATTTAAGTGAATACCATCAATGTCTCTAGCACCGTTTCTGTAATCAAAGATGAAGGTTGAATCTTGAATTCGAATATTTTCCGATCGGACACCACCTTCTTTTAAACTGTAGCTAGTATGACTCAAAATGGTATCTCCAACCAGCTCTTTAGACAGTTCATTCTTGATGAACAGGTGTCCATTTGACTTGACTTGCTTTATAAATTCTCTAAATGAATCTTTTAGTGCATCCTTGTGCCCATAAATATCGAGGTGATCAGCATCCGCAGCAGTAACTACCGCAACATCTGGATGCAAGGTCAAGAATGATCGATCAAACTCATCTGCTTCAATAACTGCGATACTATTCGGCTTATCGTTTAGTACCATATTGGTTCCGTAGTTGGTTGAAATACCGCCTAGGAATCCTGTGCAATCAATGCCAGCAGTCTTCAATAGGTGAATAATCATCGAAGAAGTGGTGGTTTTGCCATGTGTTCCTGCAACAGCCACACTTGTCATATTTTCGGTAATAACACCTAAAACCTCTGACCTCTTTAATACTTCGTAACCATTGCCTCTGAACCAATTCAACCCAAGATGATTAGAAGGAATTGCTGGTGTATACACTACAAGGACACCATTAGTAGAAAGTCTGATAGACTTATCTATAGTGTCAATTGTATCTTCAAAGTCAATAGACAACCCTTCTGAAACCAACTGGTCTGTAAGGGATGTTTTGGTCTTATCATAACCAGACACAGCTTTACCGTTGTGCTTAAACCATCGGGCTAAAGCACTCATTCCGATCCCTCCGATCCCTACAAAATAGACGCTATGGATTTTATCTAGGTTCACGCGATGAGTTTAACTATTTCTTCCACTATTTCTTCAGCAGCATTGGGCTTAGCCATCGCTTTAATGTTTTTACTTAACCTATCTTTTTGAGCTTCATCTCTGATAAGTTCTATTGCTCCATTAATCAGTTGGTCTCTTGCCTCAGTGTCTTTTACCAAAACCGCGGCATCGTTATCGACCATCGCTTTAGCATTTTTAGACTGATGATCTTCTGCCACATTTGGTGACGGAACAAAAATCGTTGGCTTACCGGCTATACTCAGCTCTGAAACCGACAGAGCACCAGCTCTACTAATCACCACATCTGCAGATGCATATGCGAGATCCATTTCCTTGAGAAATTCAAAAAGATGAACAAGGCCTTTGTGTTCAACTTTCGCCAATTTCTCAGTCATCTCTTCAAAATAGAATCGACCACATTGCCAAATCACCTGTACTCCAGCTTCAACCAGTTTTGTCAAATTTTCAATGACGCTATCATTCAATGTGCGTGCACCTAGGCTTCCACCAAGAATCATCAATACGGGCTTGTTTTCAGTCAACCCGAAATGGGCAAACCCAGTATTTCTTTTACCTGATAGATCGGTAATATCCTTTCTCACAGGATTACCCGTCAAAATGACTTTATCCTCTGGGAAGAACCTTTCCATGTTTGGATAGGCAACACAAATCTTCTGAACCCGCTTAGCCAATATTTTATTCGTCAAGCCAGCATAGGAGTTTTGCTCCTGAATTACAGCAGGAACGTTTTTCCGAGTTGCCACTCTTAATAATGGACCCGAGGCGTATCCTCCTACTCCAACCACAGCATGTGGTTTAAATTTCTTTATGATCTTAGCACTTCTATTGAGGCTATTGATCAATTTAAATGGGAAAGACAGATTGTCTAGTGTAAGCTTTCGCTGAAGTCCACTGATCCAAAGGCCTTCAATGGCATAACCGGCTTCAGGAACCTTCTGCATTTCCATTTTTCCCTCGGCACCAACGAATAGTATCTCTGCGTCTTCAAATCTTACTTTGAAGGCATTAGCAATGGCAATGGCCGGATATATATGTCCGCCAGTTCCACCTCCGCTGATAATGATTCGATATGGTTCCTTCTTTTCGATAATTATATGGCTCTCGCCGTATTTCTTAATTCTCCACTAATGGCAGAAATGTCCTCTTGCTCACCACGGCTTACACTTAGAATAATTCCTAAAGAAAGTCCTGTGAAAAGAAGAGATGTTCCTCCCATACTAATCAGTGGTAGTGTCTGTCCCGTCACCGGTCCTAAGCCTACTACAACTCCAATATTTACCAATGCTTGAATCACAATTGCGAAACTCAAGCCTGCTGATAAAAGTCCTCCAAATGCTCGATCACTATTTGCGACCACCCGCATGCCTCGGTACAGTAAAACCAGGTAGAGAAAGAGCACGAAGACTCCCCCTATTATTCCATATTCTTCTATGATAATGGCAAAGACAAAGTCAGAAAACGCTTCTGGCAGGAAGTTTCTTTGTACACTGTTCCCAGGACCTTGACCGAGCACACCACCTTTTGCAATAGCGATGTAAGATTGCTCTACTTGATAAGGCAGCTCAGTGCCTTGAAGGAAATTGGTGATTCTGTTTTCGGCAGTATTTCCTCGTTGTCCAATCTTGATGGCTATAAGTCCAACGAAAACTCCTACAATAGCGAGCATGGCTAAGTATTTCATTGGTACGCGCCCAATGAATAGGAGCAACATGCATGTCATGAATAGCAGAATTGCCGTTGAAATATTTGTCATAGCGATTAAGCCACAAATACCCCCACACCAAGCAAGCATAGGAATTAAAGATTCTTTGATATCAGTAATCTTCTGTTGCCTTTTAGCTAGCATAGTTGCCAAAGCAGCAATCAAGGCCATCTTCGCTAAATCAGAAGGCTGAAATTGGATACCAATAAATGGTAAATCAATCCACCTTCGGGCTTCGTTCACACTCGAGCCATATAGCCAAGCGTATAATAATAGTGGTGCTGATACAAATAGTGCATACTTGGTGATCTTAGAGTAGTATCGGTAATCAACTTTATGCGCTATCCACATTACAAATAATGAGAGCACGACCATGAATGTATGACGTATTAAATACTTCTCAGTATTGCCATCGGCAAAACGATACGCTAACGATCCAGTTGCACTATAGACTACAAGGATTCCGAAAACGGAGAGGCAAATCACGACCAGCCAAATGACGGGATCGCCTTGGATGTGTTTGTCAGTCCATATTTTTACTCGGTTCATCATAGCGCTAGCACTGCTTTTTTAAATTTTTCTCCTCTATCCTCGTAGTTTTTAAACAGGTCGAAACTTGAACATGCTGGAGACAGTAATACTGTATCTCCTGGTGATGCCAAATCTTTTGCCCATCTCACTGCTTTGATTAAATCGTCAGTAGCTTTTACCACGGGAACTATGTGCTCAAATGAGGTAATGAGTTTTGAATTATCCTTTCCTAAACAGATCAAGGCTTTCACCCTTTCTTGTACCAAAGCCTCAACAAGGCTATAGTCATTTCCTTTATCTATACCTCCTGCAATCCACACAATTGGTGCATCGAAAGCATCGAGGGCGTATTTTACAGCATCTAGATTGGTTGCCTTTGAATCGTTGATGTACTCAACTTCTTCGAGTGTTCGTACTGATTCAAGTCGGTGATCCGCATTCCTAAAAGTTTTCAAACCTTTCAAAAGACTTGCTTCATCTACACCCGCTATCAAAGCTGCATTTCCTGCCGCCATAGCATTAAGGGCATTATGTAGTCCCTTGATTGAGATATCTGCTCTGGGGGCAGATACCTCAATATCAAAAGGGACATAAAACAACCTATCATTTTGTATATGTGTTATCTCGGCAGCGTCTCTGCCCAGCGAAAAGGGACGTACATCTAGGCCACGAGTGGCCCTTGCAACGTCATCCCCGTAAAGGGTGTCATCCTGCCAATAGACAGCCTGACCTCCCAGGTGTATTAGGTGAAATATGCGCATCTTCGATGCGATATATTTTTGAAAGTCATTGTCGTATCTATCCAGATGATCTGGGGTAATATTCAACAAGACTCCGATTTCTAGTTTTAATTCGTAGGTATCATCGAGCTGAAAACTGCTCAGTTCGAGCACATACCAATCATGGGATTCGGTCAGTACTTGACGTGCAAAACTCTTTCCTATGTTCCCAGCTACACCCACATTGAATCCAGCTTCTTTTAGAATATGGTAAGTCAATAGTGTGGTAGTGGTTTTACCATTAGTACCTGTAATACCAATCAACTTGGCATCCGTGTACTTTCCAGCAAATTCTATTTCTGAAATAATAAGGTTACCCTTTGACCGTAATGACTTGATCAAAGGAGTTGTGTCAGGAATTCCTGGGCTCTTAATGACTAAATCACTTTTGAGAATTCTTTCCTCAGAGTGTTTGCCTTCCTCGAAATCAATCCCTGCTTCCTTAAGCTCGGTTCTGTATTTATTTCCAATTGAACCATGATCCGAAACGAACACGTCATACCCTTTAGCTTTCCCTAAAAGGGCAGCTCCTACACCGCTTTCACCGGCTCCAAGTATGGTTAGTTTTCGATTCATCTCAATTCAATTCTCACCCTTCGTAGAGCGAAACCTATTCTTAGCGCAACTTCAATGTGGCCAGCGCTATAATGGCCAATAGAATTCCTACAATCCAAAAACGGGTTACGATCTTAGCTTCAGGGATTTCCATTTTTTGATAATGATGATGTAAAGGGGACATCTTAAAGATTCTCCTTCCCTCACCGTATTTTTTTCTAGTGTATTTGAAATAGCTCACTTGCATAATCACCGAGACATTTTCAATCACGAAGATCCCGCACAAGACAGGAATCAAAAGTTCTTTTCTTAGCACTAAGGCCAGCACGGCAATTACTCCGCCTAAAGAGAGGCTACCTGTATCTCCCATAAATACTTGCGCTGGGTATGAGTTATACCATAGGAAACCGACACAGGCTCCGACAAATGCAGTACAGAAAATCACGAGTTCTCCCGAATCAGGAATAAACATGACATTCAAGTAGTCCGAGAAAATTGCGTTACCAGAGATATAGGCAAGAATGGCCAATGCCAATCCAATAATGGCTGAAGTACCTGCGGCTAAGCCATCAATTCCGTCAGTGATGTTTGCTCCATTTGAGATAGCAGTCACAAAAAAGATGACTATCAAAATGTAGATCGCTGCCGTGATCCATTCACTTTCAGTTGGGTTGAGTTTACTATAATCTAGTTCGTTGCCCTTTACAAAAGGAATGGTAGTAGTAGTGGATTTCGAATCAGTATAAGTTCTGACTGTCTCTTCAGTTTGTACATTTCCAGCCTCGTCAAACTCTCTAACAACGACCGTATCACTGAAATAGAGTACCGAACCAACAACAAGGCCTACCACAACTTGACCTACTACTTTGAACTTACCCGCCAAACCAGCTTTGTTCTTTTTGAATACTTTTATGTAGTCATCAACAAAGCCAATCGCGCCAAGCGCTATGGTAGTCACTAAAAGCAGAATGACATATATATTTTCTAGCCTTGCGAATAGTAGTGTCGGAACTACGATAGCGGCAATAATGATAAGACCACCCATTGTAGGTGTCCCTTTCTTCTCCATTTGACCAGCTAAGCCCAAGTCACGAATGGATTCTCCAACTTGTTTCTTTTGAAGTATCTCAATAAGTTTTTTACCGAAAACTATCGTAATAAGTAATGAGAAAAGCGTAGCCATACCTGCCCTGAATGAGATATACTGGAATACACCAGCCCCAATCAGGTCAAATTCTCTATCCAAATAATCAAACAGATAGTATAGCATCGCTTAGTTCTGTTTATGGATTAGGTTCAACATCTCACTCAATATTTTCCTATCGTCAAAGTCTGTTCTAACTCCATTGATTTCCTGATAGGTCTCATGGCCTTTCCCTACTACAAGAATGATATCTTTTGGCTCAGCCAAAGCAGAAGCAGTTTTAATCGCTTCCCTTCTATCTTCTATGATTAAAGTCTTTTTGTAATTAGAAGGAGAGACCCCTTCTTGCATTTCTTTGATGATTGCCATCGGGTCCTCATGGCGTGGATTGTCAGACGTCAAGACAACTTTATCGCTTAGTTCGCAAGCAATCTTCGCCATGATAGGTCGTTTGTCCTTATCGCGATTTCCACCACAGCCAACGACAGTAATTACCTTTTCATTTCCGGTACGGATCGCCTTTATCGTCAGCAATACATTCTCGAGTGCGTCAGGCGTATGCGCATAATCTACGAGCGCTGTAATACCTGTTTCAGTGATTACTTGCTCAAATCTTCCTGGTGCAGGATCTAAGCTAGAAAGCTCCTCCAGCACCCTAACCTCATCTTCGCCTAATAAAGCAGCCGTTCCCAAAACAGCTAAGAGGTTGTAAGCATTAAAATCTCCAATGAGCTTAAACCAAACGTTTTGGCCATTGATATCTAACTCTAATCCCTCAAGCGTATTGGATAATATTTTCGCTTTGTAATCGGCAAGGCTCTTCAATGCATATTTATGCTTACTAGCCTTGGTATTTTGTAACATAACCGAGCCACGCTTGTCATCAGCATTTACCAAGGCAAATGCACTTGATGATAAACCGTCAAACAATAATTTCTTCGCCTTGATGTATTCATCGAAGGTCTTGTGGTAATCTAAATGCTCATGAGAAAGGTTAGTAAACACTGCACCTTCATATTTCAAGCCTGCTATTCTTCTCTGGACGATCGCATGAGAACTAGATTCCATGAAACAATGTGTACAACCCTTGGCCACCATTTTGGCCAACATCTTATTCAAGGTAATCGCGTCAGGCGTGGTGTGTGTAGAAGGTATTACTTCGTCATTAATTTTGTTTTCGACTGTCGAAAGCAAACCCGTATTATACCCTAATGCCCTGAAGAGTTCGAAGAGCAATGTGACACATGTGGTCTTCCCATTGGTACCAGTTATGCCGACTAGTTTTAGCTTTTCCGATGGATTCCCATAGAAGTTAGAGGCCATAATACCTAGGGCTTCAGCCGTGTCAGCTACCTGTACAATGGCAATATCATCGACAGTAGTTTCTGGAAGGCGTTCACAAACTATCGCAACCACACCTTGCTGGATAGCCGTGTCAATATAATCATGACCATCCACCTGAGTTCCAGATACGGCAACAAAGACACTACCAATATCTGCTTTGCGAGAATCAAAGGCAAGTGTAGTTACCTCAGTCTCCATATCACCAGAAACTGTCTGTAACGCTACTTTATATAATATGTCCTTTAACTGTGGCATTAACCGAGCTCTAGTCTAATTTGTGCACCTTGATTTATTAGTCTACCGGCAGTAACTGATTGCTTACGCACCCTGCCCGTTCCGGTAATAGAAACTTTTAACCCTAAATTTTCTAGTATGTATACTGCGTCTCTCAGCGTCATTCCCTGAACGTTTGGCACAAGGTTTTCTCCATCATGATTTTCTTCCCAAATAATCGCGTTGTTACTAACAGTTGATCTTACCCATTCTGATTGAACCTCTTTTCCGATATGATTTGAAATACCCAACTGATTACACAGGTCGTTTAGCTCGTCAAACTTACCAGCCCTTATAAATGGAAACTTACCTTCACTCGCCAGTAGGTTTGGCTCGAAGGCATCATGGATTTCAAGGTTCTGTGCATAGATCATATCTGCGATTTCTTGGAACACAGGAGCAGCAACATCACCACCAAATCGATTGTAACCCTCTGCACTATCTATAATCACTATGCAACTGTATAATGGGTCTTTAGCCGGAAAATAGCCTGCGAATGAAGCATAATATTTCTGCCAAGTATAGCGCCCATTAATCAACTTCTGTGCGGTTCCAGTTTTACCTGCAATCTTATAAAAGTCGTTTTTAATATTTTTAGCGGTACCTCTTTCTACGACTCCTTCAAGCATCTTTTTCAGATCAGAAAGTGTCTCATCAGAAGCTATTTTCTTATTCAGCACTTTCGCCTCAAAAACTTCAACTGACTGATCTGCGCGATTGATGCTCTTAACAAGGATTGGTTGAATCATTTTACCATTGTTGGCAACGGCATTATAAAATGTGAGCGTTTGTAGAGGTGTTAATTGAGTTTCATAACCGACAGACATCCAAGGTAAACTCACATCAGACCATGTCGGGTCGTCAGTATCCTTTATATATGGCTTACCCTCTCCCATCAATTGAAAACCCAATGGCTTACCAAAACCAGTTTTCTTAATGATGTCAATGTATTCTTGTGGGTTTCCTCCGAAGTGCTCGTCAACAAGCATTGCCGTACCTACATTAGAAGATTTCACAAAGACATCCTCTACGCTGAGCATACCGTAACCACCATTCTTGTGATCACG
>CBFIAY010000003.1:44708-60344 GCA_965660665.1 Roseivirga sp. | reverse complement strand
GTCTATAGTGGTATGAACATCATAACCGTTAACCGGCCTCACATCGGAAGATGCATTCACGGGCACCCAATTATTGCCCGCAACTTTTTGGAATAGTCCCTCACCATTTTTACCAGCCAGATAGCCATTAAAGCTCTTTTCTACACCAACACCAACATTATCGTCATGCAGATAGCCGATAGTTCTCTCAGCAAGGGTACGAAAAGGATTATGTCGCTTATCTACTTTATTGAAGATCACCCCGCCTCGCATTCGACCTAAATTAAAAATAGGCCAACTTTCCAGCTGTTGCTTTTCTTGATAATTAAGATCTCTATTATTAAGGAGTAAATATTTTCTCTTGGTTTGCCGAGCCTCCGAGATCTTCTTCTGATAGTAGTCTGAAGAATGATCCCGGAAAAAGGCCGACAATAGGTGTGAAAGGGAGTCTAATTTAGACGAAAATATCTCATCGTCAACGAGTGACGGATCAAATGCTAATTTGTAGAAAGGCAGCGATGTAGCGAGTAAATCATTACCACTTGCATATATACTACCTCTCGTTGCTTTTATCTTTCTATAGTCGAGACTATATGTTTCAGCCTTTTCTCTCCAAACATCTCCTTCGATCATTTGAATGTCTACCAAACGATAGACTACGGCCAAAACAAATAACACAGCTACCAAAAAAGCTATGCGGACCCTGAGCAATATGGATTTCTTAATATTCATTGTCTTCTACAATGATTTTGATTGGTGGCTCCATACTCTCTTCTAAACCAAGTAGCTTAACCTTCTTGGCTACTTCTGACTGCTTACTACTGAACATGTAGTTCGCTTCCAGCGTGGTCACGTCTGCCCTAAGGTCTTCGACTTCGTCTTCCAACTTATCGATTACTCTTACAGATCGTTCAGCGTAGTGATTGTTCCAAACATAGAACACCGCGATGAGTACTGTAAAAGCTACCTTTGGGAGGTATTTAACAGGAAGTCCTGAATTTAAAGATTGACCCAGCTTGAGCTTCGCAGACAAGAAGCCGAAGAACCCTTTACCCTGGGGCTTATCGTTCTCTTTGACTCTAAATCTGTTTTTAGCCATCTTTATATTCGCTCAGCCATCCGAAGCTTCGCGCTCCTAGACCTACTGTTAGCTTTTAATTCCTGTTGATTCGGTTGTACTAATTTTCTATTTACAGCCCTTAAGGGCTTTATTTCGTTTCCGAAAAAGTCTTTTTCCACATCGCCAAAAATCTTCCCCTTGTTAATGAAGTTCTTGACCATCCTGTCCTCTAGGGAATGATAACTCATTACTACTAGGCGGCCATCTGGCTTGAGCATTTCGGCCGACTGTGTTAAGAAGTCTTCCAAAGCACCCATTTCATCATTAACCTCTATTCTCAATGCTTGAAAGACCTGAGCGTAGTATTTATTCTCCCTACCCCTTGATGCAAATTTCTCAAGCAAAGCAATTAAGTCGAAGGTGGTTCTGAAAGGCTCTGCAAAACGCTGTGAAACGATTGCACCCGCCAGTGTTTTAGCATTTTTCACCTCACCGTAAATTCCCAGAATACGATGAAGCTCTTTCTCCGAGTAAGTATTAACTATCATTGCTGCAGTCAACTCACCTCCTCTATCCATCCTCATATCGAGCGCTGCATCACCGCGAATTGAAAACCCACGAGATACTTCATCGATCTGATGTGACGAAATGCCTAAATCAGCTAAAATACCATCAACCTTATTGACACCATACAGCTTTAAATACCGCCTTAAGTGCCGAAAATTGGCTTGTATAAATGTGAAAGAACGATTATCAATTTTTGAGGCATTTGCCTTAGCATCATCATCTTGGTCAAAACTTAAAAGCCTTCCCTCTTCTGATATATGCTTCAGCATTTCAATCGAGTGACCTCCGCCTCCAAAGGTCACATCTACATAAATTCCGTTAGGTTTGATTTCCAGTCCCTGGATGCACTCCTGCAACATTACTGGTACGTGATATTCAGCCATTTTCTTTAGTCATCAGCCAAGTACTTTTCGGCCAACTGAGAATACTCTGCAGCATCATTGATGAGGTTTTCTTCGTACAGGACTGGATTCCAGATTTCAACTCTATTCCCCAACCCCACTAGCACCACCTCTTTTGTCAAAACAGCATATTCCAGCATACGATTCTGAATATTGATTCTCCCAGCACTATCTAACTCAACTTCTACATTCCCCCTAAAAAAACTACGCTGAAATTTTCGATACTCTTCATTGAACTCACTCAATGACCGAACACGATTAATGATCTTCTTATACTCGATCATAGGATATAAAATCAAGCAGGATTCGAAACCTCGTCTTAAGACGAGCTCCTGATTCGACACATCCGGCAACGCAGCCTTCACCTTTGCAGGCAAAGCCAACCTCCCTTTTGCATCTAACTTGCAATCATATTCTCCAGTAAAAAAAGCCATTACACACCTGAACTAGTTCAAAGATAGAAAAACTCTCCATATCCACCCACTCTTTTCCACTTTTTCACACTTTTTCTTAAAAATGGTGATTTTACATCCAAAAAACAAACTGACACGATAAATAGATCACTATCGCAGCAATAGCCCTTACTCATCTATAGCACTGATAAACAATGATTTATACTGCTTTAAAAAGCTATAATTCAGATGAAGACAAAAGAATGTTATAAAGTGGGGTCATGTGTAGCACTAATTTCTGTCTGCAACTCTTTGAAGGGTTTCAGTGTCAAAAGATTGATTCTTGTTGAGAATCTCAAACGAAACGAGGGGCTAAATGCGTTTAATCACTAGTTTCGCAGTAATTGAATTATTATGAAAAAAGCATCCCTATCAATATTATTAATTAGCTCCTTGCTCCTAGGGTGTGGAGTAACAGATGATACTCCATCAGAGACAGGTACAATCGCTGTTTACATTGTAGATTATACCTCAAACGAATTCGAGAGAGGCGGCACTATTAGCGTAGAAAAGGTATCATCAAGCCTGACACAATTACCCATCTCGTCAACTATCAATCAGCCAGTAAATGGCTTAAAAGGAGGAGTAAGTCTAGTGCTTACAGCCACTGGCGACCAAGTATTTAATGGAGAATTATCAGCAGAAGGCAATTCTACCATATTCGCACCCCTTCTACTCAGCCCATCAAGTTTTTTCCAACTTGACGCACCGATTGACTACCCTACACAACTCAACATTAATGAAATTGAAGGACCCTACAATATTCCTTTCCAAACTGTTTGGGAAGCTATTGATGACTTAAGTCTCACAAAAATTCTACTCGATAACGGAGCATTTTTTGGACGCTATCTTTATCAGTCATCTCCTGATGTATCTAACGAATGGAAATGGGTCGTTATCATTTACAATCCATAAAAAGCAAACAAAAATTAAGCGTATTTACATTCTTAGAGTAAGGTAACCCTTAAGTCGTGTTGTTTAATTATTAGAAAGAATTGCAAGCATAAGCTTAATCTTCTTTCAAACAACTAAACTACAAACTAGTCTGAAGCGCCCACTGCATCGCAGTGGGTGTTCTATTTTAAGGCTTATTATTTAGAGCGTTCAATAGTAAATTGAACAAGTTGGCCTAGAGAGGTCTTATAGTTGGAGTCTGGAAATCCCTTTAGTATGTCGTTAGACTTGTTGTAGAAATCATGCATCACAGATTCAGCATATTCTATACCCCCAGACCTCTTTACATGATCAATGACTTCTTGAACTTTCTTTTGATTTTGGCTATTACTTTTTACAATACGCTTAATCCTTCTCTTCTCAGAACTGGTGGATTGTTGGAGAGTATAGATCAAAGGCAATGTCATCTTCTTTTCCTTGATATCTATTCCTAATGGCTTTCCAATTTCATGCGTACCATAATCAAATAAGTCATCCTTAATTTGAAATGCCATCCCAACGCTGAGTCCGAACTCTTTCATTCGCATCACGGTCTCTTTGTCACCTTCAGCCGAAGCGGCCCCTACGGCACAGCATGAAGCAATCAATGAGGCTGTTTTTTGTCGAATGACTTCATAATATAAATCTTCTGTGATATCAAGGCTTCTAGCCTTTGCCATTTGCAATAATTCCCCTTCGCTCATTTCACGAACAGCCTCGGAGACAATCTTCAAAAGGTCATAGTCCTCGTGATCTACAGAAAGAAGTAATCCACGAGATAAAAGATAATCGCCTACTAAAACGGCAATTTTATTCTTCCAGAGTGCATTGATGGAAAAGAACCCTCTCCTAAAATTAGAGTCATCTACTACATCGTCATGTACCAAGCTAGCAGTATGAAGAAGTTCAATGAGGGAAGCGCCACGATAAGTCCTTTCAGAAATTGTTCCACAAACACCCGCTGACAAGAACACAAACATCGGACGCATCTGCTTTCCCTTGCGCTTCACGATGTAGCTCATGATTTTATCAATCAGAAATACTTTGCTTTTCATTAATGACCTGAATTTTTGCTCAAATTCGATCATTTCAGAAGCTACGGGGGCTTGTATTTCCTTCAGTTGCAGTGCCATTCAGACTAGTTGTTACAATATTAACACGTAAAGCAGC
Source organism: Roseivirga sp. (assembly GCA_965660665.1). Classification (GTDB taxonomy): domain Bacteria; phylum Bacteroidota; class Bacteroidia; order Cytophagales; family Cyclobacteriaceae; genus Roseivirga. Next base: position 55,782 of record CBFIAY010000003.1, on the reverse strand, counting down.
AAGACCAAGGACATAAGTGTAAAATCGGCCCTTTCGCCTCAATATAGCTACCTCCTTACCTACTTATTAACCGAATTGTTTGACTTATTCGATGAAAACCTTAGTAACAATTCTAAGGCCAAATAGGCATGCCTACCAATCCCACTTACCTCCGGACTTGACCAGTTATAGGTAAGCTTAAAAGTTGCCTTATCAGAACTTGACGCATAGCCTATCCTCAGATGCCTGACCCAAGGCTGGGATGTTTCCGTATGTACCGCATCACCATTCCAAATAGAGCCATCAATTGTGATATTATGAGCGATATACTGAAGTCCATACCCAAGAAATATGTAGTTATGACGAGGTATATTATCACTCCCTGCTCCGATGAGTGCATTGGTAAATGTTGAATTTCTTAGCCATTGTAATTTACCTAGTCTAACATCTAGCCTTTGAATCGCATGAGTGAAGCCCGTCCCTAGCGAAAAGTCAGTACTCGACATTACATCCATTTCACCTGGAGACAGCATGAACTGTTTATTAAAACCCGCTTTTAGATTGATAATAAATTCGTTGGGAATTTGATATTGCCAGCCACTGGGCGCTGGAAAACCTATTGCGTTATGATACCACTCTTGGAAACCTTGGCCGCCAGAAGCTTTCCCCACCAGCCCTATTCCTACCCCGAGGTACCACCTGGTAGTCTTTTTACTGTATTGGTTGAAGCTAATCTCACTTGATAACAAGCCTGCATAAGGACGATGGAATTCATCAACATTACTGACTAACAAGTCTTGAGGGGTATAAAACTTGTGCGAGAACTCAAAATCAAAGATTATTTTCGTTGAATCTTCTGGGGCTTGGTTGTTAGGCAACCAGCGATAATGCGCAATCACTCCATTAGAGTAATATCTATCACTTTCTGTAAAAAGATAAACATCATTTTCATTTGAAAGTGAAAACTCACGGCTCAAGGCGATATCTTGCGACCGTACTTGAACCGATAAGAATAGGAAAAGAAAAAGAAGAAAACTTCTCAAATACATATATTCACGGATTGGGGTAAAAATGTTAAAAAAATAACTCAATTGCGATTGTGAGTTCAATTATGAATCTAGAAACAAAATTAGAAGCCCTTCTAGCGAAGCGAAGAGATCAGGGTTCATTTCGATCTTTAGTCCATAAACGAGATGTCCTCATTGACTTTTCGTCCAATGACTACCTCGGATTGGCCCGATCAACTGATTTAAAGGCCTCGATTCTAGATGCCTATACTAAAGAAGAACTCCCTAACGGCTCGACAGGATCTAGGCTTCTTACTGGGAACAGTGAATTAACAATTAGCTGTGAGGACTCTCTAGCTAAGCTTTTCGGGTTTGAATCAGCGACCCTTTTCGCCTCTGGATACATGGCCAATTTGGCCATTTTCTCTGCCCTACCTCAAAGAGGTGATACAATTATCTACGATGAGTACGCTCATGCTTGCATAAAAGATGGCTGTAGGCTCAGCCTGGCGAAGCGACTACCTTTTAAGCATAATGATTTAGCAGACTTAGAACGAAAGCTAAAAGAGGCCGAAGGGGAGGTTTTTATAGCCTGCGAATCCATCTATTCAATGGATGGTGATAAAGCCCCACTTTCAGACATCATCAAATTAGCGAATCAGTATCGCGCGAAGGTTATCATTGATGAAGCGCACAGCACGGGTATCTTCGGCCAAAACGGAGCAGGTTTAGCATCCGAAATGAGTTTGCAGGACAATGTCTTTGCAGTAATCTACACATTCGGTAAAGCTATGGGCATTCACGGGGCTTGTATTGCAGGTTCAAAACCGCTGAAAGAGTTTATTACTAACTTTAGTCGACCTTTCATTTATACCACGGCACCCAGTCCTCATGAAGTAATTACAATCCGTAGCGCCTTTGACTATTTAAAAAATCACCCGAGTCTACCCTTTAATCTCCAAGAAAAAATTGACCATTTCAATCAATTACTTCCTGAGTATTCTAGCCTATCTCCTATTAAATCAATAGTTATAGGTGGAAACGAAAAGACCAAAGGAGTCGCTCAAGACTTACAAAACCAAGGCTTTGACATTAGGCCTATTCTGAGCCCTACTGTAAAAGAAGGTTCGGAAAGGCTCAGGATTTGTCTTCATGCCTTCAACACAAAAGAAGAAATTACTTTAATTTGCCACCTCTTGAAGAATACATTGGGTTAAACATTTTTTTAATCCATTATCTTTAGGACTCTATTGGATGGAATCAATCTCACCAGATTACGTAAAGAAAAAATATGAGCCAATCGTTCGCGGTGGGATCAATGAATGGCCTGTTGTAGCGCTCAGTCGAAACAGAGACGAATTCATTGAAGAAGTTGCGCGAGAAAGCATCAAGCGAATCAAAACGCAAGCCTCCTCAAGAGATGCTCTCATAGAAGAATTAGAAACCACTGTTTTCAGAGAAAAAATACGTGTCAAAAGAAATCCTTGGGCTGTTGATCCAGAGGATGATGGTAATTTTTTAAAGAGTGTTAAAGAAAGGCTCTTACAAATCTCTCAGAGCAATAACAATGAGGAGAAAGATCAAAAATTAGACGAAATTCTTGAGGACATAGTCATTCGTTACGCTAGCGAAATTGCTGGAAACTTCAAAAAATCGCGCTATCGCATGGCCCGCTCCATTGTGACCTTCGGCTTTGCTCGACTATTGAATGCTTCTCGTGCCCGAGGGTTTTGGTCAATTTTTAGCACCCAGTACACCCTCCAGGATAAGATTAATATTACTGGGGAGGTAGACCAACTGAGGACATTAGCGAAAAAAGGAACGATAGTGATGGTTCCTACGCACTTCAGCAACCTAGACTCCATTCTAATTGGTTGGGTAATAAATGTCCTTGGCTTACCCGCATTCATTTATGGCGCAGGATTGAATCTCTTCAACATTAAAGTAATCTCCTATTTCTTGAATAGCCTTGGAGCATATAAAGTCGATAGAAGAAAAAAGAATTTGTTGTACCTAGAGACATTGAAGGCATATTCCAGTCTTGCAATGCAAAGGGGTTGTCATAGCCTGTTTTTTCCAGGAGGAACGAGGTCTAGATCAGGCAAAATTGAGAGCAGACTTAAATTGGGCCTTTTGAGCACAGCTATAGAGGCGCAACGCGTAAATTATCAAAAAGGCAAACGTGATTCTCTCGAGAAAATCTTTGTGGTACCCGTTACCCTGAATTACAACTTCGTTCTTGAAGCACCAAGCTTAATTCGGCAGTACTTAAGACTACAAGGTCAAGAGCGGTATTACGTTGAAAATGATGAGTATTCAACATCTTATAAAATTTCGGCCTTCCTAGTGAAATTCTTCACGAAAGGATCTGACATTTCTGTTTCTATTGGGCAGGCCATGGATGTGCTTGGGAATTATGTAGATGAGCATGGTGAGAGTTACGATCAAAACGGCCGAGTGATAGACACTCAGGAATATTTCACTATAGACGGCAAAGTGATTTCACAAAATGAGCAACGCGAGGATGAATACACAAGAATGCTCAGTGAACGAATTGTTGAGGAATTTCATAAAATTAACAAGGTATTTGCAAGTCATTTAGTGGCTTTCACGGCCTTTGTAATTTTTAAAAAGAGATATCCAAAGCTAGATTTATATAACCTCCTCAGGCTTCCAGAAGAAGACCTCATCATTGACTATGATGAGTTTAGACAGTGTTTCCAAAGTGTACTCACCAAAGTACACAGCATGTATAATGAAGGGAAATTAAATGTATCACCCTATTTAACTGGTGATCCAGATCAAATTATTCAGCATGGATTGAAGAACGTTGGCATGTATCACTCCAAGCGTCCCCTTGTCCGAAATAAAGAAGGAGACATCACCACGCAAGACTTGCACGTGCTCTTCTACTATCACAACAGACTAGACGGGTATAAACTCGAAAATTATGTCCGATAACATGGTAGGCGTATTAGGGGCTGGTAGCTTTGGAACAGCCGTAGCTAATATATTAGCTAAGAATAAGCAAGTACTTCTATATGCGAGAAACCCTGCCACCGCAACCGAAATTCAAACGACTAGGATTTCTTCCGGTCAACATATATCAGATGCCATCAGCGTTACCCATAATCTGGATGAAGTTGCCAAGAATTGTAATGTCATATTCCCTGTTGTGCCTTCAGCCAACTTTAGGGAACTGATTTTGCAGTTGGCACCTCATCTCCGTCCTTACCATATGATGATTCATGGCACGAAAGGATTGGATCTTCAAATCCCAGAAAACCGAGGCAGCAACTTCATTCTTACGAAGGAGCATGTCTCTACCATGAGCGAAATCATTAGAAAAGAGACTGTAGTAGTACGTGTTGGGTGCATGGCTGGCCCAAACTTAGCCTCTGAATTATCTACAGGACACCCTGCTGCTACTGTGATTGCCTCTCCTTTTACAGAAGTGATTCACGAAGGCAAAGCTTTACTCAGGTCCGAGAACTTTCAAGTATATGGCAATGCAGACTTAAGAGGAGTAGAGCTTTGCGGTGTGCTCAAGAACATCATAGCCATAGCTTCTGGTATTTTATCAGGCCTTGGCATGGGAGAAAACTCACGTGGCCTACTCGTAAGCAGAGGCTTAGTTGAAATGATCTACTTAGGCCAAGCACTTGGCGGTGAAATCTCCTCATTCATTGGCTTAGCTGGTATTGGTGACCTTGTAGCAACAACTACTAGTACAAATAGTAGAAACTTTACCCTCGGTTATAAAATAGCCAAAGGAAAATCCCTTGAGGAGGCCTTACAAGAAATGGACGAAGTGGCCGAAGGGGTTAACACTATAAAAATCATCAAACAACTAGCTGATAGTCAAGGCCTCAAACCTTTGATCACAGAAACACTTCACAAAATCCTCTTTGATGGAATGACACCTGAAAACGGAGTCAACTTTCTGATGCGCCAACAAGGTAACATCGATATAGATTTTCTATAATTTCTCCATCGCCTCGATCCTCTGAAGTAAGGTAGGATGTGAATAATTCATCTTTACGTAGAATGGATGTGGCGTCAAATTACTCAATGAAGACACAGACAAGCGCTTTAATGCTGACATTAATGGCTTCGCATCATAAGAATTGGCTGCAAAAGCATCTGCCTCATACTCGTTCTTCCTACTCAACATATTCATAAATAGTCCCGTAATCCTTGATATTGGGGCATATAGCATCCCAAAAGCGATGAAGTTGATATGAATCGACAGCTCCTCTGCCCCTAAAGCAGTTGACAAGTCGCTGTTAAAGATCAAAAGAGACATGACATAGAATGTGATACCCATTTGAAAAACACTTAGGATTAAACCCGTAACAATATGCTTCTTCTTAAAATGGCCAACTTCATGTGCTAATACAGCCACTAGTTCCTCCTGAGAGTGATCATTAATCAAGGTATCGTAGAGAACAATCTTTTTCTTTCTACCCAGTCCTGAAAAGAACGCATTTGCTTTGGTAGACCTTTTTGACCCATCAATTATAAAAATGTTATCTAAAGAAAAATCCACCTTCTTCGCATAAGCATTGATCTTATCCTTTAGTTCACCATCATCAAGAGGCGACAGTTTATTAAAAATTGGAAGGATAAGGGAAGTATAAAATAGGTTCATAAACAAGGTGAACCCGGCAATAAGTATTAAGGCATACATCCAGAAATCTCGTCCTAACTCAATTACAATCCACATAAGGGCGTATCCCAAAAGCCCCCCTATTAAGATAGCGAGTAAATACCCTTTGAGTTTATCCACTACGAAAGTCTTTATGGTCATCTTATTGAAGCCAAAACGTTCCTCTATCACGAATGTGGAATAATAAGCAAAAGGCAAATTGATAATATCTGAAAACACGAAAAGCACTCCAAAGAAAGCCAAAGACCTTAAAATAGGATCTGCGACATAGGGTGCTAAGAGCTTGTCTAAATAGCCAAAACCACCAAAGTATAAGATCCCTAATATCAGTATTGTACTAAACGCTGAAGTCCAAAAACTAAAGCGGGAGCGCACCTTTTGATACGCTTGTGATATGGCATATTCATCTTCCTTATAAACACCTTTGAGCTTTTCAGGAATCTCGCTTTTCGAGTGCTTCTGATTTATGAAATCAAGTGTCTGATCGAAAACATAATCAAGCACCACAATACCAATAATCAGGTAAAGTAATTGGTCAGGCGACATAGTTAATTCTAGTTTTTAGGACAAGGAATTCTCCACCTACTACGAGGAGTAATTTGTGGTTTGCTGAAGTCTAATATGTAAGCCAGAGAAAACTCATGAGCTCCTCCCGCATCAATCGATAGGTCGGATAGGGTGTAGTCATAACTATAGCCAATATTGAAGTTATTAGTTGTCACACCTAAGGAGAATATCAGCGCTTCATTATTTGGGAAATTTTCGAACTTCTTAAAAGGCACACCTCGGTATTGCAGCCCAAAATTGATGGGTTCTAAATGAATAAAAGCTCCAATGTCGAGCTGAGAGAAAGGTCCCTGCTCCTTATATTGAAACACTGGCGTGATACTTCTTTCGGCATAAGTATAGGTCAAATCCTTTCTTAGAGGACCTCGCCCGATTGATATCTTGTATCCCCCGTGAAGGGTAAAACGTTGCGGAAGCGGGCTATCTCCGTCTATTAATGATTGGTTAGGCTCTGTAATATGTTGGACAGCCACTCCTAAAAACAAATTTCGAGAATAGAATACACCACCAACACTTAGGTCACCAAAATTTACTCTTAGGTCTTGACCAAAGACTGATGGATCAGTAATGGTCGGATCAATAGCACCCGAAATAGCGTCTATCTGATTTGCAAACACAAGCCCTAAAAAATCCGCGCTTCGGTTATATAAACTGTACTGAATACCTGGCCTGAAGACTAAGTTCTCACTTAGCTGAAGTTGATAGGCATAGCTAAATCCTATACTGGTAGACTTCAGCCCTTGATTACCTTGTCTATCGGTAGTCAATATTAAACCTATGCCACTATTGTATTTTTGAGCAAAGTGATCCGCATAGAACGAGAAGGTTTCGAAGGACGCGTCCAAATTAGGCCACTGACTCCTATAGTTTACCCCAAAACGTGTAAACTGAGATGCTCCTGTAAAAGCTGGGTTAATGTATAAAGGAGCTGCATAGAACTGAGAAAACTGAGGATCTTGCGCCTTTAGCTCCATGGAAGCACATAGTGCAAACAGGCCTGTCAGTAGTGTACAAATTTTCCTCATGTATTTATCTAAACAATTAAACCCTTAACGACCCTTGCATCATAATATTTCCTCCACAAAAATTGAACAATCTATTTATTCTGACAACGTTTCCTCAAAGAACTTTTCCGTTATCTTAGGGCTTCTAATGGGGCGTTGAATATAATAAAAACTCAGTTAAACGCGTAATAAGGGTATCAATTTACCTTGGTGTTAACCAGAAAGAAAGAATTATCGTGCACAGAAACCTAAAGGTTGTACTACTACTCATCGGTATCCTAGTCTCTTTTGTATCTAGAGGTCAAGACTTTACCCGAAACAACTGGTACTTTACTGGAAATGACCAAGCACTAATCTTTGGTAAAGATTCAGCAGCTAGCGCAACGCTAAGTCGCAGTAAAATCTCACAAAATAATGTTGGCGAAAAAGTTACAGCCACTGACCCCACCTCTGCAGACCTAATATTTTATTCTGATGGGATCAATGTATACGATGCCACCAATGCAGTGATGCAAAACGGTGATGGCATTCTAACGGACCCTAATGGTATACAGGCCTTAAGCACAAGCCCTGTGCCAGGCGCAGGAAATGAAAATCTCTATTATCTATTTCACAAAAATGCTGCTGGAGAGATCAGATATACGGTCATCGACCGAAGCGTTCAAGGGAATAGAGCCGATGGCCCTCCTGCGGGAGAAGTGATTAACATTGGAAAAAACATAGCATCGGGAATCACGACAAGAGGCAATGGAATGATCACTATTGGCTCTAGAGACATGACGCAATTCTGGTTAGTTTCTCAGAATTCAGTTACTGGAGCCATCGAAATACACAGTATTCCTGAGCCAAATGGCACATTCACAATGGTGGATAACCTAACATTAGCGACTCCCATTGAAGCCCTTCACTTTTCATATCATCAATTAAGTGGGCAAATTGCTATCGTCCCCTCGAACAACTCAAACATTCAGGTAATCAGATTCACTGAAACTGTAGAGTCAATCGACTTTGAAAGAAGAATACTCAACACCTTTATCCCTGGAGAGACATTCGGTGGGTCAGCGGGCTGGTCACCGGCAGGGCAATACTTATACTTTAGTCGAAACTCTTCGACCAATGGAAATATCTATCGCTTTAATATGTTCGACATCAGGGATGATGCGCCTTTGGACACCGTATTAAATGTACCCGTTGAAGAAAGCTTGAGTCTCTTGCTGGCTCCTGACAGTACATTGTACCATATATATAGAGATACTCCTGGAGGCAGTCATTTCTTAGCTAGAATAAATGAACCTGATAGTGCAGTCAACCTAGTAGATTACGAAAGTGCGCTATTCACAGGAGTTGATGTGAACTCTAATTACTTTAGCCAATTCAGTCCAGAGGCTGACATCACACCGGCAGTAAGTATAATTCTTCAGGATGGGGACTTGTGTATGAACAACCCTGTTCAATTCTTCCCAATTATAGAGCCCTCTACTGCCATACCTGCACAGTACTTTTGGGATTTCCAACCCTTTGGCCTGACTTCAAATCAACAATCCCCAATTATGACTTTTGAAGAGGCGGGGTTATTGACAGCTACACTTTCAGTCATGGTCAATGGTGAAATTGTCCAATCAAATACTGTCATGCGGCAAATTCTAGAAAACGACCTCCAAGTCTCATTACCTGACACCACTATATGCGAAGGAGAAACTTTAGAACTCGATGCCGAACCTGAACAAGGTGGACAAGGGCAGCAAGGTGGTGCCACAGGTGGCCCATTTGAGTACTTATGGAGTACTGGAGAAACGACATCTACCATAAGCGTAACAGAAGCAGGAGATTATTGGGTAGTGATTACACCAACAATAGGTTGTCCTATTTATGCCGAAGCGCAAGTCGCTGTATATGCTGATGAAAGTACTACTGCAAACATTTGGTATTTCGGAGATGGAGCAGGAATAGACTTTAATGAAGAGGATGGACTGGATCCTCCTCCAAGGAGTATCACCACACGACATGGGATGAATGCGCCTGCAGGAACTTCGACCATATCAGATGCTAATGGTGATGTGCTTTTCTACTCCAATGGATCGAGAGTATGGAATAGAGAGAATAACGTAATGCCAAATGGTATTGAAATTGGTGGAGATAGTACTTCAACTCAAGCTGTGATCATAGTTCCGTTTATAGACGATGAAACACTTTATTATCTCTTCACAACAAAAGAGGTGTATGGTGATAATACGTTCGAAGTAAAATATAGCATAGTGGACATGAAAGAAGACAATGGCCGAGGAGATGTTGTCATTAAAGATGTTGTCTTGTTCACTAGGAGTACTGAAAAGATTGTTGCCTTCGATGGTGGCGGTGGGTCTTGGCTTTTAGCGCATGAGTATGGGAATAATACTTTCCGGACCTATCCGATTACAGGAGCAGGTATTGGGGCGCCAATACTTTCCTCTGCAGGAGCTGTTCATTCATTTAATGATCCTTTGAGTGGTCAGGCAGGCATGAAATTTTCTGCCGATGGCCAAAGAATTGCCGTGGCACTAATCGAAGGAACCGAAGACTATGTAGAGCTCTTCGATTTTGATCCAATTCTAGGTCAAATCGTGGACTTTGAATACCGTATTGACCTTAACGAAGGAGGAGGAGGCAATGATCAAGTCTACGATGTACACTTCTCGCCAGGAGGTGTAAAGCTATTTGCCACAATGAACAACCGAAATACTGGTGCTCCAGGCGGAAGGGTCCTTGAATATCGAGTGGATAGTCTTTCAACACCGGCTACACGATTAGCGTCTAAAGTTGATATCTCTGATGGACTGAACTTAAGTCTCAACTTTGGTCAAATGCAAACTGGGCCTGATGGTCAGTTATACATGGCTGTCGAAACACCAGGCGATCCATCTGGATCTGCATTTGTAAGCTCTATTTCTGCCATTGACGATACCCTCTCCGCTTCCCCGTTCAACCCGCAATCTGTGTTATTAACGACAGGGAATTCAAGACTGGGCTTACCGAACTTCGTTCAGAGCAGCGCGAACCCTATAATGGAGCCCTCCATGACCGCTCCAGATCTAGTGTGCGTAGAGGAACCAGTAGAATTGACTAGCTCAGGAACTTCAGATATAGATGAATTCTTATGGTCTATTACCAACCAAGTCGATAATAGTACCGTTTTTAGTGCCGCTGGAATGGACACAGCCTACACTTTCCCGCAAGGGCAGTCTGGCCTGTTCAATATTTCAGTTAATATTTTCAATCGATGTGGGTTTGATACGACCATAGTGCAACAGATTCAGGTGCTCGATATACCCGCACCACCTACAGTACCACAGGCCCTTTCCGTTTGCGAAGGAGATACTGCTCCACTTGATGCTATTCTAGGTCAACCTGATGATCCAAACCTAAGCTTCGAATGGACGAACAGTCAGGGCGCTGTTGTCAGCACGACAAGAAACTTTGTGGTCAGTCAACCTGAAATCTATACGGTCACGATTACCAATATTGCAGGCTGTAGTAGCAGTGCTCAGATATTTGCTGGGCCACCATTCGAAATAGACTTACCTGACGATGCGATCATCTGTCAAGATGAAGAACTCACTCTAGACTCAAATGTCACAGCGAACAACTATGTCTGGTCGGTAATAAATCCTGATGGTAGCACAACTGGGCCTTTGGCTAATGATAGGCGAGCCACCGTGGACTCTAGTGTCCCTGGACTGTATACCTATGTGGTTTCGATAGAAGACCCCATTACCCCTGGTTGCTTTGTAAATGACTCAACGAGAGTGACAGTCAATCCATTGGCGCAAGCTACGTTGGGTGCAATTGTAAACGCTACTTGCGGAAGCAGG
>CBFIAY010000003.1:43760-44482 GCA_965660665.1 Roseivirga sp. | reverse complement strand
CCATCTCGAGTGTTGCCGTTACGAATGCGGACTGTGTAAATGCAACTGGGGATATTCGAGTAACCCTAAGTACCGATGTATTCCCTATAAGCTATACGCTAACAAATACTACCGATGGAACTAGTATTACGGGTGCTTCTGCTTCGGCAATTGCCACAACTACTTTTGACTTTCAGATTACTGGTGTGGCAGGCGGAACTTATGATTTATCCATACTCGCTGGCGGTTGTACGCAAAATCAAGCAGGAATTGTCGTCAATACACCGCTTCCTACAGATTTGACCACTGATCCTTTTGTTGAGTTTTGCGGATCATCTGCTCCTTTAACAGCTTCTTCGACTACCGCAGGAGCTACCTTCTCTTGGGTTGGGCCTAATGGGTTCACGGGAACTGGTCCAAACGTCAATGCAACAGAAAGCGGTACTTACACCGTCACAGCAAGCGCAGCGGGCAGTTGCGATGTGACACAAGACGTTGTAGTGGACTTAACGATTCAACCAATTGTTCAGATCAATGAAGTTGGAGATGTTTGTGAAGGACAAATTACTTTAGAAGCAGAAGTCACTAATCCAGAGGCAGGAACAACCTATGTCTACAATTGGGACAATGGAGCTAACTCAAGAACCATAACCGTTGATGCGAGTGGTACTTATGCTGTCACGGTCAGACCATCAGATAACCTGACTTGCACTGATACTGAAAGTATTACTGTAACGATACCT
>CBFIAY010000003.1:0-43741 GCA_965660665.1 Roseivirga sp. | reverse complement strand
TATCATCATCTCCCGCTTGTGATGACGGCTCACCTATCACCTTAACGGTTGACATATTGACTGGTACCCCTAACTCATTCACTTGGACCTTAAACGGAACTACCCTAGCTGTTAACAACCAAATCATCACTGTGGCAGATGAAGGCAGCTATACTGTTCGTATCTCTGATGGCATATGTTTTATCGAAAGAAGTATTGAAGTAAGAAGACAAAACGTACCTATTGGCTTATTGCCAGATGTTGGACTTTTTTGTCCTACACGAGCTACACAGCAAATTCTTTTAGCCGGAAGAGGTTTTGAAACTTATGAATGGACCCGTGATGGCGTCCCATTCCCAACTGCAGGTCAAACACTGACGATTCCTGGGGTCGGTTTATTTGAAGTAACGATGACGACCGCTACTGGTTGTGTCAGGGTTGACCAGGTTAGGATTATTGAAAGTTGTGATCCTAAAATAGTTGCTCCTAATGCTTTTGCTCCTAATGGCAATCCACCGAACAATGTATTCTCAATAGTGCCAAATGACTTTGTAGACAATTTTGAAATTTTTATCTACTCGAGATGGGGTGAGCTCATTTTTCAAAGTACAACACTTGAATTCCAATGGAATGGTGTCTTCAATGGAGAAACGGTTCCGCTAGGAACATACCCGTACGTTATCCGTTTCACTTCTAGGTTTGAACCAGAACGTGGCACTTTTGAACAGTCTGGTGCTATAACAGTGGTGCGTTAGCACATTGCGAAGCTTAATAGAAAAGGCCAACCTCAAATGAGGTTGGCCTTTTCTATAACTCAATTATCAGTCTAGTCGAAATTAATCCTCAAGGGCAGCAACCCCTGGCAATACTTTACCTTCCATATACTCTAAGAGTGCTCCTCCACCCGTTGAAACATAGGATACTTCTTTACCGAAGCCTAATTGGTTTACAGCTGCTGCAGAATCTCCACCCCCAATCAGGGAGAATGCACCGTTCTTAGTGGCCTCCACAATCGCTTCAGCAACCGCTTTAGTCCCACTCGCAAAGTTTTCCATCTCGAATACTCCCATCGGACCATTCCAAAGTATAGTCTTCGACTCTTTTACGACTCTAGAGAACACTTCTGCCGCTTGAGGTCCAATGTCTAAGCCCATCCAACCCTCTTCAATTGAATTGTTCATGCAGATGGCGGTATTCGCATCATTACTAAAGTTATCAGCAACAACAGAATCAATTGGTAGTTCTAGGTTCACACCCAATTCTTTGGCCTTTTTGATTAAGGTTAAAGCTAAATCAAGTTTATCTTCCTCGACAAGTGAGTTACCGATATTACCTCCCATTGCTTTAAAAAATGTATAAGACATACCACCACCGATAATAAGATTGTCAACTCTATCCAGTAGTTTTTCGATGATTAATATTTTATCAGAAATCTTAGCACCACCCATGATTGCCGTCAATGGCCTTTCACCTGATTCTAATACCCGCTGAGCATTCTCAATTTCTGCCTGCATTACATAACCGCATCCCTTTTGCTCAAAGAACTGTGCAATAACAGCAGTAGAGGCATGAGCTCTGTGGGCTGTACCGAACGCATCGTTGATATAAATATCCCCATGCTCGGCCAACGACTTAGCGAAATCAATATCACCTTTAGTTTCTTCTTTATAGAACCTTAAGTTTTCAAGCAGCAAAACTTCCCCCGCCTTTAAATTGGTAGACATCTTTTTTCCCTCTGCCCCAATACAGTCATCTGTAAATTTGACTTCGGCTCCAAAGACCTCTGACAAGTGAGCGACTAAATGCCTCAATGAAAACTTACCCTCAGGACCATCTTTAGGTCTACCTAAGTGAGACATTAAAACAACAGCGCCACCATCGGAGATAATTTTCATAATGGTAGGAGTCGCTGCCTTAATTCTTGTAAAGTCAGTAATCTCAAATTTGTCATTCAATGGTACATTGAAATCGACTCTTATGAGTGCTCTTTTTCCCTTAAAATCAAAGTCGTTAATGGTCTTCATTCGTCTATTATTTTGCTGTTGCTCGTTTAATTCTGTCATTAATGGCTCTTCCTAAGCCTTGATTCGGCACAAATGCCGTAACTATGGTATCAATATCTTCTCTTTGATCGAGGATTCTTAAACCAGTAAATAATCGCCTAGCGGCTTCATTCATATCTCCACTTTTAGAAAGTACAAACTGGTTCTCTAGATCAAGACCTTCGATATAATCATTAAATACTAATGCGCCAATTCTTGAAGTATCACCTATCCGTTCTGGATGAAAATCCTCCGCCAACATGATCTGAGTGTTCGGGGCGTAGTGACTCTTCAACATACCCGGTGCATCCGGTTTAGAGCTAGAGTGAAGGTTAACTTCAACTCGGCCAATCACTGCTTCAATAGCCTCAATAGATAAACCTCCAAGCCTTAATACCCTTGGAGTATGTGACTCGAAGCATACTATGGTTGACTCTATGCCTACGATACAAGGTCCGCCATCTAATATATAGTCCAACTGATCACCTAGTTGTTGATTTACATGTTCGGCTGTTGTTGGGCTCACATACCCGAAAGGGTTCGCACTTGGTGCTGCCAATGGAAAATCTAGTAAACGCAATAGGTTTTGCGTCAATTCATGTGCTGGTACTCGAATCGCTACCGTATCTAATCCTGATGTCACTAAATCTGGTATGATTGACTTTCTCTTGAGTAAGATGGTCAAGGGACCAGGCCAATGTTTAGCCGCTAACGCTTCTGCTTGGGATGGAATTTCTTCTACAAAAGTCCTCGCTTGTTCAATACTCGAAACGTGAACGATTAAGGGATCAAATGAAGGACGATTCTTGGCTTCAAATATTTTAGCGACAACTTCCCCATTCAAAGCATTTCCCGCAAGGCCGTAAACCGTCTCTGTCGGAATGGCAACAAGGCCTCCTGATTCGAGAACTTGTCTCGCACGGTTTATATCCCCTCCAATTTCAGCCATTACTGATTACAATTCTGCCCAATGGCCTCTGAAGCACCTTCGAAGTTTAACGATTCGGCACTGAGTAGATATTCACAACCTTCAGGTTTATTATCCTTGGCTAAGGCTGCCAACCCAAGCCAATAATAAGCCTCCCCATAGTCTGGTTGTATTTCGATGGCCTTTTTTAAATCATAAATAGCATCTTCCGGGTTATTGATTCTTAATTCTGCCTTGCCCTTGTTGAGATAAAGCAAAGCATTATTAGGTTCAAGCTGAAGCGCAAATTGAAAATCAAAAAGTGCTCGGTCAAATTCTTGATACTTAAAAAGGAGCGCTCCTCGATTAGCGTAAGCATCCGCAATATCGGGTTGAATATTAATCACATAATCGTAATCTAGCATTGCTTCGTTATCCTGTCCAAGGAGGCGATAAGCATTGCCTCGGTTAAAGAAAGCACGATAATTGGTGGTATCACTATTTATGGCAGTCCCAAAAATAGTAATCGCCTCATCTAGTTGACCAAGCCTAAGGAGTGCAACACCCTTTGCATTTAAGGCCGGGTAGTTCTGAGGGTTCTTGTCTAGTAGTTGATTGAAAGTCTTCACTGCTTCGGGGTAATTATTCTCACCCATAAAGTTTCTTCCTTCAGTGAGTAACTCTTCTTCCGAAGGAGAACAACCTAATAAGAAGCATGAAAAAATGATTAAGAATTGAAGTCCAGCTTTAGCTCGCATGTATTTGCTTTAAGCTTGTAAAGATAAAGCAAGCTTACTACACCTGAAAGGGTTATTGTCTTGTAAGGATTACCCTTTTGACAGTATTTTCCTTCAAGTGTGTTATGCGGATTAGATATACGCCATCAGGAACGGGGTTTCCCCGTGTATTCGTGCCATCCCAGAAGAATTCATTTTCACCAATAAACCCAAGTCCACTTGAGATCGTACGAATTTGATTGCCTGATGAGTCATAGATTCGAATGAGTACAAAATTAGATTCTGGAAGGTTTACTCTTATGGTCACCAAATCGCTGAATGGGTTTGGAAAAACATTGCTGATCTCAACATTGTCTGAACCAGTAATCACTTCTGCCGGCACCACATTACTAATTTGAGAAGTAAACATGCCTCGTCCGTGAGTAGCAGCCACTACTTTACCGTCTATTCTCCGATAGTCAATCATATTAACCAGAGTATTTCCAATACCTTCGGCTGATTCAAGACTCCAATTAGTTGGCTGATCATTGATTAATGAGGTGCTATATAGCCCAGTGCTCGTGGCGGCCATATATAGCTTTGCGCCATCAATAATTGGTACAATAGACACCCACCTTACAGAAGGTCCATTGCCTCCACCCGATGGATTCTCTTCTAAGCTTCCCGAAATATCAATGAAACTTTTGCCACCATCTGTGGACCTAAAAATACTTGGGATGCCATAATTCGAAAAGGATACCAAGATTTCGTCTGCATTAGTAGGGTCAATAGCGATGGACCTGATGTAGCCATCAACAGGAAAGCGTGTTCCTGTAATATCTTCCACATCATATACTTCTGTACTAGCATCGGTGATCTTAAATAATCTGCCTGTAGACGTCCCATAATAGACGATGTTTCTCGGTGTAGTTGAGGCCTGAACTGCAGTGATAGTTCCATCAGAAATCTCCGTTTTGTTTAGTCGCGTCCAGTTGATAGACGTAGTGCTCTGTGAGGCTGTAAGTATTTGTGATAAGTTTCTATTCCTCCAGAGAAAATCTCCTCCCGCTAAATACATGCGATTAGCATTCGTAGGATCGAGCACGTATGGATTGATAAATTGATACGGTTGTGATGGATCCGTTCCTCCTCCTGTTGGATCTACTCTGGCAAAAGAAGTAAGTTCAAAGTTTACGTTAAAAGAAAGTCGGAATATTCTAGCGTTCTGGAAAGACATGTAATAGAACACTCCAATCGGTGTGGAGGCCACAAAGCCACCGTCTCCACCAAGTACACGTGTTCCATTGTCAGGTGTATTAATGGCTGTATTGGTTGTGAGTAGGGTTCCGTTATCCTGAGTCCCACCAAACACAAAATCATCGGGTGGATATTTGCTAAAAGCCCCTGTATAGAATTGGGTGGTTACGAAACCATTGTTCAATGAGCTATAACTTACGTTTTCGGCACGACTGTCCTCAGTAACAAACACGCCACCATCATTAAAAGAGATCATTCTATCAGGTTGAGAAGGAGAAAATATTACGCCATGCTGATCTGGGTGATGGTTTGGATAGATTCTAGCACCATCTTCTTCTGGATCATATCCTCCAATCCAAGTAATTTTGCTATTGGTAGAAAAGGCATCTGTTGAGCGATAAATATTGGTTCCCCCGATAAAAACTACATCCGGGTCTGTTGGATGAACGGACACAAATAAATCATAAGAGTTTTGAGAATCGAAAGCCTCAAGGTTATTCGAACCGTTCGGAATATTACTTGATAAATCAATGCGCTGACCTGTTTGAAGGTTGTATCTATACAATGCGTAATCACTCACTTGATCTATTATAAAATACAATATGTTAGGGTCAGACTTAGACGAGCCAATTTCAATTCTTCTAGAATTAGTGCCGATAAGGTTGAGCAAGAGTGTCCACGTCACGCCATCTACAGAAGAGTACACTCCTGCTTGTGGTGCCCCTACAGTGGTTTGGTTTGTGACACTACTCAGAGAGGCTATTAGCACATTATCTGCTGTGCGATGAATATCAGTGTAGAAAATAGCAGGGACAGTGTTCAGATCGCCATCAATTGGGAAATTGAGCAGGTCATTACCTAAAACGGTAGTCCAATTCTCACCTCCATCAGTCGACCGGACGATCCCCCCATATACTGCTGCCAGTACTTCATCATCAGTGCCATTAGGGTTCGTTGTGATATCCCAGACGTATTGAAATGGAGAATTAAACAGGCCTGGAGAATTAGTCTGGGTAGACGCTAAAGGCCTCCATGACAGCCCATTATCTAAAGACTTAAAAATTCCATCTCCCCTAAAAGGTGCACCGGGTGCTCTTGAAGAATTACCAACCAACTCTCCTGTTCCGTAGTACCAAATATCTTCCTGTCCAGACTTGATATTTTGGGATATTGCTGTTACGCTTTGTATGTCTTCCGCAAGTGAAGTACGTAACCAGTTTTGTCCCTGATCAATTGTTCGCCAAGTGCCACCTGAAACACCTCCCGCAATCATCATATTCTCATCTCGAACATCCATGACCACAGCACGCGTTCTGCCCCCAAAGTTATTTGGCCCGACTTGATCCCAGTTTAAAGACTGAAGTGAAGCACTGCCTTTACTATTACTCCTTTGAAAACGCGGTGCATTGAGTAACTGCTTTTGATAGCTCCTTGCGGCAAACCCGAGCTCCTTCACTCTAATATTTGTTGGAATTTCACCAGTAGTTGGGTTGGCAAGTAGCTGGCGCTCATACTCGCTACGTGACTGTCTGTCTTCGCGCCCTTCAATCTCAGATTTTAAGTTTGCTATCATGGGCAATTCGTCAAGTTGTTCTTGTTCAGGAACAAAACTCCAAGCAATTGCAAAAATAACATAGACAAGGATTCCAATAAGTAAGTAGTTCTGCCGCTTTAGGTTAATCATAAGTTTTAATATAACACATGAATGGACGAAAGTTTCACCCTTTCAATCACATTTTGGACCTTATTGTTTCAGTTTTCATGATCATTCTTAGTATAGAGTCATTTCTATCGCACAACATAGGAATATCATAGAATGCCTTCCATGCTACAGCTATCGACTCATGGTTCTTCTGAATATCTTCTTCAAGGTCTGCAACAAACAAGAACCTAACGTCATAGTGGTCGTGCGCAGGTACGCCTTTACTTTCGGGAATTGTATGAATATCAATATCAAAAATCCCTTCGGTATAGAATCGTGTATTTGAAAGACCCGATTCTTCTTCAAGTTCCTTTCGAGCCACGGCCCTTAAGTCTTCTGTACCATCCGCGTGCCCTCCCAATTGAAGCCATCTATTTAGCTTAGCATGGTGGGTTAGTAGGGCTAACTCAAAGTTCTTGTCAACTACCCAAGCAGAGGCTGTAAAATGAGCATGTAGCAGACTCCTTTCAAAACAGTTAGAGAAAGAAAGCAATTTTATCATCCGATCTCTAAAAGCCAACTCCTCTTTAAAATCGCTCCTAAAAGAGGTCAATTCTGCTTTAAGCTGCTGCCGATTAGACCCCATCTGAGATGACAACATTGGCCATATTCACCTTGCCTTTTGACAATTTACTGATAATTTCGCCCCCATTTGCATTATCCATATCGCCCTTGCGAACAATCACATAATAGGATCTCGTCTCAAGGTTTTTAAACGTCACTCTGCCCTTCCTGTCTGTAAGCTGATATGGCTGCGCAGCGTTCGTCTCTTTTATATAATCAGCCTCATTTCGATAAATCGTTACCTTAGCGTCTTTCACTCCATTTCCCAAATCATTTAGTACCGTGATTTTAAGTTTAGTAGAAAAAATCTGTGCCGATGCTTCTTGCGTTTGTGCAAATGCTAGGAAGGAAACAAGTGAGATTACAATTAGTCTTTTCATGTTTGTATAGGTTTGAACAATTGTTCTATTAATTCTGAAAATGGTTTTGCTTCAGAATAGAGTCTATCCTGATATACGTTTGCCATAAGCTTTAAATAGCTCGGCTCCCTGTCGATTTCTGTTTTTTCAATCAAAATATTTCCGAATTTCTGATTGGCCACGCCATTCAGGTCCTCAGCTAATGGTTTCAAATACCATTTTTCAATCGTCTCTTCATAGGTGTTTTTGTCTAAAATCCTCCTATCCCCTTGAGATAACTTATACCCTTGCTCGAGCCCTCTTTCTTTCAGAAAATCAAACACAAAAGCGAAGCTATCCGAGCTAAACTGGTCGTTAAAGCTGACGGCAAATCCATTTGAATATTGCGAGTCCAATAGATGGACGTCTATAGCAGAAACTATGCCTTGTTTCTTCATGAAATAGCCTCTCTCTACATCAGCTATTAAACTATTGGCTATTTCTGTCGTTTTCCATGCTTCGTACTGACGAATTTCCTCATCAGACCGTTTGAGCACCTCATGGACAAAAGCGGCTTTCGGGTTTTGCCTACCAAATAATTTACCCACCACATCATCAAAGAAACTCATGTTATAAATGTATGAATTAAATGTAGCTGATAAACCTATTTATGGGTTCTTGAGATATTTAAATGGCCAAAATCATTGTAATGAACCTCACCATGGTCTATCAATTCTGCCAATAAGTCTAGGAAGATTGACTTATCTCTTGGAACTAAGTTTTCAACCAGCTTCTCCTCAGTTAACTCGTGTAATTGAGTCAATGTTTCAAGGATCTGACCCTTATAGCGTAAACGTTCCTTTTCATCATCAGGATGCTTTGCTTTTTCAACACAGTTATCACAAACACCACAACTATCATAATCATCCTCTCCGAAATAGGATAGCAAAATTTGTGTTCGACATTTCTCTCGTTGATGTACATAGGCAACAACGGCCTCCATTTTAGCCAGCTTCAACTTTCGTTTGGCCTCTAGCACCTTCTGATCAATTGGTAATTGATTAATAGGCAGTTTTGGAAGGAGAAAAGTCAGTTGTGGCTGATCTTTTTGTTTTTGGTAATCAATAATTTCACGCTCTGCAATGGAGTTCAACAAGTTGCGAACTTGATCTGTTGATGCGCCTAGTAAAGCGGCAAGATTCGTTTCTTGGATTTGGATGCTTTGATGATACAATTCTCCGCCATACAAGCGCAAGAGCCCTTTGATAATAGGATCGAATCCAGAGTTGGATACTTGAAACTCATACATCTTTCGCTGATCTAGAAGAAAAATCAACCTTGAAGGACTGAAGAATGCTTCAGTCAGGTGAATCAACCCATGCTCTTGCAGTGCCTTTACAGCATTAAAAACCTCTAATGGATGCCTATCAAAGCGTTTAGAAAATTCTTGAAAATCGAAATCAAAGCTATTCTCAGGGTGACTTCCGTTGGCGAGCTGAAAATAATTGCCAAGCATTTGATAGACGTCTTTAATCAGCGGCATACCTGGTAATGACTGCTCTGTTTTCTTCCTTAAGTCATCAATATCTTTTTGATTACTAATAATTAAAGCGAAGGCCTTGCGCTCATCTCTTCCTGCACGACCAGCTTCTTGATAATAAGACTCTAGGTTATCGGGCAAATCCATGTGCGCTACCAAACGCACATTGGCCTTGTCAATGCCCATTCCAAAAGCATTGGTTGATACAACTACCCTTTTTCTGTTATGAATCCAATCCTCTTGCCTTTGGCTTCGCTCTTCATGTGTAAGTCCAGCATGATAGAAATCTGCAGATATGCCATTATTTCGGAGCATTAAGGCAATTTCTTTAGCATGTCGCCTAGTAGATACATAGACTACGGAAGACCCTCCAACTCTATTTAACACCTCCAAAAGCTTTCTTTCTTTGTGCTCTTCAAAACGAACAGAATAGGAAAGGTTAGCTCTAGCAAAACTCTTTGTGAAGACTTTGGGCTTTTTAAAAGCCAACTTTTCCTGTATATCCTTTCTCACCTTTGGCGTAGCCGTTGCGGTAAGGGCAATAACTGGCGTCTCGGGCAAGAGCTCTCTCAGCTTTTCAATTTCTAGATAGGCCGGCCGAAAGTCGTAGCCCCATTGCGAAATACAATGTGCCTCATCTACAGCTATTAATGAAACGCCACGTGTTTCATTAACTCTTTTAATTCTTGCTTGAAAAATCTCTGTTTTTAGCCGCTCTGGAGAGCAGTAGAGGAATTTGAGGTCAGAGTTCACAGCATTATCCAGCGCATGATCAATTTCTCGCTTTGATTGACCTGCGTGCAGTGCAATGGCCGAGATTCCTCGCTGTTTCAACTGAAAGACTTGGTCTTTCATTAATGCGATGAGCGGAGACACCACTAAACATAAGCCAGGCTGTGCCATTGCTGGTACTTGAAAACAAATGGACTTTCCTCCTCCTGTTGGAAGTAGTGCCAACGTATCATGCCCGTCAAGCACAGATTGAATGATATCTTCCTGCAAAGTTCTGAAGGCATCAAAGCCCCAGTATTGCTTTAGAATATCAATCGGTTGGTCCATCATTGTAGCTACAAAATGTTTTATCTCTTAGTTAGTCAATCGAAGTGATCGATCTACTTTTGTTTGTTTAGAAATGCGGCAATTCCTTTTTGACAATCTTCCGAAGCCCTTGCCTTAGCATTTTGTACAGCGGCATGATTAAGCCCGTCCTCTAAACTCATTTCTTGTACCTGGCCGATCATCTGCTTAGTCGCTGCCATCGACTGACCAGAATTATTCTTAACAAGGTTTTTTGCAAATCCATACACCTTCTCATCAAGGTCCTCAACTGACACTACGGCATTGATCATCCCAAGATGCTTGGCCTTAGTAGCATCAATCAGATCACCTGATAGTAAAAGCTCCTTCGATTTTCCCTCACCAATTTTTCTCAGTAAAAACACCATCACAATCGCAGGAATAAACCCAATTCTGACTTCCGTGTAACCAAACTTTGCATGAGAAACAGCATAGGAAAAATCACAAACTGCAGCTAACCCACTGCCTCCAGCAATGGCATGCCCTTGAATTTTAGCGATTACAACTTTAGGGTGGGTATAAATTTGGTAGAACAGCTCTTTTAAATGATTTGAATCAGCCAAGTTTTCCTCATACGTATTTTGCTGAAGCTCTTGCAGATAGCCTAAATCTGCTCCCGCGCAAAAGGCGTCACCAGCTGCAGCTAGCACAATCACTTTTGCTTCATTATCAGCCGCAGCAGAGGCAAAAACTTCTTTTAATTCAGTCACCACTAAAGCATTTAAAGCATTCCGCTTCTCTGGCCTGTTAAGGGTGATCGTTGCGATTCGATCGGTGATTTTATAAGTTACAAATTGCTTCTCTTCCATCGCTTGCTAAAATACCCATCCTGTCGGATGGAATGGTAGTTAATATTTAAAGAATCTGACTGATTGACTAAAGATCGATCAATATACCAACTGTTAGTGGGATCGATGATTAGCTGGTTGAAACTTATCTTCCCTTCCAGTTGACTCAAATCATTTAATACATTCTTACCTAAAATTAAGCAATCCACATCAATGGAAGCCGAAGATTTTAGTGTGTTCAGCACCTTTTGATCTAAATACAGAATCTTAGCTCCTTGAAAAGTAATTAACGTGCCCAGAGGAGTGAAAACCTCCGCTACCTTAAGTTTATCATGTATCGGTTGCCGTTTACTTCCTGAGCGTAATCTCTTCGGGTATAAATGAAACCTTTGGTCCTGACCATCTGCTCTATATGAGGAATCTGCCAACAAGTAAGACTCAAATCCACTCCTAAAGTCAAGCACATTACTTCCAGAAACATCCATCACACTAAATTCATTTGTCTGAGCGAATTGAGAAAAGTGCCATACTTGAGAAACAGCTAATACTACACTAAAGACTAATGCATACTTAATGTAAACGAATCTCCTTTTGACCAAAAAAAAGATCGCACAACACATTAGCCCATAAATGATCCAGGTATCAAGAATAGATAAGTAAATACCATCCATAGTGCTTCCTGGCAATTCACTTACCCAGTTGATAAGTCCGTTTACGGCAACAATAAATTTGGTTACTAACCAACCTAATATTCCTGCAACCACCGTAACCGTTGAAGTTGCTAGCAAAAGCAACCCTGAAACTAAAATTACAAATGCCGCTGGAATGATAAAGAGGTTGGACAGTAAGAAATAGGTTGGGAATTGATGAAAGTAAAGCATACTCAAAGGTGCGGTGGCCAATTGCGCGGCAATTGAAACACATGTAATCGCCCAAATTTTATCTGCAAGCCAATGGTCAAATTGAAACAAAACATACAGCTTTGGTTGAATATAAACGATGCCAAAGACAGCTAGATAGCTCAGTTGAAAACCAACACTCATAATGAGGTAAGGGTTGTAGAGCAATAAAGCTAAAGCTGAGGCCGCTAGGGTGTTATAAATATTAGTATTGCGTGACAATGCCCGCCCGATAGCAATAAAACTAAACATCGTGACTGCCCTCAAAACAGATGGTGAAAGGCCTGTTAAAAGTGCGTAAGACCATAATATGAGCATACTCAAAATGGTGAGCCACCACCGATACCTACTATTGGATAAGCCTATTCTTTTAAGGACTAAGAAGACTAGAGCGTAAATAATTCCAACATGCAAGCCTGAAACAGCTAAAACATGCATTGCCCCTGTGGCTGAAAAAGCCTGAATGACATCCTCTTGAAGATCGTCTTTTACACCGAGTACCAATGCAAGTGTAATACCTCTCGCCCGGTCGTCTGTGATGAGAGCACTAATGATCTCCACACTCTCAGACCTTAGGTAATTGGCTCTCTTTAGAAACCAATTAGTCGGCTCATGACCAATGACTGTAAACTGATCTCCAATAAATTGTTGATGGTAAATGCGGTTGTAGGTCAAGTATCTGCGATAGTCAAATTCGCCAGGATTGGCTGGAGGGGAAGTCGCTTCTGGCTTTCCGGTCACATAGAGCAAGTCACCGTATTTTATATCTTTGCCTTTCTCCAAATCAAGGTAAGCACTGATGACTCCATCCGACAGCTCCCAGTTGCCATCAATCAGTATTTCATACACCTCTAAGCGACAACCAATACTCTTCTCTTTGGCTTCCGGGCTCTCAACAACGAGTGCCTTATATGCCTCAATGATACCCTCGTGATTCAACAAATGGTCGGGTCTCGCCTCATCTTTATAGCCCTTCAACCGTTGAGTCCCAAGCCCAAAAAAAAGAAAAAAGGCAAGCAAGGCTAAGACAACTTGGTGTCTGAAAGAGCCTTTTGAACTGAGGAAGAAATATAAAATGATACCAGCGAATAGAAACTCCCAACGAATTATTACGAAAGTCCCCAGATAGTGAAAACCCACTATTCCCAGCGCAAAGCAGATGGTAAGTCTTAATAATGGGAAAGCTGAAAAATACATTAGTTTAAATTATCTAAGTATTAGATAAATTAAACTAATTAATAGATCAGAATCAACTCAAGGTTTTCTTTACAAGAAAGTGCTCGATACCAGCCTCTACGAACTTATCTCCTACTTTTTCAAACCCGTAGCGTGTATAAAGCGGTATGGCATCTAATTGAGCATGCATATAAAGCAAAGTACCTGCCTCGAAAGTCACCGCAATTTGACCTAGTGCCGTTTGAACAAGTCTTTTACCTACTCCTTTTCCTCTGTGTTCCTTCAAGACGGCAAATCGTTCAAGCTTTACACCCTTATCGGTAGTTCGGTAACGACTTGTTCCAACGGGTTCGCCAGTAATGTAAGCGATGAAGTGAATTGACTCATCATCAAGGCCATCAAATTCCTCATCAGGTGGACATTCTTGCTCATCGATGAAAACTATTTCTCTAATCTTGAAAGCTTCCTGCAATTCTTGATCAGTCTCTATTTTTTTTACTCGTATCACTTTTGATTTGTTCTTTGTCGTATGCTGTTATAATATCTTTTACAAGTTTATGCCGAACCACATCCTTGGTTGTGAGTTTAACGGTAGCAATGCCCTTTACGTTACTCAACAATCGAACAGACTCGGAAAGCCCCGATTTCTGATGACGTGGTAAATCGATCTGTGAGCTATCACCTGTCACAACAACCTTAGAGTTAGGACCCATTCGCGTTAAAAACATCTTCATCTGCATAGAGGTAGTGTTCTGTGCTTCATCAAGCAGTACGAATGCATTATTCAACGTTCTTCCGCGCATATAGGCTAAGGGAGCAATTTCTATAATATTGTTCTCCTGGTAGTGCTTCAGCTTTTCTATTGGGATCATATCCACCAAGGCATCATAGATTGGTCTTAAATACGGATCAATCTTTTCTTGAAGATCTCCTGGCAAAAAGCCCAAGTTCTCTCCTGCTTCAACCGCAGGGCGGGTAATAATAATTTTCTGAACTTCTTTATTCTTCAATGCCCTGACAGCCAGCGCTACAGAAATAAATGTTTTTCCTGAACCTGCTGGTCCAATGGCAAAAACAAGGTCATTATCTTTCACCGATTTCACCAAAACTCGCTGATTAGCAGTCCTTGGCTTAATGCCCGCCCCCCGAGTTCCGTAAACGAGCGTTTCATCTTTATCATCAGAAGCCATGTACTCCGACTCGCGCTTGATGTATGCCTCTACATTTTCACCTGTGATTTTTCCATACTTATGAAAATGTTGAATGAGTGCATGAATCACATCATTGATCTGAATAATCTCCGATGCATTACCCTTTATCAGGATCTCATTCCCCCTAGAGACAATTTTACTCTTAGGAAATGCTGAGGCTATCTCTTTAATATTTCGATTTCCTACCCCTAGGAAATCTACCATAGCCATGTTTTCAAGTGTGATGAGCTTTTCTACCAAGAGTAAGAAGCGATTATAGTGATTGCCTAGGCTTAAAAATTCGATATTTTTGTTGGCTACTAAATTATAAAATAAACGCCATTAGTCATTCATGACCCTTATCACTTTCACATCAGATTTTGGATTAAGTGACCATTACGTGGCGTACACCAAAGCGGGCATTCTAAAAGAGTACCCAGCAGCCAATATTATTGACATTAGTCATCAGATCAAACCATTCGATTTGGCGCATATGTCTCACGCTATTCAATCTGTTTTTCGTGAATTTCCGATAGGAACGATTCATTTAATCGGAAACGAGAGTACTCAAAAACCCGCTTCTTACATCATTGCCATAATTGAGGAACATATTTTCGTAAGCCCAAATAATGGCGTACTCAGTTTGATCAGTGAAAAAGCACCAACTGATTTATTTGAGATCGACCTAGACGAAGACGAGGGTTTTGCAAAGTTACCAGCAATAGTCGCCCAGTTAGCAAAAGGTGAGCAACCAAGTTCCTTCGGAAAACCTACCGAAAACTTCACGGAATACATATCACGAAAAGCTCGTGCAACGAGAAAGGAGATTGCTGGCCATGTCATTCATGTTGATCATTATGGCAATCTAATGACCAACATTGAAAAGACCGATTTCGATATTCTCAGCCAAAACAAATCCTATCACATAACTTTTGGACGTGATACCGTCAAGCAAGTCAATGCACATATTTCCGATGTTGAGCTTGGAGAGGTATTCTTCATCTTCAATACCAACAACAAATTGATGCTAGGAATAAATCAAGGACATGGTGCTCAATTATTAGGGCTCGAATATGACAGCCCAATCATCATAAAATTTAAAGAGTGATGCTAATTCGAATAGTGAGAATGACCTTTCGACCAGAAGAACGAGATAACTTCCTTGAACTCTTTGACGATTCTAAGGAAAAGATTAGACACTTCCAGGGATGCAGCCACTTAGAGCTCTTGGAAGATTATAATGATCCAAATGTATTCTCTACGTACAGCTACTGGAAAGATGAGGCTGCACTCAACACTTATAGACACTCAGCATTATTTGCTGGAGTTTGGGCGAATACGAAGAATAAGTTTGCGGCAAAACCAGTGGCTTTTTCATCAAAAAAATTCGTTGAAGTCGATTAAGATCTTCGTAGGCCGGCTTGTTGTATTATCAAAAATCTTTATTCATTTTTGCACTCTCAATTCAACAATGCCCAGGTGGCGGAATTGGTAGACGCGTTGGTCTCAAACACCAATGTCTTCGGACGTGCCGGTTCGACTCCGGCTCTGGGTACATCAAATGAAAAAAGGCTCCTCATAGAGGGGTCTTTTTTTTGTTTGACCTAACAACGGAGGGGTAGGCCTGTCTGCCTTAGAGTTCAAATGAGACAAAGCTCCACATCATGGGGCTTTTTTCTGCGCTAAGCAGCATTTATACACTTCAAAAATAATTATACCTACCCTAATCAAACGAATTTTATCGGACAACTTATTGAAACCTTTCTTTTTTAACAAAAAAAGTCCTCATGACACCCTAAGGAACGATTTATCGGTCACCTTTTAATAGAAATATACTACAAGGTAATATTTTTTGTATAGTACCATGTAACACATAGTACCTTTTTACGTATGTTTGTATACAAGGTCAACATCTTAAAAGAAAAACAAGATGAATTTAGAGAACACTCAAGTACAAATGCGGAAAGGAATCCTCGAGTTCTGCATACTGAATATTATTTCCAGAGGAGAGGTGTACGCATCGGATATGTTAGGAGAACTAACCTCCGCCAAAATCATGGTGGTGGAAGGTACACTCTACCCTTTGCTTACAAGGTTGCGAAAGGCAGGGTTGGTCGACTATAAATGGGTGGAATCAAACTCAGGGCCACCGAGAAAGTACTACACTATCACGGAATCTGGACAAGCCTTTTTGACAAGCCTAAGCAGCACTTGGCAAGAATTGGTCAATTCAACTTCTCAAATCATCTCAAATACTAAGTAAGCGGTCATGAAGAAAAACATAAGTATAAACATCAGCGGCATCATCTTTCACATCGAAGAAGACGGTTACGATAGGTTCAAAAAGTACTTGGACTCTATCAACAAGTATTTCGCTTCTTATGAAGACAGTGAAGAAATCATTGCGGACATAGAAAGCCGAATAGCCGAACTGTTCTTAGAAAAACTCGATGATGGTAAACAAGTCATATCCACAGAAGACGTAGATGTATTAATCAGCACTATGGGTCAGATCTCTGACTTTGAGGCAATGGAAGAAGAAGATGACTTCGCTAAAGAAGAGCCTGCAGCACAGAAAAAGCAAAAGGCAGAACAAAAAGGGCAGCGCAAAGAAAGGTCTACAAAACATGAGTATGAGGCACCTCGAAGACTTGAGAGAGACACTAGAAACCAATTACTTGGAGGTGTAGCGGCAGGAGTTGCACATTATCTTAAGATTGATCAGATCTGGATTCGTACTCTAGCCATCATTACTATTCCTATTTCACCGATAGTCTACCTGTTTCTATGGATTGCACTTCCTGGAAATGATAGCATGGTAGAACATGAGTCCGTGAAAAAGCTATATCGAAACCCTGACGACAGTGTTTTGGGTGGAGTTGCCTCTGGATTAGCCAACTACTTCAAAACAGAATCAATCATACTGCGAGTAGCGTTTATCATATTTACATTAGCTGGCGGAGCAGGCGTACTAGCATACATTGTCCTTTGGATTATTACTCCAAAGGCCAATTCTATTACGGATAAAATGCAGATGAAAGGTCAAAAAGTGACCTTATCAAACATCGATTCTAGCATTAAAAAAACGAAAGAAGAAAGCTTAAACCCTAGGGATGAAAACACCTTCACTACTATCCTTCTATTTCCATTTAGATTGATTGGGAAAATCTTTAGTGCTTTGGGTAAGGCATTCGCTCCATTGATGCTATTCATCGCTGCTGTGATCAGAATTTTTACAGGTGGAATTGTAGTAATTGTTGGTCTTTCAGTAATGTTCTCATTATTGGTCGCGGCTGGGGTTTTGATGGGGCTCTACAACGGAGGTTGGTTTTTCAACGGAGACGAATTCACTTACTTTCCGTACGAAGTATTTACCAACACTTTCCCAGAGTTAGGAATACTATTTGTGCTAACGGCCATCTTCATTCCATTCCTGTATGTCTTTATTGCCGGCATTACAATCATCGCCAAGAGAAGGGTGATGAGCAGTTCAGTTGGCTGGAGTATTCTTGGTGTATGGATGATAGCTGTCGTAGGTTCATTTGCCTTAGTACCCAATGTAATTCGTGACTTTCGAGATGAAGGCTACTATGAAGAGACTGAGGCTATAACCATTGAAGCAGACACCCTTTTACTAGACATCAATACAAGCACAAAAAGAGTCTTTGCATCAAGGAGGCATAGAAATGATTATCCATATGAATCTATATCTGAATTTACAGACCTAGATCTTGTTGCTAGTCGCGATGGAGAATTCAGTATCAAGAAAAGGTTTCATGCAAGAGGTAGAAACCCAAGAGATGCTGAAGAAAATGCTCAAGACGTCAGCTACAGTTATACTGTTGAAGGAGATAAAATCACCTTTGACTCAGAACTAACTTATAATCCTGAAGCAGAATTTCGCTTCCAAGAGGCTGATATAACATTCTATATACCAAAGAATGTACCTTTTAAGGTTGGTAGAGATTTAAATTTAGTTCTTCATCAATTCAGCTATAAATACTCTTGGCATGAGGTTTACCGAAACACATGGGCGTTTAACGACAATGGACAACTTGAATGCTTGACTTGTGAGGAGGATGAAAATGATCAAGAGGTTTCTAGTAATAGTCAGAATAACTATAAAAAATCCCTTAGTGTAGCATCCTTTTCAAGTATTGAGATCTCTGAAAACATGGAGGTAGTCCTTACTATTGGAGAACAGCATATGGTCACCCTAAAAGGACCAGAGTCAAAAGTAGAGCGATTGGCTAGTAGGGTTGGTGACAATAAGCTCAGCATAGACGAAGATGGTTCTGGTGGAGATTGGTCAAGGGTCCAGGTTTTTATTACAGCACCATCAATAGACTTTATTTCCTTGAAAAACGGAGCGAGCTTAACCATGGAAGCCAAAGGTCAGCCATCATTAGATGTTAAGACTTATGACGATGCTAGGTTCTCTTTAGACGGAGACATAGACAAACTCGATCTGTTCATTGGTGGCGATTCAAGAGTGGACATGTCTGCCTCTATCAGCAAATTAAGAGCCATTCTTACTAGAAAGGGCAGACTTTATGCCTATGAAGCAGCTATCAGAGAGGCAACGCTAGAAACGGAGTCAGAAGCTAGAGCTAGGGTAAACGTCAGCGAATACTTAAGAATTTCTGCTTCTGGATTCTCTTCTATTCGCTATAAAGGAAACCCTGAATTGAACATAGTAGAGGAAGGTAATTCAGCCACCATTAGTAAATACTAGGCAAAAAGCAATAACTAGAGGAAGCGGACTCAGGTCCGTCTCCTGTTCCTCCCTCCTATAAAACACTCATTTATATTACATTTACTTAGGGATGCATCCTTTGGAGAAAAAAATCTCTATACGGGTGCAACCCTTTTTATCATTAATACATCTACCCTGTGTAGTCAACCAAACAATGCTTCAAATCAAACGGTCAAAAACTGAAGAGAAGCTTCTCGAAGAATGCCGAAAAGGCAATAGAAAAGCGCAGCGGGACTTGTACGAAAAGTACTCGTCCATGATGTTCGCGGTGTGCCGTAGGTATATCAGAGATAGCTCAGAAGCAGAAGATGTTTTGGTTTGTGGGTTTACAAAAGTGTTTGCCAAAATCGATCAGTTTAAATCAGAAGGAAGTTTTGAAGGCTGGATTCGCAGAATAATGGTCAATGAGGCACTCTCGTATATCCGCAAGAACAAAAGTATGTATTTGGAGGTAGAGATTGAAAAAGCTGATAGAGAACCAGACTACAGTCAGGTTCAAGATCAGTTGGAGGTAGAAGATCTACAGAAATTAATAGATCGACTTCCCTCAGGATACAAAACCGTTTTCAATCTGTACGCCATTGAAGGCTTTTCGCACAAGGAAATAGCAGCCCAGTTGGGAGTAAGTGAAAACACTTCGAAATCTCAATTGAGCAGAGCAAGAGGACACTTAAAAAACCTCTTGATCGAAGCTGAAGATTATTTGAATGATAAAAAAGTAAGATATGAAGGATGACAAAATAGATGACTTATTCCGCAAGGGACTAGCATCACATAAAATAAGTGCACCTTCAAACGCTTGGGATAAGATTGAAAATGAGCTCTCAAAACAATCTAAAAAAGGTATTTATTTCTGGATAAGTATTGCTGCTGCTATAACACTAGTTTTCACTGTTAGCTGGAGTCTGTTAAGTAATGCAAATAGTGATGACTTACTTAATGAAAACCTAAGCAACATTACTGTCGAAACGGAAAAAAAAGACGCCAATCCTTTAAAAGAAACACCAAAAGCTTCTCTTCCGGACATGATAACTCATGAAGACGGAGTTGCTAAAAACTTAGTTGCTAAGTCTACATCTGGTAAGGACAAACAAGAGCAAATTGCTAATAGAAATATCACGCCTTCTATTACTGTGAACCCTCAAATCTTACAACTTAATGCACAGATAGAGGAAAGCGTTCAAGAGGTGACAACATTGGCATTAAAGGAAATTGAGCTCATTAAAATTGATCAAAGATTTGCTCCAAGGTTTGAAATCATTGAAAGTATAGCTCAAAATAACTTCATGATTGACTTCTCTGTCGATTTAGAAGCCTACTTAAATAGTCCTCAGATCACACCCGAATTACCTGGCAAAAGAAAACGCTTCAGCCTCCTTAGTGGAATTGTGAGTGTTGCCAAAGGGGTAAATGGCGGAAAGCTTGCGCTCTCCGAAATAAGAAAGTCTAAAAACAACTTCTTCACTAATGATCTCAAATATGGAAGCAGTGAAGGAGAAGACGAAGACTTAGAGGATGACCTTAACAAACAAGAGGATAACCTGAACAAAAAATAATTTATAACTCAAAATAAATAAAAATGAAAATCATCTCTAAACTAGCCCTGGCGATAATGTTGGTCACATTATGCCTTGCACAAGTCAACGCACAAGACTTGGTTGAAAAAACAGACCCTGGATCAACAATCCCTGTTGTCGAAGACAAGCAAAAAATAGAAATATTCAACCTGTACAAGGGCGACTATAAGTCAACCATTCAAAAGGGTATCTCAACAAGTAACAGGGGATAAGCGTATCAATGGTTTCTGGGACAAAGATTTGGGAATCGACAAATATTATCCGAGAAGGGGTACTGAGAATTTTGTTAACGTTTACGTTGGCTTGAACAACTATTTAGAGGACGATGAATTACCAAACAGTAACTCTTTGATTAGTCTTCGCCCACTCGGCTCTTGGTATGTTGGATTAAACTTTGACAACGTAACGCATGTTGTTGGCCCACTCTATTTAGACTGGGGTGCTGGGCTAAGCATCCAGAGTTTCAGCTTCGAAAACACACGCGTTAGAATCCTCAAGGATAATGACAGCATTTCCTTTACTGAGGAAAGTAACATAACTGGTGATGTAAGTAAGCTTAGCATGAGCCATGTCAACCTCCACTTTGTACCAACCATATCATTTGGTAGATATAGTGCCTTTAGAGTAGGTCTAGGTGGATACGCCGGGTATCGAATAGGTGCTCAGACAAAATACAAGTATGACGATGCGAATGGAAACAGGCAGAAGGATAAGACAAAAGACAATTGGTACATTAACCCATTTAGATATGGCATAAGGGCAACAGTAGGTTGGGACTCTTTCGATCTCTTCTTCAACTATGACCTAACCGAACTATTTGAAGACGACATTAATGCGCCTCGACTTAACCCAGTAACATTCGGTGTGATATTTTAAACAACAATTCAAAAACTCAAAATGATCAGAACAATTGGTTAATAGTCCCCTGGCTTATGCAAGAGGATATCAACCAGTAATGGTCACGTCTGATCAACAAACAATACAGCAATATGAAACAGGTTTACAGAATACTATTGATCTGCATGATCGCAAGCTTTTCAGCCCAAACCTTAAGTGCGCAATGGCGATGGGGGCGATATAATGACTTTGAGAGACTAGACACAATTGTTAGCATTCCAAAATACAGCAACAATAGCCTCTACATTTCAGACAATGACTTTTACCTACGATTAAGCTTTCTAGGCTTAGAACTTGAAGTAGAAGATGATTGGGATAGTGACTGGAGAAGCCGAAGAAGAAGGTCTCAAAACGTTGAGTATTATGAACAACATGATCATGGTACCTTGAAAGGGTTAAACTTTGAATATGGATTAGCTAATCTTTTAAATGATGGCGATTTCCCATCCTCAAGCGACCTTTTTCAGGTAAAACCCATCGGATCTACTTTTGTTGGTTTAAGTTGGAACCATACTTCTTATGTCTCAGGCCCTCTCTACCTAGACTGGGGCGGAGGGCTTACTTGGTACAATTACAAGTTTGAAAACGCTGCCACCCGTCTCGATCCAAATGGTGGAGAACTTAACTTTGTTGAAGATCTTAATATCAATAGCGCCATCAAGAGTAAGTTAAAAGTCACCTACTTAAGTTTTACGGCCGTACCCATGTTCGACTTTGGGCGCGGTAAACGACTGGTGAGAGTCTATGAAGAAGAAGACGTAAGAATTGCCATAAGTTCTCGCAAAGGATTCCGAATCGGTGTGGGACCTTATGTCGGTTTAAGGCTTGGCAACAAAGCCAAATACATTTTTAAAGATGATGCTGGGCGTGATAAAGTAAAAGATAAAGGAGGCTTCTTCGTGAATGACTTTAGATATGGCCTTAGGCTACAATTAGGTATCGATGGATTCGATATGTTCGTGAACTATGATATGAACGAACTCTTCGAAGAAGGCCTCGGGCCACAACTTAACCCGGTTAGTATTGGCGTGATTTTTTAATCACAATTCACAATCACTCAAAAGGCTGAGGCGATTATTTCGTTTCAGCCTTATCATTCTCTAAACCCGTCTTCAGCATCCAGTCCTTCTCCTCTCCCTTAAGTTTAAAAAACTTCACAAAGTACCTTTCGCTGGGTCGGTTTGATGTAATCAAGAGTAAAAACACGGTAAAGACTAAAGCATACACCATATCGCCCTTCTCATAAAGACCATAAGCACCAATACCAGAGCCTATAGCCCACATTACAT
Source organism: Roseivirga sp. (assembly GCA_965660665.1). GTDB lineage: Bacteria > Bacteroidota > Bacteroidia > Cytophagales > Cyclobacteriaceae > Roseivirga. Next base: position 21,047 of record CBFIAY010000003.1, on the reverse strand, counting down.
TTCTATAAATAATCGGCTTTCTCACGGCAATTAGCTTTGCGTCAAGCTCCTCTGTCCTTGCCAAGGCCTTCAAAAGATCTACTTTCCAAGTCGCTAAAGTTCTCATCAGTATATAGACGAAACCGATCGCCATTACACCATGAAACATGATGTCAGTATTTTCAAAAAACGTAGTCCTCAATCCTCCAGTACTTTCCTTTTCTAGGAAAACCCAACCAAACGCGGTTAATGGAAGCACTAGAAATAGGTAACCAATTGATTCAAGTGATTTTATGAACTTTCTTTTGTCAAAATTCTCGTCTCTGAGTTTCATATATTTATACAGTATTGGCCAAAACAATAACTTGCTAACGAACGTTAGTATGTCTATCTTTGAATGAATGGAAATTCTAGTTAAAAAGAATCGTAAGCAGCAGATCGAAGAAAAGGCTACAACCCTCTTTAGAGAAAGAGGCTATGCAGCCACTTCTATGAGAGATCTTGCACAAGTCCTCGGCATAGAAGCAGCTAGTCTTTATTCTCACATCAAATCTAAAGAAGAAATCCTTCAAAAAATATGTTTTCGCATGGCGGATGAATTTTTTGAAGCATGGAAAGATGTTGAATCAGTGCAAACTAGTGCTGGAGATAAAATTAGTAAGGCGGCCATTGCACACGTAAAGGTCATCACCAGAAACACCGATGCCTCTGCAGTTTTCTTCAACGAGTGGCGGCATTTAAGTGAGCCTCACTTAAGTGACTTTTTAGCCATGCGCGATGACTATGAAGGACGATTCATTCAGGTTATAAAAGATGGAATAACGTCAGGTGAATTTGAGCAAGTTGATGCAAAATTTATGATGCTGACAATATTATCATCATTAAACTGGACTCACAACTGGTATAAACCAGGGGGTTCATTGACACCAGAAGAGATTGGTGTTAGACTATCTAATTTAGTTTTAAACGGTTTAAAAAAATAATTTATGTACGGAGGTGGAAACGTATTCGAATCAATGAAAGCCACAGCACTTGCTGAGGAAGATCCAATCAAATTAGCTGAATTTGAAGCTAGAATTGATCGAGGTGAAAAAATTGAACCTAGTGACTGGATGCCGCAGCTTTATCGCAAGCAGCTGATCAGAATGATCGAGCAGCATGGTCATTCAGAAATTATTGGTGCATTACCAGAAGGTACATGGATCACAAGAGCCCCAGGCTTCAAAAGAAAATTGGCCCTAATGGCAAAAGTTCAAGACGAAGTGGGCCATGCCCAACTGCTTTATTCGGCTGCCGAAACCCTCGGTAAGCCAAGAGAGCAACAACTAGAGGATCTAATCTCAGGAAAGTCGAAGTATTCGAACATTTTCAATTACCCTGCTTTCACATGGGCTGATTCATGCTTTATCTCATGGTTGGTTGATGCTGGTGCGATAGTTAACCAAATCGCGAATTCTAAAGGAAGTTACGGCCCTTATTGCCGTGCCCTTGAGCGTATTTGTGCTGAAGAATCATTCCACTTGAAATATGGACACCATTGTGTGATCCATTTGGCTACTGGCACTAAAACGCAACGTGAAATGATGCAAGCTGCTGTTAACAGATGGTGGGCGCCTATGATGCACTTCTTTGGTCCTTCAGATAAAATCTCTGTCCACTCAGAAATTTTAATGCGTTGGAAAGTAAAGATGGCTTCAAATGATGAATGTCGTCAACAGTTCTTGGACATGTATGTTCCAAAAATATGGGAACTTGGCCTGACCATACCTGATGAAAACTTGATGAAGAATGAGACAACTGGTCAGTGGGAATTCTCTGAGCCAGACTGGGAAGAATTTAAGCGAGTCATCAATGGTGATGGCCCGTGCAACAAGGAGCGAATTGCCGTGAGACGAATGGCGGAAGAAAGAGGAAGGTGGGTAAGACAAGCACTGCTTGCCCCTAAAGCAAAGTACGTAACGCCTTTAGCATAATTAAGATGTTGAAATCACTTGACCCAAGGGTAAATAGACTGGCAATACCAGACGATTTTGAAGCTCCAATGGCAGCTAAAGAACATTTGGACCAGTTTGAAACGTATCAAGCTTTTATTCAAACGAAAGAAGGTAAACCATTTGAACATGCCGGAACGGTTCATGCCCCGAATGAAGAAATGGCATTTCTGTTTGCCAAAGAGCAGTTTAGTAGACGTGGTACGTTTTGCCATGCCTTGTGTGTTGTTAAGACCGAACTGATCTTGGTGTCAGAATTCACTGATAATGGGCAAGACGTTTACGATACGTTTAAGGGTAGTTACTCGGGAGACACTTCAGTTTCATTCGAGGTTTTCCATTTATTGAAGCGTGGAAAACAACACAAATACATTGGTAGTGTAGAAGCAAAAGACCCTGAAGATGCGCTTTTAGCGTCAAAAGAAACATACCCACGTGACAAACCCGTTTTCAACGTATGGATTGCCAAATCTGAAGACATTCTAATGTCGGATGAAGAAGATGCAGACATCTGGAATACGCTGAAAGAAAAGAAATATAGAGACGCCATTGACTATAAGGCGGCAGACAAGATTAAAGCATTCAAAGCAGAACAGGGATAAAGATGAATCAAGCAGCAATCAAAGACTTATTGTATAAGATGGCCGATGATCAATTGATCCTTGGACACAGAAATTCTGAATGGACTGGTTTTGGCCCTTTGTTAGAAGAAGACATTGCTTTTTCATCAATGGCGCAAGACAAAGTGGGACAGAGCTGGCAGCTATATAAAATACTCAACGAGCTAGGAGAATCAGATCCTGACACTGTGGCTTTTATGAGAAATGCAGAGCAGTTTCACAATTCCCAGTTTGTAGAGTTGCCCAATGGCGAATATGATTTCAGTCTGATCAGACACTTTTTATTTGACACGGCAGAGTTAATTCGTTTTCAAATGTTGGCTGAATCTAGCTTTGAAACGTTGGCCAACTTGGCTAAAAAGATTAAGGGCGAGACCAAATACCATAGCATGCATGCTAATATTTGGATCAAGCAACTTGGTTCTGCTACTGAAGAGAGCATCTCTCGACTTCAAGATTCATTAGATAAGTCCTTGCCATATGCTTTGGGAATGTTTGAAGTTTCTGAATTCGAACAAGATCTGATTAACGAAGGATTATTCGCTGGAGAGGAAGCGCTCAAAGCACAATGGAAAACTAAAATCACTGAAGTAATTTCAGAAACGAGCTTAATACTTCCAGATATGGAAAGTATCACACCGGTTTATGGTGGCCGATATGGAAAGCATACTGAACATCTTCAGCCTTTGCTAACTGAAATGTCAGAGGTGTTCAATGTAGACCCAACCGCTGACTGGTAATATTAATTAGAGGAGCATCATGAGCAGTGTCAAAGACTTAGAGGTTAGTAAGATCAAGGAATGGCTTGAGGAAGTCAAAGATCCCGAAATCCCTGTATTGTCCCTCAACGACCTTGGGGTGATCACGGGTATTGATATTGATTCTTCTGGTAAAGTAACCGTAAACATGACGCCTACATTCACCGGCTGCCCAGCTATGGATGCAATGCAACAAGATGTAAAAGACGTTTTGGTAAAAAAGGGTATTAAGGTTCACGAAGTGATCGTCTCTTTCGAAACCCAATGGAATTCAAATATGATTTCCGAAAAAGGGAGAAAGGCACTGAAAGACTTTGGTTTGGCACCTCCTCCTGAGCACGATATGATTGTGGATATCGATATAATCGAAAGAGCAAGTTGCCCGCATTGCAATAGTGAGAATACGGAAATGAAAACTCCCTTTGGTCCTACCCTTTGCAGGTCAATGCATTACTGCAACAATTGTCTTCAGGCATTCGAGCAGTTCAAACCCTTATAGTTTTCTCCATAATGAATCAACAAAATATTGATTCGAATCAGTAAAATTCTTTACAATTTCAAAGCCCGATTCAACCGCATAGTCTTCAATCATTTTCATAGAATACTTCTGCGAAACTTCTGTATGGATGGTCTCCCATGCATCAAATGAATAAGATTGATTTAAGGCTTCAATGTAAACCACCTGCTCCTTCTTGGAAACGATATAACTCTTTGTTTCTCCTGTTATTGGATCGTATGTAGGGAAGTGTTCAAAGTCTTCAATGTTAAAATTAGCGCCTAATTCTTTATTGATTCGTGTCAATAAATTCAAATTGAACGCCTTAGTCACTCCTTCTTTGTCGTTATATGCTGAAAGAATGTTTTGGGGACTTTTCATTAGATCGAAACCGATCAAAAGCATATCACCAGGTTTAAGGTGCTCTCCAATGTGAGTCAAAAACCCAACTACTTGAAGATTTACCAAAATTGCCAATGTTTGACCCGAGAAAGAGTACTATTTCTTTTGAACTATCATTTGCCGCTAAATCTTCAAGTCCAGCGAAGTACTCACCTATTATCGGCTGTACCTTGAGCGAAGGCAATTCTGCCTTTAAATCGCCTTGAAGTTGGTCTAGTACATTTCCTGAAATATCAATTGGAGAATAAGTGAAGGATATGTCTTCGTTTAAGAAATGAGACAACAGTACTTTTGTTTTAGTTCCGTCTCCTGCTCCCAGTTCTACAAGCCTAAAAGAGTCTTCATTGCCTAAAAACTCCTTAAGCAATTCATCTTTATGCTGCACAAAAACCTCAAACTCAGCGCGTGTAAGATAATACTCATCCAAAGCCATGATCTTCTGAAAAAGCTCATCACCTTTTTCATCATAGAAGTACTTTGACGATAAAGCCTTAGGTAATTGCTCTAGACCTCTCTTAACGTCTTTTGCAAAGGCATCTAACGCCTCTCTCTTCTCACTAGTACCCATACTCACGATAATGTCTCTGCTAATCTTAACCCTGTGAATTGCCAACGTAAATGGGGGTGGAAAAAGTTTCGATAAGTCGGTCTGATATGATTTCTCATGGTCGCAAAAGAACCTCCTCTTAACACCATTTGATTCACCATAAACTTGCCATTGTACTCGCCCAATGCCCCATCTACTTTGTTGTAAAAAGGATAAGGTAAATAAGCACTATTGGTCCACTCCCAAACTTCACCAAAGAATTGATAATCTTTCCCTACGCGTGGCATTGTTCTGTAATTTCTTTTGTCCAGAAAATTTGCTTCTACTGGCACTTGAGGTTGGTATTGCTGACAAGCTACTTCCCACTCAAATTCTGTTGGTAGTCGCTTCCCTTTCCATTTAGCAAAGGCATCGGCTTCATAAAAATTGATATGCGTAATCGGTTCGTCTGGGTTTACTTCTTCAAGTCCAGCCAAAGTATAATGCTTCCATGCCCCATCTTCCTTGAACCAATAGAATGGTGCTTTAATCGTCTCTTTTTTGGCCCACTCAAAGCCTTCCATTAGCCAGTAGTTATGATTTTTATACCCACCCGCTTCAATAAACTCTATGAACTCACCTGCTGTCACCAGTCTATCTAATACTTGATAGCTGTGCAGAAATACTTTGTGTTGAGCTTCTTCATTATCAAAATGAAAATCGGTGCCCCCATAGCCAATATTGTATATCCCTTCTTCAACCTTCAAGTACTTCTCTGTAAGGATTGGTTGTGATTGATCACCTTCGAAGGCCTGATAGGCTGGGAAAAGTGGATTTACACCAAGAATATGTTTGATATCGTATATCAGAAGCTCTTGGTGTTGCTGTTCATGATTCATTCCAATCGTGAGTACTGAGGTCAGGTCATTATTTAGCTTTTCCTCAGAAAGAAAGTGCTTCATGTGTTCATCCACATAATTGCGATAAGCCATAATTTCATTGACCCAGGGCCTTGTTAGAGAACCTCTTTTTGATCTCAGCCAACGATCACCTTCTGTTTCATAATAACTATTGAATAGAAAGTGGTAATCCTTATCAAAAACCTGATAGCCTTTAAGGTGATTCTTCAAAAAAAAGTTTTCGAAGAACCACGTGGTATGCGCCAAGTGCCATTTCGGAGGGCTAACATCTTCCACAGGTTGTACAACGAAATCTTCTGGCTGAAGTGGCGCGCAGATCTCCTGGGTCATCCGCCTGACCTCAATATATCTTGACAGTAACTCTTGGTTGTTTATGACTTGAATTTGCTCATTCAGCTTCATAAAGCTGATTTAATGAAATTATGCCGAAAAGACAAAAATCACTTATTAAGGCTTAGTGATATCTAGGTCGGATGTGTTATAGGTTTGGGAACAAAAAAAGCCCAAAGAATATCTTCGGGCTTCAAACTTCTTATTAGAAAGTTATCCTATTTCAATAACTACATCATCAGTTAGCGGGTGGCTAACACATGGAAGCACATATCCTTCGTTAATTTCAGCTTCAGAAAGTCCTTCCTCTTCGTCCATTTTAACTTTTCCTGAAAGACACTTTCCTCTACACGCAGTACAAAGTCCACTTTGACATGAGAATGGTAAATCTACATCTTCTTCTAAGCCTTTCTCAAGGATGGTTTCTCCTGGCTCAACTGTATACTTATACTCATCACCATCATAAATAATTGTGACTTCTCGCGCAACAATTTTTTCATCATTCGCATCGACTTCTTTAGCGACAGATGCAGTCGTAGACACGAAGCTTTCCTTTCTTACTTGAGCATCTGGAATACCCAATGCGCTAAGAGAGGCTAGTGTCAGGTCCATCATTGGTGTTGGCCCGCAAACAAACATCTCTGCTTTGTTGACGTCCAATGTCTCGAGTACTTCACCGATGATCTCCTTCGTTAAATAACCTTCATGAGAGTCGATGTCATTACTGACTGTCTCTAACACATGAACGACATTGAAACGATCGTCTGAAGTCATTTTATTGATGGCATCATAAAAAATGATACTCTCCTTATTTCTGTTGGCATAAACAAGCGTCACCTTGGAGTTAGGCTCTTGGTCGAGCGCTGATTTTGCGATCGATATCAAGGGCGTAATTCCACTACCCCCTCCAAAAAGCACGATATGCCTTTCATTTGAAGCTGAAAATTCCGTGGTAAAATTACCATTAGGCTCCATCAACTTTATAACGTCACCAGCATTGACATTATCATTCAAGTAATTGGAGACTATACCTCCGTCAACTTTCTTGACAGCCACTGCAAGATGGGCATCTACGAATGGAGATGAACAAAGGGAGTAAGCCCTTCTCTCCTCTTTTTCGTTCACATTGACAATCAAAGTCAAAAACTGACCAGACTTATAGTCGATAGTCTCGCCTTCTGGTTGCTCAAAGTGTATACTAACTGCATCAGCCGTTTCACGTACAACTTCCTTTACTTTGAGGTTCAAGTAGCCTGTTTTTACCGCTTGAACCTTATTTTCTTTCTTCTTAAATAAGCCGAATGCCATAGTCTAATTTTCTATTATCCGATTACTCACTGCTTAACCCTATTAGTCAAGTTTAAGTTTGATTTTGAACCAATTTTTTGATGATGCAAAAGTAAAGACTATATCACTAGAAAGGAAGTGATCTTAAGAGCATTAGCCCTATCTAGGCCTAGTAGTACTCTTATGATTTTGTATCTTTGTGCTTTCTCAAAACTGAATAGGATTTAATGGAATTAAATAGCCTTACCGCAATCTCACCAGTAGATGGTAGATACCGCAGAGTTACATCAAGTTTAGGTGCATACTTCTCAGAGTTTGCACTGATTAAATATAGAGTTGAAGTAGAAATAGAATACTTCATTGCGTTATGCGAAATGCCGCTGCCACAACTTGAGAAAGTCGATAGCATGTTATTCGACTCACTAAGGGCTATCTATACTGACTTTTCCGAATCCGATGCCACGTCAATCAAGGAGATTGAGAAAACAACCAACCATGATGTGAAAGCGGTAGAGTATTTCATCAAAGAAAAATTCGATCAGTTGGGTCTAGCAGACTTTAAGGAGTTTATCCATTTCGGTCTTACTTCTCAGGATATTAATAACACATCCGTTCCATTAACACTTAAGAGAGGCCTACACGAAGTGATTGAGCCTGCTCTGCTCGAGGTTAACGACCTTATTAAGCACATGGGAGAGATGTGGGCGAAAGTCTCTATGCTAGCCAAAACGCATGGCCAGCCAGCTTCTCCAACACGACTTGGGAAGGAAATGCAAGTATTCAGCACTCGAATCGATGAACAGTTAGTACAACTTGGTGATATACCATTTGCGGCTAAGTTTGGTGGTGCCACTGGTAATTTCAACGCACACCATGTAGCTTACCCAGATACTGACTGGATTGAGTTCGGCAACCATTTTGTTAGCGACTACTTAGGTTTAAAGAGAAGTCACCCCACAACTCAAATAGAGCATTACGACCATCTAGCGGCCCTGTTTGATGCACTAAAAAGAATCAACACAATTTTAATCGATTTTTCTAGAGATGTTTGGCAGTATGTTTCAATGAACTACTTCAAGCAGAAGATCAAAGAAGGAGAAATAGGATCATCCGCAATGCCGCATAAAGTCAACCCTATTGACTTTGAGAATGCTGAGGGTAACTTCGGAGTCGCCAATGCCCTATTTGAGCATCTTTCGGCTAAGCTCCCTATTTCAAGGCTGCAAAGGGACTTAACTGACTCAACCGTATTAAGAAATGTTGGCGTACCGCTGGCACACACACTGATAGGTTTGAAATCATTGGTGAAGGGTATTAACAAACTAGAGCTTAACCAATCAGCCATTGATGCAGACCTTGAAAGTAATTGGGCGGTTGTGGCAGAGGCGATTCAGACGATCCTTAGAAGAGAAGGTTATCCAAAACCTTATGAAGCACTAAAAGGCCTAACGCGTAAGAACACTAAAATCACAGAGTCTACCATCAAGGATTTTATCGAGACGCTTAATGTGTCTGAGAATATTAAGAAAGAACTCAGGGTTATAAGCCCTTTCAATTATACGGGACAGTAATAATTGTAAAGACATAAAAAAAGCCCCAATATATTGGGGCTTTTTTTATGTCTTTACTTCTTAAGAAGTTACTACTTCCCTTGAATTCTTTCAATCATAGTATCAGACTTAGGATCGTACTCTAACAATGGATTGTATAGAATTTCACCTTCACGGAAGTCATATAGGGTCAGTGTTCTTAACTCATAGTATGCATCCCAGTATTGTCTCAAGGCATCAATGTAGTTTCTAATTGCTGAATCTTTTGTATCTCTTGCATTGTTCAATTCAAGTATCCCAACCTTACCCGCTAAGTAACGTCCGTTAGTTACTTCAAAACCTCTTTGAGCAATTTCCTGTCTTTTTAAGGCAATTTGTATTTGACTCAAGATTTGATCAAAGTTTCGAACAGCATTGGCGATTGTCTGCTCAAAAGTTACTTGCTCTTGCTCGATATTAAAATCAGTTAAGTTTTGTTGCTCTCTGGCTTGATTCATTCTAGCCTTATTTCGACCACCATCCAGAATAGGTAAAAAGAAGTTCAAACTTACCCTAGACCCTGCTGCTACATTATCTCCATTGTAAATTCCACTTAGGTTATTTGTCTGAGCACTGACATAACCATAACTCGCATTCAATGAGGCACTAAAACGAGCGGCCCTTGCTTGCGCAATGCCTCTCTCTGCCTCAAGTCTTCTTACTTCAAAGTCTAAATACTCCTCTCGATTTTCTTTAGCATACCTTAACGCAGCCTCATAGTCTATACTAAATTCAGGGGCATCCGCTGGTGGAATGAGTTGAAGCTCAACATCATCTGTCAAACCTATATAATTTCTCAAATCTAACGTCCTAGACTGAACATCTAACAGAGCTTGTGCTGCTTGACTTTGTGCAGTAATTAAGTTTAACTCAGCATTCAACACTTCATCTTCAGTAGTCGTACCTATGTTATACCTTCCTTGCTGAATTTTATTAATAGTATCACTGGCTGACTCATTTTGTTGTGCAATCTCTAGGTTCTTTTGTTCAATCAATAATTGAAAGAATCGTCTAGCTGCTTCTCGTGATGCACTTTCAATGTCCTGTACATAGGCTCTTTTAGATTTTTCGTATTCTAAAGGTTCAATCTGTCTATTCCATTTAAACTGATTTACAGCGAAAAGTGGTTGCGATATTGATATTCCCACAGGATCACCTTGGAACAAAGTCTGTTCTGAACCGTCAGTATAATTATCGAATCTATTGACATTAGTTTCAAATGAAACCGTAGTATTCGTCCAAGGCAATATTTGCTGTAGACCTAGGCTCAAATCAGAGTTATTCTGATTTACAGTTCTAAAGACTACGGTACCATCAGGTTGGTTAATTGGAATGGCTCTGTCCTGATAACTAGGTACAGTACCCCTCAGCAATAGCTGAGGCTGAAGGCTTGCACGAAATACCCTGTAGCCCCAATAATTCAAATTTCTACTGGTTTCAGCTCTTTTAGCCGCTCTTGAATTTGCTTTCGCCAAGTCAATCACTTCATCGAGTGTTAATACTCTCTTTTCTTGAGCAATTGATATTTGAGATAGGCAAAAAATTGCCAGGAATAAAAAAATGACCTTTTTCATATGTGTTTGATTATTCGTGTCTTAATGATGTAATCGGATCTTGCTCTGCAGCCCGTTTCGCTGGTGTAATCCCGAAGACAAGTCCTACCGTGGCAGCTACACCAAATGATATAAGTATTGATGAAAAACTTATTTCCGTTGGGAAATCTGCTAAACTCGATACTGCAAAGGCTAAACCTACGCCAAGCAAAACGCCAACAATTCCACCGCTTACCGAGATGACCACAGCCTCGAAGAGAAACTGCATAATAATATCGGCCTTTTTAGCGCCAATCGATAGTCTTAGACCAATCTCCTTAATACGCTCCATGACAGACGCTAGCATGATATTCATGATACCAATTCCACCAACAAGTAGGGAAATTGCAGCAATAGCAGCCAAAACAATGTTAAATATATTCTGGGTTCTTTGCTGTTGCTTTAACAACAGTTCAGGAATAGATATTTCATAGTCAACCACGCCATAATGTCTTCTTTCTAGCATTCTAGCCATCACATCGGCAGTCGTATTCAGCTTTGATGACTCATTTACCTGAACAACCAATCGATCAATTTGGTGATAGTTGCTTGGTTTGTCATCATCAGCGGCTACTGTAGTAGTAATGGAGAATCCACCTCTACCGCCAAAACCAAAGCTCGTACTTCCAAAACTCTTCTTGAGTCCAGAACCGGTTACTAAATCCCTGTTGATATATCTAACCAAGACCGTTTGAATGGGTGTATACACATCCATATTATAGTCCCTAATCCCTAGGTTGGTAATGGCCTGCTCTGAGATATACCTCCCTTTTAACACACCTATTACTTCAAGCCACTGACTACCCACCTTGATTTTCTTACCGATTGGATTTTCTCTCGGAAAAAACTTCTGTTGTATACCTTTTCCGATAATACAAACGGGAGTTCCCTTCTCAAGCTGAATCTCAGAGAACATTTTACCTTCCTGAAGGTCGAAATTAGCTACTTCGAAGTAACTAGGCTCTACACCAACCAATTTGGCTGATTTCCTGATGCCGTTCTTGATAATATAAGTCTCTATTAATATCTCAGGGCTCAATTTCTTAATACCAGGGATACTTTTTCGAATACTCTCAACATCTAATAGTTTTAGACCAGGAGAGAAATTCGTTCCCTCTTCATCGTCTTCTCCAATTGTCTGCTCCACTTGCTCAACTATGGGCTGAACAATAATATTGTTCACACCTACTAGCTCTATCTGTTCTAGTATTTCTGATTGCGCACCATTTCCAATCGCGAGCATCGCAATTACTGCGGCTACTCCGAAAATGATACCCAAAGCTGTCAAGAGTGATCTTACCTTATTGGCAATCACCGCCTCCATAGCTATATAGAAATTGGACAGTAAACTCTTCTTATTAATATTCATGTGAAGAGTTCTTAATTAGTTGGTTGGTTTCCTCCTGAAGTTGCTGCACCTGAAGTAGCTGGTCTACCACTTGGTCTACCACCACCTCTTTGTCCACCACCACCGAAACGTTTCATCATTTCAGTAGCCTGAGTAGCATCCATGCCTCTATCCTTGAATCTTTGGATCGCATCTGGAGTCATTTGACTACCGTCAGGCATTAACCACTGTGAATCATCACTTAATAACTGCTCAGGAGCCGATTGATATTTTTGCATTCTAGTACCATTCAACTCAGGGATGAGTTTTGGTTCTTTCCCTTCAATATTGTCAGGAAAAGATAAGTAAACCATATCACCTGCTTCGATACCCATTTCAATAACTGCCGCATTGCTGTTCGTCAAACCTACCTTAACTTCTTGTAGCATACCGCCTTTTTTGACCACGTAGTTAATAGAATCGTTAAAAACTTGAAGGCATTCAAGTGGTAAAAACACCACATCATCAAGTTTTTGAGTGATAATAATATTACTGGTTGTCATGGCTGGTCTTAAGTCAGAATCAACTTGGTTCAACCTTACAATTACTTCAAACACTTTCGCATCAGAATTGGGGTTTTGTTGTCCTACTCTGGCCACTCTCATAACCTTTCCTGTCAACTCTTTTTCAGGGAATGCATCTAAACCCATTAATACCGGCTGTCCTGGCTGAACTTTTCTAATGTCTACCTCATTGATGTATGTAGTAGAAATCATACTAGACAAATCCGGCAACTCTGCAACGTTTGGTGAATAAGGACTTACTGAAGAACCTTCTATGATCCTATCTCCTCCGAAACCACCTTTGGTATAAATGACCATACCAGACTGCGGTGCCAAAATTGTGAAGTCAGCAATTAAGTCCTTCATGGTATTGTAACGATCTCTAACACGTTTCAAGTCCGAATTTGCTTCAATCATCTTAGATTTTGCCTGCGACTTTTTCAACTCGTAGTTTTCAATGGCTCGAGACTTATCTCTTGTAAGCTTTTCAAGCTCATTTTTATACTTTTCGATAGTTGCTGGCGGTTCGTACTGCGACTGCTCTAATTGAAGTTTCTTCTCTTCAATGTTGTAATCGAGGTTAACCAATTTATCTCTTTCAGCACTTAACGTCAGGGCAGTATCAATTTTAGAGCTATTAAATTCAGCTATTTCACCATCTAGCCTATCTTTCTCTGCATTAATCTTGTCATTCAATTCTCCCGGATCTAGTTGCGCTACGAACTCTCCAGCACTAACTTGAGTACCTTCATCAACTAACCTTTGTACCGTCATGGTACGAATACCAAAATCTCTAGCAGACGCTGGGCCTATGATTTTGGTTGATCTCTCAGCAGATAATTCGCCTGTTGTGGTTACCTCTACAGTAAACTCACCTCTTTCTGCCGCAACAAATAAAGCTGTTGAGTCAACTGCCGCGGCAGGGTTAAAAACCTTTACAGCAGCAATGATGACCACTACTATGATGATTCCAGATATGATTAACTTATTTCTCATGATTATTAGATTAACCTAAATTTCTTTTTAATTATTATGCGAAATTATACTTTATAAAACTCTGTTTCTCTCCGTCTAAAAAAGTTTGATACCTCTGGAATAATCCCTAACTATTCCAATAGTTCTAAACCCCTATGTCACAGTCCTCAAACCCTAGCATTGTGTAAATGTTTCACTGTCTGAAAAAAAACTACTCTATATTTAGATGTTCTCAAGGGGCCCAACGTTTAATGGTAATCTTCTATTTATAAGAACGGCAAATAGACCCTATCATGAGGTCAATCATAATTTGGATGGTCGGGTATACTTAGTAAGGGATTTTTATCTTTGTCGAAATTAATTTCATGAAAAAGCTTATTAGCTTCATGCTGAGGAACGTTCCTCGCAAATACTTGCAGTATTTTAGCCATTATGGGCTAAGGTTCATTAGTATTTTCATGCGCGGAAGTAATGTTGAGTGCCCAGTATGCGAAATCTCCTACCGAAAGTTCTTACCCTACGGAAGATTAAACTCCCGACCTAATGCACTTTGCCCAGATTCATTATCTCTAGAACGTCATCGCCTTATGTGGCTTTACTTAAAAGAGAAGACCAACTTTTTCACTGCCGACATCAAACTGCTACACATCGCTCCAGAATTGTGCTTCATCAAGAAGTTCAAGGCTATGCCAAACATTGACTATACTTCAGCCGACCTTGACTCTCCTTTAGCAGATGTGAAGATGGATGTGCACGAGATACCTTTTGACGATAATACCTTTGACGTAGTCTTTTGTAACCATGTGATGGAACATGTAGACAATGACATCAAAGCGATGAGCGAAATTTACAGGGTCTTAAAACCTGGTGGCTGGGCAATCATTCAATCTCCGCAAGATTATAGTAGAGAGACCACGCTAGAAGACCCTACCATTACGGAACCTAAAGAAAGGGAACGCGTTTATTGGCAAGATGATCATGTCCGTCTTTTTGGACTTGATTATGGAAAACGACTGGAAAAAGCAGGGTTCAATGTGAAAGAAGATCGATTTGTGATGGAACTGCCGAAAGAAACAGTTAGAAGGTATGCCTTACCTCCTAATGAGATCATTTATTTCTGTGCAAAAGGCTGATCCCCGCGAGGCCTAAACTTTTCTGAAATCAACCCCATGCCATAGGCAAACAGTTGCGTAAAAGAGGTCAATAAACTTGCTATACCAACTTTCAAGCTTCTTGTTTCTAGCGTAGCGTGTATCAGGATGAGTATAAAAAAAATCGATAGCAGCGCTGCCCCAACAGTAAAAAGATCGTCACTCCAAGCAATCGTGCTCAGCCATATGAAAAGGCCAAGCGTGAACAATGCAGGTAGAATATGAATAGGCTTGAGCTCACCAGGACAATAACGATTCACATTTATTCTAGCCCTACCAAAGAAATAAAGCTGCTTGTAAAACTGAGATAGGCTGGTTCGCCTTTTGTGATAGACAAAGGCATCCTCAATAAGAGCCGTTGTGAAGCCACTGTTTATTATTCTAATACTAAACTCGATGTCCTCACCCATTCTAGTTAGGTTATATCCCTTTGTCTTCTCAAAAACTTCTTTCGAGATCCCCATATTGAAGCTTCTCGGGTGAAATATTCCTACGTGGTTCTTATTACCTCTAATTCCTCCAGTAGTAAAAGGAGAGGTCATGGAATAACTAATCGCTTTTTGAAGTGTTGTGAACGACTCATGGGCTGCATCTGGTCCTCCGAAAGTATCTACCTTGTTCCTTTGTAAAAACTTATCTACCGTTTCAAAATAGCTCGATGGAATCAGACAGTCGGAGTCAAAAACAACAAAGTAATCTCCCTTGGCTCTTTCAAACCCAAAGTTTCTAGTGAAGCCTTGTCCCGAATTTTCTTTAAAAAAATACTGAACATTGAGGCTATCCTTGAGGCTATTTACAACCTCTTCACACCTATTGGTAGAGCCATCCTCAATAATAAGCACTTCAAAGTTTTTGAACGTTTGTTCGGTGAGTGAATTAAGAAGTTCTCTTACTTCATCAGGGCGGTTATAAACAGGAACTACTACGGAATAGAAATTCATTGATCTAAGCCAATGGTGTCGTCAAGAATGTAATCGTTCCTTTTATGAGAATTCATTACCATCATTTCGCCCACGAAACCTGCAAGGAACAATTGAACTCCAATGATAATCGCTGCAATGGCAAGAAAGAACAAAGGCTGCTCTACAATATCTCTGTAGTCACTGGTTTCAAGAATATAAATTGCTCTTACTTTCTCCCAGGTAATCCATAAAACGAAAAGAAAGCCTAATACAAAGGACAGGGTGCCCAAGGTACCGAAGAAGTGCATCGGACGCTTCTTATAACGAGAAACAAAAGAGATAGATAGTAAATCTAAAAACCCATAGACAAACCGTTCTATACCAAACTTGGTCACACCGTATTTTCGAGCCCTATGCTCAACTACTTTCTCTGTGATTTTCGTAAACCCATTACGTTTGGCGATAACAGGTATATAGCGGTGCATTTCACCATATATATCGAGCGTCTTGACAAGCTTTTTATCATAGGCCTTTAGGCCACAGTTAAAATCGTGCAGCTTTATACCAGACAGAATTCTTGTTACACCATTAAATAATTTAGATGGAATAGTTTTGGTGATCGGATCAAAACGTTTCTTCTTCCATCCTGAAACGAGGTGGTTCCCTGATTTAACCATCGCATAAAGCGCTGGAATCTCATCAGGACTATCTTGAAGGTCGGCGTCCATAGTAATGATCACTTCTCCTACAGCGTGCTTAAACCCAACGTTGAGCGCAGCAGACTTACCATAATTCCTATTGAACTTCATGGCCTTAATAGGGTATTCCTTAGAGAGGTCTTCGATGACAGCCCAAGATCCATCAGTGCTCCCATCATCGACCATCAGCACTTCATAAAGAAAGCCATGCGTTTTCATCACACGGCTTATCCAATCAATGAGTTCAGGTAGTGACTCCTCTTCGTTATAAAGCGGTATTACTATAGATATTTGTATCAATTTCTAAAAATCTTCAGCTTCGTTTTTATTCACAGCGGAAACAATTGAACCCCAAATCAAGCCACCAAGTAGAACAGATACAATCCCTAATAATAATCCAATCTCTGGATTTGATATACCAGCTGTGAATCCTGACATCTGCTCAATTTGTTCTTCTGACATTCCTTGTTCTCTCCAAGCATCAACGACTGTTTGTTGAATACGCTCCATTACCGTGTCATCAATGAACTTGACGTAGACATAGTTAACTAAATTTCGAATGACACCTGCTATAAGTGCCGCCAGCATGGTGATTTTAAAACCTTCTCCAAAAGTCATATAACCACCATTTTCCGTCTTGAATTCCTTAGTTGCCAAGGCAAACATTACCACAGCAATAACAATGTTGACAACTGGCCACCATCCAGGTTGCACTTCAAGTATTAGGGGAACTAAATTGATGACAGTGGCGACAAGGCCGTAAATTAATCCCCACTTTTTAGCCACTTGGCCTGTAGTTAATTGTTCTTCCATGTTGATCTGATTAAGGTTGACAAGTTGAAAAATACTTATTTTCTACAAGTTTACCTACTTATCCCGGAGCTCCAATAGTTTTTACTTAAGTGAGTTATAATCGGGATTAACGATTAATTTTCTCCTTGACGTGTTCTTAGTACGATCGAGAAAATTGGAGCAAGGAAAATCCCGAAAATTAGTTTTTTCAGAAAGGAGTCAAAAATGAGGCTTGACTTTGTGATTTCGTCTATTGTGCCAAGTTGTTCACTGAAATACACATCAGGATCGACTTCTACTCCCTGAAGGATCATATCCTTTCTTAATAACATGTCAGACTTAGCTGTTTCGATATAAAGATTCAAGAAGTCGGGCTCAAACCATTGCATAAAAACAAAATAGAATACCGCAAAAACGAAGGCTACAGTGGTATAGCAAATAAATCCAAGGCTCATTCCGTGGTAAAATCTAAGTTCACCATTATTATAATTGGACCTAAAGTCTTTTATAGTCAGAAAGGAGAATAGCCCGATGATCAATATATCGATCAAGAAGGAGATTAGATTTCTCCACGGTTGTTGTCCTAAATAGAAAAAAACTAAAAAGGCAACAATCGCCATGACCCCTCCTGCCAGACCATATCGGAAAGCAAGCTTGGGTATTACTGGATTAATCTTCATAATTGTTGAGACGAAGCTCCCCTTTATTTACAATCCCAATGATTTTACCGTTCATCGCTTGGTTAAAGGCTGGCGATGCTACTGATTTTGATTTATTAGTCTTTGAATTTAAAGTCCAACTAACAGTCGGACTAAAAAGTGTTAAGCAAGCTTCTGCTCCTTCCTCAATCTTTGGGACTTCAAGGCCAAGGATGTTTCGAGGCTTAGTCGTTATTTGCTGAATAATTTTATCAAACCCTTTCCCAAAAGCACCACTTGCAATACTATAAAACGGCTGCTGGTTAGCCGACCCAAAATCGGCTAGATCGAACTCAAGTTTCTTGCACTCTTCATCATGTGGGTTATGATCACTCACAATAACATCGATGGTCCCATCTAAAACCCCTTCAACTAAAGCTTTCCTGTCTTCCTCTAACCTGTAAGGTGGGTTCACCTTTAGATTGGTGTCATAATCGCCTAAATCTTGGTCTGTATAATTGAGGTAGTTGACACCTACATCGCACGTGACATGTAGCCCTTTGGCCTTCGCTTTTCGGATCAACTCTACACTCTCTTTTGTGGAAACCAGGGTGAAATGGATTTTACCACCTGCATACTCGAGCAGTTTCAAATCTCTTTGAATCATAATCGACTCTGATAGAGATGGCATTCCTTTTAACCCAAGCATGGTGCTTACTTGCCCCTCATGCATATGACCGAAAGCGGTCAAATGATCATCTTCTGGTCTGTTAATCAAGAGGCCTTCAAACTTCTGAAGGTATTGCAGAGCCTTTAACAAGATGTCGGTATGCCAAATAGTTTTGAGTCCGTCAGAAAAAGCGATCGCTCCTGCATGATGAAGGTCTATCATCTCAGTCAGCTCTTTACCCTCGCAATTCACGGTAACTGCAGCTATGGCATGCAGCGTAATTGGAGAGACACTATTATGCTTCTGATAATAAGTAATACTATTTTTTGTACTAACTACTGGATTGGTATTCGGCAAAAGCACCACATCAGTGAAACCACCCGCTAAGGCAGTCGCTGTCCCGCTATCCACATCTTCTTTATGCTCAAAACCGGGGTCATTAAAATGAGCCCGCATGTCAAACCAACCAATACTTAGCTTTAAGTCTTTGCACGATACCACTTGCCCTTCGTAGTCAATATGGTCCGAGATCTTCTGAATCTTACCATTTGATACTAATACGTCCTTTGTGGATCTGTGTAAGGGTGAACCAGGGTGCAGAATTTCAGCAGCACGAATCAAAAATTCCATACTATAAATATCGGATTAATATTATTTCTAAAAAAAGAAAAAGCAGTGCACCTAATAAAGCATACTTCCATAAAGGAATGCCATCTATTCCTGAACGGATTTCCTGACCAACACTCTGTCCACCTGTATTATTCAATAAAGTGATATTAGAAGCTGTACTTAGCTCTTCCAAGTAGTCAAAATCGATGCTATGGATATCTGATTCTTCCTTAGGTATATTAAATGCCAAAGTTCCGATCGTAATATCGTTCAATACAAGCGCATAGTGACCCGCAGATATCTGGTCTTTAGGAATCTCCATAATTAAGCGATTTTCTTCTTGTCGCTGATCTGGTATTAAGGAGACATCACCTCTTCTAAGCGCATAAATATTATTCTTGTTCTGCCCACTTATCGGGTAAACTATGGTCTCATCGTCAGTGCTGTAATATAGATTAGACAGGTTTGCTTTGCTACCAAGGGCAAGCTTATACAATATAGGAACAAAAAGAGCATGATTCGGGAAGGTTGATAAATCTTCATCAAAGCTGCTTGCAAAGAAAAACAGGCTGCCATTGCTTAATACCTTCGAAAGGAATGATCTTCCATTCTTAAAAGTCATATAAGGAAGCTCTTCATTCACCAATCTATATAGAATACTTGCGTCTGGCATTTCTAGGTTTTGAGAGTTTTCTACAAAAACTCCTTCAAAAAATGGATTCTCATAGTTCGGAACATCTAGTACCACCCGCTGCCGTGTATCTCCAACTACGCTAAGACCCAACCTATTGAGTTCACTAGCCGCAATTTTTTCTGATGGGATCACTAAAACGGTTTTACCGTTATCAATAGCGCCCGCAATCGCATTGGATAATTGATTCGAATAGGCTGACAATTGGTTAATAACTATAAAATCAGCTGACTCTATTTGTTGATTATCTAACGCATTAGCTTTACCTCTTTCAAATTGAAATAACTCATTATCGTCAAAAAGTGATGAAACAAAACTAGGTGTATTCGATGCATATAGCTCTAATACCCGAATCTTATCCAATTGATTGATTGCCAAATAGTAGTCATTATCAAATGCTAAGCCGGGGTCATCTAACGAAATCCTAATTTCACTAATAGCTTGATCAGCTAATGGGATCTCAAAATCGTAGTCCATTATCAAATCTTCTCCAAAGCTTATTTGATTTGTACCAGATAGCCGCTCATCTATATAAAGTTTAAGATTAACCTGATCTATACTTTTATTATTCCTTCTTAATCTTACTTTTAGAAGATTAGTTACGCTCCCAGACAAAAACGTGTTTTGAAGAAAAACGCTGTCGACAAAAACATTACCATAATCGGTACCCATTGCTGGCACTAAGAAATAGTTGCTTGTTGTATCAGCTGACAAAAGACTCAAGCCATGACTATTTTGAAAGTCTGACACCAAATACACATCACCAGATATGGATTGACTCTTCTTTCTATTAGCTATTTCTTCGAAACTTCGATCAACACCTACTTGCTGTATCTCAGTAAGGTTATCAGTCAAAGAAGACTTAGTAAACTCTGTAGCAATAGAATTTGAGTAGGCATTCTCGATAAATCTAAAAATTGTTCCATCAGGATAGGCATTGACCAAATCTTGAGAAAGATTATAAGCATTATCAAAGGCAGATTGCCCTCCTTGATCTTTTACTGACAAACTAAAGGAGTTATCTAGGTATAGTAAAACCTCCCCTTGGAGACTAAGATCATTCTGTTCGTCTTTATAAACAGGCCTAGCAAACGTTAAAACAAGGAGTACAACTCCCAGAACTCTAGCCATCAGTATAAGCAATTCAATAGGCTTTCTTTTTGCCGAACTATCCTCTTTAACACGCCTTAATAGCGAAGTATTAGAAAATTCCACCCGCTTAACCCTTCTCAAATTGAAGAGATGAATAATGATTGGAATCGAAATCGCAAATAAGCCCCAAAGCACATTAGGGTTAAGAAAATTAATTACTGCGAGCATAGGTAACTTGAAGGGCTTATAAATTCAACTCTTAGGACATAACTACGTAATTTAACTCACTTTCTGTTCAAGTAATCATCAAAATTCTCTGAATGGCCGCCCCCACTTTTCAAGGTATTGCAAAAGCTATGATAATCTTGGGCTCATTTTCTTCCATCATTTGATATTTTCGGGCATAAAAAAACCCTTATCCATTAAGGACAAGGGTTTTAATAATAATC
>CBFIAY010000002.1:293392-309468 GCA_965660665.1 Roseivirga sp. | reverse complement strand
TGCGCGACATTGATTTTCCTTCCAAAGGCCGCAGGTTTGCCAAAGACAACATAGTCTACCCCAAGCCTTAGTTTCTTACTTACCCATGGGATTCCCTTGAACCAAACCAATTCGATTCCACCAGTATCATCAGAGAAGCGAGCGACTAGTCGCTTTTTTCGCAATTCACCGATGGTGTCCAGTTTGGTGATACGCCCTTTCATCTGCACGAAGGGCATGTCTGCATGTACTTCAGATATCTTCTGGAACTTGGTGCGATCCTCATAGCGAAATGGATAATGTTGGATCAAATCCCCATAGGTAAACAAGGCTAATTCCTTACCAATTAAGGCTGCTTTTTGAGGACCAACTCCTTTAAGAAATTCGATACTGGTATCGAAGAATGAGGGCATGTGTCAATTTAATATTTCCACTCAAAAGAATTGAGCATTTGTAGTACATCCTTCTTAATGAAGTTGATGATTGGCTGAAGCGAATCGTTTTTGGTAGCTGTATTAAAGTAAAGCGCTCCACGGAAAAAGTGCTTGGTGCTATCTGAGGTAAAGAATTGTAGCTGTGTAGGGACTTCGCCTTCTAGTTGAGTCAGGCTTGCCACTTGACCGTAAGGCAAAGCGACCAAAGTTTCTTCTATTCCGTATGCTTTCACGTCATGTCTCATGGCCAAAGCAAAGGCTTCATTGAGTAAGAGTTTAGCGTCATTTCCACCTTTTGTCAAGTCCTTATACGTGATTTGAAGTAAAGCATCAAAGTCATCATAGTACAAATTTGCCCAATAGCGATCAGCATTTTTATTTGAATCACCAGCCAATTGAGCATAGTTTGAATAAACGAAACTGTATGGAAATGTATCTGGAAGCGCTTGATAAGTGTTTTGAGGAAGGTCTATTCTATTGTAACCCGCAGGCTTTGGAAGATAGACTTCGTCACATGCCGAAAGCACGACCAATAGGCATATAAGGAACTGCACTAAGTATCTTCTTTGGATTTTCAAATCACACCGTAGGTTTGATCAACACGCGAATTCGTTTTATGCGCCTTGCGTCTACTGCGACAATTGTAAAAAGGAAGTTTTCAAATTCGATCTTCTCACCAGCCCGCGGTAGCTTAGAATTTATTTCTAGCAATAACCCACCCAGTGATTCGCTTTCTCCCTTCACTACATCGAACAGAGCTGGTTCAACCTCTACAATTTTACAGAAGTCATTTAAAGAAGTTTTGCCTTCGAAGATATACGTTGAGTTGTCTAACTTGTTGTAAGCGATATCTTCATCATCGAACTCATCATTGATTTCTCCCACGATTTCTTCGATAATATCTTCCATGGTAATGAGTCCAGAGGTACCTCCGTATTCGTCTACGATGATTGCCATGTGCACACGTTGTTCTTGAAAGTCTTTCAGCAGGGCATCCACTTTTTTATTCTCAGGCACAAAGAAGCCGGGCCTAAGGAGTGCTTGCCAAGCAAAATCATCGTCTTTATCGATATGGGGGATGAGGTCTTTGATGTAGAGAATGCCTTCAATCTTATCTATCGTTTCGTTATAGGCTGGGATTCTCGAAAAACCACACTTATTGATTTTGTCCATTAGTTCATGGAAATCTACTTCGATGTCAATGGCAGTGATGTCCATTCTCGATTTCATGACTTGCTTTACGCCTAATGTACTGAAGTTTACAATGCCTTTGAGGATGCCTTTTTCTTCATCGGTAGTATCTTCCCCTGTGGTAATTTCTAAGGCGTGATTTAGTTCATCTACTGTGAGGTTCTGTCCCTTTTTCACCACGTTTTTTTCAATGATGTTAGTCACGGCTATTAAGAGGAATGAAAAGGGTCTTAAAACTCTTTCTAAGAATAGAAGTCCGTTTGCTGTTGTTTTGGCAAACTTGGAATTGTGTTGATTGGCGTAGTTTTTTGGTACTACCTCACCGAAGAAAAGAATAACAAAGGTGACTATAATAGTCAACGTTAATACAACCGCTCCTTCGGGGGTTTTGGTGTCTACCAGTGTCCAAGTAAAGAAGGTGGCTAGGGTGACTATCGCAATATTGATCAAGTTGTTCATGATCAATATGGTTGCCAATAGGTAACGCTTACGATCTAATAATTTTAAGATGGCGTTTCCTGAGGGAGTATTCTCTTCCTTGAACTTAGATAGTTGTGTGTTATCTAAAGAAAAGAAGGCAACCTCTGACCCTGAAATCAGAGCGGATGCCAAAATGAGCAAAACAAAGGCTATTCCATTAATTATCACGTAACTACTGGAGAGTTCTACGAATTGAGAAAGGAGCACTAAACTAGGCCCGGGGTCGTCTGATGGTAAGTCCAAATTCTATTTTTAGATTTTTAATCAGCGATCAGAAAGGGAGGTCGTCTGTATCATCCTCAGGAATAGAAGATACGGGGCTTTCTTTTGCTTCGTTGCCCGTATTGCTTTGTGGAGCTGGTGCACCTCCTTCGGCACGACCACCTAGTAAGGTTAACTCACGGCCAACTACTTCAGTGGTATATCGCTTGTTCCCATCTTGGTCATCCCAAGAACGAGTTGTCAGCTTACCCTCAATATATACTTGACCACCCTTTTTCAAAAATCGCTCGGCAATTTCGGCTAGCGGAGTCCAAAGTACAACATTGTGCCACTCAGTGTTAGTTACCTTTTCTCCTTGCTTGTTTTTGTAAGTCTCGCTTGTTGCAATAGAGAAGTTTGCTACGGCTCTTCCGTTTTCAAGATGGCGCACCTCTGGGTCCTTACCCAAATTTCCAACCAAGATTACTTTATTTACTCCTGCCATGATATTTGCTTAATTTAAGATTGAGCTGGATGAATCTAATTAAAAAAATTCTTTTTGCAAATAGTTTTGGATCAGTATCGGTTTTGGTAATTCCTGAACTTCTGCCAATTCAAATGCTTCTAGATTTTTACTTTTTGCAAGCGCCATAAAGTTACCTAATTCATTCACCCTAACCCTAATGAATCGAGTGAAAATTCGCTGATGTGTCAATATATGTTTCACTTGCTCAGAAAAATCGAGGAGGGTTAACTCCCTAGTGCCTAGTTCTTTCAAGAAATCTTCTTCAGAAAGGGGTGCTATACTTTCCAATAGGTTGAAGTCGTACAGTCCTTGCCAGACATCCTTAGGCCCGCGTTCTTTCATCAGCAGCTGATCCCCATGTTCGTAGATAAAATAGTAGAAGTAGCGATTTCTGACTTTTACCTTTTTAGTTTTAATAGGAAGCTGGTCTTGTTTGCCTTTGTTGAAGGCGAAACAAAAATGACTCATAGGGCAAATTGCACACGCTGGACGCTTTGGTGTACATTGGATGGCACCAAAGTCCATGATTGCTTGATTAAATTCTCCGGGGGCCTTTTTATCGATCAAAATATTCGCTTTGGTCTCGAATACTTTCAAGCTCTTACTATCCGAGATGTCATTTTCTATTCCGAAGACACGGCTTAATACTCGGAAAACGTTGCCGTCTACGACAGCATTTGGTTCGTTAAAGGCTATAGACGCTATTGCCGCTGCTGTATACCTGCCAATGCCTTTTAACTTTAATAAGTCATCAAATTTTAATGGAAAAACCCCTTTGAGCTTAGAAGAAACAGTTTTTGCACAGGAGTGAAGGTTTCTGGCACGGGAATAATAGCCAAGGCCTTGCCAAAGGCGGAGTACTTCGCTTTCAGGAGCATTTGCAAGGTCTTTTACCGTTGGGTATTGCTCAATAAACTTCAAATAGTAAGGCATACCTTGTTTGACCCTCGTTTGCTGAAGTATTATTTCTGAAAGCCAAATCTTATATGGGTCATTCGTGTGGCGCCATGGGAGATCACGTTTCTGATGACCATACCAGCTAATTAGTTGATTTACAAATATTTCGCTATTCAAAGTTGCTTTTATAGGCTTAGGGGGTAGTTCGGTGCGCGGGTTCTCCATTTTTTTTAGGAATACGTTTTTTAATTAGTCACGAACCCTTAATTTTGCACCCCAAAATAACTGGGAATAAGTTTTTTACACAATTTTTATTAACCTAAAAATATAAGTTACAGTGACTAAAGCAGATGTTATCAATCAGATAGCCGAAAAGACCGGAATTGACAGGTCTGATGTTACTACAACTGTTGAGACCCTTTTTGCGGTAGTGAAAGACTCAATGGCGGAAGGAGAGAACATTTACGTCAGGGGATTCGGAAGCTTCGTGAATAAAAAGAGAGCTAAAAAAATTGCTAGAAACATATCGAAAAACACAGCAATCGTGATTGACGAGCATTATGTTCCTAGCTTTAAACCATCAAAGGTTTTTATTGAACAAGTGAAAAGCAGCGATAAAGTTAAAGCTGCTAATAATTAATATTTTAAGCCTCAATAGGCTATATGAATAAGGTTCAGGTATTACTTCTTGTTGTTGCAGTGCTGCTGGTGGTTGCTATTTATAGCCTTCCTAAAGTGGTGGTTAATAATGAGAGTACCGAACAAGCAGCGTTTATTGACGAAACTATCCCTGGTGGAATAGTTGACCATAGCACCGAAATTCCTGAAGAGGTTCAACCTCGGATAGCTTTTTGGAAAGACAGGTTGTTGAGCAACGGTCGAATTCAGCCAAACATTGAATCATTAGATTCGCTGATGGCAGTTTTTATGGAGATAAACAAATATGATAGTGCCGCTTATTATGCGGCATTGTATGCTGAAGAACTTGATCAAATATCACTCTGGCAGAAGGCTGGAGATGCTTATTTCGAAGCATTTACATTTGCTTTGGA
This sequence comes from Roseivirga sp., assembly GCA_965660665.1. Classification (GTDB taxonomy): domain Bacteria; phylum Bacteroidota; class Bacteroidia; order Cytophagales; family Cyclobacteriaceae; genus Roseivirga. The sequence continues at coordinate 304,708 of CBFIAY010000002.1, read as the reverse complement.
TAAGCCAAAAATTGACTTCCTAGGCGGTAAAGCGCGCGAGATTTATCAAAAAATACTCGAAGAGCAATCAGACAATTATGATGTAAAACACAATGTCGCAATGACCTATGTGTCTTCATCAAATCCAATGCAGGGAATCATGATGTTAAGGGAAATTTTGGAGCAAGATCCAGATAACCAACGAACATTAATGAGCATGGGTAGAATGTCTATTCAAACTAGTCAGTTTGAGAATGCCGTAGAGCGTTTTGAGACGTACGTGCGTTATTACCCACTAGATGTTGAAGGAAATTTCTTTTTAGGAGTGTGCTATTATGAAATTGGCCAGTTGGTCAAGGCAAAAGCACAGTTCAACAAAGTTAAAGAATTAGGTGCTGATGAGCAGATTATAACTGCTGCTGATGAGTATCTCGAGAGAATTAGTTAAAACATTAAAACATTACGAATATGCCTTGCGGTAAAAAAAGAAAAAGACATAAGATTTCTACTCACAAGAGAAAGAAGAGACTCAGAAAGAACAGACATAAGAAGAAGTAATCTGACTTCATTTTTATGTGCTATACACGATTAAAAGTTCTTTTTTAACATAAAATACTATCACATTGAGCAATGAATTAATTATTAATTCAACTCAAAGTGGATGTCGTATAGCCCTTCTTAAAAACAAGAGTTTAGTTGAATTTCATCATGATAATGATGAAACAAAATTCAATGTCGGAGATATATATCTGGGTACAGTCAAAAAGATTGTCCCAGGTTTAAATGCCGCGTTCATTGATATTGGGTACGAAAAAGATGCTTTTCTGCATTATTTGGACTTAGGTCCGCAGATCAGATCTCTTAACAAGTACACCAAACAGGCTTTAACCAATAAGAATATTACTGGTGGTCTGAGTAAGTTCAAGAGCGAACCTGACATTAATAAGCTTGGCAAAATGAGCCAAGTTTTGACAAAAGGACAAAAATTACTTGTTCAAGTTGTCAAAGAACCTATTTCAACTAAGGGGCCACGACTCACTTGTGAGTTGTCGATAGCGGGGCGCTACATGGTATTAGTGCCTTTCTCTAATGCTATCAACGTTTCGAAAAAAATCACCGATGGTGAAGAGCGCAAAAGACTTTTACGCTTAATCTCATCTATCAAGCCGGAGGGTTTTGGCGTCATTATTAGGACAGTTGCCAAAACTAAGAGCGTTTCCGAACTAGATAAAGACCTTCGTAATCTTCAGGATACCTGGAAAGAGGGAATTAAGAACCTACACAATGTCAAGCCTAGAGATAAGGTAATTGGCGAAGTGAGCAGGGCTTCTTCATTATTGAGGGATATTCTTAATGAGTCTTTTGACAGTGTCGTAACTGACGACAAAGAGATCTACGAGGAGATAAAAGTCTTCATTCAAAAGATTGCTCCTGAAAAGGAAAAAATCGTTAAGCTTTACAATGGTAAGGCGAAGATTTTTGAATCTTATGACGTAGAGAAGCAGATGAAATCTCTTTTTGGTAAGTCTGTAAGTCTACCTAAGGGAGGTTATCTAATCATCGAGCATACTGAAGCCCTACACGTTGTTGACGTGAACAGTGGTAACAATAAGTCTAATGCTGGTGAAGATCAAGAAGCTACTGCATTGCAGGTCAATATGGAGGCTGCCAAAGAGGTAGCGCGCCAATTGAGACTCCGCGATATGGGTGGAATCATTGTAATCGACTTCATTGACATGAGAAGAGCTGAGAATAAAAAGCAGCTTTATCAATTCATGAAAGAAGTAATGGCGGATGATCGTGCTAAGAACACAATTTTGCCACTATCGAAGTTCGGTTTGATGCAAATCACCCGTCAAAGGGTAAGGCCTGAGATGAATATCGTCACTCGTGAGGTTTGTCCTACGTGTAATGGTACTGGTAAAGTGAGCGCGACTATCATGGTTTCCGATCAGGTTGAGAAGAATATCGAATATATTCTGAGTACTCAGAACGAGAAGGGAGTGGTCATCGCGTTACATCCATTCTTGCATGCATACTTCACTAAAGGAGTTTTCTCTAAGAGATGGGAGTGGTATAGAAAGTATCATACCTGGGTTAAGATGGAGAGAGACAGTTCTTTAGGTCTCTCCGATTATACCTTCTACAATAAGATGGGAGAAGAGATTGAAATGAAAGCTTAAACATAAAAAACCCCGACTTGTCGGGGTTTTTTATTAGAACTTAATGCCAAATTCAAGACTGAAGAGATTGCTCTTCACCTTAAAGTCATCATATATCTGATTCTGTGTCTTTACTTGGTCAAGGAAACCAATGTAATAGTTAATACCAGCATAGACGCGAGTATTGACACCAATACTTCTTTCGAGTCCGCCTCCGAAGTTTCCTGAAAGATCTAGTGCTCTAAATTCGCTAACAAAGTTGTTACCAGGAGTTTCATTATTAGTATTTAACCGTATTTCAGGAACTATACCAAAGTTGACGAAGACCTTAGTATCAAGGATGACCTCATTTGTATAAAGCTTGAGTAATACAGGCAGTTGTAGGTATTCGTGGTCATATCTTTCAGAAATCTTTTGACCAGCGCGTATGGCTGGGTCAGTTAAGCTGATGCGAGTGGCTTTTGAAGCAAAGGTTATACCTGTATGAAGGTGATAATTTAGCTTAAAAGGCAAGTCTACAAAAGCACCTATCAAGAACTTGACGGCCGTTCCATCCCTTCCAATGTCAGTACTATTACCATCTGATGATACCCGAGAAAGAGAGTATGATGGTCCAACTTTGATTCCAATTCTATAGTTCTCTTGGGCGGTAGCGAATTGACTTAAAACTATCAGAATGATTACTGAGAAAAGGTATTTCTTCATGTTCCATAAAATAAATAAATACATTTGTCATTTAAAAAGAAGAGATGCTTAAACGGTACTTCATTCTAGTTTTATTGTTCACTTCATTGGCTTGCTCAAGTGATGATTCATGTGATAGCAATGTGGACTTATCAGATGTGACGCTAGAATTAGATTTCGAAAACCTCACACATGACATTAGCGAAATCGATAGTGAGGAAGACTTGAGCTCATTTTTTGAGACTAACCCTATCATTCGAGATGAATTCTTCGAATTTGGAGGGAGACCCTCAGAAGACAAAATCTTGACCGACTTGTCTCAGCTAGTGCATACACCAGAAATTAATGCCGTGTTGAAAGCTAAGTCATTTGTCACTTTCGAAGAGATACTAGATAAGAACAGGGATTTACGAGAGTTTTTAACCTACGAGTATTTATCTATCAATAAGGGTAAAACGATAAAGGACCTGTATGACATGTTCTCAAATTCTCGGATCACTGCTTTAACCGGTAGAGAGGTAACCAGTATTGAGCCGTTAAGGAACTATCTGATGACTAACCCGACCGAGCGTGATTATTACTATACCATCTTTGCTTATCGTACGGACGACCAGCTGTTAAAAGATAATTATGACTTGTTACAAAACGACTTTATAGACACCCTCTATCAAGAGACCATGAACTTGATTGATGCCGGCTTGATCAGCTATGAGCTCGATAGAGCTTATAAAAGAGTCCAAAAGGCATACCCTGATTTTCAATCGCCAAAGGTACAAGCAGTTTATTCGGGTTTTGGGAAGGATATTTATCTAACGGATTCATTACTCATCATCGGTTTAGATTACTATTTAGGAGAGCGCGCTTCCTTTAGGCCTAACGTTTACGAATACCTGAGGGTGAGGCTTACTCCAGAACACTTGGTCCCTCAGCTACTACAGTTTACGTCACTAAAGTTTAACCAAACGAAAAAGGGTAAACGAACCATTTTGGAAGACATGATTTACTTCGGTAAGGCCATGGAGTTTACTAGTGAGATGCTACCATGTGCGGCAGATAGCATTATTATGGGGTATTCAAGTAAGGAGTTTGCAGACGCGGCCGTGAGTGAAGGCGTGATTTGGGCTCACTTTTTAGAAAGAAATCTATTGTACAGTGATACCCCCTCTAACATCACAAAGTATATTGACGAACGCCCGGGTGTACCCGAAATCGACAAGGACTGCCCAGGCCGAATTGGTCAGTGGCTCGGCTGGCAAATTGTGAAGGCTTATCGCGAGGAGTCTGGAGTGAGTATAATGGAACTAATGAGTGAGACAGATGCTCAAAAGATTCTTACGCAGTCAAAATATAGACCTCGTTCTCGCTAGCCTGTATTTGGTTTTCGTTGTTCAATACTTTGACCAACTTAGCGATTTGGAGGTTTTTTGAATAAAGCGATTCGGCCAGACTCCGTGCATTATTCTTAGCAGCCTCTAGTAAATCTCTTTCCTCCAGATAGGGTTTTAGTTTACTCACAAATTCTTTTGGCGTATGAGGGTAGGCATAAAAACCACACTTGTATTGCTCCACCATGTCCTTGGTCCAGCCAGGCGTATTCATTATGGTTAACTTTCCTGAGGCAAGGCTATCAAATAATTTATTCGGACTGTTTGTTGCTAGCACGGGTAAGTCTGCAAAGCTCACATAAGAGGCGTCGGTTATGTTCAGTATTCTTTTGACCCCCTCTTTATTTTGATGAGCGATAAACTCAACGTTGTTCAGTTTCTTTAAATATGTTTGAAGCTTAATATTCTGAAGCTGAGAACCTTCACCAACTATTTTAAAATCAATATTGAGATCAGCTAATTTTGCTTCTTGGGCAATGTCCAGTAAGAATTCTAAATGGTTTGTTGCTCCGACACTGCCTAGGTAGGTCACTACGAATGGCTTTTTAACATGATAGAATTCGATCAGCTTAGGGTCTTTAATTTTCGTAACGAAAAATTGACAATCCGCCATATTGGGAATCATAAATACATCTTTTTCGGGCACAACTTTTTTAATCCAATCACGCATACCTGGAGATAGGGCTACAATTTTATCAGCGTGCTTATATATTTTGGCTTCAAGCCTGTAAAGTCTCTGTTTAAAGAAGGCTCCCTTTATCGCCCCAATTTCTATTGGCGCTTTTGGCCAAAGATCGCGTACTTCGAAGGTGTAGTTAATTTTGAGTTTCTTTTTTAACCAAATACCAATTAACCCCACTGTTAAGGGAGTAGATGTGATAAAGGCGTGATCGATTCTTTCGATCTTCTTAGCCAACTGCTTTGCTTTTCTAACAAGTTTGAAAAATGACAAGACACGTTTTATAAAGGCCATGTCATTGTGATACTTGACAGGGAGATAGTGTACTTTAACACCATCAATTTCCTTGATGGTATAGGTAGAGTCATTATGACTGGTGATCATTTCTACTTCAAAACCATTTTCTACAAGGCCCTTGGATAGATAGTAAGAGCGAATCGCCCCACCTTCTTGTGGTGTCTTAAAATATTGGTGAATATAGAGAACGCGTGTCGGCACAGAGCAAATTTACGAAAATCAACTTATTGGATAATTTTCTCTTTCTTTTCAAAATAACGGCAGAAGTGGATGAGCTTACATTCTTCACATTTTGGCTTTCTAGCAACGCAAGTATAGCGCCCATGTAAAATCAGCCAGTGATGGGCCAATGGAATTACTTCTTTGTCTAAGTTTTTTACGAGTGCTTTTTCAACCGCTAAAGGAGTCGTCAAGTTTTGGTTGACGAGCCCTAGTCTTTTTGATACCCGGAAAACATGGGTGTCAACGGCCATCGATGGCTGATTCCAAACAACGGAAGTAATGACATTAGCCGTCTTCCGGCCAACGCCTGGTAGTTTTTGTAAGTCTTCTATTGTCTGTGGAATTTCCGAACCAAAGTCTTCCACCAACATCTTACCCAGGCCTATAAGGTGCTTGGTTTTATTATTGGGGTAGGAGACGGATCTGATATACGGGAATAGTTCATCAAAATTAGTGGCGGCCAAGTGTTCAGGTGTAGGAAAATCCTGAAACAACTTTGGAGTCACCAAATTGATTCTTTTATCAGTGCATTGAGCACTTAAAACTACGGCAACCAGTAATTCAAACGGGTTGCTGTAGTTGAGTTCTGTCTCAGCCTGTGGCTGATTTTCGCTAAAATAGGCTACAAATTTCTCGTACCGTTCCTTCCGTGTCATTACGCTAAAATAGCCTAATCCACGGAATGTAAATGGTAAGATTTAGAATAACTGATAATAGCATCGATGGTCTTCTCTGAAGGAGACTTCGTTGATGCTGCTAAACTATTGACTACACTGAAAAGTTCTGTATAGGCATCCGCAAGTTGCTCATCGAAGAGCATTGCGATTTCTATCTCCGAACTTTCTTCAGGGGTAGTTTCTTTGTAAATGTAACGTACTAGGTCATTTTGGGTAAAGGTTCTTATCATACGCAATGTTCTTTTTTTCCATCTTTTTTCTAAGGTTGATAAGGGCATAACGCATACGGCCAAGGGCGGTGTTGATACTCACGCCAGTGGTATCAGCAATTTCCTGAAAGCTCATTTCCATATAATGCCTCATCATAAGCACTTCGCGCTGAGCATCTGGCAACTCTTTAATCAAGTCGCGCAACAAAGCGTGGGTGTCTTCTTTTATTTGTTTGGACTCAAAAGAGTCTTCCGAAAATTCTAATGAATTGAATACGCTACTGCCATCTTCCATGACAATAGTTGGATAGCGTTTTGCTCTTCTGAAGTTATCAATCGCTAGGTTATGTGCAATTCTAGTCACCCAAGGCAGAAATTTACCTTCCTCATTATATCTACCTGTTTTAATGGTCTTAACCACCTTAACAAAGGTTTCTTGTAACAAGTCCTCAGCCAAATACTGATCTTTCACGATCAAATAGATGGTAGTGTAAATCTTCTTAGTGTGACGGTTTACCAGCGTAGTGAACCCTTCTTCGATACCATTTTTATACTGCGATATCAATTGACTATCGCTTATAGCATATTTCCTCATGTCAGTAATTGTTAGGTTAACGTAGAGGTTTGTATCTATATTGTGCTGGTTTTAGGGTTAGAATTATTTTTGTAGTGTTGTCAAAAGTATAAAATCTCAATTACAAAGCAAATATCCATTTGCCTTTGTCAAATCAAGATGAGTTCCTTCTGGTTGTTTTCTTGTGACTCCAAAGATTTAGCAATCATAGTGCCAAAACTTAAAATTATATTCGGGTTTACTCGAATTAAATTAAAGTAAGAATAAGCTAACAGCTCTCTTATCTTTGCATTCTCATGAATTTAACAACTGTTCTGAAAAATACCCCTATCGATGACCTCGATCCTAAGCAGTTCATCATTATTAAAGGCGCCAAGGTAAATAACCTTAAAAGCCTCAGTGTGGCCATTCCACGCAATAAACTGGTTGTAGTTACTGGCCTTTCGGGTTCTGGAAAGTCTTCACTTGCGTTTGACACTTTGTTTGCCGAAGGTCAGCGTATGTACGTTGAAAGCTTGAGCAGCTATGCCCGTCAATTCTTGGGTAGAATGGAAAAACCAGAAGTGGACTATATCAAAGGAGTCTCTCCGGCCATTGCAATTGAACAGAAAGTAAGTACACGAAACCCTCGATCGACTGTCGGTACTTCAACTGAGATTTATGACTACCTAAAATTACTCTTTGCAAGAATTGGAAAGACTTACTCTCCCGTAAGTGGTGAAGAGGTGCAGCGCGACAGTGTAAGCAGCATTGTTGATTTTATGCTGACGAAAGAAGAAGGTAAAAAGGTAATGATCCTTTGCCCTCTAGTGAAAAAAGAGGACCGTACGATAGAACAAGAGTTAAATATCTTGCTGCAGAAAGGGTATACCAGAGTACTTTCTGAAGGGGAACCTTACTTTATTGAAGACCTTTTAAAAGAGCTTAAAAGAGCGGAAGGCAAGCCGCTTGAAATATTAATCGATCGTGGTGTAGTTCAACGAGATGAGGACACCCAATTTAGGTTTGGAGATTCAGTTCAAACCGCACTTTTTGAAGGAGAAGGGGATTGCATCATAGACTTTCCGGGGGATGAAAGGCTTTCTTTCTCAGATCGATTTGAGGCAGATGGTATTCAATTTGAAGAACCAAGTGTTAATCTATTCACATTTAACAATCCTTTTGGCGCCTGTAAGAAGTGTGAAGGGTTTGGAAAGATATTAGGAATCGACCCAGACCTTGTCATTCCAGACAAGTCACTCTCGGTATATGAAGGAGCGATTGCCCCATGGCGAAGCGAAACGATGAAGAAATGGCTTGAGCCCTTGCTGAAGCATGGTATAGAGTTTGATTTTCCGATTCATCGTTCTTATAGTGAATTGACCGAAGCGGAACAAGAGCTACTTTGGACGGGAAATAAATACTTCAAAGGGATTAATAAATTCTTTGGATTTTTAGAATCGAAGATGCATAAGATTCAATATCGCGTCATGTTATCTCGATATCGTGGTAGAACGGATTGTCCAGAATGTCACGGAACGCGTCTACGAATGGATGCTTCTTATGTCAAAATTGCTGGGGAATCCATCACCGGATTGGTATTGATGTCGGTTCAGCATATGCTAAAGTTCTTTGATCAACTTGAATTGACCCAATTCGAAGAGAAGGTTGCGGGCCGATTGATGAAAGAAATTTGTAATCGACTCGAATACCTCGATCGCGTAGGACTTAGCTATTTAACCCTTAACCGATTGACAAGCACACTTTCAGGAGGTGAATATCAACGTATCAAATTGGCTACTTCTTTAGGAAGTGCGCTTGTGGGTTCAATGTATATCTTAGATGAGCCAAGTATTGGTTTGCATCCGAGAGATACAGATCGTTTGATTTCAGTTTTGAAAACCCTTCGCGACCTTGGCAATACCGTAGTTGTCGTTGAGCACGAGGAGAAAGTCATGGAAGCGGCTGATCAAATCATTGATATTGGTCCTGAGGCAGGGTCGAATGGGGGTGAATTAGTCTTTCAAGGAACGCTAGATGAGCTTAAAGAAGCAGGAAATACTTATACCGCAAAATATCTTAATGGTACCGAAAGGCTTGAAATCCCATCGGTCAGACGCAAGTGGAGAGATAGTATCAAAATAAAAGGAGCTAGAGAAAATAACTTAAGAAATATAGACGTAGAGGTGCCTTTAGGCGTGCTTACCGTCATTACGGGAGTTAGTGGATCTGGTAAATCAACACTAGTTAAACGCATACTATATCCAGCATTGGGCAAGATGTTAGGCACTGTAGGTGAGCAAACGGGTAAAATGGATGGGCTTGAAGGGACCTTGAGAACGATCACTCAAATCGAGTTTGTGGACCAGAATCCTATTGGTAAATCTTCACGATCTAACCCGGTTACTTATGTAAAGGCATATGATGCGATTCGTCAGCTCTTTACCGACCAATCGCTTGCTAAGCAGCGAGGTTACAAACCAGCGTTTTTCTCTTTCAATGTAGATGGAGGTCGGTGCGAAACCTGCCAAGGCGAGGGTGTTGTCAAAATAGAAATGCAGTTTATGGCTGATATTCACCTGACATGCGAAAGCTGTAAAGGGAAACGTTTCAAACAAGAAATTTTAGAAGTTACCTTCAACGATAAGAACATCGCGGATGTGTTAGACATGACCATCGATGATGCGATGGAGTTCTTTGATGGCGAAAGGGCTGTGATTTCTAAGCTTGCTCCGCTCCAAGAAGTTGGCTTAGGCTATATACGGCTTGGCCAGTCCTCAAACTCGCTGAGTGGGGGGGAAGCACAACGTGTGAAGCTGGCTTTTTTCTTAGGTAAAGGAACACCTAAATCGAGAAGTGCATCCAAGGATAATATCCTTTTCATATTTGATGAGCCTACTACAGGTCTTCATTTTCATGATATTGCAAAGCTGATGAAGTCCATCAATGCATTGATCGAACAAGGAAATTCTGTAGTGATCATTGAGCACAATACGGAAGTAATAAAATGTGCTGATTGGGTAATTGACCTTGGACCTGATGGTGGTGACAAAGGAGGTGGACTTTGTTTCGCTGGAACGCCAGAAGATATGATCAAATTAAAGGACAACCATACTGCGCACTACTTAGCAGACGTATTGGGGTAGCCCCTTGAGCTCCTTCTTTTCATCAAAGCACTAAATATGTTGGCAGAAACAATTAAAGCTGCGCCTAGCACTTTCGAGGTATTCATTTCTTCATTCAAAAAGAAATAACTGGTGATCATTGCAATAGGTGTTCCCAAATAGAATATTAAGCTTGTGGTGGTCGGTGCTAACATCGTTGATGCCCTGAGCCATAGCGTATGGGCTCCCACAGTACAGACAACACCAAGAATACCTAAGAAAATCCAATCCTGTTGTGTTAAGTCCCAATTGGACTCTGAAGTAAATGCTAGAAAGACAATTAAGGCAAATGCGTATTGGCCAAATGCACGGGTTAGAGAGTCAATGTGTTGGTGTCTTCTTTGAATAAAGGGAAGTATGGCAAAGAAGAAAGCACTGACTAATCCAATTAGAATTCCAGCGGTTAGGTCATTTTCTATGCTGAACTCTGGCACAATCAAGAAGATACCGACTAAGGCAACCACAACGGCAATGAGGTCTGGCAGCGCAGGTCGTTGACCATTGATGAACCAATTCAAATAAATCATGTGCAAGCCAAAGGAAGAGACTGAGAGGATGGCAATGGAAGGTGTGGCTAACTTGACACTGATGAAGTATGTAATCCAATGTGCACCGAAAAGGAGCCCTATATAGAGAAGCCCTTTCCAATCTTGCTTAGAAAGTTTTTTCAGTTTACTAACCCTGACAGCACTGTAGAGAAATGTAGTACCAATGATCAATCGCACAATACCTATGGTAAAGGCATTGGCTGATACCTCTTTGATAAATACTGGAGTAATTCCAAAAAGGAAAACTGCGATTAAGCCTTCGGTATAGTAGCGAGAGTTCAAGGATTCAAATGTAATTGAAAACTAGAGTAACGCTTAATTTGACAGGTACTGATTTGGTCAAGACACTGACAAATCAATAATGCTTGCCTTTTGAACCAACTAAGCTTTCTGTTCAGCTGGGGCATCAGTTTTTAGCAAACCCTTTCTTTTCAAAATGGTCTCAACAAACTTGATTTCATTTTGCGTTTTGAAGGCATTGAAAGGAAAAAGCATCAATTGCGCTTTGTTCACCACTAAAACGATCTGCTTTTTGTCTACCCAGGCCCTTTTGATTTGGTCCCACTTCATTGGCATACCCTGCTTGGAGTTCATTTTGATCAGAATCTGCTGACTGTTGATCTCATAAGAGAGTTTTTCGAAAAGCATTTTACTTTGCTCAAGCTGAGTAACTCCAGCAAACTGAATGATCCAAAAGAGTAAATAAAGAGATAAAGCGATAAGGGCCCCGATCCACCACCAGTTTGATGGTATTAAA
>CBFIAY010000002.1:283016-293044 GCA_965660665.1 Roseivirga sp. | reverse complement strand
GAAGCCTCCGTCTCTGAGCGGCCATTGACCAGTGCTACTGCAGAAGCCATGGCTTCATTTGACATATTGTCTAGCATTATTCTGTCTACTCCTCCAACCTCAAGGGCTTCTTTAACCTCATCAATATTCCTGGCTTCAACTTCGATTTTGAGGTTTTTACCGGTTTTCTGTAAGTATGCTTTGGTTGCATTGACTGAGGCTGTAATTCCTCCAGCAAAGTCATTATGGTTGTCTTTTAGCATGATCATATCAAACAATCCATAGCGGTGATTAACACCTCCTCCTATCAAAACGGCCCACTTTTCAAGCATTCTCATGTTGGGGGTGGTTTTTCTAGTATCTAATAACTTCGCGTTTGTTCCAGAAATCAGACTAGTCAACTGTGAGGTTTTTGTAGCAATACCACTCATACGTTGCATACAGTTGAGGAGCAGCCGTTCTCCACCGAGAATGGCACGCACCTTACCCTTGAGTCTAAGAATGATTTCCCCAGCTTTTACTTGATCTCCATCTTTCACCAAAGGGCGAATGATCATGTCAGGATCTAGCCGATGGAAAATTAAGGGGGCTAGCTCCATTCCCGCTATTACACCATCTTCTTTCATGATGAGATAGGCAGATTTTATGGCATCGGCTGGGATAGACGCAAGTGATGAGTGATCTCCATCACCGAGATCCTCCTTAAATGCTTGATCAATGAAGTGTTACTAATCCCTCTTGGGTGACGTAGGCAGGTCTCATGACACAAAAGTAGCCAAAAGAGTGTTGGGATAATTGTGGTTTCTGGAATTAACGGTCTTTCGTAAACTCTAGCCGATAGACTTTGTAGACCTTGTTGTATTGCTTTGCGCGGATGACTACACGATGCTTGCCAGAGGCTGATTTGTAAGTGCCGATGGCATAAATTCTAGCACCAGAGTCATTATTACCATCATGGATGAACTCAAAACTTTCTGCTGGATGTTGTTGAAAGAACTTTTTCAGCATGATTTCGGCTTGATTAATACTGTATTCTTTTCGTTCATCATCCAGTTTAATCTCCACTTTTGTGTAGAGATACTTGGTTAGCGCTCGAGAGCTGCTGGCTTTTAACGCCTCCTCGACACTTTGAATAATATTGGTCTCACTTTGGGCTGATGCCGAAAATGAAACGCACAAGGTGATTACCAAAAGGATATTTCTAAAAAGATTATTCATTGATGAGGCTTGAATCCGTTTTTTGAACGAAAATTGTGCCAAAAGCATGTGTTATTACCTATTAGCTTTAAATTAATACAATGCAGATTGACTTACAAGCTAGCCTTTAATATTTATATTTGAGGTATGAACAAACGCGTTTTATTGATGATTCTTGATGGATGGGGATTGGCGCAAGACAAGTCAGTTTCCGCAATCGATCAAGCGAATACTCCAGTTATGGATAAGCTCTTTGATACTTATTCGCATGCTAAACTTGAAGCTAGCGGGTTGGCAGTCGGCTTGCCAAAAGGGCAAATGGGTAATTCAGAAGTAGGCCACATGAATATTGGTGCTGGTCGCATAGTATATCAAGATTTGGTCAAAATCAACAAGGCGGTTGAAGAGAATACTTTAGGCGACAATGAAACTTTGAAGCAGGCACTTAATTACGCCAAGGTCGAGAATAAGAAGGTTCACTTGATGGGCCTTGTGTCTGATGGCGGTGTACATTCTCATATCAACCACCTAAAAGGATTGCTGTCTATTTGTGCAGAACATAAGTTGGATCAAGTGTTTGTTCATGCCTTTACTGACGGTAGAGATACAGATCCTAAAGGTGGAAAGGCCTATATACAAGAGGTAATAGATCATGCCGAAAAGACTACTGGCCAAATTGCATCTGTGATTGGGCGATACTTTGCTATGGATCGTGATAACAGATGGGATCGCGTGAAGCTTGCCTATGGAGCTATGGTTAATGGACTAGGGTTGAAAACAAATGACCCTATTGCGGCTATTCAAGCATCTTATGACGACGGTGTGACGGACGAATTCATCCAACCGATTATTAATACCCATGGAGCGAATATTGAAGAAGGAGATGTCGTCTTGTGCTTCAATTTCAGAACGGACCGAGGCAGAGAAATTTCTCAAGCACTTACTCAATCTGATTTTCCAGAGCAGGGAATGACTAAGCTCAACTTGAGGTATGTCACCATGACCAATTATGATGATTCGTTCAATGGTGTTGAGGTAATGTTCGACAAGGATAATCTGGTGAATACGCTCGGAGAGGTACTTGCTGATGCAGGAAAGAAACAAATTAGAATTGCAGAAACAGAAAAATATCCGCATGTCACTTTTTTCTTCAGTGGTGGCAGAGAAACAGAATTTGAAGGTGAGAAAAGGATTTTATGTCCATCACCCAAGGTGGCAACTTATGATTTGCAGCCAGAAATGAGTGCAAATGACATAAAGGAGGCCATTGTTACAGAACTGAATATAGGAGAAGTTGATTTTGTTTGTCTCAACTTTGCTAACGCAGATATGGTCGGGCATACGGGTGTTTTTGAAGCCGCTGTTAAGGCTTGTGAAACTGTGGATACCTGTGCTGGAGAAGTGTTAGAAGCGGCATTGGCGAATGACTATACGACTATTGTTATTGCCGATCATGGTAACTCTGATATTATGATGAATAAGGATGGTTCACCAAACACAGCCCATACAACAAACCTTGTACCTTGTATTCTAGTTGATAAGGACATGAAGCCAACATTGAAGGATGGTAAATTAGGAGACTTAGCGCCCACTATTCTAAAACTAATGGGAGTTGATATTCCTTCTGAAATGACTGGTGACCTGCTTTTATGAAAAGAATTAACAGACTCTTATTTATCCTTTTGATTACGTCACTCGTTAGCTGTTCATCCGAACGAGACGGAGCTGGTGCGATAAGCACGTCATACTTTGATATTAAGGGGCTACTTGACAAAGAGTTATCTCTATTGACTGATCAAGGAGCGTCTCTTGAGAAAATTTTGAATACGGGTGGACAGGAAGAGCGGTTAACGATAACCCCTGATTCAGAAGGTTGGAATGAGCAATTTAAGCTATTTTATGAGGCAGACATTAATAAGCCAGGATTTGTTGGAGAATACTTTGAAGAGGAATTGCCTACAATTAACGAAGTCTCAAAAGTAATTTTCACATCCAAAAGTCAAAAGAATCCCGTTCAAGTAATGGAATGCTTTTATGAAAATGAAGCCTTAACGAAAGTCAGGCTATTGGTAAGTGAAGTGAATACCGTTTATACAGTCACTAAAGAATTGAGCCTGTACCTAAACGAAAAAGGCATTGCCAGCTTCGATATTAAAGGAGAAGAATCAATGCGCTTTAAGAAGGACCTGAATTATATGATTCAAGGGACCATTGTCCGTTCGTTATAGCTTGAAGAAAGCCTCCAAGAAACTCATATTTTCCTTACCCTTTTTAACAAGGAATAGCGGGATGTCTCTATCCTCCATTAATAACCTTTCAGCAACACTGCCAATTAACAAAGCGGCACCACTCGATCGTCCCTTAGAGCCTAATATGATCATGTCAACACCTAGTTCTTCACCCGTTTTATAGATTTTATCTGCTGGGTGTGGGTCATCATCTAAAGCATATGTGTGTTCATACCTAACGTTATCCAAATTCAGCTTCTTAAAGAATTTGTCGCATTGCTCTTTGGTGTTTTCAAGCATGATGTTGGCAAACTCTTCGTAGCTTTTACCAGATTTCGCATAACCAACAGGGACGCGATAGACATTATTGCTTAATAGTTGAGCCCCTGACTTTTTCTGAATGTCTATACCAATCTCGAAAGCCATTTGAGAGTGCTCCGAATAGTCAATGGAGATGAGTATCTTATTCAGCTCATAAGTAGTGTCTTCAGGCACGAAAATAATGGAAGAGGCTGTTCCTTTGGCAATTTTTCTAGAGTTAAGCCCGCTACCTGAAAGCTTTTCTTTTCTGCCTAAAAGCATCAAATCAACTACTTTAACTTTTGCAAACTTGAGGATTTCGTCTGTAACAGTGCCCGCTAATACACTTACGTGTACATCACAATTTTCGGGTTTAACAAAGTTCTCATTGATCACAAGCTCCATTTCCTTAATCAAGGTCTCATCTACTGGGGCAATTACGTTCCCATACTTTTCTTGGATTTCTTGAGGTAGTTCAAGGGAAGTGGTGACGTTGAGAAAGTAGATCGCATCAATTTCAAATATCTTTGCGATCATTGAGGCGTACTTAACAACGAATACGTCCATATCCGAAAGGTCTAGTGCGACTAACATTCTTTGAAACTTACTTAGGTCATGCATGGCTGAAGCTGGGTTTGTACGGTAATTTATTGAATTAATCATGCCGATTCCAGCCTCATATCAATTTTTTGAGTCTAAAACCCAAGGTTTTTTTAGATAAACACTATGTTTAATTACCTTTGCTGCCTTTGAAAGAGGCAGACGTGGAAGAGACATCGTATTTAAAAAAGTTACAAGCTAAGTGGGGGTTGAAATCTATATTGCAGACGATCGTAGTTTTGATTGTTTTTGCTTGCACAGGAAGCACTGTGCTATTTATCAAGCCTTTTTTGTTTGATTTGATTGGCTTTGATAGTATCGAAGGCATTGCAGGAGTACTGCTTTATATCGTGATGATTTTTCCTTTATATCAAATCTTGATATTGATTTATGGCTTCATTTTTGGCCAATTTGCCTTCTTTTGGAAATGGGAAAAGAATATGGTTCAAAGAATCACAGGAAGGAAAGCCAAAGCTTCTAAGAAGACTTAGAATTAGTATTAATTATATTTAGAGGTGAATTCTCAGGTAAAAGAGTTATTGAAAGAACATTCGCTAAGACTAACACAAGGAAGGGCTGACGTGATTTCCATTTTCCTTAATAGGAATGTGGCGATATCTCATGGTGATATTGAATCTGACGTTGATGGTAAATATGACCGAGTAACGATTTACCGAACGCTGAAGTCATTCCTAGAAAAGGGTCTAATTCACAAAGTTCTTGATGATACTGGTGTGACTCGCTATGCACTTTGTAATGACGCTTGCAGTGAGGTAAATCACCAGCATAATCACATACATTTCAAGTGTCAAGCTTGCGATGAAACTACCTGCCTCGACCACGTGAATATTCCTGATGTAAAATTGCCCAATGGATTCATGATGGCTGAAAGCAATTATCTAATCACAGGTACTTGCGATAAGTGCAGCTAAAGAGTAGTATCTTCTTGAATTCTTGAAACTTTAGGATCGCTTGGCCAAGTAATGCCTGGCGGCAAATCAATTTTTGGGGGACTATAAATCATCTCACCTCCATCATCACCAGAATCCCTTGACTTCTTATTTTTCATTAACCTAAAGGTGAGATAGATCAACAAGACATAAGTCAAGACACTTAAAAAGATATCGTAATAGAATAATTTCATGCGCGCTGCGTAATCAATATACTCTAAGTTCGGCAGAAATGTTCAACAGAAATGCTAAAAAGCGAAGAAGATTAGCCAGATAACAAAGAAGATCGGCAGAAGAATAGGAATCGAAAACCTCAGAACATAGCCAAAGAAGGAAGGCATGTGAATTCCAGTTTGCTCTGCAATGGACTTAACCATAAAGTTTGGCCCGTTACCAATGTAAGTCATTGCTCCAAAGAAAACGGCAGCAACAGAAATTGCCATTAAGTTAATTATTGAGTTATCGTACTTACCACCTCCAGCATATGCCTGGACATCAGCAATTGTACTAATATCACCACCCTGTGATGCCAATGCTGCTGCTAAGAAGTTAAGGTATGTTGGTGCATTGTCTAAGAAACCGGATAGCAGGCCAGTCCCCCAATACAGAGAGTTTGGACCAATTAAAGAAGCACCAGATGGCGACTGGGCAAACTCACTTACCAGCGCAAGCGCTGGCATCATCGTTCCGAAAATGCCTACGAAAATAAACGCTACTTCGCGGATTGGCTCGAAGTTAAATTCGTTCCCATCAATGGCTTTTTTATCAGCAAACTTGAAGGATAGGAAACCTACCGAAAGCATGATAAGCTCTCTAATGAAAGAGAATTTTTGTCCTTCATAGGTGATTGCGGGAACGCCATCGATTACGTTGGGATCTATAAATACAGCACCTATGATAATGGCTAACCATAAGAAGTTTTTGGCACCAACAATTGTCGTTTTCCCCGTAAATTCAACTTCCGGCTCTAAATCCAAGTCCAAGTCTTTGTTGCGTAAATCGAAAAAATAGAACATGACCGCTAGTATGATTAAAGCGACTGTCCATGGTATTATGTTATGGGTTAATGTCCACATGAAGGGAACCCCCTTCAAGAACCCAAGAAACAATGGAGGATCACCTATTGGGGTAAGTGCACCACCAATATTACTAACCATAAAAATGAAAAAGATGATATGGTAGGGTCTGATTCTACCTTTGTTCAAACGAATAAAAGGACGTATTAAGAGCATGGACGCCCCCGTGGTTCCTACAAGGTTCGAGATTATGGCTCCAACGATGAGAAGGCCGACATTGGCCATTGGTGTGGCCTTTTTATCAACCTTAATCATTATTCCACCTGATGCAATATATAGAGAGGCGAGTAGTGCAATGAACTGCACATATTCTGCTAAAGCATGGACTGGTGCATGCGTGTCATTCAATGCAAAGAGGTAGTACATTACTACCAAGGAAGCTAATGAAACAGCAAAAATGGGATAGTTCTTATGCCAAAAATGTTCGTAGAACAACGGTCCAGTAGCAATCATAACGAGCAATAAGACAAATGGAATTACGGTCCATCCTGGAGGTGCTCCATGATGTTCACCTTCCGCTTCGCCATGGTCTGCATCTGCTGCTTCATGATCATCCTGTGTGGCATGATTATTTTCATGATCTTGAAGGAGTTCTATAGATATATAACTCGCTTCGGTAGAATTTTCAGCAATCAATGCAGCCTTCGGGACGAGAATTCCAAACACAATGATAATAACTAAGAAGAGAAGACTCTTTTGCATGAAGGTTGATGTGAACTGCTAATATATAATTAGTTCGTTAAAATTCGTATTTGATATTTCGAATAGCGTATGAGTGGTTGCTTTTTTTCTTGTATTAGCTCAATCTGAAGTTCCCGATAATCAGAATATTTTTGGCAAAAGGTTAGAAACCATAAATCTCTCCACCACTGCTGTTACGGCTGGCACCAGTTACTGAAATTAGGCAGTTGGGCTCTCCTAAGTGCCTTAATAAGCCTAGGTAAGCAAAAATAACTGCTTCTTTGAAATTAATAATCTCGGTATCAGGTATACATATGGTGGCCCTACACAAGGCTTGAATCCTGCTAATAAAGTAGTCGTGATAAGTTCCTCCACCCGTAATAAGCACTTTTTCACCAGTGATACCCATCATGCTTTTTGCTACTTGGATTGCGGCATGTTCAGTAAAAGTGAACATTCGATCTTCAACTGATATACTAGATGAAGCAATCAACGGTAACCAAAACTTTCGATAGTCTTCAAGCCCCAATGACTTGGGGGGGGCTTGTGATAAGTAAGGAATTTGGTTGAGTGCCTGAAGCAACTCCTGATTGACAACTCCTTTACTGGCTATCTGACCTCTATCATCAAAACTTAATCCTTTCTCATTAGCCAATTTATTCAGCGCCATATTGAAAGGGCAAATATCAAAGGCAACTCTATTTCCCTCACTTTGGAAAGAAATATTAGCTATGCCTCCGAGATTAAGGCAATAGGTATAATTGGAGAATAGGTCTCTGTCTCCTATTGGAACTAAAGGGGCTCCCTGACCGCCAAGAGAAACATCCAATGTCCGGAAGTTATTGATTACGGGAAGACCACAGGTCTTCAAGACCTGATGTCCATTACCGATCTGCATTGTAATGCCTTTTTCGGGCTGATGAAAAATGGTGTGCCCGTGGGAGGCAACAAAATCGACTGCCTGATTAGTGCCTAGGAATTCATTAACGGCTAAACCAATAAATTCACCTAGCCTGAGGTCCAGTGCATTGATTTCCTCTTTTTCCTGATCGATAGCGCACTTGAGCTGTTCTAATAGCTCCTTTGGGTAGGCTATGGTTTTGGCCTTTTCGACATTGAAGTGCCATTTTTTCTCAACTTTTGTAAAGTTGACTAAAACCAAATCGAGCCCATCTAATGATGTGCCAGACATGGCGCCAACAATATTATATTGCATTTGTTTGGAGGAAAGCATTTACAAAACTAAACATTTCGTTATAATAGCGGTTCAATTGTTATGAATCTCGTAATCGATTTTGGAAACACCAATATTAAGGGTGGCATTTTTGACGCAAATCGCTTAATTGATCAATTGTCTTTTCCTGGAACAAAGGAGGTAAGAGACTTTATCAATCAAAGTATCTATTATCAAATAGGTGTTTGTTCTGTTAATCAGAGCAAGGCTGATATTTTCGAAGCTATTCCAGAATTGAAAAGTGCTCTTTTTCTTTCTCCTACTACACCCTCACCTTTACGGATCGATTATAAGACACCTGAGACCTTGGGAATGGATCGGCTTGCAGCTGCAATTGGGGCAAACGCAATTTTCCCTGGAAAGGCACTTATGGTGATCGACATTGGCACTTGTATTACCTATGATTTCGTGACACGAGAGGGAGTTTACGTAGGGGGATTAATTAGTCCAGGGATAGAGTTGAGGTATAACGCCATGAATGACTATACCAAGAACCTACCCCTTCTAAATCAGCGCGATACTAGCCTACTCATTGGCAAGTCAACAGAAGAAAGCATGGTGAGTGGAGTGATTAATGGAATAGTAGGTGAGATGCAGTCCCATATCTCACAATTTATGTTAAATAATGCTGACTTAAAGGTGATTGTGACGGGAGGCGGAGCCAAAATATTTGAATCTAAGATAAAATCTGACATCTTTGTAGCCCTCGAAATTGTGCTCGTTGGGTTGAATCGTGTTTTGGAATACAATGTGGAGTAAAATCAGAATATCATTAGCTCTTATTTCGAGCTTATTTTTGTTTAATGAGGCTTCTGCTCAGTACGATCAGTCGAGTTATTCAATCATTGGTCTTGGTACTGTGAATTGGGGAGGGTATTCTCAAAACGCTAGTATGGGAGGCTTTGGCGTCTCCTATGGCGACAGACTATTCTTGAATGGCCTTAACCCGGCACTAGGTGCTTTAAACTTAGAAGCAGTTTTTCAAACAGGTGGGTCTCTTGACTTTAGGCAGTATACGCAAGGTCAAAACACACATAATACCACAACGGGTGGGTTTAAGGACTTTGGGCTTAACTTGCCAATTAAACTTGGCAAGTGGAATGCAGGATTAAGCTTGAGTCCATACACATCAGTTAATTATGGTTTTATTAACAGAAATGAAGGTGGTGGTCCGGAAGGGTCGACAACTGTAATTGAAGTAGGAGGTACGGGAGGTATTGATAAACTTTCATTTACCAATTCATTTAAGCTGAAGAACTTAATGATTGGAATTGACGCTCAGTTTCTTTTTGGTTCAATACAAAAAGAAGACCTTTTCTTTTTGGAGGGCTTATCACAAGTAGGCTTTGGCAATTCAGTTGTTAGCAGAAGAAAAAGCTTTCACAACCTTTCATTTGGAGTAGGTGCGGTATACCAAATACCTCTTGCAGAGAGATCGAAAATAAATATTGGAGGTTTCTATCACCCAGAAATAGAAGTAAGGCAGAATACACTTGTCACATTTGAAAACCAAACTCAAAGCGGAGTGTCATTTAGCAGCGACACCTTAGTATTTGATGAGTTGGACAAAAAGACTGTCTTGATTCCACAGAAGTTCGGTTTTGGTATTTCGTACGAAAAAACTAGAGCCATAACTGTGGGGGTTGATTTTCTATCTCAAGACTGGTCTGGCTACCGTGATGAGGAGGGTAATGCCGAAACCGCTTATGGAAAATCTTACCGAATGGTGCTTGGTGGAAGCTTTGTACCAAACTATCAATCAAGAAAACTGTTAAGTTTGACG
>CBFIAY010000002.1:126689-283009 GCA_965660665.1 Roseivirga sp. | reverse complement strand
CTTATGGAAAATCTTACCGAATGGTGCTTGGTGGAAGCTTTGTACCAAACTATCAATCAAGAAAACTGTTAAGTTTGACGACCTTTAGATTTGGAGTGCATTATGAACAGACTCCATTTTTGGTCAATAACGAAACGATTGACGATATTGGGGTCAGTTTAGGTGGTTCATTTCCAATGAATGCTTTTTGGGGACAAGCACATTTAAACATTGGCGCGACTGTTGGAAGAAGGGGAAGTGTTGCTAATAGCTTAGTAAGAGAAAATTACTTTAAAGTTCATTTAGGATTTAGCTTGCAAGACGTTACCTGGTTTACGAGACAAAAATTTAACTAAAATTATTATTACTATGAGATTAAAAGCTCTTCTATTGACTGCCACGCTGGCTTTGTGTACAACAGCACAAGCACAGTTTTTTTGGCCTGAAGATCCAGAGCAAAGGTCGGAAGCACAAACTTTGTGGACATTGTTTGATGATTCTTATGGACAGGGAGACTACGAGGCTGCCAGGCCTCACCTTGAAAAAATTATAGACAAATACCCATCCTTAAGTACTGCTGTATATATCAACGCGATCAAAGTTTGGAAGGATATTTACAAGAACGAGAAAGATGCTAGTTTAAGAGCATCGACTGCCGATAGAATCATGCAGTTCTATGAGTTAAGGTTTAAGAATTTTCCAGAGGAGAGGGAAAAGGTGATTGATAGACAAGCAATCGATGCTTTCCAGTTTTATTATAAGGACGCTTCGAAAACTCAGGATCTTCTTGATCTTTTTCAAGAGGCTTATACGTTACAAGGTAATAATGCGGGCTACGCATTGGGTAGATATTACATGAATACTGCTGCCCTGGCATACGCAAGGAATATAGGCATTTCGGATGAGGAGATTTTGAAAATCTATGATATCTGTACTATACACATCGATTTTCAAACGAAAAAAGCAAAAGAAGCTAATAAGAGTCTTAAAAGGTATATAGCGATTAAAGAGTTTATTGACGATAAATTAGTTGACCTTAACCTGATTGACTGTGAGTTCATTGTTGAAAAACTGGTTCCAGAGTTTGAACAAAACCCAATGGATGCTGAGTTGGCGAACAAAATTTTTGTTTATGCATACGAAGGAGGTTGTACAGATGCTGAGTGGTTTGTAGCTGCGGCAGAGAGAGTTTTCGAAAGTGATCCTCAATACGGTGTAGCTTACTTACTGGGTGCTAGATTTGGTGGAGAAAAGAATTTCGATAGGTCGAAAGAATATTTCTTGAAAGCTTCTGAAGTAACTGATGATAATACCGATAAGGCAAAGGCTATCAAACAAGTAGCAGTTACGGAAAGAATCCAAAAGAATTATGTTGAAGCTAAGAAGTATGCACTGCAAGCTGCTGAAGTTGACCCAACTTTGAAAGAGGAGATGTACACCTTAATCGGAGACATGGTAATGGGTAGTGTAGAATGTGACGAAAAGGAGAGTCAGGTAGATGATAGAGCAAGATATATTTTGGCCTATAAGTACTACATGAAGGGTGGAAATACCGCGAAAGCACGTTCTGCTGGTGAGCAGTTTCCAACTATGGGTGATATCTTTACAGCAAATAAAGAAGAAGGACAGAAGATATTTATTGGTTGCTGGATTCAGGAAAGCGTAGAGCTTATGAAGAGAGACGGTCAATAGACGTCAGAATAAAATAATAAAGCGGTCTTCTTCGATTACGGAGAAGACCGTTTTACTTACATGAGAAAAAAAATTAAACACTATACCGTTATTATTTTTGCTCTTTTAATCAGCTCGTGCTATTCTGATGATCAAAAATTGGCAGAAATGGAGGAGTATGACGGGCCATTATTTGAGTCAGATAATGTTGAGATTAACCTAAGCCAATCTACCGTTACGAAGGTTATAATGAAAGGGAAAAAGCAACTTCAACATCAAAATGGAGACATTGAGTTTCCTGAAGGGATTGAAGTATCTTTCTTCAATGAGCTTGGCGAAAAGACTTCAATTTTAACAGCACAAAGAGGGTATAAATCTGCCAAGGAAAACGTATATAAGGCCAATGGCGATGTGGTTGTAGTGAATTTGGAGAAGAAGGAGACGTTGCGATCAGAAGAACTTTTCTGGAATCCAAAAACAGAAAAAATTTACACCGATAAATTCGTTACGGTACAAACGGCTACTGAATTAATACGTGCTGAAGGACTTACCGCACCCCAGGATTTTTCAACGTATGAGTTCACGAAAGCCAAAGAAGGGAAATTTGAAATAAAAGACAATTGAAGAATCTAGGAGACAGCATAATCTTTTCGTTGAGCGTAGTCACTTTTATAATTGGGGTGCATCAAACAATGACTTTTGGTATTGGTAATGCTTATTTCATTTTTATGGTCTCCATGGGATTGTTATTTTTATATAGATAT
Organism: Roseivirga sp.; assembly: GCA_965660665.1. GTDB lineage: Bacteria > Bacteroidota > Bacteroidia > Cytophagales > Cyclobacteriaceae > Roseivirga. The sequence continues at coordinate 280,595 of CBFIAY010000002.1, read as the reverse complement.
CGCGTTGCCAAGCGCAAAGAGCAAGAAAAAGTGGAAGAAGGAAAAAAGCCAAGATCTAAAAAATCAAATAAACGTTAATGGACTCCTATCAATTAACGATCATTCTGGTATGCTTGGTTTTCTCAGCATTTTTTTCGGGAGCTGAAATCGCTTTTATCAGTGCCAGTAAGCTTCAAATAGAACTTCAGGGGCAACAAGGCAAATTAGGAGGTAGAATTCTGTCCTTCTTTACCCAAAGGCCTTCTCGTCTGATCAATACGGCTTTAGTAGGTAATACCATTGCCTTAGTTATCTATGGTATTTTTATGGCAACCCTTTTAGAGCCTTGGATTGCGGAAATATTGCCAGAAGCCATCAACACTACGAGTACAGTTGTTTTATTACAAACCATACTTTCCACCATAATTGTACTGGTTACGGCAGAGTTTACCCCAAAGAGCATATTCCTCATTAACCCAAACAGTCTGCTGAATATCTTGGCAATTCCTTTGATTATTGTTTTTGGAATTATGTTTCCAGTTGTGTGGGTGATAGAGCAAATGTCTCGATTCATCATCATTTTCGTGTTACGCCAGAAGTATGAAGAAGACCGTCAGGTGTTTGGTTTGACCGACCTAGGGATTTATATCAAACGGAATACGCACCAAGACATCCAGAAAGCTAAGATTGAAGTGGATACAAAGATCTTCAACAATGCACTCGAGTTTAAAACCGTAAGAGTTAGAGAGTGCATGATTCCAAGGACTGAGATTTCAGCCATAGATGTAGAGGACAGTATTGAGGATCTCAAAAAGGAGTTTCTTGAGAGTAGTCATACCAAAGTGTTGGTTCACAAGGGGAATATTGACGAAATCATAGGTTATTGCCATGTCCTTGAACTCTTTAAGAAGCCAGAAGACATTGAAAGTATTCTCACCCCAATTCTTATTGTGCCAGAAACCATGCTTGCCAACGAGTTGATGATTCAATTCATTCAGGAGAGAAAGAGTCTAGCACTGGTTGTTGATGAGTTTGGCGGAACATCAGGTATCGTTAGTTTAGAAGATGTCATCGAAGAAATTTTTGGTGAAATACAAGATGAACATGATGAGGATGAAGATTGGGTAGAAGTGAAAATCGATGAAAACCGATACAAGCTCAGTGCAAGGCATGAAATTGACTACTTGAACGATAAATATGATTGGGATATTCCCGAAGGAGAATATGATACTTTAGGAGGGTTCATTTTGTCAATAACTGAGGATATCCCTGAAGTAGGAGATATGATTCACTACCCTCCATTCGAGATAAAAATCGAGACTATGGAAGACACGAGAATCGATAATGTCTTGTTCACCCTCAAATAACATGGAGACATCTGATCTTTAGGGAGTTTTGTCCTTCTTTTCATTTGATTTTAGGCCATAATTCCGTTATGTTTGCGCCTGTTTAAAAAATAATTGATGGCAATAATTAATACGCTTCGCGAGAAAATGGGAAAACTACTGATAGTAGTAGTTGGATTGTCCATTGTGGCTTTCGTCCTAGGTGACCTTTTGGGTCAAAACTCGAGTTTGCTTGGCAACAGCAGAAATGTAGGTGAAATTGATGGGGAAGAGATTTCTCAAGAAGACTTCGCTGCAATGGTGCAGAATGCTCAGAGAAATGCTGGTTACCCTTCAGGGAATCCACAAATCATGCAGTTCCTTAGGGATCAAGTATGGAATAGCATCATCGCTGACGTGGCTTACTCAAACAAATTGAATGAATTAGGACTAGAGATTGGTCCGAATGAGAGAGTTGACATGGTTCAAGGCCGAAACCTTTCGCCAGAAATGGGCAACTTCTTCCTTCAAAGAATTGGATCAAATGACCCAAACTCCATCAAGCAATACCTTGCAAGTATTGAGTTCGATCCAAATGAACAAAACTTATTTGCTTCTTATGAGCGTAACGCCATGGTACAAAGAACGATTCAGAAGTTCGAAAACCTTTTGGCTAAAACTGAATACGTAACCTTAGCGGAGGCTCAGAAAGCATACCAAGAACAATTAGGATTTAGGTCTGTAGAATATCTTTCGGTTCCTTTTTCAAGCGTAAGCAACGAACAAATAGGGACGATTCCTGATAATGAAATCAGAGCATACCTACAAAGCCACGAAGATGAGTTTACGGTAGAAGAAACAAGAGATATTGATTTCGTTTCTTTCCCTGTAATTCCTTCAGCAAAAGATACTGCGGATTACGATCGCCAAATGGCTGATATCAAGGCAAGATTAGAATCAGGAGATAATGATTCTATCTATGCAATGAGCATAACTGAGCAAGGTTCTGGATTCTCTGAATACGATCCAACTGCTTTGCCTATTCCTGTGGCGGATAAACTTACTTCATTGAAAGAAGGAGATATTATTGGTCCAGATTTAGAGAATGGAATCTATACAATTCATAAGCTAACAGAAATTGTACCTACAGATAGTGAGTTTGCAAGAGCGAGTCAAATCGTTTTCAATATTGCAGGCTTACCTGCTGCTGATGTTGCTGGTGTAAAGGCTAAGGCAAATGATATCCTTAGACAAATCAGAAATGGTGCTGATTTTGCCGATATGGCACGTGAGCATAGCCAAGGAGCTTACAATAATGTTGGTGGCGATACGGGATGGATGAAAAAGGGTGATACTAGAACTGCTGACATCGAAGAGGTAGTATTTGGAACCACCAGAAAAGGCTTGGTTCGAAGACTAGTTGAGACTACAAATAACATTTACATTTTAAATATTACTGAGCCTAAAATTAAGAACAGATATAAAGTAGCTCAAGTAATTGTAGAACTAACACCTTCTACGCAAACCATTGACGCTGTATATAGACAAGCTGGATTATTCGCAAGTGATGTGAGTAGCACTGCTGAATTCAATGACTACGCTGCTGAAAACGGTTATGCAGTATTCAACGGGAATGGCATCGATAAGAACGCGATTTCTATTGGCCGATTGACAAATGCTCGCCAGATCGTTTCTTGGTTGTATGGAGAAGCCTCAATTGGAGATGTGAAAGACTTCGACTTAGATAATGAGTATGTAGTTGCTGTTTACAGAGACAAGAGAGAAGAAGGTGTTCAGTCTTTGGAGGATGTTAGAATCCAAATTGCAGGAAAGCTGATGAATGATAAGAAAGCGGAGTTCATTAAAGCAAAAATTAATGGTTTATCTGGAACAGTAAGTGCCATGGCCTCTGCATATGGTCCTGAGGCTAGTGTTTATAGTAACGGAGCACTTAAGTTGGCTGATGTAAGTCTATCTAACGCTGGTGTTGCACCAGAGGCTATTGGAGCAGCCTTCGCATTGAAAAATGTAGGAGATAAGACAAAAGCATACGTTGTCGATAATCAAGGGGTTGTCGTGGTAGAATTGAAGTCAATTTCGGCTGCTGCAGAAATTGGAGATTACACCTCTTATGAAAACCAGATACTTCAAGCAGCTGTTGCTGCTATTCAAGGCAAGCTAAGGCAAGCCGTAGTTGATAGGGTAGAGGTTGTCGATGAACGATATAAATTCTTTTAAATATGAATCGGCCAAGTGGCCGATTTTTTTTTGCGTAACTTTTTCTGGCGTATTGATGTTAATTTAATCCATGAGTCAATTTACCACTGAAGAATTCAAAAAGAAGCTGGATGATGTCCATGACTTCCCCACGTTATACATGTTCAAGTTTATTGTAACGGAGGAAAAGAAAGGAGAGGTTACGAGCCTTTTCCCTTCAAGTGAACTTGATTACAAGCCTTCTAGCAAGGGAAAGTATACAAGTGTTACTGCGAAGGTGATGATGCAGTCAAGCGATCATGTCATTGAGGTTTATAAGAAAGCCCAAAATATAGAAGGTATTATAGCCCTTTAATGTATAGAAACCTGATCATATTGCTCTTACCCGTTTTGTTGTTTTCCTGCGGAGGAGATACGACTAAAGATAAAGACAAGGAGAAGGATGCTGTTAAGGGGGCTGGTGTCACGGATAGGGCGACACGACCGACTGAAACTATTGAGGTGGATATTGAAGATACCAAAAGGACAGAATGGCAAAACCCAGATTTAATTTTAGACCGTATTGGTGATCTTGAGAACAAGTCAGTAGCAGATATTGGTGCAGGTTCGGGTTATTTCACCTTCAAAATTGCCAGAAGAGCGGCTAAAGTCATCGCATTAGATATTGACCCAAAAGCCCTTGATTATATTGAGAGCCAGAAGGAGATCGTTGGGGAATGGTCCAATAATATAGAGGTAAGGCTAACTCCTCCAGATGTACCCAACCTGCTCGAAGAAGAAGTTGATATCGTACTGATCGTGAACACTTATAATTATATACCCAATAAAGAGGTTTACTTTCCACGTCTTCTCGATGGAATGAAGCCTGGTGCCCGCATGGTAATTGTTGACTTTAAAAAGGGAGAAATTCCAATTGGCCCAGCAGATGAATATAAAGTTGAGGCGAGCGAGATTAAATCATTCTTAAGAAAGCTCTCTTTTAGAAAAATCAATATTGATGAAGAAAGTCTTCAATATCAATACATTATTACAGCGGAAAAGAAGTAAGGCTATGTGGAAAGAAGCAGACAACAAGCTCAAGAGAACTTTTGAATTCAAGAATTTTATAGAGGCATTCAGCTTTATGACACGTGTTGCGATAGTGGCTGAGAAAATGAATCACCACCCAAACTGGTCCAATGTCTATAATACTGTCAGCATAGAATTGACTACTCACGATGCCGGAAATGTAGTTACTGATAATGACCGTAAATTAGCAGAGATCATTGATAGCGTGGCCTAATGGCAGATAAGACAAACCTCTTTCTTGTACCAACACCGATAGGGAATCTCGAAGACATCACCCTTCGAGCGCTCAGAGTACTCAATGAAGTAGATGTGATCCTCGCTGAAGACACTCGAACTTCAGGTAAACTGCTCAAGCATCATAATATCACGAATCAGCTACAGAGCTATCATATCTTTAATGAGCACAAAACAGCTGAGAAGTTGGTCGAGCGCATGCAAGGTGGAGAAATTTTTGCCCTTATTTCTGATGCGGGAACGCCAGCCATATCGGACCCAGGGTTTTTATTAGTCAGAGAAGCCTTAAAAGCTAATTTAGTCGTGAATTGCTTGCCGGGTGCTACGGCCTTTGTGCCCGCACTTGTGAATTCTGGTTTACCATCGGACAAGTTTGTCTTCGAAGGCTTTCTGCCGCACAAGAAAGGGCGTCAAACGCGGCTGAAACTCCTAGCTGAGGAAGAAAGAACAATCGTCTTTTATGAGTCGCCACATCGCCTTATCAAAAGCCTTGAACAGCTAAGAGAGTTTTTAGGAGATCGTCAAGTATCCGTTTCTCGTGAACTGACTAAAATGTTCGAAGAAACTGTTCGCGGAAGCTTCACTGAAGTCATTGCTCACTTTTCCGCAAAAGGAATAAAAGGAGAGTTCGTCTTGGTAGTTCAGGGGAAGGCTTAGACTTGCTTTAAAGCATCAATTAAATAATCTACATCTGCCTTAGTGGTAAATACCGACAGTGAAATACGTAGGCCATTAATGCCATGACTTCCAATAGGTCGGCAATCGATCATATAATCATCAAACAGCATTTTCTTCACATCACCTACTTTCTTGCCTATCACTTCGACATTTTGAATAGCGCACGAAAGGTCTTCTGCGCCTGGTGTTTTTAACTTGAAGCGACTGTCGTTCTCAACCTTTCCTCTGAAGTAAGCTTTTAGATCACGTAGTCTAGCTTCACGTTTTTCTGCTCCAATGAGGTTATAGTAGTCTACCGCAGTACCCATGCCGAGCATCTCAGGGTAGTTCCGCGTATTGTAGTTTTCTAGTCTTCTAATAGAAGGGTCCTTAAAATGTTGCCTAGATACAATCAGAGGTTTTAAGTACTTCTGTGAATCCTTTTTGGCATATAAGACGCCCATACCTTTCGGTGTAAACATAAATTTATGGCCACTTATTGCATAAAAATCACACGCCAAGTCATGCAAATCAATCTTGAAGGTGCCAGCAGTTTGAGCCGCATCTACAGCTACAAGAATGCCTTTTTCATGGGCCATTTGGCTAATCTCCTTTACCGGTAGAATCATACCATTCGTATTAGTGCCATGCACCATCGAGATCACCTTTGTATTTGGGGTAATGGCTTTTCTATAGACATCTATTAACTCTTCCTTTGATTCTGGAAGAATAGGGAGTTTAGGCCTCACTATTTTAAAGCCTCTTATTTCTTGCCAGTGTTGCCAAGGCACAGTTCCGCTTGGGTGTTCATGGTCTGCTAAAATCACTTCGTCACCAGGACCTAATTCAATGGAATGCGCGACAAGGTTCATTCCCTCAGTCGTATTATGGACTAAAGCGATTTCCTCTTTATCTGCAGAAAACATATCCGCTACCTTTTGTCGAGTCGCTTCCTTTTCGTCTTGCCAACCTCCCCACATGTACTTTGAGGGGAAGCCATCTAATAAGGCTCTGAATTCGTTCGTTGCATCGACTACTAACTTTGGACAAGGGCCAAGAGATGCATTGTTGAAGTAGTAAAGACCTTTTTCGAATGCGAATTCACTTTTGACTAACTCCCAATAGTCTTCATCATTGTTTGTTGAGGAGAGGCTAAAACTGGTTTTTTCAACTTTCTTCAGAAAAGATTCTCTTAACCCACTAGCCATCAAAGAGGAAGCAGCTAAGCCTGAGAACGAGTATTTTAAAAGATTTCTTCTATCCATGTTATTTCATTTTAGCAGTGCTAAAGCATGCGGCACAATAAGTTAGTCAATTAATAAAAATGTGCAGGCCAGTTATAGGCGATCTTTCACTCATTCATGTAATTTTGAACTATGCAAAAGTTGCTTCAAGACGTAATTGTGCTAGTAAAGGAAACAGGCGAGTTTATTCGACAAGAATCTCGGAAATTCGATCATTCGAAGATCGAGTATAAGGGAAAGAACGATCTAGTTTCTTATGTAGATAAAGAAGCAGAAAAGCGATTAGTCAAAGGTTTGTCAGAGATTCTACCAGGTAGCGGCTTCGTTGCAGAAGAAGGAACTTCTACTCATAGGTCAGATATTTATAATTGGATCATCGATCCGCTGGACGGAACGACCAATTTCACACATGGCCTGCCAGTTTATGCTGTTTCAGTCGCGCTAGTAAAGCGAGGAGTCCTAACCTTAGGAGTAGTTTATGAGATCAATAGGGACGAGTGCTTTCATGCGATTAAAGACCAAGGTGCTTTCTTAAATCACTCGCCTATTAAGGTGTCTGAAACTAAGACCTTAGAAAAAGCGCTTTTAGCAACAGGATTTCCCTATTACAACTTTGATCAGATGCAACAATACCTTACGATCATTAATGAGTTTATGCAAACCACGCATGGTTTGAGACGTATGGGTAGCGCGGCAGTTGACTTAGTCTACACGGCATGCGGGAGGTTCGAAGGGTTCTTTGAGTACAATCTCAATGCATGGGATGTTGCTGCCGGAGCTTTGATAGTGCAAGAGGCAGGAGGGAAGGTCACCGATTTTAAAGGAGGGGAAGATTACCTTTTTGGTAGAGAAATAGTCGCTGGAAACGCCACACAGCCAGAAATGCTAGCAACCATTCAAAAACACTGGAAATAAGACGTGACTCATGTCTTAAGGAATCACAAAACTTTAATAGTTTTGTCTCGAATTAGAGAACTAACCATTCTAATAGTCAGTTAAAGAAGTAAATGCAGGAAGTAGCCGTGATCATATTGTTTTTATCAGCAGCCATTTACATGGGTAGAAAGCTTTTTAAGCAGTATAATACTGGTAGTGGATGTGCTTCTTCAGGTTGCGATTCTTGCGCTCCCGTCAAGAAGGAGTTTAAACTCCCTGATCACCTTAAGTCCTAAGCCCAAACCTTCGTTCCTTCAGAGCAGTTCTTACACATTTCAATTTCGCTACGAGATTTGATCAGTGAAGCCCTAAATTTTTGATAAGCCTCTCCCCTCCAAACCGTTTTGAAAGACTGATCTTCCATGGCGCCTAGTTGATAGTGCGCGTCTTTATCAAAGCAGCAAGGCACTACTTTCCCATCCCAAGTGATCACACAAGAGTGCCACATTTTCCAGCAGTGATTGATCAGTTTGTTTTTGATCTTCCATTTACCATTTGGAAGCTGCTTATAGCGCGAATATTGCTCAATGGTCGGAATAAGTTCAGAACCATTTTCATAATCATAAATCTGAGCCGTTTTGAAGGCTACCTCATCAACACCTAAGTCTTTCGCCAGTGTTTTGACTTCTTCGAGTTGGTGTTCATTGGGCTTGACCACTAAGTATTGAAAAATTACATGGGGAGTGGTCGACTTTAACTCCTTCTTCCACTTGATCACATTACGTGTTCCTTCAATTACCTTTTCGAGCTTTCCACCAATGCGATACTGCTCATAAGTCTCTTGACTCGTACCGTCAATGGAGATGATCAGGCGGTCTAAGCCAGACTCAATAGTAGCCTTTGCCTGCTTATCATCTAGGTAGTGTGCATTTGTTGAGGTAGCGGTATAGATGCGCTTTTGACTCGCATATTTGACTTGCTCTAAAAATTTGGGGTTGAGATAAGGTTCTCCTTGAAAGTAGAAGATCAAATAGGAAAGACTTGGCGCTAACTCATCGATGACTTTTTGATAGGTTTCTTGAGTCAGCATACCCGTTGGACGCGTGAAATTCCTAAGGCCGCTCGGGCATTCTGGGCAGCGGAGATTGCAAGAAGTGGTAGGCTCAAGTGAAATACTCGTAGGCATACCATAGTGCATTGGTTTACCAATTACTTTCGAGAGGTAATAACTACCAACTAGCTGAACCATATTGAAGAAGCGTCGGGGCGTCAACTTTGAAATAAAATTTATCCCATCTCTCCAATTACGATTCATGTGCTCAAGTTAGGTGGCCATAGTTAGGCATCAAAATTGATGCTTACTTTTGCATCAAAATCATTTCAAAACCATAGCTTTAAAGCGTGAAGCACCTTGTCTTTTTTGTCTGCCTAATTTTTACATTTCAAGCGTCAGCTCAATTCGGAAGACTTTCTGACCAAGCTGAGGTGAGTATTATTACTGTTGGGCCAGGAGCCAATCTTTATGACTGCTTCGGACATAGTGCCTTCCGTATTAAAGACCCATCCAAAGGCTTAGATAGAGCGTATAATTATGGTCAATTTGATTTTTCTGAAGGGGGCTTCGTAGGCAAGTTCACCATGGGAATAGCTCAATATAGATTAGGGGCCTATCCTTTTGTGAATTTCTACAACAATTACGTACAGGAAAACCGATGGATTATCGAGCAAGTTTTGAATCTTTCCTTAGAAGAAAAGCAAGCGATATATGATGCTTTAGAGACTAATTATCTACCAGAAAACCGCAAATACGTTTACGATCCCTTCTTTGATAATTGCGCTACTAGAATGCGCGACATTGTCAAGACGGTTATGGGAGATGCAATCTTATATAACAGTGATCACCTGACAAAAACCTCCACCATCAGGTCTTTGGTTGACGAGAACTCTTTCAATCATCCATGGGTAGATTTAGGCATAGATGTAGCCTTAGGAACAATTTTAGATAAAACCGCAACGCCTGAGCAGTACATGTATTTACCTGATTATGTGCTCGCTGCATATGCAAATGCGTCCATTATAAGAGATGGGAGGCCAGTGCCAGCGGTTAAACAAACAAACAAGCTTTTCGAATCAGATTATTACGAGATCAGACAAGAAAAATTATCTCCAACTTTGGTAATGATTGTAGTTGCGGTGATACTGATCATCTTCACCATAATCGATTATATGAAGGGTACTAGGGCCCGGTATATGGATTTCGGAATTATGTTCATTACTGGGTTCTTTGGAGCCTTCTTATTATTTCTTTGGTTCTTTACCCATCATAAAACGGCAGTGAACAACCTCAATATTCTTTGGGCGTTTGCGCCAAATCTTGTGGTGGCATTTTACGTGATTAAACAAGAGCCTCCGAAGTGGTTGAGAGTTTATGTACGGTTCTTATTTATCCTGCTAATTACCATGACGTTTGTTTGGCTACTGCAGCTTCAGGTATATAACATAACCTTGGTTCCGATTATGCTCTTACTTGCCATCAGGTATGGTTTCCTTTGGCAAAAAGGATTGAAACCTAGTAATTAGTCACTCGAATTCAACGATTGCTTCATCGCTTCTTGAATCAAATCCATCTCGAAGCCTTTCATGATAAGGTGTTGCGTTAGCTTGCCTTTAAGGATGTATTGAGAGTCAGTCTTGATCGAGGGTCGTTTTTTCTCTAGGTGTTTCATTAGGGTTTCAAAGTAGTCATCCGGATCGATTTCCAGCATGCCTTTCTTAATACAATACTCAGAAATTCTGTGCTGTTTAAGCCCCTGGAGAATCTTCCTTTTACCCCAACCCTTAATGCGAAACTTTCCACCAGCATAGGCTTTGGCAAAACGTTCTTCATTGAGGTAGCCTTGAGTAATTAATTCAGAAATATTCTCTTCGACTTCATCGTGATGCAGTCCATAGCTATAAAGCTTGTCGCGAACATCTTGCTGAGAACGCTCCTGATAAGCACAGTAGTCGGCTGCTTTCAGTAGAGCCGTTTTCTTATCAATAGGTTTTTTTCGTTTTCGGGATTCGAAATCGTCCATAGACAAATGTAATAAGGAATGGCGTTAATGCGATTAACAGACGAGTTTATACCCGTATCCTCTCACATTCATAATCTGAATTTCAGAATCAAGGGTAAGTTTCTTGCGTAATTTGGTGATAAACACGTCCATACTTCTTGCACTAAAGAAATCATCATTTCCCCATAGCGTGTTAAGGATAAGCGTTCGTTCTGTCAATTCATTCTTATGCCTGTAGAGCTCATTTAGAAGTTGCGCCTCTCTATGGGTCAGCATGATTTCGCTACCGTCAAAACTCAATACTTGTTTTGAAAAATTGAATAGGTATTGACCAATTTCAACATCCTCCGAAGCTGACATACCCTGTTTCCTCTCAAGTAAAGCCTTGATCCTAACAATCAATTCTTCCATGCTAAAAGGCTTCTTGAGGTAATCATTTGCGCCATAACCAAAGCCTTCTACTACATCTTCTGTTCTTGATTTAGCGCTTAAGAATATAATGGGAATGCGATCATCTACCTTTCTTATTTCCTTCACCAAAGTGAAACCATCCTTTTTAGGCATCATCACATCTAACACCAAAAGCTCAGGTTTATTGGTTTCATAGAGCTTTTTCGCTTCCTCGCCATCCTTGGCATAGCTTACCTCAAAACCTCTCGTTTCGAGACTTTCTTTGACAATTGTACCAAGAGCCACCTCATCTTCAGCAAGTAAAATTTTGGTTGGTTCTGCCATTTCAAATTTGAATAGTAAAGTCTGTTATGTTAGGCGAAACATCCAAAGTAATTTCACCTCCATGCTTTTCAACAATTTTTTTGGCATAATAAAGTCCAATACCAAAGCCTTTTACATCGTGTAAATTCCCCGTTGGAATTCGGTAGAATTGGTCAAAAATACGCTGTTGTTGTAGCTTTTCAATTTTACCACCATTGTCGGTGACTTGCCATAGCATTTTATCTTTTTCAGAAGATAATCGAACGGTGATTTCGTCTCCACCGTATTTGATAGCATTATCTACAAGGTTGGAAACAGCATTTTCCATGTGAAATGGATCAATATCCTTCTGTATCTCTGAAATGTCTGTTTGAAACGACAGCTTTTTTTCCCCTTTTAGCAATTGAAATTTGTCAAAAATTTGCCGCGTGAACTTTACTAGCGCTACAGGCTCTAAACTAAGCTCTAGCTCATCAGAATCTAGAGAGGCAGTTTCAAGAAGCTTTTCTACCATCGCATTGAGCTTTAGCAATTGGCCACTGGAGATATCTAAGTACTTGGCTGTTTTGGCTTGATCGTTGGCCTGATTGAAATTTGAAATGGCTTCTATGGCAGTTGATACAGTGGCAATGGGTGTCTTGAATTCGTGCGTGATATTGCTGATCAAGTCATTCTTTATTTCTGCTAATTGTTTTTGCTCATTGATGATTCTGAAGAGGTAGAGGAGAGCACCAATCACGGCCCCGGAAATGAGCAAAGAGATCAATAAATCTAATGCACCTCTTTTGAGGATGAACATTGAGGCATTGTCGAACTTCATCTCCATACGTTGGCCACGTGGGAAAAATGTTGACTTAGAAGTTGTAGATAATGGGTATGAACCATCATTGCTGGTCCTGACTTCATCACGGATGAAGTGCCAAAGAGCATGTTTCACCTGAATATCCCTTCTATCAAGTTCGCTCTTTAAGAAGCCTTCCATTTCCTCAAAGTTGATGGTATCTCGAGTTATGGAGAACATGATGTTTTTGACAAAGCCACGAATATCATTTACTGAATCAGCCTTCCAGGAATCATTGGTAATTGTCACCCCATTAATGGATGAATTTGAGAAACTCATGAAAGTATCTAAGCGATCGGCCAGGATTGTTCTAGACTTAAATGAAAACCCTTTTACTGAGTCCATTACTCTTCTATTAATGGCTGACTGAATTACCTCAGTTGAAAATCCTTTGTTAAGTTCGCTGTGTGACTCAACGGAAACAACCTTACCACCAAAGAGAATGCTATCATTTAAAAGAACTCTTTTATTACTATTAGAGGATGCAAATACGAGCCAGTCGCTCTTGGCACGATCTGCGAAGTATGCCTCCACGCTAGAATCCAGCGCTTCTTGCATTTCGCTGATGAATCGCTGTTTGTTGATAGCGTAGTTCTCTAGGTTTCTATAGACCTGAATACCTACGGTTATTACCGCGGTGGCAGATATGATATAGATGATCCTCTTGAACTTCAATGCTTTCACTTTTCAAATATACGGAGATTGAAATGGCTCGGATAAGACCTTAACACACGTTAACACTGGTTAACTCAAAGAGAGAACTTTTCTTTTTTCATTTGTATATCGCAAAATCTATAAAAATGAAAAAGCTCAAGAATCAAATCCTATTAGTGTTAGCCATCCTAGTATCAGGGCTAGTCACAGTCAATGCCCAAAATTTTCAGGGCATAGCCACTTATCAGTCTGCCTCTAGTTCTGGCGCTAGACAGATTCAATTTAAGGGAGAGGGTATAACCCCTGATATGGAGAAGCAATTGGCAGATGCCATGAAAAAAGCAAACCAAAAAGAATTTACCCTAAACTTTAACTTAAGCGAATCGAATTGGAAAGAAGTAGAAAGTCTTGGCAACGCCCCAACTAGTGGCACGGTAACATCAGTTGTCACTTTTGGTGGATCTTCAAGTGGAACTAAATATAGTAACACAGCCGAAAATCTTTATCTAGAAGAGACCAGCTTGATGGGAAAAGCATTTTTGGTCAAAGATGAATTGAAGAATTTGGGATGGGAGCTTACCGATGAAACCAAGAAAATTGGTGAGTACACGGCACAAAAGGCTGTGTATTCAAAGATTACTCAGCGATCAATGATGACTTTTGGGAACGGGGGTGAAGAAGAAGGCAAACCAAAGACCGTTACCGATACAATTAAAGTGGAAGCATGGTATACTCCACAAATTCCTGTTTCTCATGGTCCTGATAACTTTTGGGGATTGCCAGGCTTAATTTTAGAGGTCAATGATGGCAGAAAAACACTGCTTTGCACGAAAGTAGTTTTGAATCCTGCAGGTGGGGTAGAAATTAAGAAGCCTAGAAAGGGTAAAAAAGTAAGTATAGAAGAATACGCCAAGATTCAGAAGGAAAAACTTGAAGAGATGTCTGAGAAATATAGTGGTGGCGGAAATACAAGGGTCATTAAAATAGGCGGTGGAAATCAATAAGAGCTAAAGGTCAAAAACTCATGAAAAAGGTCTTACTAATCTCCACCATTTTTGTGTGCTGCTTTTCTTTTAATGCACATGCTCAGAAGAAGATATCATTTGTAGGCGATGTCAGAGATGCCAAAGGTGTCCCGCTTCAGTTTGCCAATATTTTAGCGATGGATACGGTCAATAATACCATTGCAGGCTTTGGCGTAACAGATCCTGATGGTCAATTTAGGCTGTCACTCGAAAAGGATAAGGTTTATAGGCTTAAAGTTAGTTTTATAGGTTTTATGGCGCGTGAAGTACTAATAACGGCTACTGACAACCGAGACTTGCCACTTTCCATTACGCTCGAAGAAGGAGCAAAAGCCATAGATGGAGTAGAGGTTGTATCTGAGATGCCGGTATTAATTCAAGGAGATACAATTACCTATAAGGCAGATGTCTTTGCCAAAGGCAACGAACGCAAGCTTGGCGAAGTACTTGATGAACTACCTGGCTTCGAAGTAGATGAAGATGGTCAGGTAAAGGTTGAGGGCCAGCAGGTCAGCAAGCTCCTTGTTGATGGGAAAGAAGCCTTTGGTGGGGATACCAAGTTAATGACTAAAAACTTACCTGCTAATGTCATAGACAAGGTCCAAGTACTTAAAAACTTCAACGATGTTGCACCGCTTGGTGGGGTGAACCAGAGTGAGGATATCGCTTTGAACATTTTGTTGAAAGAGGATAAAAAGAATATCGTTTTCGGAGATTTGACGGTTGGTGCAGGACCAGAAGATCGATACCTCGGCCATACTAATGGCTTTTATTACAGCCCGAAAACCAGCCTGAACCTGATAGGAGGAGGAAATAATATTGGCAGACTTACTTTCACAATGAGTGACTACTTTCGATTTACTGGAGGATTTGGTGGCTTTGCAAGCAGGTCAGGCTCTAGCGTCCAACTCACAGGAAATAATCTAGGCTTTCCGATAGCAGAACGGAATAATGCACAGGAGCTGCAAAACGAGGCAGTTGCGTTCAATTTTAATACGACACCTGTTGAGAGTTGGAGGTTTAGCGGATTTGTTATTGGATCTAGGGAGGACAATATTTTAGGATCAATTTCGCAAAGAAGTTATGTGCTTCAGACGGGTGACAACCAGGAAATTTTGACATCGTCCACCAATACAAGATCAAGCGCAGGGCTTTTTAAGTTTGATGCTCGTTATGCGCCAAACCCTAGTCTTCAAATAGGCTTTGGCACCATGGCCCGGATTTCAAATTCAGAGAATATCGCAGATCAAAACTCTGAGTTTCAAGGTGCCAATAATACGATAAGAGGCATAAATAGCCAAGAGCCATGGTCTATTCAGAATCAATTGAGTGCTTTTTATGCGGTTGACGATAATAATGTGATCTCATTGGAAGCTTCTTACGAGCATAAAATTCAAGACCCATTATTTGACTTGATGACTACCCAAAGACCTTTTGCATCACTGATTAATTTGACTGATGGAAGTCCGTTTAACATTTTACAATTCAGGGAGACTATCACAGACAAACAGGAAGCGGTACTGAATTATTATTACATCCTCAATAAGACAAACCACATCAATTTTAAACTGGGGAATGTGTATACGAGTCAGTCTATGGTGTCTAACCTGAGTCAGCGGACATCACAGGGAGACGTACTTTTGAATAATCCAGCCACAATGAACGATGTGGGTTATAAGTTTGAGGATTATTATGCAGGCTTGACCTATAAAACTAAAATGGGTAACCTCACTTTGACGCCAAGTTTGAACCTGCACTATTATCGCGTAGAGAATACTCAAAACGGAGTCACTGAGGCTTTTGATAAAACGTTGCTATTGCCATCAGCATCTGCTAGGTACAAAATTAGTTCTGGGCACTCTCTGAGTTTTAACTACTCAGCCAATGCTGAATTTACTGATGTTCAAAACTTGGCGATGGGATTGGTTGTAAGAAGCTATAATTCATTTTTTGGTGGAAATTCTGTACTTAAGAACAGCTTTTATCATAATGTAGGTCTGAACTATGCGAACTTTAATATGTATAGTTTCCTTAACATTTATGGAGGGGTCAGCTATTCAAAACGCTTTGACGCTATTTCAAACATTATTCAGTTCACTGGTTTAGAGCGAGTGAATACGCCTATCAATATTGACATAGCAAACGAAGTGACGAGTGGTAACCTAAGCGTAGATAAACGCTTTGATGGTTTTAGTATTAATGGTAGTGGACGAGTAACGAGAAGTTTGAGCAATAACTTCATTGGTGATATTGCCAACGAAAACGTATCGTTTCAGCAGACTTATACTGGAACCCTTTCTACTACCTTTTTCAAGAAGCTGAATATTGATATCGGATACGAAAAGACATTCAATCGATATGAGGGAAATAATACGATCAACAGGTTTGAAAACGATCGCCCTTTCGTCAACCTGGATATCCAATTTTGGAAGGGCTTCCGACTAGATGTGGATTATGCTTTCAACAATTACCAGAACATAGGGAATAATGTGGCAAGCGCGTTTGAGATTTTAGATGCAGAGTTGAGCTATAGAAAGGAGAAATCTAAATGGGAATTCAAAGCTGAAGGCATGAACCTGCTGAACACGACAGGTGTCAGAAGAGACTCCTTTAGCGAAAGCTTGATCAGTACCTACGAATACTTTATCCAAAAGAGATACTGGGTATTCAGTGTGATGTACGATTTGTAAAAACTAACTTATCTAAAACTGACGACCGGCTTTCAATTAATTTTGGGCCGGTTATTTTTTGAAGAAGGAATGGATGACTTTGATCACATGCGCTTGTTCTTCCTCTCTTAAACCAGGGAATATTGGTAAGGATAATGTCTGGTTTTGTAACCGGTGCGCTACTGGAAAGTCAGATGTTCTGTGTTCCAATGATGCGTATGCTTTTGTAAAAGGAAGCGCTTGTGGATAGTGAATCTGCGTCTGAATGCCCTGCTCCTTTAAGTAAGACTTCAGTGCATCCCTGCGCTCAGTTTGAATCTGATAGACATGAAAAACATGAGTGTTTTCTTTAGCGGTTTTGGGTAAAGTTAAGGGCAATCTATCTAACCCATTTTGATAGAAGGAGGCAGCTTTGCACCTTTCTTTATTCCATTGCTCTAGTAAAGGCAATTTCAAGTTGAGTACAGCAGCTTGGAGGGTATCCATTCTGCTATTGGAGCCTGGCATTTCATGTGAATGCTTATCTGCTGCTCCATGGTTTGCTAGTTTACGGATCTTAAGAGCCAGTTCAGTATCTTCTGTAATGATACAGCCAGCATCGCCAAGCGCACCTAAATTCTTGGTAGGATAGAAGCTAAATACCGCTGCATGCCCATAAGTACCCGCTCTTTTATCTAATTGTTCAGCAAAAATAGATTGTGCACAGTCCTCTATGACCAGTAGATTGTTCGCCTTTGCGAAGCTCATAACTGAAGACATATCTACCATCTGACCATAGAGATGGACGGGAATAATGGCCTTAGTCTTGTCGCCTAGTTTAGATTCAAGCTGATTTACATCGATTAAACCAAATTCGTTTACATCAATGAATACAGGCCGCGCGCCTAGGTTGGACACCACCTCCGCATCAGTTATCCAAGTCATGGCAGGCACCATTACTTCATCGTCAGTTCCAATGCCCATGGCTTGGAGCGTAAGCTGTAGTGCATCTGTGCAGTTGCCTGTGCTTATGCACGCAGCACCTTCATGCGCCACTGAAAAAGCCCTTTCGAATGCCGTAACATCTTTTCCGTACACGAAATAGGAATCATCAAGCACCCTCTTGAATGTAGCCTCCAACTCGTCCTGAATAGGCTGATGACTTCTTTTTAGATCTAAAAACGGTACTTGCATCCCTTGAAGTTAAATGAAATAAAGACGATTTTAAAGAATATGCTAAACCCTACTTCTGAATTTATTCACGAATAGCTATCTTAATCCCATTCAAAAACCTCTAAGCTATGGCTACACCAGAAGAACAACTCCAGAGCATGATCGGCAACCTCCCTGAAAAGACGGGTAAGTCATTAGACGAATGGAGAGTCCTTTTGAAAGGTACAGGTATTGAGAAACATGGTGAAATAATCAAATTTTTGAAAGGCGATTATGCAGTAACCCATGGTTTTGCGAATACCATTGCAGCTATTTATTTAAAGCCAGAATTGCTCGAAAAAAAGACGAATGATGGAAACGCTGATACGGAACTATTAAAAGGAAAAGATGCTGTTTCGGCTATATTTAAAAAAGTGAAGGATCAATTTGAAGCCATAAATGGTCAAGTTGAATTCTCTTATAAGAAAACCTATATAAGCTTAAGAACACCGAAAAAGCAATTCGCTGTACTGCAACCGAGTACAAAAACTCGAGTGGATGTTGGTCTGAATTTAAAAGGAGTCGAACCTGAGGGAATTGTAGAAGCTGCTGGTAGCTGGAATACTATGGTGACACATAGAGTGAAGCTTACCGAGCTTGCTCAAGTAAATGCTTCCTTGGCTGGCTGGCTTCAGAAAGCTTATGATGCCAATTGCTGAGGTATAAAAAAACCCTATCCTGTGAAGAATAGGGCTCTATTTTTTTTAGACGAAGTTTTACTCTTCGAAAAGCTCAGCCCAAGCCGCATTGACTGGTCTCGCTTGTCCGCCTTTCCATTCTGGTGCACCAGGGATTTCCGTTGCTTTCGCCAACTCTTCTTTGGTTTTTCCTTGAGCCTGTCCTTTTTTAACGAACTCCATTACCTTGCCTAGGTAATTTTGGAAAGCCTTTAAGTCATCTCTAGTTCCCGTTATTCCGAAGCCATTGCCTGAGTGGCCATAGACGAACTGAGTATCCTTGTCAAATTCTTTATAACCCTTTTCCATCACTTCTTGCCAGTTGGTCATGTTAGCGCCAGCTGACCTGTCTACGAAAGGAGCTCTTCGGTTAAAGAGTAAGTCTCCACAGTGTACGATGTTGGCATTTTCGAAATGCACGAAGGAATCGCCATCGGTATGGGCAGCGCCAAAGTAATGCATTGCCACTCTTTCGCCACCTACCTTTTGTCTGAATCTACCTTTCTTATAGGTAGTATCAGGAAAGAGTTGCTTGTCTGCATTACCTGCTCGTTCAGCAGTTGCCTTCTGATTTTTTAGAGAGTTCTCATGGGCCATTACGGTTTTTACAATGCCTTTAAAAGCAATATTGCCTGCACTATGGTCGCCATGGTGATGGGTGTTAATGAGCAGGTCAATTTGCCTATCTGATTTCTTCTGAATCTCACCGACTAAGTTTTTAGCCTGAGCAGGAAATTGAGAATCGACTACAATGATTCCTTCATCAGAGATCATCCAACCAATCGTTCCACCCCTTTCGGTGAAAATACCTACGTTATTTCTTAAAACTTCCATTTTATAGCCTGCTTGAAAGAGGGCATCCCAAATAGAAGAGGCAGGTAAAATTGATAGTGCACTGAGTGCGGTGCTTTGCTTGATAAAGGATCTTCGATTGCTCATGACATTTTTATTTACTGAAATTTAGCAGCCTTAGGCCTTAAGTGCTAACCACTGATGTAAATGAAAGTACGACTGCTCAGGATTAATAGTGCTTTTTGTAATTTGGCCGACAAATAATTACCTAATGAAAAGACAAACCCTAATACTGCTCAGTTGTTTTCTCAGCCTTCAGGCCGTTGCACAACAAGTTGATCGTAGCTTATTGATCAAACCCGAGAGAACAAATTATACAGAAACGTCTACTTATAAGGATGTGATCGACTTTACGAGTCTTGTCATCAAAGATCATCCGAATGTTGCAAAGATCAGTATGGGTACAAGTCTTGAAGGAAAAGACATTCCCGTTTTCGTTCTAGCAAACCCTAAAATTGAAACCCCTGAGCAGGCTAAGGCAAGCGGAAAACCAATCATTTACATTCAAGGCAATATTCACTCAGGCGAAGTTGAGGGCAAAGAAGTCGTTCAAATCATGATGAGAGACATCCTGACGGGAGATAAGAAGCACTTGATCGAGAATCAAATCATCCTCTTTGTGCCCATCTATAATACAGACAGCAACGATAAAATGGAGGCCGGCAGAAGACCCTCACAAGAGGGTAGCCCAATAGAAACAGGCATCAGGTCTAACAGCCAAGGATGGGATTTGAACAGAGATGGGATGAAACTAGAGACCATAGAGTCGAGAGGTTTGATCCAAAACATCATTGTGCCTTGGGACCCAACACTTTTTGTTGATTTGCATACGACTAACGGAACATGGCACGGTTACTCAGTCACTTGGGCACCGAGTTATCATACCGCAGGAGAAAAGGCTCCTTATGACTTTACTTGGGACAAGATTTTGCCGGAGGTTACTGAAAAGGCGCTAGAGAAACATGATGTGCACTTAGGACCTTACGGATACTATTATACCAGAAGAGAAGGATGGCCGATCAAATCGATTTATACTTACAATCACCATCCTCGATATCTTGTCAACCAATTTGGCTTAAGAAATCGAATGGCCATTTTGAGTGAGGCTTTCGCGCATGAAAGGCTTTACCAAAGAATTAATTCAACCTATGCTTTTGTCAGTGAAATCCTTGAGTTTACGAACAAGAATGGTGATGAAATGCTCGAAATTAATGCAAAAGCTGAGCAAGATGCCATTAACCTTGTGAAAGAGCAGGGTGGAAAAGTTCAGAAAGGTGTGCGTTTTAAAATGGTGCCTCTAGACGAGCCAGTACCGGCATACCGAACGTATAATCATATGGAAACGACCAATGAGAGAGGCCAAAAGACATATCTCAGAAAGCCGGAGATCATTGAACTAAAAGACATCGTAAACCATAGTGCCTTTGAAGCAACTAAAACCGCTACACTACCGAAGGGCTACATCATTCCAAAAGAGTTTGCAAACATTGCGGAGCACTTGAAAAGACACGGGGTAGTAGTGACTGAACTGACAAAGAATAAGAGAGCTTCCGGCGAGGTTTATACTGCGACTAAACTTACACGTGCCAATAGACCTTTTGAAAAGCATAACATGGCCACTATTGAGGGAAGCTATGCCGCTGCGAACAAGAGGTTTGGCAAAGGAGACTTTTGGGTAGATATGGCTCAGCCTTTGGCCAATCTTATTTTCTACTTACTAGAACCAGAGTCAGATGATGGGTTAGTGAACTGGAACTTTTTTGACGAACATTTTGACAACGGTGGTATTGCGGAAAAGCCTGTTGACTATCCCGTTTTCAAATACTTCGAGATTAAATAAAGAGACATGAAAAAGCAATTGAATCTATTATTAGCCATTGGATTAGCAGCCTTTGTTGGCTGTGCTGAGAAAACGGATCTTGAAAAGACCCTTGATACAGTAAATCAACAAACCATAAAGGATCATGTGTATTTCATTGCGTCCGATGAAATGAGAGGCCGTGATACAGGCTCACCTGAAATACTTAAAGCCGCAGATTATTTGGCTGACCAATTAGAGAGTTACGGTGCTAAACCCGTACCAGGTGCTGACGGGTATTTTCAACCAGTTCCTTTTAGAAAGAAGACACCAGCTACGGCAGGCAACTTTAGCTATGCAGGTAGAAATTTTAACCTCAATGACGATTTTTTAGTCGTTGACGGAAAAAGTGGTAGCTATGAAGGAGAAATCGTTTATCTAGAATATGGGCTTAAAGAGGACTACAGTTCTGCTGATGTAGCAGGTAAGTTGGTGTTTGCAAAAGCTGGTGATGGAACTACCGCAGACCGTAGAGCGATACTACAGTTAAGCCGTGAAAAGTATGACCTAGCAAGAGAGAACGGTGCTATCGGTTTAGTGGAGTTCTATAATTCTCCAGCGACTCCTTGGGATAGGCTTGGCGCTTCTTTTAATCGTGTCAATCTCACTGTTGATAGTTTTGACAACGACAAAGAGATCATTCCTCACCTTTGGCTGAAAGATTTAGACAACTCTAATCAGCGTTTTATGCGTACCCGTAGTATTAAAAGGGCGTCATTGACCATTGAAGGAATGACCAACGAACTCACCAAAGACAAAAATATTTTGGCGATGGTAGAAGGTACCGATCCAGAATTGAAAAAAGAGTTTGTCATGTTCTCTGCGCATTATGATCATATTGGGGTCGGTGCTCCAAATGCTGAAGGAGACTCTATTTACAACGGAACAAGAGACAATGCCATTGGTACAGTAACGGTGCTTTCAGGTGCTGAGAATATCGCTAAGTATCCGATGAAGCGTTCAGCATTGTTCGTATTATTTACTGGCGAAGAGAAAGGGCTTTTGGGAAGCCGATACTTAGCCGATCACCCGATCATTCCGAACAACGAAATTGTGTTTTGCTGGAACAGTGATAATGGTGGGTATAATGACATCACTATTTCAACCATTATTGGACTAGAAAGAACGACAGCTTCACAGTATATAAAAGATGCTAATTTGGCCATGGGCTTAGAGGCAATTGACGATCCGGCAGGAGAGCAAGGCTTATTTGATAGATCGGATAATGTAAGCTTTGCGCGAAAAGGAATTCCTGCACCCACCTATAGCTTAGGTTTCCGTGCTTTTGATGACGAGATAAATAAATATTATCATAAGGCGGGTGATAATCCCAATACGGTGGATTACGATTATTTAGAGAAATTCTTCAAAAGTTACGTACTCGCTTCGCGCAAGATTGGTAATGCAGCCGAAAGACCTTTCTGGGTTGAAGGCGATAAATACTATGAAACGGGTAAGAAGCTATATGGTATGAATTAGAGACCCCGTCTTGTTGGAATAAAGAATGAAGCCCTCTTGTTGGAGGGCTTATTTTTTGTTCTTATCCCTTTGTGCCATTTTTTTAGGCAGCACAACAAAACGGTAGTAACCCCAGAGCAAACCAGCGGGAACAGCAAAGAGTAACTCAGTCAAATGCTTTTCTGGCTCAACCGATTGTTCATCGTTAAACTGTGGAAAGATTATGTACATCAATACCCATACTAAACCTCCAAAAACGAGTCCTTTTACAACCCAACCGTAGTTCTTCATACCTGTTTTATTACTGCTTCATGTATAAACCTAAGCCCCTCTAAAGTAAGGTGCCGATTTACTTGATCAAAACGATCATGAAGCGGATGCAAGATAGAGGAAAGTCCTCCCGTAGCGACAACTTTTAATTTCTTATTAAGCTCTGTTTGAATTCTATCCAACATGCCTTCTACCATGCTCACATAACCCCAAAGCACACCATTTTGAATGGCCGTTATGGTACTTGTACCTATTACCGAATCAGGGAGTTCTAATGGGACATTAGGGAGTTGCGCGGTATTACCAACTAAGGATGCAATAGCAGTCTTCAGACCAGGCGCAATATTGACACCTCTAATATTCCCGTCACTTTCTACCACGGTAAAAGTCAAGGCAGTCCCAAAATCGACAATGATTATATCCTCTTTATAAAGCATGTGACCAGCCACTGCATTGGCGATTAAGTCTGTTCCAATTTCGTGCGGGTTATGTGTTCGAATAGGAAGCAGGTCATAGATTTTAGGCCCAACAAATATTGGCGCTTTATCGATTAAAGACTTGGTAAACTCAGACAAAATATCGTTGAGTTGTGGCACTACAGAAGAGATTATTATACGATTTACATGCTCCAGTTTGAGGTTGGCCTCGAGGAAGTTTAACCGAAGAAACATTTCATATTCAATCTGATTCTTGGCAGGGATCGTGTCGAACCGCCATTCTTGAATCCACGAATTGCCATCATGAATTCCGAATACAATGTTCGTATTACCTGCGTCAATTGCGAGTAGCATAAGCTTAATCTATGAATTTTGGCGGATGTTGTTCGTCAAACTCCGTTACTTCTTGATAAGCTCTTGCAACCCCTAGAATGGTCGCCTCATCAAATAAATTCCCTATAAAAGAGATACTGGTTGGACTCCCGTTTTCGGTATAGCCATTTTTGAGTACAACGCATGGGTGCCCTGTTAGGTTAGTCGTTATCAGTTGACTACCACCAAAGCTTGGGCTTATTATCACATCATAATTCTCCATCAAGTCATTTACTTTATCGACCAGTTGGTACCTCGCACGGTTCGCATTGATATAATCAACGGCAGAAGTAAAGCGAGCGCTTCGGAATGAATTGGGCCAAGCACCAGCTCCTTGCCTTACTAATAAAGTGTCCCTATTGGAACGGGTCAATTCATCAAATGAGGCAGAAGCTTCTGCAGATAGAATCGCTTGCATAGCGCTAAAGGGCATGTCAGAGACCCATTCGACAGGGATAAGCTCAGCACCTAGTGATCGTAAGACTTCAAGCGACTTTTCATCATTTTCCTTTTGTTTTGGCCTGTTTCGGTCAAAGTAGGGCTTCAAGTAGCCTATCTTAAGTTTTGACAAGTCAGCTTTGCCTTTATAATTAAAAGGATGGTTTTCTACCGTTAGATCAATGTTGTCTTCTCCTCGAATTACATCAAAAACGAGGGCACAATCGAAGGCATTGCGAGTAATCGGTCCGATTTTATCCATGCTCCAACTGAGGGCCATAGCACCAGCACGGCTAACGCGACCAAATGTTGGCCTAAGACCAGTAACGCCATTTCTGGTTGATGGAGAGACGATGGAGCCCAAAGTTTCGGTACCGAGTGCGAATGGGACAAGTCCCGCAGAAGTTGTTGATGCTGAACCAGCGGATGAACCACTTGAGCCCTGCGCTAAATTCCAAGGATTTTTGGTAGTGCCACCGTACCAAACATCGCCCATAGCAAGTGCCCCTAAAGTGAGCTTAGCAACAAGTATCGCTCCCGACTCATCCAGCTTTTTAACAACTGTAGCCAGTTCACTTCCTCGATTTTGATCCTTATAAGGGCTGGCTCCCCAAGTCGTTTTGTAATCAGGAACAGACATCAAATCTTTTGCACCATAAGGAATACCATGAAGCGGCCCGAGATAGGTGCCATTTTTTAATAGATCATCGGCCCTTCTCGCTTTTGCCATGGCACGTTCTTCCGTGATGGTAATGACAGCTTGAAGTGATCCATTATGTTTTTTTAGTCGCTCAATGAAAAATTGAGTCAATTCAACGGAAGTTATTTTACGTTCTCGGATCAATACAGAAAGCTGGGCTACGGTGAAAAAGGCTAATTCATTTCTGTCTTCTGGCAACTCCACGTTCTTTGGAAGATCCCAAAGAATTTGCTCCTGTTTTTTAGCAATAGCACGATTACCTTTTTGAGGCTTAAACCATAATGCGGGTGGAGTGCTATTGTCAATAGGGTACTCGTGTAGCTCTTTAACACCTCTTAAGTTTCGATTGATGTTGGGTAACATTTGAGTTATTTCATTGTCATCAAAATTGAGATTTAGGATCTTCTGTGCTGCGTTTATATCTGCTTTTTCGATGGCCATATTCTGAGCCATTTTAAACCCAGCCAAAAATCCAGAAAGAATTAGTAGGGCAACTAAAACAAGTGATGTCTTTTTAAACTTTGTATTCCGTATCGTCATTGAAGAAGTGTTTAATAGATTTGTAGAGGAGTGTGAGATCTCTCTTAATTAGAATGATAAGTTATGAATTCCATACAGACACCACAAACGATTTTTCCTAATTGGATAAGAGGGTTTTTGCTTATTGCAGCCGCTTATAATATTCTTTGGGGTGTTTTTATTGGGTATTTTCCAGAGGCATTCTTTCAATGGGTAACTGAATCAAAAGATGAATTGCCGGACATTATAAAGTGGCAAGGTAAAGGGGTGCTTCTGATGGCGGGTGTTTATTTAGCCTGTGCCATACACCCAGGAAAGCTTTGGTACCTCGTGTTCCTTGCAGCCTTTACAAAAGTCGCTGGAGGAATATGGTTTTACTTCATTATCTTAGACCAAGAGGTTGGTGACAAAGGGATATTCCATCTTTTGATGAATGACGCTATTTGGGTTCCCTTCTTAATCTTTATCGGTTTTCGAGCCATAGCATATAAAAGAGCAAAAGATGAAATTTCAGCTGATCACACTGTTTGAGTATAATCTTTGGGCTAATCAGAAATTTGGAGAGATACTAAAGGGTGGTGCGTTCAAAAACCCAAAGATTTTGACTTTCATTAGTCATATACTTAATGCACAATTGATTTGGATAGATCGTATTAACGGAAAAGCCAGTGAGACTAAGGTTTGGACGGAATATCCAATTGAATCCGCTGTGGACAAGCTTCTGGAGAGTAGTCAGGCTTGGCTCGAAATGTTAGAAAACGAGTCAGATTTTGATCGAATGATCAGTTATCAGAACGCTCTCGGTGATTCACATTCTTCTGTTATTTATGATATCATCAGTCATGTAGCCAATCATGGGACACATCATCGAGGGCAATATTTATGTTTTGATCTCTGGGAGAACCTTTTCTGCAGCAGCAGATCTTGCTAGAATTTTAGGCCAAATGGACAATGTTGTATTGATAGGAGAAGAAACTGGAGGTGCGCACGTGGGCAGAGCGGCCAATATGCTGGTCAGCTACAACTTACCAAATACAAGCTCCACACTGCAAGTACCTGTGATTTATGAAGAATTTGTGAATGTTTCTGCCAATAACGTAGGCAGAGGTACTTTTCCTGATTACTCAATTAAAACTACCTTCCAAGACCTAATAGACAGGAAAGATTCAGTGTTTGCCTATGTACTCGAGTTAATTAGTCAACGTAATTCTTTCGGCTCGAATTAAGCAAATTCCTCTTTCCCAGTTTTCCGGAATACTTACCTTTATAATATGAGTAAACCGGAAAAAACCCTTTTTCTTTTAGATGCAATGGCGCTTATTTACAGAGCCCATTTTGCATTCAGTAAAAACCCTAGAATCAATTCTAAAGGACTCAATACAGGAGCCCCTTTCGGTTTTACTAATAGCCTTTTTGAGATCATAGACAAAAGGAAACCAACGCACATAGCAGTGGCCTTCGATACACACGCCCCTACATTTCGTCATGTTGAATATGAGCCTTATAAAGCTAACAGAGAAGAGACGCCCGAAGACATAAAGATTGGGACACCAATTATTAAAGACATAGTAAGAGCCTTTAACATTCCGGTTTTAGAGCTCGATGGATACGAAGCGGATGATGTCATTGGCACCTTTGCCAAGAAAGCCGCTCGACAAGGGTTTGAGGTGTTTATGATGACCCCTGATAAAGACTATGGCCAGCTTGTAGAAGAACATGTTTACCTGTACAAGCCTGCGTTTATGGGTAATGGAGTAGATATCATGGGCGTTCCTGAAATTTTGGCCAAATGGGACATACAACGCATAGATCAAGTCGTGGATATGCTCGGTTTGCAAGGAGATGCGGTTGATAATATTCCGGGTATTCCGAGTGTGGGTCCTAAAACTGCAGCAAAACTCTTAAAAGAGTACGATACGCTCGAAAATATAGTAGCTCATGCGCATGAATTGAAGGGGAAGCTTGCCGAGAAAGTTGCTGAATTTGGTGATCAAGGCATTCTTTCCAAGAAATTGGCGCGCATTGAGATAGAAGTGCCAATTGAATTCGTGGAAGAAGACATGGTCTATACAGGGCCGAATGTTGAAAAGCTCACTGAGATATTTGAAGAACTCGAATTTCGCACTACGCTTAAAAGAATTTTAGGTCAACCGACAGCTGCCGCTCCACGAGTTGCAAAGCCAAAGACGGCAGTATCAGATCAGATGGGATTGTTTGGTGATGATGCACCAACGCTTCAGTCTTCCTCAGAAGAAGCATATGTTCCAGAAAAAAACAACCTTGCTAATACAGCACATGATTACCAGCTTGTAGATACGCCTGAATTGCGCAAGCGCCTTGTGAAATATTTGCTGGTTCAAGACGAAATCTGCTTCGATACAGAAACTGATAACCTTGATCCTATCGAGGCGAATATGGTAGGTATAGCGTTTTCTTACCAAAAGGGCGAGGCATATTATGTGCCTACCCCACCAGATGATAAAGCCGAGACCCAACTGATAGTTGATGAGTTTCGACCCGTTTTTGAGAGCGAAAAAATTTCAAAGATTGCACAAAATGCAAAATACGATGTGCAGATCATGAAGAACTATAACATAGCAGTTAAGGGACCAATTTTCGATACGATGTTAGCGCATTACTTGATCGATCCAGATACGCGCCACAATATGGATACCCTGGCTGAAAATTACTTGAATTATTCGCCCGTTTCAATCACCGAGTTGATCGGAAAGAAGGGGGTTAAGCAGGGTAATATGAGAGACGTACCTGTTCATCAGGTGGTAGAGTATGCAGGAGAAGATGCAGACATTACTTATCAATTGAAGACGAGTCTTCAGCCCATGCTAGAAGAAGGGACGCTTAAGAAACTCTTCGAGGAAGTTGAAATTCCACTGATGCACGTGCTGGCAGATATTGAATACAACGGTGTTAAAATAGATGTTGACGTCCTTTCTGCCATGTCTAAAGAATTGGAAGTGGAGGCGCTGAAAGCGCAGACAGAAATCTTCGAAATGGCAGGTGAAGAATTCAATGTAGCCTCACCAAAGCAATTGGGTGTAGTACTTTTCGACAAGCTAAAGCTCATTGACAAACCAAAAAAGACAAAGACAGGACAGTACGCTACGGGAGAAGATATCCTATCGAAGCTAGCCGTTGAACACGATATTGCTAGACGTATTTTAGAGTTCAGAGAATATCAAAAGCTGAAGTCTACTTATGTAGATGCGCTGCCGACCATGGTTAGTCCAGTTGATGGATTGGTACATACTGATTACCGTCAAGCGGTAGCAGCTACTGGCCGATTAAGTTCTAATAACCCAAACCTTCAGAATATTCCTATCCGAACGCCAAAGGGAAGAGAGATTAGAAAAGCCTTTATTCCTAGGTCAGAAGAGTACACACTATTGGCAGCGGATTATTCTCAAATTGAATTGCGCATTGTGGCTTCTCTTGCCAAAGATGAGGGCATGATTGAGGCGTTTAAGTCTGGGAGAGACATTCACTCCACTACTGCCTCGAAAGTCTTTAATGTACCCTTAGAAGAGGTAGATAGAGACATGCGTAGAAAAGCCAAAGAAGTCAATTTTGGTTTGATATATGGGATTTCAGCTTTCGGCCTAGCTCAGAATATAGGGATCTCAAGAACTGAAGCTCAGCAAATCATTACCGCTTACTTCAATGAGTTTCCTGGCGTTAAAAGTTACATGGATGCTCAAGTGAATAAGGCGAGAGAGTTTACTTATGTCGAGACAATTCTCGGTAGAAGAAGGTACCTAAGAGACATTCATTCTAAGAACATGACTGTTCGTGGCCATGCCGAAAGAAACGCCATCAATGCACCAATTCAAGGCAGTGCAGCAGACATGATTAAGGTAGCCATGATTAACATCCACAAATGGATGAAGCAAGAGAACATGAAATCAAAGATGATCATGCAAGTACATGATGAATTGGTCTTCGATGTCCACAAGTCGGAACTCGAGATCATGAAGACAAAAATCCCTGAATTGATGATGGGCGCTGTCGAGTTAGATGTGCCGATGGAAGTAGAGGTCGGTGTAGGAGAAAACTGGTTAATTGCTCACTAATATGGATTTTCCTGTATCATTAGAAGATATTCAAGCGGCACACGAAAGGATTGGACCTTACGTGCACCGAACGCCCATCTTGACTTCAGAAAGCGTCAATGACATCGCGGGCTGCGACCTTTATTTTAAATGTGAAAACTTCCAGAAAGTAGGCGCCTTTAAAGCCCGTGGAGGCGTTAACGCTGTATTGAGCTTGCCAGAAGAGCAGAGGAAAAATGGAGTAGTCACACACAGCTCAGGAAATCATGCCCAAGCCATTGCCATGGCGGCAAAAATGGCTGGTGTGCCAGCGTATATCGTGATGCCCAAAACTGCTCCGGAAGTAAAGCGAAAAGCAGTGGCAGGTTATGGTGCAGAGATTACGCTTTGCGAACCAACACAGCAGTCAAGAGAAGAAAATGCCGCTCGTATTCAAGAAGAAACTGGCGCCACATTTATATCTCCATACAACGATTATTCAGTGATTACTGGCCAGGCAACTTGTGCGAAAGAGCTGCTGGAAGATCAGCCTGACCTTGAAGCAATTATCGCCCCAGTTGGGGGTGGTGGATTATTGGCGGGTACTGCTTTGTCAGTCCATTATATGAATCCTAATGTAGAAGTTTATGCAGGGGAACCTGATGGTGCCAAAGACACTTTTCTCTCCATGCAAAGTGGCGTTCATACAAAAGTAGACAACCCAAGTTCGATCGCTGACGGTTTATTGGCGGGTATGGGTGACAAGAACTTTGCGATTATCAAGCCCCTTGTGAAGGAAGTATTTGTGGTGACCGATGATGAAATAGTCGAAGCAATGAGACTTATCTGGGAGCGGATGAAAATTATCATCGAACCCTCGTGTGCTGTACCGGTGGCAGCCATACTAAAGAATAAAGAAGTATTCGCTGGTAAGAAAATTGGAGTAATCCTGACTGGTGGCAATGTGGACTTGGCAAAATTGCCTTTCTGACTTTATTGGCTTAAACCCCTCCGGTCTTGCGCCTTCGCTGAAGCTTCAGTGTAAGCGTTCGACCACCTCCCCTTTTAAAGGGAGGAGTTGGACTTAGAATCCCTTAATAACTCAGGTGTAAAAATTCCAAATTCCTTGATAGTTTGAGTGATGAGATTTATTAGTATAAAGATAAAGTTGTTCTAAATTCCCCTCCTTTTTAAGGAGGGGTTAGGGGTGGTTAATGCACTTAACTACTTAGTAGGTGCCAATGGATTAATCTCCCGCAGTTTATCTTCAAGTGCTCGAAGGTCCTTTAATTTCATCCAACTCACTTTGATTTTGTGTTGCTTCATTTTCTCTTCTTCATCAAGCATATTGAGGCCAATATGTAAATGATCCGTTTCGAAATAACTATCGAAATTGAACTTGGTGATTAACAATGAATCCTGCTTTTTCGAGAATAGTTTCTGTGAGTTAACGACCATTCCTCCTTCTGCCTCACTGGCATGGATGTATACGGGCCAGTTAATAATAGAAGACATAAAACCAAAAATCGGTGCAAAGGCTGCCAATAAGATTAGGCCAGGTAATTCCGGGGCTATGATGTACTTATAGATGAAGACAAAGACGATAAATAGCCCGTAGAAATAGAGCATGTATTTGAATCGATTGACTTTGCCTTTGTTGTTGATGTCTTTCATAGTGACCTACTATTATGATGTGAATTTACACGATTTGATCGACTATCCGAGTCTCATTTTTGAAACTAAGTCCCATAATACCACGCCAATACTGACCGAAATGTTCAGCGAGTGCTTCGTACCAAACTGAGGTATTTCAATGCACCCATCAGCGAATGCCACAATCTCCTCTTCCACACCAAATACTTCGTTGCCGAAAATAACTGCAAGTTTTTGATCTGAGGAAGGAATGAAAGTTTCAAGAGAAATGGAGTTCTCTACTTGCTCTATCGCCATAAGGGTGTATCCCTCTGCTCGTAATGCCTCGCAAGCTGACATGGTGCTCTCATAGTGTTTCCATTCCACCGATTCGGTGGCGCCTAGGGCTGTTTTATGAATCTCTCTATGTGGAGGTTTTGCGGTGATGCCACACAAGGCGATGCG
Source organism: Roseivirga sp. (assembly GCA_965660665.1). GTDB lineage: Bacteria > Bacteroidota > Bacteroidia > Cytophagales > Cyclobacteriaceae > Roseivirga. The sequence goes on along the minus strand of CBFIAY010000002.1, from coordinate 249,121 downwards.
CTCGATGGCAAATGCATCCGCAGTTCTAAAGGCAGAACCAACATTGTGCATACTGCGCACATTGTCCATGACGATGACGATTGGTGTTTTGTCTGACTTTTTAAAGTCATCAACTCCGGGCCGGTTAAGTTCTTCGTTGGAAAGTTTTCGCATCGCCTACAAAAATAGACAAACTGCCCACCCTATGCGAGTGGACAGTCCAAAACAACACCAATCAATATTTTTTAGCGAGAGGCTCTGCTATTCTTAGAAATCACCAAGAACTTTGAGATTTGCCAGAAAGCTTCTGGGTCAGTGATTTCCAAAATCTTGGTAGCCTCATCTTCGCCCGGAAGAATTTGGTATGATCCAGTTGGGTGATTGCTCACTAATGATAAAGACTCCGCTTGAATTTTCAGTTGGCTTACTTTGCGTCTGTCTAGCTCCATAAACTCTCCTTTGTCCGCATCGTCTTGGAGTGCTATACTTCTTCCAATGAAGCCTAGAAATCCACCTTCTTTATCAATAACTCCTTTGGCTTGTAAATCTTCGAAGGTGCCAACGGCTAAGTAGCTTTTGTTCAATTCATCGTTCAATGCCGTAAGCTGAGTTACTTCAAGCTCCTTCTGACCAATTACCTCTACTTTGGCATTGATAGTGGTGCTCAATGAGTCCGTTTGGACAAGTAATAGTGCAAGCGCTTTGTCCTTGGCCACGAGCTCGGTCTTAAGTTCACCAATAACGGATATTCTTGTAGTAAGGTCGGCTTGCAGTGCATTAATCCTTTTTTCGAAGACGCCTAATTTGATGTCCGCACTTTTCACCTTATCTGATAAGGTTCGTATGTTCTCATTCGATCTAAAGATCAGTTCATCAATCATTGCGATTTCTCTCATGATGTTCTCCTTTTTTCCACTGTTAAGTGGCTCTTGACTTTGTCCATGGACAAGGTTCTCCTTTTCGACAATCGTCCCGATTTGATCTTCAACTTCGGTAATCAAGCCCATGACCTCATCAAATGCCGATTCCTTTCGAATTACCTCTTTCTCTAGCTGGGCAAATTGGCCTTCTAGTACCTCTTTTTTTTTGTTGGTTGAGGAAATCCCGAACCACATGGCGACTGTTAATGCTCCGAGCAACACCATGCTCACTTTTACTGTTTGTTTCATCTTCCTTAGGTTTTAATGTTAAATAATGGTTTAAAATATATGCCGAATCAAGTCCTAATGGACAGGTTCCTGTGACGCATAGCGGAAGGTTTGGGTTGGTGGTTTTGAGAATTGGTTTGTGATGATTCTCGTATGTATAACGAGAAGTTTAGTTGATATTGTGGTCTTGAACAAAAAAAGTAGTTAAAACTTTTTTTTCAAAGATAAAGGAGCACTTAGGGCTCCATTATTTAGCGTCATTCTGATGAAGTGAAACGACAGAAAGAATCTCTCGCTCACTGTTCAGAATAGTATTGGTTTAAAGTGTCCAATCGACACCAAAACTTATAAATCTTGGTAGACCAACTCTGATCCCTTGAGGTCTTCTAGAAGAGATATATCGATCATTCGTCAAATTCTTCACTGACATACTCACTGATAGGTTCTCAACTTTCGGAAATGCATAAATAAGCTGAAAATCTGTTAATAAGTAACTGTCAAGCTTACCGTCTCTACCGTTTGCTGAAGGAGACAATGTATTCAATGGGTCTGTGAATTGCTCACCAATAAAGGTGTTAGTAAGCCGGGCAGTCAGCCCAAAGGGTGATTCAATTGCCAATGCTGAGGAAAGGAGCATTTTTGGTGCGTATGGTGTTTGATTTCCCGAAAGATTCACGCTCTCTATACCAATGGTTTGAAACCTGTCTGCTGCGAATATGGCATTCTGGAAAGTGGCAGATACATCGAGCTTGACATTGTATTGAACTTCACCAAGTTCAGATAAGTCAAAGCTCAACCCAAGCTCTATGCCTTCATGGATGGTTTCTCCTCCATTGACTAGTCCAGAGCCAGTTCCACCTGCGGATTCAGACACTGGAATGATTTGGTTCGAAAAATCGAGGTAGAAAGCTGTCACTTCAGCATAAAGACCTTTGGTAACGGCTGTTCTAATTCCAAGTTCATAGTTCCAACTTAACTCTGCATCTAGCTGCTGTACAACTCCTGCTGCGGTGATCGCATCTTTAACTCTTGGCGGGGCAAAGCCTCTATGAACGCCACCAAAAAGATTGATGTCTCTATTGACTTGATAGTTGAAGCCTAGGCCAGGAATGATCTGAGATACACTTGTACCGTTTACGATGCTTGTGTCCCTTACTTCTCCGTTGAATCTATTTCTGAAAACATGACGCTCGAAATCATAAAACTCTGCTCTTAAACCAGCATCAATACTGAACTTTGAAGAGAGTTTGAATTTGTTCTGTACAAAGGTACTGATGGCATTCCCTGTTCTGTCTTCATCTGTAATAAGATCACCAGATTCAGCGGTAGGGAAGCTTCCATTCACCCGTTGTTCATAGCCTTTTTCGTAGATATATCTGTAGCCCGCAGTAAGCTCGTTTTTTATTGAACCGAGATTATACTCAAGGTTAATGCGCTGCTCGAAACCAGCTACTTCGAATTGTCTATTTCTATTTCCGGTCCCGTTTCTCATGTAAATGGCCCCACCGGGAATCGAATTGTCACCCCAAACTACGTCAGAGAGATTGCTAGCGGTCGGGCTATATGAAAAGTCCTGCCTTCTCCAGTTACGTGTTGTACTGTAGGCATAGGCCATGGTTTGAAGGTTTAGTCTATCGCTAGCACGATAACTATGTGTCAAACTGATTGAGTTCCTGTTAATATTGAGGCGATCATCAGGAGCAACATTGGTAAAGTCATTTCCTCCTTGGTCATACATAACTTGAGTAATCCCAACATAAGTGGAATTTGAGGTTTCGCTGTATAAGCCAAACTTCAAACCGAGCTGAGAACGATCCGACATTTGAAAGTTCACTTTGCCAGTGAAATCATTAATATTGAAAGTAGAGACACCTAGGCCGTCTACTTGTTTTCTTAACAGGTTGAATTGGACACCTGTATTTCCGAAAGTGTTTCCATAACCTAGAAGGCCACTGAAATAGCCGTTTTCACCACCACGCAGTTTCAAACTCAACGTTTCTTCTTCAGGAGGGTTTGCCGTGATGTAGTTGATTACACCACCGATTGTTCTAGGTCCATATAATATCTGACCACTTCCTTTCAATACTTCAACCCCAGCCATACGTTCAATTGCTGGAGTATAGTAGGCATCAGGTTCTCCATAAGGATTCAAGGCTATTGGTACACCGTCTTCCAGGATAAGCACATTTCTACTTCTATCAGGGTCGAGACCTCTGATGCCGATGTTTGCCCGCAGGCCAAGACCTTCCTCTTCCACTACATGTACTCCCGATATTCGCCTGAAGGCCTCGTTACCATTTATTGGGTTAAGCAGCTTTAATTCTGACTGGCTCACGAAGTCTGCAGAACCGGGAATTTTTGTGAACAACTGGTTCCTAGACGCAATGATTGTTAGTTGCGGCACCTCATATACACTTTCTTGAAACTCGAAGCTGAAAGTCAATATATCACCAGCTTTGACATCTACGCTTTGCCTAATAGTTATAAAACCAATGGACGATATTTTCAGCATGTAACTTCCAGGAGAGATTTCCTTAAGCTCAAAAGAGCCGCTGTCATTAGTAGCTACTCCCAAAGGGGTGTTCTCTAGTACTATTGTAGCATAGGGAATGACAACCCCATCAGTACCTTTTACTTTGCCCTTGATTATAGCAGTATTTTGTGCAATAATTGTTCCGCATACTATGACTAAAATGGCTAGTGATATAGTGATTTTTCTTAGGCTACTGCTCATCTTTTCTGTGTTGTATGATTTACAAGGGCGAAATTCTTCCTTATTTATATTAAATCCAAATAAAAATAAGAAGAAATCTTTAGTCTCTCTTATTCTGAGAGTTACTTCAAAAAGGCATTCAATTATTTACTATTTTTGAACTTAATAGAAATCGAACGCTGATCATTTTTTGACTATGTCCAAGACGCAAGAGACGAAGCAAACTCCATTGATGAAGCAGTACAATGCCATCAAGGCAAAGCACCCAGGAGCGCTGCTATTGTTTCGTGTCGGAGATTTCTACGAGACTTTTGGAGAGGATGCGATCAAGGCCAGTAAAGTGCTCAATATTGTCTTGACAAAAAGGGCTAACGGAGCCGCCAGCCATATCGAGTTAGCAGGTTTTCCGCACCATTCATTAGATACTTACTTACCCAAGCTTGTTCGAGCAGGAAACCGAGTAGCTATTTGTGATCAGCTAGAAGATCCAAAGTCTGTTAAAGGGATTGTCAAAAGAGGCGTAACAGAATTAGTTACACCCGGCCTTTCTTTCAACGATCATGTGCTTGATCAAAAGCGCAACAATTACTTAGCCTCACTCAGCTTTGGAAAGGATGAGATTGGTGCTGCATTTCTAGATTTATCAACAGGAGAGTTTCTTACTGCACAGGGAAAGCCGAGTTACATTGACAAGTTAATTCAAGGGCTAAACCCTTCGGAGTTTATCTACTCAAGGGCGCAGAAGAATGAGTTTGCTGCTCAGTATCAAGATAATTTCAATACCTATCAATTAGATGATTGGGTATACGCGTTCGACTATGGCTATGAAAAACTGACTGATCATTTCTCTACTAAATCACTCAAAGGTTTCGGTGTACAGGAAATGGACTTGGCAATTTCAGCCGCGGGAGCGGTCCTTTATTACCTAGAAGATACTGAGCATAAAGAAATTGGCCATATCGCTTCCATCAGCAGGATAGAAGAAGACAAGTATGTTTGGCTGGATAAGTTTACGATTAGAAACCTCGAGTTAGTCTATCCACAGCAAGATGGAGGCATTCCACTCATTCAAATTCTCGACAAGACCCTAACGCCAATGGGTTCGCGCATGCTGAAGCGCTGGATGGTTTTGCCCCTGAAGGAAAAAAAGAAAATAGAGGAGCGCCTCTCAATTGTCGATGCATTCTATGCCGATAGTGACCTCAGCGAAAGTATTGCCGAAGCCATGGATGGCATTGGCGATTTAGAAAGATTAATATCGAAAGTGGCAGTGGGTAGAATTAATCCACGCGAACTTAATCAGCTGAAGATTGCACTTCAACGCGTTGGGCCTATGAAGGCCGCAATGACTGCATCTTCACACAAGTCGCTACAGGCCTTGTCGAAGCAGCTTGATGAGTGCGGTAAACTATTGGAAAGGATTGAGCTTCAGTTGAAGGAAGATGCGCCTATGCTGGTGCATCAAGGAGGCATTATTGCTGAAGGGGTTGATGCGGAACTAGATGAACTAAGATCAATTGCTTTTAGCGGGAAAGACTACCTCGTTCAAATTCAACAGCGTGAAAGTGAAGCCACTGGAATTACCTCACTAAAGATCGCTTATAACAGAGTTTTTGGATACTATTTAGAGGTTAGCAATGCGCATAAAGATAAGGTGCCTGAAAAATGGATTCGGAAACAGACACTCGTCAATGCCGAACGCTACATCACCCAAGAGCTCAAGACGTACGAAGAGAAAATTATCAATGCTGAAGACCTTTATAAGGTAATTGAGCAAAGGCTATTTGCCAATCTGGTTGAATTTGCTGCTGGTTTCACGGCTCAAGTGCAAAGGAACGCAGGAGTTATCGCCACAATTGACTGTCTGATTTCATTCGCCACAATTGCCAAGGCATATAATTACTGTCGTCCAGAAATGGATGACAAAATGTTGGTCGATATCCAGGATGGAAGGCACCCAGTTATAGAGCAACAATTAGCAGTTGGTGAGCCTTATGTGCCGAATGATGTCTTCCTTGACGATCAAACTCATCAGATTCTGATCATTACCGGACCTAACATGGCAGGTAAGTCTGCTTTATTAAGGCAGACAGCCTTGATTGTCTTAATGGCACAAATGGGGTCCTATGTCCCTGCATCAAAAGCGAAGTTGGGTATCACAGACAAAGTATTCACACGGGTAGGTGCTTCAGATAACTTATCAAAGGGCGAGTCTACTTTTATGGTTGAGATGACAGAAACGGCCAGCATCCTGAATAACCTATCAGAGCGAAGCTTGGTGCTGATGGATGAAATCGGTCGAGGAACAAGTACTTATGACGGTATTTCGATCGCTTGGTCTATTGTGGAGTATCTACACAACCACGATAAGTTTAAGGCGAAAACGCTCTTTGCCACGCATTATCACGAGTTGAATCAATTGGAAGAAGACTTTCCGGCCATTAAGAACTTTAACGTTTCTGTGAAAGAGGTTGGGAAAAAGGTAATCTTCATGCGGAAGCTCAAAGAAGGTGGAAGTGAACATAGCTTCGGTATTCATGTAGCTCAAATGGCAGGCATGCCAAACCCTGTTGTGATTAGGGCTGCCGAGATCATGAGTCACCTGGAAAAGGATAAAATCCGAAATCAGACAGGCGATATGATGAAAGAAGTGCCGAAGAATAACTTCCAACTGAACCTCTTCGAAGCAGATCCAACATTTATTGAGATAAAAGAGCTTTTAGAGAACTTAGATATCAACACTATCTCGCCAGTAGAGGCATTATTGAAGTTGAATGAGATAAAGGGTAAGCTGAAAGATTAATTTTTTTCAGCAAGCCGTTGCAAATTAGACGCCCTTCACTAAATTTGCATTCCGTTTCGCAGCAAGAGCGAAATTTGAAGTACTGAAATAAGCGAGAGTAGCTCAGCTGGTAGAGCACGACCTTGCCAAGGTCGGGGTCGCGGGTTCGAATCCCGTCTCCCGCTCAATAACTAAGAAGCGTGATCGCGATCACGCTTTTTTGGTTTAGAGCCATTTAAAACAAAGGACTACCTAGTAGTTCAAGCCGGAGTGGTGGAATTGGTAGACACGCAAGACTTAAAATCTTGTGAGCTTTGCTCGTGCGGGTTCAAGTCCCGCCTCTGGTACAGAAGCCTCACAGAAATGTGGGGTTTTTGTTTTTATACGCTTTATTGTTAAACAGAATAGGAATAGATTTATTTAATATTCAATTCCAACCACCGCCAAGGGTCTGGTAGGTGTTGACTACCGCATGTAACTGCTGCAATTTACTTTTAACGACAATTCTACCTAGCCTACAGACAATACTTTGTTTCTATGGGCCTCCATACCTCAACAACTGAAACATTGTAGGCCTGTATGAGGTCTGAGTTAAGCCAAATCTGCATGGCGATCTGCAAGAGACTTAACATTCTTATACTTGATTTCGGTAACTCGCGCTTTCCTAAGTTCTGCTAAGTAAAGCATAGGCATGGTCTTGAACGTTTTTGCCCTTTATTACAAATTGGCCTTCATTCACATAGATGTCTTGCATATAGTCTTCTTCGAAAGCTTTGATTTCAATGTGAAGCGCTAAATCATTATTGGCTAAAACCCAGTAAGGATTAATTGAATTAATTGTTTTATACTTAAAGAAGGGGAAGTGTAATCCTCAGCTGAATATGCAATGAGATGGACAACGTCACTCAATAGGAAAAAAGAGATCGATAAAAGCTATCGTAAAAAGGTCTTTATCATTCAGACATAACTTCGACCATGTCTATTATTACAATCAAGTGTCGGTTCTTAAATTTTGAAGAACCCGTTGTTGTTTTATTCTACCTACAATGGTATGGTCGGCATGAGGGATTTCCTTGAGCAGCATATGTTTTAGCGGACCATTCGCATGAAATTGAAGGAGAGGATTTGTTTGCTAAGGCTTAATGCTTTTACTAGCCTTTTGTTAGTTCTCTTTCATAATAAACCAATGCAGTATTATTAGGGTCGTCCACAATTTTGCAATAGTAGACACCATTTACATATCTTTGGATGATTAACGCAGTTTTTGGCTGATCTATGGCAAAGACTATTTCTTTTATTTTGTACTTATTGTCGAATTCCATTCGCTTAAGATTGGTTCATGCTCTTAAGTTAAAGTTGTTGATTCGAATGAGTTTATTACTTACATAAGTCACAGAATAGATTTTTTATTTCCTTTGAGGACTCTATAATGGGACGGTGTCAATCCCGTTATATTCTTGAATTGGTTAGACATATGTGCGGCACTGCTATAATGAACCTTAAAAGCAATCTCAGATAGCGTTAGCTCATCATTGAGAATTAATTTTTTTACTTTTTCAATTTTTTTCGAAATGATGAATTGTTGAATTGTAATGCCTTTTACTTCTTTAAAAGTATTTGACAAATAGGTGTAGTTATGGTTGAGCTTTTTACTGATATAATCTGAGTTTCTCATCTTGGGTGATTCACCTGCGGAATCGATCATTTCGATGATCATATCTTTGATTTTATCTGCAAGAATACCTTTCTTATTTTGAATCATTCCTACTCCATGCTTGAGCAAATTCTTTTTTAATTTGGACTCAATTTTATGAGAATAATCTTCCAGAGTTTCTATTGTCTCTAATGCGAGGATTGCATCTTGAAGGCCGAGTTTTTCTAACTCCGCAACAATAATTTTATAACAGTCAACCCCATCTACATACCTTCTGAGAATTAATAGTAAGGCTTGGTGTTCCTGGGCAGAAACTCGATCTCTATTTTTGTTCTTGTTATCGAACCCCATTCATCTTGGCTAGTTCTATGTACATACAAATATGTATATACAAAAAATGTATAAACAAATATATATACTCAATGGAGTAAATTACTTACAACACTCTTGTAATAGCTTACAAAAGTCACAGATTTCAAAAATTGTAGCTGCTGTTTTCTTTTTGGTTTCGCTAAAAGGAGGGTGTTAATCCGGTTATTTTTTAAACGGGTTTGACATATCGACAGCACTACGATAGTAAAGTTTGCAGGCAATCTCAGACAGGCTGAACTTATCAGATCGAATTAACTCTTTCACCTTTTTGATTTTATGGAAAATGATGAATTTATCTATCGAGATTTAATGCTTTCTAGCTATTACGCCTACATAGGAGATGTTGATCAAGGCATGGTATACCTAAAGAAATTTTCAGAACAGCGGGATTATTTTTATTGGCTTGTGATGATGCTTGATGATGATCCGGTCATGAAAGCATTAGCAATTCACCCCGATTTCAAGCCTACCCTTCAAAAGATAGAAGACCAATTTTGGGAATCGCATAAAGAGACTCGGAAAATGCTCCAAGAGGAAGGATGAATAGATCAATCTGGTTTGAACCAAAGGCTAATCAGTAAATAATTATTCTTTTTTCAATTTTTTCTTTGCCTGCAATTACCCTCAGAATATAGAGGCCCTCATTTAATTCAAGTGGCACTATCACTTTTTTGTCTTCAATATTGATACTCACTTGATTTTGAGAGAGCACTTTACTGCCAAACATATCATAAAGCTCGATAAGTGATATTCTATTGCTATCGGATGGATTGCTAACCTTAATTTTTAAGGCATTACCTCTTCTAACAGGGTTAGGGTAGAAGCTAATCGCAGCTCCTTTTTCTTCTGATTCGACAATGAACACAGACTTAATTTCTGAGTATTCAAATTGACCGTTAAAGTCAATTTGTTTTAGTCTATAATAAGATTGTCCAATCAAGGGTTTTAGGTCAAATTCTTTATAGTCTAGGATTTGATCAGAGTTCCCTGCGCCTGCGACTTGAGCAACATTTTCAAATAGCTTTCCATCAATATATCTTTCAATAGTGAATATCTTATTGTTTTCTTCGCTGGCAGTTGCCCACTCTAAAACCACGGAAGATTTTTCAGCTTTGACAGAGAAACGGATGAGTTGTACAGGGAGCCTTCTTTTATTATTATCCATGGCGTATAAATCTCCAAAAGCGTCTGCGCCATTTATAATTACGATATTTTCAATTGGATTGACAGTCCCTTGTTTATGCCAATCTTTGAAGTTATAGCTAGGAGGAATTCTATATAGCGCCCCTACCATAATGGCTTCGTCACCAATGATGTCATCATCGATATACATATAACTCACATCATATTTTGGGTTATTAATATCGTTCCCTGAGATTATCCAAAATCTATTAATGAATGCCAATGCCTGAGTTCCATCATCGTCACCTCCTAATGCTAGATTATTTGAGTTTTTGTCTGGGTGCTTAATGTCTGAGAGAGAGAAATCTATATAGGAGTTATTACCCAGAGAGCCTTCAGAGAGCAAGAAACTAATAATAGGAGAGTAGTTCTCTTCATCTCCGATGGGAACAAAGATTGATTCGCCAATAGAATTTATAAGTTGTCTGACTACACCATTTCCATTGACTTTAATGTAGTTGTTTGCATCTGAACCACTGATCCTCGCATTTGGCGCTAGTTCCAATACATTATCTCCTAATGCTATATCTCCTTGAACGATGACAAGCGAACCGTTCACTCTGATATTAGCCGCTAAGTCTAATTTTTCATCCCCTGGATTTATATTAACAATCACATTGTAATAGTCATTGCTGACGCTATTAGTCTGTCTCCATTGCTAGCGGCAAATTCAACAGTATTAAGATTTTCCGAGGCATTGAAGTTACTAATGTCAAAGTTTTTACCGCTGCTGTTGTCTCCTTTGAAGACTAAGTAAGCATTCATGCCATTGATGAACGATCCGGAACCTTTCAATGAAGAGTTTATTACTAAGCTTGAGTAGTTAGTGTAATAGGCCGGGCTTTTGATTACAACGTCTCTCAGGTTAATGACACCTGATCCTTCAATTCTTCCATTAACTTTAGACAGATTAAAAACACATGCTCCATCATCTGGATTCCCATTAAATTCTCCATTGTTTTCGATGTCACCTGAGAGAAAAAACTCGTTCGAGTATGAAACATTCAAACGGCCACTATTACCAATTAAAATGTCACTTAGGTTTTATCTTTCTTGCTTCCATTAAATGATAGAACCCCATGGATGGCTAATAATCCGCTTGAATTAACTTCAGCATCAATAATAATTAGTTCATTGCCAGCTGCAATAGAGATGTTCTTTGGCAAAAACTTACCTTTGTAAATCTCTACCTGACCTTCATTCTGATAGAAAGTTTCACCAACCGAGAGCTCTCCTTTTTTTGAATTAAAGTTGGCTCCACCTTTGATGATAAGGTCATTCCCAACATCAAGGTTGGCATCATCTATACTTAAGTTTCCGCTATTGATAATTAAGTCATTTGAGATTGCTAATGACTTATCTCGTTTAAAGTATAAATCACCTCCTTCTATAGATAAATCAAGACATTCAGCGTCTTTTTCTATTTTAATGGAATGACCTATTTTGATAATGGCTATATCACCTTTTTTAGGTTCTTCATCCTTTCCAGATCCACTTATCAGTTTCCAAGTTTTATCGTCATTCCATTTTCCAGATTTTTCACTCTCATAAACTTGTTGAGAATAGCTAAAGCCTTCACTTAAGAGGATTAGAATTATGACGATTATTATAGATTTTAGCCTTTTCATGGCTTTTGTGGAGCTTGCCTTCATCGGCCTTACACTCCTTTTGCTCTCTATAAAAGTAAATCAGTCTGAAAACAGATTTATACGTGTTTTTATGAATTGAAAGGCTAAGTTTTTCACTTAGTTATTGCCGTTGGTGACTCATTTTTAATGATGAACTGAACTGTGGATTTTACTGCTGCCCTGAAGAACAAAAAGAAGAGTGTACGCTCTCGAAATAGGCTTTCGTTATTCCTATGTCTGGTTCAGAATCTATTCTGATAAAATTTGCAATCTTGCAGCTTTAAAGTGCTTGTTTGATTTGTTTTGTATAGAAACTCTGATGCTCTCACAGAGATGATAAGACTGATATGATAATCAATAACATAGAAACCTTACCTGGCGAGACCAATCGAATTACGGTTAACATTGCCATGCTTCCCTCAAATTCACCTATAGACATATCGATTACCATAGCAAGGGCTAAGAAAGAAGGGCCAGTCTTGCTATTGAGTGGTGGACTTCATGGGAACGAAATAAATGGTATTGAAACCGTCAGAAGAATAATCGATCAGGAATTAAATGTACCAGAAGCAGGTACAATCATCTGTATTCCAATCATCAATATTTATGGATTCATCCATTTCTCTAGATCTATGCCTGACGGGAAAGACATGAATCGATCTTTTCCTGGAAATAAAAATGGGTCTTTAGCATCAAGAGTTGCATACTATCTCATGAAGGATATTATCCCGATGATTGATTATGGGGTAGATTTTCATACTGGAGGTGCCGATCGAACCAACTACCCTCAACTAAGGTGCATGACAAAGGATCCCGTGAATAAGAGCTTGGCAAAAGCCTTTCATGCGCCATTCACACTTAATTCTGCTTATCGACCTCAGTCATTACGCCAATCAGCAGCAAAATTAGGTAAGAAAATTTTAGTTTTTGAGGGAGGGGAATCAGGTCGTTTCGATGAATTTGCCATACAAGAAGGAATTAACGGGACTTTAAGGCTAATGAACCACTTAGGAATAGCAAATAGAGAATTACCAGCACCCAACTATGATAATAAGTGGGTCAGTAATTCTTCATGGGTACGCGCTAGATCATCTGGTCTATTTCAGACCTTGGTAGAAAGTGGTGAATATGTTAAAAAGAACCAATTGGTAGGTAGGATAACAGACCCGTTTGGAGAGTTCAGTGTAAACCTAAAAGCACCGACTGACGGATACATCATAGGACTTCAGAATGACCCTGTTTTGCACATGGGTGATGCCGTGATGCACATTGGTAGAACCAGAATGGATTAGCTTTTTTGTCTTTTTATGATCGCCTGAGGATTCCTTTGCTGAGATACCTTTTACTGACCATTGCTATTTTTTTATACACAGATGTAGCAAGCCAAACTACCATTGAGGATTTGCAAATAATTGTACTGAGCCATACTTCAGTTAAGGCAAAGAATATTTTCGAAGAACAAGTTCATGAGGCGGCACTGAAAGCGGTTCAAAAGCTGCCATCAATTAAGCCGAAAGCAATACCGGGAAAGTAGTATATGACGAACGATTTAAGGTATTATTTTAATCCATCAATTACCGCCAAGCGTTTAGTCATTTGTGGCTTGATGATTATTTGTTTATTCTCTGCTAATGCTCAAAAACAGAATAATGATAACGCTTTAAGTTGGTATCAGTATAAGGGAGATTTCTCTATCAGGGTTGTCTCTCTATTTTGCCAGTATTTTTACTGTTGTCGGTGTCGCACTCTTTGCACACTGGTCTATCCTTAGCAATCTGACGGCCTCTGTGGTCTTATTCTTTTTCTTCCCTTACCGCATAGGCTCACATATCCGAATTCAAGATGGAGATAACTCGATTGAAGGTTTGATATTGGACATTAAGATGTTCTATATCGAAATCGAATTAGAGGATGGTCGGATTGCATCTTACCCCAATAATTTAGCTATCCAAAAGCCTTCTTCTACTTTAGAAAGAAAAAGATTAAATCCACTTTTTCTTTCTAAAGTAGAAGAGCATTCCTAGCGCTACAGTAATTAATACTCCCCAAAAAATTGGGTAGGCGTAATGGTATTTTAGCTCTGGCAAATATTCAAAATTGGTGCCGTAAATGCCCACGATAAAGGTAAGTGGAATAAAGACTACTGAGAAGATGGTCAGCACCTTCATGACGTCATTTAATCGATTCGAAACCGTGGTTTGATAAATATTTAATTGGTCTGAGAGAATGTCGCTATAGGTCTCAACAGATTCGGCTGCTAGGCTGGCAAGACCTTCTAAATCTTTTAAGAAAGGTTGTGTGTTTTTATGAATCAAGGTCGAGTCACTTTTGCTAAAATGAATACAGGCTTCTCTTGCAGGACGAATTACCTTACGCAAGTAGCTCATCTCTCTTTTATAACCTGTTATTTTATGGAGTATGTCACCTTCTGCCTTGCCAAGGATTTTTCCTTCTAATTCCTCTATCTTATCTCCAAACCGTTCTACAATATTGATATAATGATCAACGACCGTGTCTAGCATTACATAGCAAAGATAGTCTACGCCTCGTTCTCTGATCTTAGCGCCTTCTTTTCTAATGCGATCTCTTATCGGATCGAATACATCACCTAATTGCTCTTGAAAGGTAAGGATGTAATTTTTACCTACCACGAATGTCAGTTGTTCTGATTCTACATAATCACGTTCTCGGTCATACTTAAGCATCTTTACAGCTATAAAGAAATACTCATCATAGTCAGTAAAAGAAGGCCGTTGTCCTGTGTTCAAAACGTCTTCTAGGAGTAGGTTGTGCAAGTCAAAATAGCTACCTATTTCGGCAATGAGTGCTTCCTCATGTAGCCCACAAACGTTAATCCAAGAGACTGTCGGGGTTTCGTTGAGCCCTGATAAATGACTAGCTTCACTGACAACCTCTTCTCTTAATTCCTTATTCGTGTAGTCAATTATATGTATTGTGGTTTCGTCAGCGCGCTTTTTACCCACAAAGACAGCAGCCCCAGGGGCTGCACCTAATTTTTGAGACCTATCTTTTAAGAACCTAGCCATTAATAGTGTTGATCTGGTTTAATCACATTTGTTGAATATAATCATTACTCACTTTTAGTTTCAGTGATTGCTTGATTATCCTTATCTAAATGGAAAGACAATTTAATCCAAAAGGGACTTAGAAGTAGCGCAAGCGATATTACTGAAATGGTAACTTGGTATGCGTAGTCGGTAATGATACCACTTCCAAAAGCCAAAGCACCAAGTACAAAGCTGAACTCTCCTATCTGAGAAAGCAATGCGCCAAGGTAAAAACTCTCGCCCCAAGGCATTTTAAACATGCGAGCAGTTAGGGCTGTGATGAGATTGTTAGTGACAAATACAACGCCTACCAAAAGTGAGATCAATCCTATGTTATCCGTAATGAATTGTAGGTCGATCAGCAGGCCGATAGAAATAAAGAACAGTGCCAAAAAAATTACTTTCATCGAATAGAGGCTATGATGAAACCATTGCGTGGTTTTTGATGATGCTACCAACATTCCTGCGACAAAAGCTCCAAGCGCTGTGGATAGGCCAAAAAATCCTGTAAAAGCAGCAAAGCCTAAATATAAACCAAAGGCAAAGAATACCTGAATTTCGTGGTCATGCTTTAATAGCTTGTGGAAGGGTAGTTTGATTTCTTTTTTGTGATAGAGCCATATCGCAAAACTTATGATGAGTACTCACCTACTAGTTGCAGGACCACATTTTGAGGGTTTACCGGTGCACCAGACAAATAACCTAGGATAATCATCATGGGTACAATGAGTACGTCTTGTACTAGCAAAATGCCTAGTGCGTTTTGGCCGACTCTAGTTTCCATTTCATTACGTTCTTCTAAAATACGTAAGACCACGGCTGTGCTACTTAGGCTGATTACAAAACCTAAGGTGACAATTCTTGCTAGTGGCCAGTCGAGAAAATAGCCAATGATCCATATGGCAAGAACGCTAGCAGCGATCTGTATTAGCGTACCTATCAATGAAAATTTCCAATTGGAAATAAGTTTGGGTAAGGAGATTTCCATACCAATGAAAAAGAGGAGAAGTACTAGGCCTAGTGAACCTAATTGCTCGATGAAGGCACTGTCATCTATCCACCCAGTGACAGCAGGGCCAAGAATAACACCAGTGATAATATATATGATAACATGAGGCTGCTTGATGGCCGAAGTAAAAAGCCA
This sequence comes from Roseivirga sp., assembly GCA_965660665.1. Classification (GTDB taxonomy): domain Bacteria; phylum Bacteroidota; class Bacteroidia; order Cytophagales; family Cyclobacteriaceae; genus Roseivirga. Next base: position 233,451 of record CBFIAY010000002.1, on the reverse strand, counting down.
ATTCCCACTACACCAATTGAGATAATGACAAATTTCATTAAGAAAGGATTACTTTCTGTAGTCGCTAGTAGTGTGGCAATGTGTACTTCGATGCTTCAATTTAGTATTTCTTTTTTGAGTTAGGTACTCAAATGAAGGGTCAGTTGGCCACTTTATTTTTTCAATACCCATTCAACAGAATGACTTACAAATTTTTGGTTTTTCAGGGCTACATAGAAGCTTAGACAAGCGGCTATAATTGCATATTTCTTTACCGTCTAATTGAGAAGTGGAATGGTGGTTAAGCATGGGTCCAAAAGTGTATTTGTCAATGTTAGCATACTTATTGTCATTCCTAAAGTCAATCCCATTAAACCTTGGAAGTCTGAATCGTTTGAGTTTTGTTAGTGCCCATGTAATTTCTATAGAGGAAGATTTTGTAACTTAAATATTCTTCGTAAAAAGGAGATCTATTTGGATAAGTAAGGCATGAAAGAGACGAGTAGTCAAGTCATTCAAGAGAAGTTAATCTTACAAAGGGCTTTTTACAAAACAGGAAAAACAAAATCTATTTCAGATAGGAGAGCACTCCTTAGTAAGTTAAAGGGGGTGATTTTGGCCAATGAGTCAGCGATTACGGATGCATTGTATGCAGACCTACGTAAATCTTCAAAGGAGGCATTTATTACGGAGATTGGTTTAGTGATTAAAGAGATCGACCTGCACATTAAGTATTTGGGTAGATGGTCTAAAACCAAAAAAGTGAGAACGCCCATATATCTTCTGCCATCATCAAGCTACTTAAGGTATGAACCCTTAGGAACGGTTTTGATCGTTGCCCCATGGAATTATCCTTTTCAGCTGATCATGACACCACTTGTTGGTGCAATTTCAGCAGGTAATTGTGTGCTGCTGAAACCATCAGAATTTTCAGGGCATATCAATGCCGTCATGGATGATCTTCTTCAAGAAGTTTTCGAAGTAGGGCATGTAACCATGGTACAGGGAGGCAAGGAGACAAATCAGTCTCTTTTTGCAGAAAAATTTGATCTGATTTTCTTCACTGGTAGCACCATGCTTGGAAAAATAGTGATGAAGGCCGCAGCTGAGCATTTGACGCCTGTAGTATTGGAGCTTGGAGGTAAAAGCCCTTGTATTGTGGATGAAAGTGCAGATCTTGATGTGGCTGCTAGGAAAATTGCTTGGGGAAAAACAGTCAATTTAGGTCAAACATGCATCGCTCCAGATTATTTACTTGTTCATGCAAGTATTAAAGAGGTACTGAGTACAAAGATCATTGAATATTGGAAGCAATTCTATGGTGAAGACCCTCAGAAAAGTGACTTTTTGCCACGTATAATTACCGAAGGTGCCTTTGATAGAGTCTCAGGATATTTAACTCAGGGTAATGTGATCCACGGGGGCAAAACTGATCGTAGTGACAAGTACATTAGCCCAACTTTAATGGAGGATGTCGACATGAATGGAACCATCATGGCCGATGAAATCTTCGGCCCAATTTTACCCTTAATTACTTATGATAGCCTAGAAGAGGCCATAGACCTTGTCAATTCAAAAGCGAAGCCACTGGCATACTACTATTTTGGAAAAGGCGCCAATACACAGAGGCTGTTGGAGGGGAACACGTCAGGTGGCGTTTGTATTAACGACACGCTAATTCATATTTCAAATCATGCATTGCCTTTTGGGGGGGTAGGGATGAGTGGGGTCGGAAGTTATCATGGAAAGTACAGCTTTCAAGCATTCTCCCATGCGAGGTCAATTATGAAATCTCCTACATGGATGGATGTGCCTTTTAAGTACCCTCCGTTTAAATACTTTTCGATCGTCAAGAAAATACTCTCCTAACTACGAGATATTCGGTTTTCTAATTTCTTGGACCAAGCAATGCTTCGGATATTCCATTATCTTGCAGCCTTTACTTTAATCTGATCTATGGACTTTTTGGGAATACCCTTATTCGATAACGACATCTATAAAATGATCTTTCGGTTTGGACTGAATTTCTTTTTTATAAGTGTGATCATTAGAGGGTTGTATTATAAACATGCTCGGAGAACGGAGTTTGTATTTACCTTCTACATGGTCAGTATTGTCATCTTCTTCCTATGCTTTACACTTCAGAATTTCACGCTTGACTTAGGAATGGCACTAGGGCTCTTTGCTATTTTTGGAATCATTCGATATCGAACCTTAACGATTGACATCAAGGAAATGACTTACCTCTTTGTTGTCATTGGGGTATCTGTAATCAATGCTTTGGCGAATAAGAACATGAGTTATGCTGAAGTCTTTACTTCTAATATTGCTATTGTCGGAGCGATATATATCATTGAGAAATACGTGTTATCGAAAGCTAGAGTGGAACAACGGAGTGTTACTTACAATCACTTAGAAAATGTTAAGCCTGAGAACTACGATCAACTGGTAACAGATCTTAAAGATAAGACTGGGCTTGATATCACTGAAGTTTCTGTGCTAAAAACAGATTTGGCCAATGGCATATGCACCTTGAATATTTTCTATCGCGTTCCGTCTAGGCGATGAAGCTCCAAACCGCTCTCATATTCTTACTCTTATGCGTTTTAACTTGTTCACTGACTGGTCAAACCAATAATCGCGTGACTGATACAGAAGTCTGGTTAAAAACGGGCGCTAAAATCGATCTGTTTGAAAGATGGGAGTTGGGCATAGAGGAACAAATTCGCTTTGATGATAATGTCAATGCTTTAAAAAACTTCCATACGGAGATGGAATTGACTTTTAAGCCTACTGACGACTTAAGTATTCACGTGGTATCTCGATATATCACTCGAAATGATAATCGCGGTGCTCTTCAAGGCTTTGAAGATCTTTTTCGATATCAATTTGGCGCTAGTTATAAGCATGACTTTGGAGGCCTAAGGCTAAAGTATCGAGCACTTTATCAGCATAGAAATGAAATCGGTATTTCTGAAAGTCAGGGGGATATCCCTGAAAAATTTCTTCGGTTAAGAACAAGTGCTACTTACAAAATCAAAAGATGGAAGTACGACCCTGAGTTTCGTTTAGAATATTTTAATGCCATTAATGATGGGGTGGGCACTAACAATCAATTTAGGCTTGGCATCGGTACCGAACGAGACTATAAGCAGTTTGGAGAGTTAGGATTTTTCTATCTATTTGAAAGATCGTTGGGGCTGAACATCAAACAGCTCACCCATATTTTTTCTTTCAAATACACTTACTCTTTTTAAGCTACCAAGCTTGAATTTCCGAGTCCATCCAAGTGGCGCGCTGTTCAATCCAGTTCTTGACATAGGCAACTTCTTCTTCAAAGCTATTGCCTACAAAGCTGTTAAATGGGAGGGAAAAACCGATTACCGGCCATTGGGTTAAGTTTCGGTCGATTGCACCATTGGCATCTAAATAGGTAATCCAATTATCGATTTTGCTGTCGATAGTAGTTTGACTCAGTTGGGTCCTTCTTAAGGCCGTCCATCTGGTTTTGACGATTGCTCTGAACCTTTGATCGGCCAAGAGCTTCTCCCACCAAAAATGCACCAACCAAAGGTCATTTGGGTTCCTATCATTGAATTTATAAATCCATTCATTTGTGGCACTTCTGCCGTCATTACCAAAGGCAATATTGAAATCCCAAGCAGGTCCCATGGCCAATTTATTATTCTGATACTTGTGGAGGTAGGTACTCAATCTGTAGGCATCTGGATTTGCACTTAACTCATTCAAAATAAAAAAGTCTACAAAACTGCTGACGTCAATGTAGTTCTCATAGTCTCTTGTGGCACCTGAAAAATTTTCCGCAACCAAAGCATCTTCAAAGTCACGGATATATTGTTGGATATAGTCTTTCTGGGCGGCATTGATAGCGTCTGCTCTTGGATATTCATAAAGAAAGTAAGTCTCAGTTCCCCTCTTATTTCCGTAGGCATCGAAAGCATGAACATTCTCATTCGGGCTATAATCAGATCTAAAGCCGAGCGCTTCGGTATAGATGGCATCGCCTGGCCAGTCTGAGTTATTTGTATCACCACTCGTTTTATCAATTTTCAGTAAGTAACCACCGGTCAATTCTACGCCAGAGGTCACATTTTGATCCATTGGTTCGATATCGAGGCGATCTCCGTCACGCTTGATTTTTTCCATAAATACATAAACGCCAGCATACTCTCCATTGATATTAAGTTCTACCAGCTGTGTTTTTGATGCCCATCGACCAATGTCATTGGAAAGATCGTATAGCAAAACATTTCTCAGAAGGGTCTTGTCGCTATAAGGGCCATGTAATACCCAATCTTCCTCTTTGCCAAAATCCAATATTTCCAAAGAGACATCTTCACCATTTTGGTCCCAGAATTCAATTCCATAAGATACTTTTGGAAAAAGTCTTCGTGATGTCGAGCCACGTAGCTCTATTCCGATAGGGTTTGAAAAAACCAATTGCTGATTTATAAAAACCTGAAGGCTGCCGCTGACTTTAGGCTCATCTGGAATGGTATTTCCATTGGAGTTGATTACAAAGAATGGAATTTCGCTACCCTCTGGAATTTCAATGTTTGGATCTATTGGTAGAACTCCGCCCCCGTTGTCATCTTTACAGGAAGAGCTCATGATCGTCAACAGCAATAATAGGGTTAGTGTAATTCTGGGGGTCCTCATATTCTGTTTCATGGTGAGCGAGATTGATAGCTATAACGACTGAAAATTAGCAAAATATATACTGAATGAGCGCCTAATTTGCTGAGTAAATAAAGAAAAGCTTGAAATTGTAACTCTGAAATATCTCTTTTGATCTAAGGCTTATCTTTTGAACTCAAGTATATTTGAGTTCCAACGCAAAATGACATGAGAAAAAAAATAATCGCAGGAAACTGGAAAATGAATAAAAGACTGGAAGATGGGCTAGCGCTTGCTTCTGAAGTTACCAATATGGCAGTAGATGAAGTTTCTTCTGACGTGACGATGGTGATGTGTACTCCCGCCATTCATTTATCACCGGTGGCTTCTATCACCAAGGATGTCGCCAATGTTTCGGTTGGTGCTCAAAATATGAGTGAGCATGAGTCAGGCGCATATACTGGCGACCTTGCTGCTGATATGATTGTCTCAACAGGAGCCTCATTCGTAATTATCGGTCATAGTGAGAGAAGACAGTATCACTTTGAGACGAATCAGCAATTGGCTGATCGTGTGAAATTGGCACTTAAAAAAGGTTTAACGCCTCTCTTTTGTTGTGGCGAGTCACTCAATACACGTGAAGCAAATGATCATGTGAATTATGTAAATACTCAGTTGAAAGAAAGTCTTTTTGACCTTTCGGCAGAAGATATGAAGAACGTTGTAATCGCTTATGAACCGATTTGGGCGATTGGTACCGGCGTAACAGCTAGTTCTGACCAAGCACAAGAAATGCACTTAAGTATCAGGAATTCATTAGCAGGTCAGTTTGGACAAGAAGTAGCTAACAGTATTTCAATCTTATATGGAGGAAGTATGAAGCCATCAAACGCTAAAGAACTATTGGCACAACCTGATGTTGACGGTGGTTTGATTGGTGGTGCTTCTTTAAAAGCACGTGACTTCATTGATATTGCTAAATCCTACTAATGGACTTTATCCAAATAAATGTTCATTGTGACCCTCCATTTAGGGATATTCTGACAGCCGAAATGGGCTATTTAGCGTATGATTCTTTTGTGGAAACCGAAGTGGGGTTTGAAGCCTACATTTCGGAGGATAAGTTTAGCCACCCTGGGCTACAGAGCCTGTTCAACGACTATAGAAAGCAAACTAGGATTTGGTATGAACTCAAGAAGATTCCTAAAGTGAATTGGAATGAGGAATGGGAGAAGAACTACGACCCCATTCTAGTTGATGATAAAATCTATGTTAGGGCAACTTTTCATGAGGCAAAACCAACGTATCCTTATGAGATTATCATTACCCCGAAAATGTCTTTCGGTACAGGTCATCACGAGACGACTCACCAATTGCTAGCGCTTCAGCTAGAGATAGATCATCAGGGAAAAAAAGTCTTAGATGTTGGTTCAGGCACTGGAATCTTAGCGATTATGGCAGCTAAATTAGGCGCTAGTTCTGTTGCCGCTACTGATATTGACGATTGGTGTGTCGAGAATTCATTAGAAAACTTTGCATTGAATGCTGTTAAACCAGCGTTTGTAGAGAAAGGGGTCATTAAGACTTTAGGGCTAAAAGATCAATATGATATCATCATTGCAAACATCAACACAAATGTGTTGCTTGATGAGATCGCTATGTATGCAACTTTATTAGTCGATCAGGGGTATTTGTTTTTAAGTGGGTTCTATGAAACGGACTTGCCTCAGATTTTGGAAATGACAACTAAAAACAACTTGAAAGAAGTCAAGCACACTACTCGAAAAAACTGGGTGGGTCTGATACTTCAGAAAGTCTCATAAGTTTCGACTAATCTGACGAAATCTTCGTTCATTTAATAGGTCAATACAGACAACAATACTTTATGATCACGGGTCAAAGAGTAATTATATCATTCCTTTCACTGGTTATGCTGAGTACAATTTTACGTGCACAGGATATCCCCCTTGACTCCATACCAATTTCTGCAGGTGTTGAAGCCATCATCACAACTGATGATCCGTCCAGCTTTCCTCCACAGTATGCATTCTTTGTAGAAAATTATCAGGGCAATGGTTTCTCTACTCCTGTCAAGAGAGACTTATTGATCAGCTTGTCTAAACTGGATAGTTTGAATATTCGACTTCGCTATGACCTGAGAGAGTTTTTAGAGATTCTTCAGCTAGCCAAGGAAAAGCGTGATTTCGATGCTGCTGCTATGAAGAACTTGACCTATGCCATGCGAAAGGCAGCCGAGCAATATGATCGAATAGAAATTCAGAATTATATAAAAGCTCTCCATATGTTTATGGCTGAAAACGCCATTTATAAAGATCGATACCAGTCAATTTCAGTTCAAAATGGTACTTATGAAATACTATTTAATGAAGAAAATTACGGTCAAGAAGAGCTAATTGTGTATACCCCAGCAAAGTCCGTTTCTGTTGAAGAGCTAAAGGCACGGGCACGTGGCGAATATGTCGAGCCAGAAGCACCACCTACTGATAAAATGAATGATGCACTACCGGAGATGTATCCAGAAATGGGAGCGGTTATTCATATAAAAAGGGGAGACCTGGTCTTTGCGAATAGTCAAGATACTTTCCAAATCACCGGAATTGAGGGCTATTTTCTCTTAGATCAAAAGATGTTTAGAGGGCAAGATGGAATGGTAGATTGGTCAAATTTTGATTTGGCACCAAACGAAATGAAGGCTCGCCTCAGTAATTACGAATTTGGTATTAATCAACGCGAGTTTAAGTTCGAAAATGTACTCTTCAGTCAACCCGATAAGATTGATGAGCCTGTATCAGGAGAGCTTAGTTTGAATATTAGGCCTTCAAGAAACGAGCGAGGTACCTACCCAAGATTTACTTCCTATACTGCCGATACACCCATTAAGGGATTAGGTTCTGCTAAACTTACGTTTACAGGCGGCATAACCTATGAGGGCACTAATTTTTATTCTCGATCTGCTTATGAAGAGACTTCGACAGTAGAAGGTAGACTAGAAGGTGAGATCAGGTTCAGGTCCAGAAGCAAGTATTTTGTCTTTAATGGGGAAGACTCGATTTTGACTGCTAAAGATGCCGAGCTAACGATCTTTCATCAAGGCGACTCCATTTTTCATCCAGCCATTGGTTTTTCTTATGACTACCAAGCGGATTTGATGGAAGTAGAAACGAGTGTACCTGGTTATAAAACTACTCCTTTTAGGTCGTCATTTTACAATGTAGATATCTCAGGAGATATGCTGACATGGGACTTAAATGCCGATTCACTGGACCTTATAATTAACTCTGCGAGAGCTGATGTGCCCTTGATGATTGAGTCAAAGGACTTCTACAGCAATCAGAAGTTTCAAGACATGGCCCAAATTTTCAGCTTCCATCCACTAATTATGGCAGTAAATATGTCCAAGAATTATGGGGGAACTTTTTATACCAACCAGATGGCAAGAGACAAAAACCTTGACGAGGGTTTGGTGAAGAAGACTATGGAATTACTCATGGCACGCGGTATGGTCAAATATGATCGGACTAGTGGTTTGGTTGAGGTTCTGGAGAAAGGGTTTCACTATGAGAAATCTGGCAGCAAAAACCCTTACTATGACGATATTTTGATCCCATCGATCATTGGTAATGCACCTAACGCTACGCTGAACTTCAAAGATTCTGTCCTTACGGTTAGAGGGGTTCAACGCTTTTTGATAAGTGATTCTTTGGACGTGGTGATTGCCCCTCGGGATGGTGAGATCAGAATCTTAAAGAACAGAGATGTCGAATTTAATGGGTCGCTAGATGCAGGGAACTTCCAATTCAACGGCTCTGGTTTCAAATTCAAGTATGACAGCTTCTATGTCGACATGAAGAAGATTGATTTCATTAAACTTCAGATTGAAGTATCTAGGGGAAAGCGCGAAGCCTTGAGCAATCAATTGGTAAGTACATCAGGAAAGATTCAAATCAATAAATTTGATAATAAGACCGGCTTAAAGTCTCTTTCGGAGTATCCCATCTTTACTTCATTTGAAAGTGCCAATGTCTACTTCGGTGGAGACGATATATTGAAAGGCGCCTATGATAGTACTGTTTATTTTGATATTCCACCTTTTGAGATTGATAGTGTAGCAAATGAAGATCCTTCCAAATATGAGTTTAAAGGAATCTTTTCGACTGGAAACATCCTACCTGATTTTGAAGAAGGGCTGAGGCTTATGCAAGACAAGAGCTTCGGTTTTGCTCATGTCATTCCAGATAGTGGGTATAATATGTATGAAACTGGAGGACGCCTTTTTGGTGAGCTAACACTTGATAAAAAAGGTATTACGACACCAGGTCAAATAGAATATCTCACAGGTAGTTTTGATGTTGAATCGTCTACGCTCTTTTTAGATTCGCTCTTGGCTCCTAAAGGAATCAAAGCAGTGTTGCAGGAAGGATTCGTTGATACGGTGTCCTATCCCTCCATGGAAGTGGAGACCTTCAATTTGAACTGGCTAGCCAAGCGGGATAGTATGGTCATGACCAACCTGGATCGGAACAAACCCTTTCAGTTATTTGATAAAAAGGCGCAGTTAAAAGGAGAAATGACCTTGCGAAAAATAGGGCTTTTTGGTGCGGGAGAAATGGATGTTGAGGGCGCTAAGTTGATATCAGATTCAATGGCCTTTAAGAGCCAATCCTTTGAGGCGAGTCATTCAACGTTGACATTGGCAGCGCCAAACTCAAGGAAGCCAATCCTCAGTACTTCAAACGCAAGAATTAATTTCGATGTAGCCAATGATATTGCAACAATCGGTCCTGAAATTGTAGGGTCAGCCTCCTTAGAGTTTCCTTTTGCACAATTTAAAACCTCTATTCCATCAGCTATTTGGGATGTGAAAGGTAAGATGGTAACAATGAGTAAACCTGATGATGTTCCAATTGAACAATCGTTCTTTTATTCCACCAATAAGCGTCTCGATTCATTGGCTTTTAGTGGAACAGATGGCTTTTATGACATTGAAAAGAAAGAACTGAATGTGAAGGGCATTCCCTTTATCAAAGTAGCAGACGCTAAGATTACACCAGAGGGTAGTGAATTAACTATCCTGGAAAACTCAAGAATTGAGAAGCTTCAAAATGCAGTAATCATTATTGATACGGCTAACTCATATCATAGGCTTTACAATGCTGAAATAGAGATTCTTTCTAGAACAAGCTTTAGAGGTAGAGGTACCTACGAATTGATAAATGCTGTTCAGGATACTTTCTCTATCGAATTCGATCAGTTTCGATTTGTTAAAAGTGATGAGATTAATGGGCTACATACCATGTCAAGTGGCGTGGTAAATGCTGCCAGTAATATTCGAATCTCCCCTGGCTTTATCTATCAAGGAGAAGTCACCATGTATGCCTATAAGAAGGCCCTGGAATTGAAAGGGTCTGTAAAACTTGAATTAGAAAAAATCAAAGAACGTAATATTTGGATTGAGTATGCCTCTAACGATGATATTCAGGAAGTGGTCATTCCGTTCGATCAAGCATTAACCAGCGATGGTTTTCCTTTGAATGCTGGCATTCATTTCGACTCGAGACGGACCCCTTATATGTCATTTATTACAGAAAAGAGAGATCCTGCGGATGATGACTTCTTTGTTCCACGAGGAGGAAACCTGTTCTATGACGCTGAAGAAGAAGCCTACAAAATCGAAAACGCTCAGAAATCTCAAAGCCCTGATGTTTATCTCGCAGGAAGTATGTTCTCCTATAATGAGTCCACACAAGACGTAAGTTTTGAAGGGAAGTTGAATTTCCTTTCAGGAGAAAGAGCCAAAAATATTCAAGCAGCTGGTAAAGGTTTTGGGAATCTTGATTCCGCAAATTATGAACTTGATGCCACCTTGGTGATGTCATTTGGCTTACCCGTTGAAGGGCTGGCCACTATGGGTCAAAATCTGAAACAGATGGGAGAGCAGTTGGGTGTTCCTAGGGCGCATCAAGATCGGTCTGATATGATCTATCGCGTGGCGGAATTTATAGGTAATGATGCTACAACTGCTTGGGATAGGAGTTATGAAACTGTGCCAACTCCACTGGCTGCCGCTACTGAAACCGGTGAACTGATTAAAGACTTGGTGATCTCAAAGGTTCATTTGAAATGGTCGAAGCAGAGTAAAGCATTTTATAGCGTAGGAAAAATTGGCGTCTCTAATGTGTCCAACATCGACTTGAACATGGAGTTGGACGGATTTGTCGAAATCAGAAAAACTCCTGAAGGTGATATAATCACAGTGCTTCTAGAGATGACAGATGGCACTTGGTATCATTTTACTTATGATGGCTTTAGCTTTGGATCCTTTTCATCGAATGAAATGTATAATGCCACGGTAATGAACAGCAATAATGGTAAAAATAAAATCGGGGCCTTTAAAGTATTCATGACTACCATAGAGGAGATTACCCGATGGGGTGCCGACTTCAAGAAACTCTATTATGGTATTGACGAACCTTATCGATTGGTCATGGCTGGTGATTCGAATCAATCTCTCAAGAAAAAGACCACCATCGAGGGAGATGGATTCTGATAAATCGTAGGACACCTTAATTCGCTGTACTAATCACTTCTTACCGTAAATGAGATTCTCCCTGTTGAACTCTGCATTTTGAAGCAATTAAATTAAATTGCTGGAAATAGAAATGCATGAGCGCCATTAACGATTATATAGAATCTAACAAAGACCGTTTTTTGAATGAACTGATTGATTTATTGAGGATACCCTCGGTAAGCGCAGATAGTAAATTCAAAGGGGATGTGCGAAAAGCAGCCAATTTTATCAAAGAAAAACTAGAGTCTGCTGGTGCAGACAACGTTGAGATTTGTGAAACTCCAGGTCACCCCATCGTCTACGGTGAAAAGTTGGTGAGCGCATCAGCACCAACTGTTTTGGTATATGGACATTATGATGTTCAGCCAGCCGATCCATATGAGCTATGGGACTCTCCGCCATTTGAACCAGTGATAAAAAAAACAGCGCTTCATCCTGATGGGGCCATCTTTGCAAGAGGAGCATGTGATGATAAAGGTCAGATGTACATGCACATCAAAGCCTTCGAAACGATGATGGAAACGAGCACGCTAAGCTGCAACGTAAAGTTCATCATTGAGGGAGAGGAAGAAGTGGGTTCGGATAACCTCGAAGCATTCTTAGAAAACAACAAAGAAAAACTGAAAGCCGATGTCGTATTAGTTTCCGATACTGGTATCATCGCTAACGATGTCCCTTCTATTACGGTCGGCCTTAGAGGCTTGAGTTATGTAGAAGTAGAAGTGACAGGTCCGAACAGAGATTTGCACTCTGGACTATATGGCGGTGCAGTACCTAACCCCATCAATATTTTAGCAGAAATGATCGCTTCTTTGAAGGATGACGATCAGCGAATCAATATTCTGGGATTCTACAATGACGTGGTTGAATTGACTGCTGTCGAGCGTGCCGCTATGGCAAGAGCACCATTTAACTTAGGAGAGTTCAAGAGCTCTATTGGCTTGAGTGATATTGAAGGCGAGGCTGGTTATAGCTCTATGGAACGTACTGCGATCCGCCCGACACTAGATGTCAATGGCATTTGGGGAGGTTATAGTGGAGAAGGTGCTAAGACAGTAATTCCATCGAAAGCATACGCTAAAATATCCATGCGCTTAGTGCCCAACCAAGATCCAGGTAAAATCACAAAGCTCTTCGAAGAGCATTTTAAAAGTATCGCTCCGAAATCTGTTAGTGTCAAAATAACGCCTCATCATGGAGGGCAACCAGCAGTAACACCTACTGATTCCCCTGCTTACTTGGCAGCATCCAAAGCGATGCAAACCACCTTTGGCAAAGAACCTGTTCCATATCGTGGAGGCGGCAGTATACCGATCGTTGCCTTATTTGAACAGATACTGGACGCGAAGACAGTTTTGATGGGCTTTGGACTAGATTCAGATGCAATTCATTCACCGAATGAGCATTATGGTCTTTTCAACTATTACAAAGGGATTGAAACTATACCACTATTCTATCAGAATTACGCAGCATCAGAGTAGGGTAAACTTCAGTGAAGTGTATTGAATCAAAACCGAATTGAATTCGTTCTGTAATGTGCCTATGAAAAAGTCATTTATATTCTTCGTTATCTTCTTTCTAACTTTTCAAGTATCAGCGCAAATAAGAAAAACGACTGACTGGACTTTTGATGCCTCTAAAACTGAGGTAAAGGTTGGTGACGAGATAGATCTAATTTTTAAAGCTAAAATCATTGACGATTGGTACCTCTATTCGAGTGATATTGGCGATGATGTTGGCCCCCTACCTACAGAGATTGTTTTTGAAGGGAATAACTCCTTTGAGGTCATTGGTGATCTAATCCCTATTAATGCTAAGAAAAAGTATGATAATATTTGGGAGGCAGATGTCACCTACTTTATAGAAAAGGGCGAATTCAGGCAGCGTATTAAGGTACTTAGCGTCAACCTGAATATTCAGGGGGAACTCGCTTTTCAAACCTGTACGGATTTGACGGGGCTTTGTATTCCAGGCTTTCAGGATATCGACTTTAGCTTTATTAAGGTTGTTTCCAATGATGACGCTGAAATAGAAACTAAAAACAGGGCGGCAGTTGATAATAAAGATTATAGCCAATTGCTAGAAGCGGAGGGCGGAGGATCTCTTTGGGGATTCTTTATCGCAGCATTTATTTTTGGCTTGGCGGCACTGCTTACACCTTGTGTGTTTCCAATGATACCGATGACCGTGGCATTCTTTACGAACAACTCACAATCAAGGTCTCAGGCCAAAGTCAAAGCATTGACCTATGGTGTTTCTATAATCGCCATTTATATATTGATTGGGCTGATCTTTACAAGTTTCTTCGGGGTTGGTCTAGCCAATGATTTGGCGACTGGTGCGGTGGCCAACATCATATTCTTTTTGGTCTTCATCATATTTGCCATTTCTTTCTTTGGCTATTTCGAGATAAACTTACCTACAGGCTTCATTAATAAAATGGATAAGAAGGCCGAAAAAGGAGGCATTTTAGGAGTGTTCTTCATGGCCTTTACTTTAGTACTTGTTTCATTTTCATGTACAGGGCCGATTGTCGGAACAGTATTAATTCAGTCCTTCCAAGGTGAAGTCATTAAGCCCGTAGTTGGCATGTTAGGATTCTCTTCGGCATTTGCCATTCCATTTACGCTTTTCGCATTCTTTCCGGGGATGTTAAAAGACTTACCTAAGTCAGGTGGCTGGTTGAATTCTGTAAAAGTGGTGTTAGGTTTTATTGAAATCGGTCTTGGTTTTAAATTTTTGAGCGTAGCAGATCAGGCGTATCATTGGGGACTTTTAGATAGGGAGGTTTACATTGCGATTTGGTTCATATTGGCCATTCTTTTGGCACTCTATTTATTCGGAGTAATTAAGTTTCCGCATGATAGTAAAGAAGGAAAAATTAAGCCATTGGCATTGATAGTAGCTATTCTTAGCTTGGCATTTGCAGGGTATCTGTTTCAAGGTTTTGGCAATGCTCCGTTGAACGCTTTGGCAGGTTACTTACCACCAGAAAAGTCAACGGATTTTTCTTTTCAACAAGCATTGGGCTTGGGTGAAGCAGAAGAGGAGTATGATGTTACGCCTGACGGTTTTGAAGGAGAGGTGAAGTATGCAGACTTTTTGGAGTTACCACATGGTCTTAAAGGCTTCTTCGATTACGATCAAGCTTTGGCTTTCTCCAAAGAAGTAAATAAGCCATTGTTTATAGACTTCACAGGCCATGGTTGTGTAAACTGCCGTAAAATGGAACAGAATGTCTGGTCAGATCCTGCTGTGTTGAAGCGACTGAAAGAAGACTTTGTGATTGTGGCTATTTATGTAGACGATAAAACCGAGCTACCTGAATCAGAGTGGTATACTTCCGAATTCGATGGGAAAGTGAAAAGGACGATCGGTAAGCAGAACTTTGATTTCCAGATTGTAAAATTCAACGGCAATGCGCAACCTTATTACGTCTTATTAGACAATGATGAACAACCCCTCGTTGCACCAAAATCCTACGTTCCAAATGTAGCTGGCTTTATTCAGTTTTTAGATGAGGCAACGCAGGAATTCAAAAGGAGATAATCTACTTGAAAATGAGCGAAAAGCAGGAGACTTATACATTACCCGTCAAAGGAATGACCTGTGCCGCGTGTGCCGTTAGCATTGAGAAAACGCTAAAAAAGCTAGAAGGTGTAGATTCAGCTCAAGTTAACTATGCCACTAATACAGTATTACTAGAACTTTCTGGAGATGTTAAATTATCGCAGCTAAAGAGGGCTGTTAAGAAATCTGGATATGATCTACTCTTAGATAAGGCTGGAATTGTCTCCAAAGATTCTGAGCTAAAAGGCTTAGAACAGCAGCTCTATGTGGCTTTGCCATTGACAGTAGCGATTGTTGTTCTGTCAATGTTCATTGGGCCTTTTGAACACAAGAACTTCGTCCTCTTAGTACTCACTTTGCCAGTGTTATTTTGGTCTGGCTTAAGGTTTTATAAGAGTGCTATTAATCAATTGACTAGGCTTAGTGTTAATATGGATACGTTGATTGCTACTGGAACTGGCGCAGCATTTCTGTTCAGTTTGGCAGTAACCTTATTCCCAACTTTGTTGACTGATCAAGGGCAAACGGCTCATGTCTACTATGAGTCTGCAGCAGTTATTATCAGCTTTATTTTACTCGGAAAATATTTGGAGGAAAGGGCCAAGAGTAAAACTTCATCGGCTATTGAAAAGCTTTTTAGCTTAAACGTGAATACCGTGACTCGCTTGAAAAATGGCAATCAAGAAACGATCAAAATTGAAGAAGTAGCGATTGGTGATTTGCTTCTAGTAAAAGCGGGTGACAGAATTCCGGTTGACGGTGTGCTAGTCGAAGGTGAATCAACCATAGACGAGAGTATGCTTTCAGGAGAAGCCATGCCTGTGGAAAAGTTAGTAGGTGATTTTGTGAAAGCAGGAACAGTTAACTTAAGAAGTAGCCTTCAGGTTAGAGCTGAAAAGCTTGGTGCTGCCACAGTGCTAGGTCAAATTATAAAAATGGTTTCTGAAGCCATGGGTTCAAAGGCACCAGCACAAAAACTTGCAGATAAGATTGCGAGTGTCTTTGTACCGATCGTATTGACTTTGGCTTTGGCCACTTTTTGTACCTGGTACTTTTTGGTGCCAGACGCATCGCTGACACTTGCCTTCGTAAATACTTTCAACGTCTTGATCATTGCTTGCCCATGTGCCTTAGGCTTGGCAATACCTACAGCCTTAATGGTCGGAATTGGCAAGGCTGCGTCAAAGGGTATTCTCATTAAGAATGCGATTGGCCTAGAGAAAGCGAAACAGATCAAGAAACTCTTCTTAGATAAAACAGGTACCATATCGAAGGGTAAACTAGAAGTTACTAATTCGAAATTATTCTTTCCAGATGATGAAAAGCTAGAATTGCTCAGTATTCTGAATGGCTTAGAATCGAGCTCGAGTCATCCCATTGCCAGTGCCATTGTAGATCATTTGAATCAAGAGTATCGACTTTTTCCACTCCAGATTGCACAAGTTGATACGCTACCAGGTGTGGGGCTCTTTGCGAAAATTGAGGATGCGACATATGAGGTTTCTGGAATGGAGACCTCTCGAATACAGAGGTTATCAAAAGAGCAAGTGAGCTTGGTCAAGTCTTTTCAAGAGAAAGGCCTCTCGATTGTGCTTTTCTGGAAGAATGAGGAGTTGAAGGTATGCTTCGGCTTAAAAGATACTTTGAAGAGTAACTCTCGGGCTATTGTATCCGCGCTTCAGCGTAAAGGTATTTCTATTGAAATCTTATCAGGGGATCATGAAGCGGCTGTGGCTAGTGTTGCCTATGAAGTCGGGATCGATGAGTACCGATCGGGACTTTTGCCTGCAGATAAAGCACGGATAATTACCGAAGCCCAAAAATTGGGTGCTGTTGGCTTTGCAGGCGATGGCATCAATGATGCACCAGCTTTAGCAAAAGCTGATTTAAGCATTGCGATGAGTACAGGAACTGATATTGCCATTGAAAGTGCTGATGTGACTGTTATGGCTGGTGACCTAGGTAAAATAGGCGAACTAATTAGAATATCTGGCCAAACAGTTCGAACCATGAACCAGAACCTTTTTTGGGCGTTTTTTTACAATGTTATAGCCATACCAATTGCTGCGGGAGCATTAATTCCAGTCAATGGTTTTATGCTAAACCCAATGATTGCAGGGGCTGCTATGGCCTTCTCTTCACTCAGCGTTGTCTTGAATAGTTTAAGGCTTAAAGCGGCCAAATAAATACTTGGAAAAGTATTTTGAACGAGTTGCACCTAAAAAGTGTTATTTTTGCGTTTAAAGGCAAAAAATAGTTCATGAACAAACGCTTAGCCGCTCTTATTGCAATATGTCTGATCGCCATAGTTTCATCGGTTTATTTCATTTCGAAACCGACCATTCTTTTCGATGAGAATGAAGTCTTTCCAGACGAGTTTTCGGAAGTGGCGTTTGAAGATGCAGAACCACTATTTAAGTTCGGAATTCCACTAGAACTATTCGATACTGAGGAAGGCAAAATTAAGCGGAACCAGACTTTTGCAGATATACTTCTCCCATTCAATGTTAGCAGACAGGATATCTTCACCATGGATAAGATTTCTAAGCAGGTGTTCAGCGTTAGAAACTTCATTCCAAAAAAGCGATATACAGTATTTTATAACACAGACTCCCTTGACAAGAAGGCGGCGGCATATTTTGTGTACGAGCCCAACGATTTAGAGTATGTTATTTATCAAATTCAAGATTCGCTCGCAGTTTTTCGTGAAGAGCGTAATGTAGAAATTATTGAGCGTACGATGGCCGGTGTGATTACTGAAACGCTGGATCATTCGATTCGTGCTGAAGGTGGTTCGGCTGCATTGGTAAGTGCAATGGCAGATGTATTCGGCTGGCAGATCGACCCGCGAATGTTGAGAAAGGGAGATTGGTTTAAAATCATTTATGAAGACAGAATGGTTCAAGGACAATCGGTCGGTATTGGCAACATCATTGGGGCAGAGTTTAGTCATATGAATAATTCATATATGGCTTATAGCTATGATGAAGGTGATGGAATAGATTTTTTCGATGAGAATGGGGAAAGCGTGCAGAAAGCATTTTTACGTTACCCTGTTGAGTTTTCAAGAATTTCATCTCGCTATAACCCAAGTAGGTACTTGAAGATGTATGGCCGCAGACAAGCGCACCTAGGGACTGATTTTGCTGCAGCCAAGGGTACTCCAATTAAAGCAGCTGGTGATGGGGTTATCATTGCTAGAAGTTTTACTAAACCAAATGGGAATTATATTAAAATCAGACATAACGGTACGTATACTACGGGGTACTTGCATATGAGCAAGTTTGGAAAGTTTAAGAATGGCCAGCGCGTGAGAAAGGGCGATATCATTGGCTATGTAGGTAATACTGGATATACAACAGGTCCTCATCTTTGCTTTCGATTTTGGAAGCGAGGGAAGCAGGTGGACTTCCTGAAGGAGAAACTACCCGCTGAAAAACCACTTGCCACTGAAGAACTTCTCAAGTTTGAAGTGGCTATGGAATTAACCAACAAGAGACTGAATGATATTCCGAATACTTGGGCAGATGAAAGCATCTCGGCGAGCAAGGAGTAGGATTAATGAAAACAAATGGTAAAGCAGGGCACCCGTCCTGCTTTTTTTTTGTTTATTCAAATCAATGAGGCTAATCACCACCTTTCTACTGACTATCCTAAGCACGGGTCTATTTGGACAACGTGTCGGCTTGGTATTAAGTGGCGGAGGGGCCAAGGGTATTGCGCATATTGGAGTACTCAAGGCTTTGGAAGAAAGTGAAATCCCAATAGATTATATCGTTGGTACATCAATGGGAGCCGTAATAGGAGCATTCTATGCTGCTGGCTATAGTCCGGAGGAAATTGAACAAATCGTACGAAACCCATCTTTTTTGGGCTGGCTTAATGGTACGTCAACAGAAGAGTACCGATACAACTACATGAAGTCTGAAGACAATGCTTCTTGGCTGTCACTAGACCTTTTGTTAAGCCCCAATGCTGGCCCGACAATCAACACGCCCTTGGCGAATGATATCATCCTCAATTTTGTGCTCAATGAATACTTAACCCAGGCGGCTCAAAGTGTTGATTTCGATTTTAATAATCTTTTCATTCCGTATAGAGCAGTAGCCGCAGATATATTTACACAAGAGACGATCCCCATTGATTCAGGCTCAATCATGCAAGCCGTCAGGTCATCTATGGCGGTTCCTTTTTTCTATCGTCCAATAAAGTATCAAAACCAATACCTATTTGATGGAGGTATCTATGATAATTTTCCTGTCGATATTATGCGCAAGGACTTCGTCCCTGATTTGATCATTGGCTCCAATGTGGCCAACAAGAAGAGTGCCTCATATCCTTTTGAGAATGATGAAGACTTAATTGGTGAGGCCTTGCTATTTATGTTTCTAAATAAGATTGATTCAACCACTTTGGGGAAAGACAATGTCTATATAGAGCCAGACGTATTGCAGTTTAATGCCACAGACTTCGATAAGGCTGATATATTTATTAATGCAGGCTATTTGGCTGCTCGGGATCAAATCTTGAACATAAAATCGAAACTTTCTAAAGTGGCATCTGTAGAGTCTGTTAGTGAGAGAAGGGCTACTTTTAGAAAAGGGTTTGAGTCATATAGTTTTGGAGCGCTTCGCTTAGATGGTTTTGATATTCAACAAGAAGGGTTTGTTAAGAAACTGATAGAGTTTAACAAAGGACCAAAATCCCTAAAAGAGGTAAAGACGGCCTACCTTCAATTGGTTTCCGAGCCTTATTTCAGGAATATCTACCCAAACTTCAGTTATGACAAAGCAGCAGGATATTATATCCTAGAACTTTTCCTTAAGCCTACAGCAAAAAATGCTCTCTCGTTAGATTTTGGAGGCAATATTTCTACGAGACAAGTGAGTACTTTGCAATTGGGTATGACCTTAAACTCTTTTCGAAGGAAACTCAATACATATAGGATCAGGCTCTCAACGGGGCGCTTCTATGAAGGAGTGGATTTGACAACTCGCTTGAATGTCAATCCAAAGAATCGACTTTTCATTGAGCCCTCCTTTACGTTTAATCACTGGGATTATGTGAGTACAGAAGATGTATTTGATAAGTCTATTGACCCAGTGATCATTGATCGGATAGATCGCAAGTTGGGTGCAACCATCGGTCTTGGCTTGGGAGAAAGAAGCGTAGTAACGCTCAGTGCAAATTTTATTAGAAACTCAGATGAATTTGCCAATAGTTCAGAGATTTCTTCGACTGATTTTTTGGACGAAATCGAATTGACTTCGTTTAAGACGGAACTTGCCTATGAACGAAATAGCCTTGACAAAAAGCAGTTTCCAGGCATAGGCACTCACTTTTACTCATCGGTAAAATACTTTAACGGATATTCAGATTATAGCCCCGGGACTACTTCTGTACTTTCTGCCATGAGTAGTGGAGACAGGCTCTCTAGTAATAGAAATTGGCTCTCTATGAAGCTTGTTTTTGAGGAGTATAAAGTGCTGTCGAAACGCTATACTTTTGGCTGGATGTTCCAAGGGGAATACTCGAACATTAGACCTTTTGACAACTATCAAGGTACTTTGCTGTATGCGCCTGCTTTTGGGCCTCTATTTGATTCCCAGACGTATTTTCTGGAAGATTATATTGCTCCTGGATATCTTTCTATAGGCATGAAGCACATTTTGAATATTCGAAGGAACCTAGACCTCAGGCTTGAACTGTATGCATTCAGTCCTTTTAAGAGCATGAGTACAGACCTCAATCAAAACACGATTTTAAGCAATGGCTTTGAATCCCCATCGTTTCAAGGAATGGCTGCATTCATATACACTACTCCAGTCGGACCCTTGTCGCTTAGATTGAACTATATTGAGCATAACAATGTCCAGTTTGGACTGATGTTGTCTTTTGGTTATCTTATCTTTAATAGAAAATCACACGAATAAGTCGATTTTGCGTTATTCATTTGGTAGAAGAGACTGAAATACTGATTTTTACTCATTATTGAGATGCGTTTAGCTGAACGCTTCACCTATGAAGCACTACCTTACACTACTTCTTCTACTGGCTTTTACGTTGGGCGTACATGCGCAGACTACGGTGCAATGGGCTTCAAGGGTAGCAGGAGTGTCTTCAGAATTCACGGAACTCGGAAACTCAGCGAGGCAAGCTCTTTATAAACCAAATATCCTACCCAGCGGAGGTGACAACCCTAACACTTGGCGCCCATACAAACCAAATACCACAGAGTATATTACGGTAGACTTTGATCTGCCCATGCTATTGAGCAGGTCGCTATTGGGGAAACGTATAACCCTGGCTCAATCTCCAAAATTTATGCCTACGACCCTGACGGGAAAGAATACTTGTTATTTGAACAACAACCTGGTCCTGTTCGGGAACAATGGAGACTTTTTAGAATTTTCTTTGAGAAAACAGCTTATAATGTAAAGTCAATTAAGTTAGTCATGGAGGGGGCCTCTATAGATGGGTTCTCTGACATTGATTGTATTGGGGTTTCGAATGACAAAGAACCTATTGAGGCACGAATCAATTTGATGCCTGATATCAATACAAAACTTCAGGTATACCGCTTGAATGATTTGATTAATAGTGACAAACGCGAAATCAAGCCCTTACTAACAAAGGATGGCAAAACACTCTATTACAGTCGAAGAGGCCATGCCGAAAATGTTGGTGGATTAGATGATCTCGAAGATATTTGGTTTTCAGATTTTGATAATATCACACAAGACTGGAGCTTGGGTCTTAACGTTGGTGAACCTCTTAACAACCTAGATCCTAACTTCATTAGCGGTTTCCTTCAAGAAGACGAAGAATACATTGTGCTGGGCAATGAGTATCTCTCTGGTCGAATGAATTACGGGATTTCTAAGAGTAGACGACTCAATAAAACTACTTGGACTTACCCACAAAACATGAGGATTTATAATGACCTCAATGTGCATGAAAACGTAAATTTCTGGCTGACTACTGATAGTGAAGTATTGATTATTTCAGAAGAAGGTCGTGGCACAGAAGGCCTCAGGGATCTTTATGTAAGTTTCTTACAGCGAGATGGTCTTTGGACTGAACCTATCCATATGGGTGAGTCTTTGAATACAGCTGGGGAGGAAGAGGGCCCTTTTCTTATGCCAGATAAAAAGACTTTGATTTTCTCCTCAAACGGACATAGTGGTTATGGGCGAAAGGATTTATTTATGACGAGGAGGCTTGATAACTCGTGGCAGAGTTGGACGGAGCCAGAAAACCTTGGTCCTGTGATCAACTCGGAAGAAGATGACATGTTCCTGTTTTTACCAAAGGATGGTTCTTTTGGATATTTCTGTAGAGAAGTGGAAGGAAATAACCTGGATATACATTCACTGACACTTCCATTGGTTACTAGGCAGCTAAGGTTAGTAACGCTTTGTGGTAAAATTGTTGACCCTGAAACACGCGAGCCTCTCGATTCTGAAGTAGTATTTGCCAGACTAAGAGATGGGGTTGAAGTTGGTCGAGTAAGAACAGATTTAGCCGGTAACTATTGTATTGAATTACCTGCCGATGAGATCTATAGTTACAAAGCCGTAATACCAGGTTTTATTCCGGTTGGTTCAACGATTGACCTCCTTGACGTATCAGATTTAAATATTTATGCTGTAAATCTCGATAGGTTGGATTTAGATAGTACAATGTTAGAAGCGGGTCAGCCAATCGAAGTGCCAGAAGATGTTGCTAGAGCGGTAGCCATTACCTTGGCTCTTCCAGAATTAAAGAGAGATACTTTTGAGATACTTAATGCGCAAAGAAGGGAACTTGGCCTTCCTACCCTAAGCCCGAATGCAATACTAAGCGGAATACAGGCACCGACTCTCGATGCACAGCCACTAATTATTAGGGCAGCAGCGAAACAGTACTTTGTCATTCGGAATGTGTTCTTTGATTTTGACCTAGCGATACTGAAGAAAGAGTCATGGACGGAAATTCGGACGCTTGTAGAGTTCATGAATGACTACCCTAATGCGATTGTTGAGCTCGTTGGTCATACTGACGCCTATGGTACAGATAAGTATAACATAGACCTTTCAAGAAGGCGAGTACAAGCCGTCAAAAAGGGAGTAACTACGTTGGGGATAGACCCAGGTCGACTCAGAATAAAATGGGTTGGCGAGAACTCACCAATTGCCTCAAACAGAACGCGTGCGGGTAGGGCATTTAATAGAAGGGTAGAGTTTCAGATAATAGAGCTAGAGTAGTCTATTTGGTTTGGCTAAGCTTATTATGCTTCACCAACTTCACGTATTGCGTGAGGTATTTATTCTTGACCTCTTCTTTGATAAGGTCGTATTTCAATATTTTGTTTATCACTAATTGCATAAGTTTTTCATTTCTATTGGATGGATAACGGGCGTAGGCCTCATTGATCATGTCCATCGCTTTTACATATTCTTTTTCGGTATAGAGCCGAACTGATTCGTTAAAATATTGTAATCCTGACAACTCTCTTAGAGTTACTATATTATAACCGTCTACTAAATTCCATTCTTCCGCACTTCCATCGCCTACTGTAGTGAGTGTTCCTATATTACGTGGATCAACGGCATCGAGTTCAGCTTTGGCTGTTAATTCTGAGTTTAGCTGCATCAGGCCTTCATCGGGAAGTGTCGATTCCATCACCATTAACCTATCGTTAACAACCACCTGTATATAAACGTGATTGGTCAATTCAATGATGTCATATTTAAAACCGAAATGCTCAAGTATTAAAGCGTAAAGAGCTGTTCCAGTGAGGCAGCCAAACTGACCAGTCTTGAGCGTTTCGTCCATCGTAGCCATTTTACTGTAGTCCAATAGGCTATTCTTGTGCACACGGTAAAAGATCGATCGCAAAAAAGTGGCATCGTTCTTTTTACGCGTTCGGATACGTTCTAATTGCTCAATAATCTGATCGTATTTCTTTTGAAAAACAGCGTTTTCTGAGTCGGATGATATGATTTTCTCACTAATAATAAATTGACTGATGGGGTGTTCAGTGGTTTCTGAAACGGATGGCACCTGATCATAGGTACGTCCTAAGCATATACCTGATATGCCGAAAATAAGTAAGAACGATATGAACCTAATGCCTTTCATTGAACTTCTGAGATAAGCGATTGACGCGCTGAATGTAAAGTTTAGATAAACCTAAGGTAACATTAAGTTAACATTAAAACAAATAATGTCAATTATGAACGACTATTCAACTATCAATAACAAGATAATCCATAGTTTCTTAACATTGGGATAACATATAGTTTGTCCTTGTTTGAAAATCCATTTTTGCACTTATTGCGCCCTTATTAATTCCCATGAGTACAAAAGTTATTGCTAAGTCCATTCGAGGTTACAGAAAGGTTCACAGGTATCTGGGGTTAACCATTTCCTTGCTATTGATTATTAGTGCAATTACAGGTGTCCTACTGGCTTGGAAAAAAGACATTGAATTGCTGCAGCCACCAACTCAAAAAGGTGAACAAACAGCTTATAATCAATATCAATCTGTTGAATCCTTGGCTCAAGTATCTGTTTTGGCAGTCGACTCCTTAGGTCTTAATGCGGGGAACATTGATAGAATTGAATATCGTCCGACAAAAGGGATTGCTAAGGTGATCTTTGATTCGGGTAACTGGGAGGTGCAGGTAGATGCTACTAACCTCGAGGTGCTTTCAGTAGCTAAACGTCACTCTGATTGGATAGAAAGTCTACACGATGGGTCTATCGTTTCAGATTTCTTCAAATTGATTTCGATGAATTTTCTTGGCTTAGGACTGCTGTTGTTGATTGCAACGGGCCTTTGGCTTTGGTGGGGTCCGAAGAGGTTACGATCACTCAAGCAGAAAGGCTAATCTTAAACCTTGTTGAAGAATCCATTCTTATATGCACTGACCTTTATTATTGGCTATCTTCGTTTTTCATTAACACACGCTTATCATGAAGAAAGTAGCAAAAATATTCTTGGCATTTCTTGCCGTCCTGATCATTGCCATTCTCTTAATCCCAGTCTTCTTTAAAGACAAGATCAAAGAACTAGTCATCAGTGAATTTGAGAAAAGCACAGAAGCTGAACTCTACTTTGGTGACGTCAGCTTAAGTCTGATTAAGAACTTTCCAGACTTTACCCTTAGTTTATCCAATATGGGCATTACGGGGAAAGGTCTTTTTAAAGGGGATACATTAATGAGTGTAGGAAACCTAAGTGCTTCTATTGATTTGAACGAAGTGCTTTTTGGTGAGACCATCAGCTTGAAGTCAATCAACCTAACCAAACCAAGTTTCACCATTATCACACTTACTGATGGCACGGCAAATTATGACATCGCAAAAGCTTCAGAAGTGGTGCCCGTTGAGACGACAGAGGAAGAAGGGGCTGCAGTAAGTTTTGGTATCCAATCTTTCAGCATCGAAGACGGTGACTTTGTGTATTATGATCAGTCTATCGCCTACTTTATGCAAATGGCAAATATCAATGTCGAAGGATCAGGAGATTTCGAAGCAGATATCTTTGACTTGATCAGCACAGGTACGCTTGATTTGGTCGACATGAACTATGATGGTACAGATTACGTGACCAATAAATCTGTCGATTTAGATGTAGTGCTTAGCATGGACCTACCGAATTCGAAATACACATTTAAAGAGAATGAAATTCTCATTAATTCATTTCCCCTTGCTGTGGATGGCTACTTCTCGCTATTAGAAGAGGGCTATGGAATGGACCTCAAATTCAAGGCACCACGTTCTGAGTTTAAGCAGTTACTCTCTCTTGTTCCCGGCTTATTTACGGAGTCTTTTGACGACTTGAAGTCAGATGGAACATTAAGCTTTTCGGGGAATGTCACGGGAGAATACAATGACAATAGTATGCCAGCCTTCGGCTTAAACTTGAAAGTCAACGATGGCTTTTTCCAATATCCAGACCTGCCTGATGCCATCAAAAATGTGCAAATGAGCCTCTCTGTTGAAAATAAAACGGGCGTGATTGAAGATACACGTATCGATCTGAGTCAGCTTCATCTTGAAATGGGTGCTAATCCTTTAGACGCCAAATTGATGGTAGAAAACCTCAAAGACTTCCGCATGGATGCGAACCTAAAGGGCAAATTGATTCTGAGTGAAATGATGAATTACTTTCCAATGGAAGGTTACGAATTAAGCGGAACACTAAATCTTGATGCTAAAGCAAACGGTGTATATGATAGCACCAAGAACATTATCCCAAAATTAGACTTGAACGTTAACCTGACTGATGGGCGTATCAAGACACCTGACATTCCTAGCCCAATCGAAGACTTTGTGATTAAGGCCCAAGTAGCTAACCAGACAGGCCAGCTAAAGGATACGCGCATTGAGGTAAGCAATTTGGCCCTTCAATTGGATGGTCAGCCTTTCAAAGGAGCCATGACATTGGTGAATCCAGAGAACTTTGAATGGGATGTGAATGTCGAAGGAAACTTAGACTTAGAAAAGTTGATGAAGCTCTATCCTATGGAAGGCATGGCCTTGAAGGGTCAGATTTCGACTAACCTATCCAGTAAGGGAAAAATGAGTGACCTAGAAGCAGAGCGCTATTCCAGCATGCCAACGAAAGGAAACCTGACGCTGACGAATTTTGATTATAAAGGCGATGCGATCGATAAGCCAATAACCATTAGCAAGGCTGTAGCCTCTTTCACCAACGACAAAATGAGTCTTTCTGACGTTGCAGGTACTGCGGGATCAACGAACTACACTTTGGCAGGTGAAATTACCAACTACTTGGGCTTTGCTTTGAACAATGAGATTTTGAAAGGATCGCTTATCGCCCAAGCCGATCAATTGATCATCAGTGAATGGATGACTGAATCGGAAGAATCGTCTGCAGAGGACACAGAAACCGAAGAAGAAACGACATCCGAGCCTATGGAAGCAGTGAGAATTCCAGAGAACGTCCAGTTCAACATGAATGCTACCGTAGGCAAGGTGACTTATAATAGCCTTCAGATGGATGATATGCAAGGCAAGCTTGTGGTCAAGGATGGAATTATCAAGCTGAATGATTCGGGTTTTAAGGCGATGAACGGAACGGTTGGCTTGACAGGCGAATACAATAGTAAACCAGAAAAACCCACTTTCAATTTTAAGATTGGTGCCAAAGAAATTTCAATCCCTTCTTCTTTCCAATCGCTAGATATGGTGCAAAGACTCGCGCCCGTTACAGAGAAAATGACGGGATTCTTCTCTACGGACTTTAACATCAACGGTGCCCTTGGTGCCGACATGATGCCTGAATATTCGTCTCTCACGGGAGGTGGATTGATACAGATACTCCAAGCCAGCTTAGGCGAATCTGACCTAATGTCTGGACTAAGTTCAGTGACGAAACTGGCTAAGGTGTCAACAGCGACACTCGATAAAATTAAGATGCAAGCCGAAATCAAGGATGGTCGATTGTTCATCAAACCATTTGATGTAAAACTTGGTGATTACCAAACTACCATTGCTGGGAGCACGGGTATTGACGGTACAGTGGGTTACCTGTTGAAAATGAATGTACCTGCCGGGCAAGTAGGTACACAATTGAACTCTTTGGTATCATCACTGACCGGGAGCAGTCAAAGCCTTGCAGGTGATAATCTTATTTTAAACATTGGTATGGGAGGGCTTTTCTCAAAGCCTGAGTTTGCACTGAGGTCAATAGCTTCTGCAGAAGATAAGACTGTTAAGAACGTTGTTACGGCCACTGTTGAGGCCAAGGTTGAAGAGAAGAAAGAGGAAGTCAAAGAAGAAATTGACAGCAAAGTGGCTGTTGCCAAGGATTCAGCAAACACGATCATAGCGGCCCAAAAGGACTCGCTAAAAGCAAAGGCCGATACACTGATTAAAGCGCAGAAAGATTCACTCGCCACACTGGCTGCCGGAAAGCTAGGCCTTAAAAAAGACAGTGTCGACAAGAAACTCGAAAGTGTAAAAGAGAAAGCCAAAGGTGCCCTTAAAGGCCTGCTTAAGAAGAAAAAAGGGGGTAATTAGGGCTTTGCTTCTCTTTCAACGCCTCTAGCTTGTATCAGCATCCATCAGACCACTCCAAGCGGTCAGATGGACATTGAGTAGCTTCGTAAACTCAGCATAAAAAGAGGGGTGGTAAGATCTGTTATAGCGAGGAGAGAAATTATGCGAAGCAATAATTCTTGACGTGGCAATCCCTATTTGATGGCAGTGAAGTCTATAGGTTTTTGACATGGGCACTTCGAACAGGCGGATGCTGTCTTCCTCGTTCCTCGTCATCAGAATGACGCCTTTAGAGGCAATTTTGGTACCTTTTGAGTAGTCACTATTAGTCTTAGACTCTCGCTGAGACTACCCTTAGACGCTACTTTGTAAGCACTTGTTACACCCTGAAACACGAATTCACTTACACTTAATATTAGGATGAAAAGGGTAATAAATCGGTAAATCTCTATGCTTCAAAACGTCTTTTGAATCCGCCATTTTTGTGGAGCAATGGCAAAAGTAAACCCACACATCAATCAAGGCGCGCAATACATTCAAGTATCGAGACTCCCTTTTAACCAAGCAATCGGCATTCGAAAGTCAATCTCTGAGTATAATATGTTAACGTTAGAGACAGCATCAGGTACGGTTTCCGATGCGCTAGAATACAGCCAGTATGAATATTGGTTTGATTTTCAGTACGGTTCGAAAGAACCAGAATTTGAGATTTAAGCCTTCCAGCCGTTTTCGGCTACTTGATGAATGCTGTTTTCTACTTTGAGTTTCATTTCAGCCTTATAATGCTTAAGGTTTTCCGCTATGGTCTCATCAAAGCTACCGATAATCTGAGCAGCGAGAATTCCTGCATTCTTAGCACCGTCCAGCGCAACTGTTGCAACTGGTACACCACCTGGCATTTGAAGAATAGAAAGCACAGAATCCCAACCATCAATAGAGTTGCTTGATTTTACAGGAACACCAATGACAGGTAATGTCGTTAAAGAGGCGACCATTCCTGGAAGGTGAGCAGCACCACCAGCACCAGCAATTATAGTTTTTAAGCCTTTGCTTCTAGCGTTCTGAGCGTACTCAAACATACGTTCTGGAGTTCGGTGAGCCGAAACTATCGTCAACTCAAAGGCAACGCCTAATTCTTCTAAAACAGTAGCTGCTTCTCGCATTACACGAAGATCAGACTGACTTCCCATTATGATTCCTACAACTGGTTGGCTCATGCTTTTACTTTTAGTTGTGCTTTTACGAAGTTAACCTTTTCCTTTAATCGATCCGTATCCGAGTCGGTAATGGTAATGTGTCCCATCTTACGGAAGGGCTTAGTGAGTTTTTTGCCATACAAATGAACATGTACACCATCTGTGGCTAACACTTCATCCATGCCCTCGTAAATGGCTTCTCCCGTGAAGTCAGCCTCGCCCAATACGTTCAGCATAGCGGAAGGTAATACTAGGCTAGTGTCGCCAAGCGGCCAATTTAAGATGGCCCTTAAGTGTTGCTCAAATTGAGAGGTTACATTTCCTTCGATGGACTGATGTCCACTGTTATGTGTTCGTGGAGCAATTTCGTTGACCAGAAGCTTTCCGTCTTTGGTCAAAAACATTTCAATAGCGAGTAAACCCACCATGTCTAGTTTTTGAATTAATTCTTTGGCTAAAGTCTGAGCTTCTACTTCTGCTTTGCTGTCAATTTCGGCAGGGGAGAACAAGTACTCAACAAGGTTGTGCTCAGGGTGGAAAACCATCTCTACGGTTGGGAAGATCTTAATTTCGCCTGCCTCGTTACGAGATACAATAACCGATAGTTCTTTTTCGTAGTCGACTAATTTTTCGATGAAGCCATGTGCCTCGAATGCTTTGTCCATGGCTTGCTCATCTTTGATCATCTGAACACCGCGGCCATCATACCCACCGGTGGCGAGCTTGTTGACAAAGGGGAGAAATTCTTTGTGATTTGCTACCTCGGATTTGCCACTGACTTCAATGAATTCAGAAGTTGGGATGCCATGTGCTTGATAGAATTGCTTTTGGTGCAGCTTATTCTGAATCAGCTCGATGATATGAGGCTGAGGAAAAACCTTTTTGCCTTCAGCTGCCAATTGCGCCAAAGCTTTGGTATTAACATTCTCGATTTCAATGGTGATGAGGTCCTTATCTTTCCCAAAGTTATAGACAGCATCATAATCTGTCAAAGCTCCTACTTGGAAAGTAGTCGCGATGCTTTTGCAAGGCGCATTAGCATCGGGATCGATGACGTGAATATCTAAATTAAAATCTATGGCTGACTGGATCATCATGCGGCCAAGCTGACCGCCACCGAGTACACCAATTTTCAGGTTAGGATCGAATGACATAAGGTATCTCTAGCAAAGGCCAAAGGTAATTATTTATAGCAATTTATCAGCCGACTGTCAGGCTTCTAGTCTTGATCAATCAGGAATCTCAATTCCCATTTTTTGCATGAGCTTGGTCGCATTGAAACTCTTACAAATTCCCGGAGTCAGTGTATAATCAAATTTGATTTCGTCACCGATGATCTCACTATTGAAACTATAATTTTTTACACCCTGCAATTCATTGGTGATGTTACCGAGTTCAATGTCATGGGTAGAAACAAAACCGAAGGCATAGGCTAAGTTCAATTGCTTAATCAGCGCTAAAGCCCCTTTATGTCGATCTTTAGAGTTTGTACCCTTCAGCACTTCGTCAATCATAAATAGAATAGGGGTCTTGCCATCGATGTAGGCCAGTAGTTGCTTGAGTCTTTTCAGTTCTGCGTAGAAAGATGAAACGTTTTCTTCTAGGTCATCTTGGCTTCGCATACTTGTGAAAATCTTGAGGTCACTAACTGTCATCTCTTTAGCGCACACAGGCGCTCCAATTAAACCCAATATACAATTGACTCCAACTGTTCTCAAGAAAGTACTCTTACCACTCATATTCGATCCTGTGATCAGGCAAATGCCACCTTTACCATGAAATTCGAAGTTATTTGTGACTCTGTTTTTCGATTTGATGAGTGGATGCCCTAGTCCTGTCGCCTTAATGTCGAAATGATCTTTACTTATCTTAGGGTATGAGAAATCTGGGTTAGAATATGCTAAACCTGCCATACTAATCAGTGCGTCAAGCTCACCAATCGTTTCGAACCATTTAGCGATGTCAGTCTGATTTTCTTCTTTCCATGCATTAACACGGATATACCAAAACACATCGAGTAAAAGCAAGATGTCGAATATGATATAAAGCATATTCGTTCTGCTCTGAAGACTGTTTAAAATTAATTGAAGGTCTTTAACGGTTTTTGACGCCTTTGTAGAGTCATGCTCAAGAGTTGATTTAAACGCTTTCAGCTTCTTGCTTATAAAGTTGCTCTTTTCGATCATATCAATATGAAATCGAAGAGCGTTCAGTGACTTATAACCTCGTTCGGTTTGCTTGCTAATGGTCTGTACTTTATTGAATATCCCGCCAAGAATAATAACATTAACGAACCCGATTAAAATAGGAACCCCTGACTGGAGGTAGCCCATACTGCTCAAGACAACTGTACTAACCGTAGCCAATGGCATCACCGCCAGGATTACTTTATAGAACAATGAATTCTTGACCGTGGAATCTTCCTTTAACCAGTCAAGCATCGGCTGATGATCGATTTCTGTACTGTCTTCGACCATGCCGTAGGCTTGAAACTGATGTCTAAAGTCAATCTCTGGTGTCAGTTCCTTTACACTTTCTTGTCTGCCGATAATTTCATTCGAGTCGGCACTTTCTCCCAACCATTTGGCGAGTATCTTTTCCCCAATGTAAGTAGAGGTGCGATTGATCAATTGAAATACCGAGTGTTTTCCAAAAACATCTAAGTCTTCATGATAAGGATGTGTGGCCTGGTAAAACTTTTTTCCTTCATTAAAACTATTATAGTCACTGTTGAGTCTTTTGGTTTCATCTGAATTGATTTGCTCCATGGCTGAAGCTGTCTTCAGTTTGAAACGAAGCTTAGTATGTGTCTTCAATAACGTTAGGTAGGCGATAAAGGCAAAGAGTAGTACAATACCTGCTGCTTCACCATTCTTCTCGTCAACTAGAATGACAATTCCCACAATCGATGCCACAAATAGAATGACCCTAGCCCATGACAAGGTGGTGTATTGGCTTTTTGCCGCTGACGCCTCCTTTTTAAATTGTGCTTGTCTATTTTCGTAAGTATTTTGGATTGTTTCTTTCAATGAATGTTCAGTTTACTTCATGTGCATACTGATATATGCAAGGATAGATTTCAAAGAGGGTAAAACTAGTGAATTGGTACATTCTTTCTATTTGGAATTTCTTTATATCTTGGATCTTTACTGAAAATATAATTTGTGGCAATAGAAGAAAGTGAGTTACTCGAAGCATTCGCCAATGGTGACAATGCCGCTTTCGAAAAGCTCTTTAACATGTACTATCAACCTGCTTGTAGGTATGTTATCCGAATTATTCGTGATAGGGATACTACTGAGGAGATTGTTCAGGCCACTTTTGTGAACTTATGGGAAAAGAGAACAATGATTCGCTCCGACATAAGTTTCAAATCCTACGTTTTCCGAGCGGCATACAATACGGCATTGAATTATATCAAACACCGTAAAGTTGTGTCTACGTTTGTTTCTAGAAAGCAAGATAGGATTGTTGAAATACAACGCGAGTTTGTAAGTCATCAACCCGATTTCGAGCTTCAAAATCGAATTGACAATGCTTTGAGTGAATTACCCCCTCAATGTCAGCGTGTTTTTAGGCTGAGCAGAGAAGAAGGCATGAAGTATCACGAGATTGCGGACGAACTTGGAATTTCCAAGAAAACAGTTGAAGTACA
Organism: Roseivirga sp.; assembly: GCA_965660665.1. Lineage (GTDB taxonomy): Bacteria > Bacteroidota > Bacteroidia > Cytophagales > Cyclobacteriaceae > Roseivirga. Next base: position 200,810 of record CBFIAY010000002.1, on the reverse strand, counting down.
TATGGGGAAGGCCCTCAAATTGATGAGGGCTAGTTTAAAAGACTATTTAGTCTTTTTTCTACCGATTATCACATTCATGTAGGGGTGTCCATGGGGTTGGTTGTTAAAGTTGTGAAGAGAAAAAATTAGGCAATGGAAGAGCTAATGGCTAAATACTTGGCCAATGAGTTAAGTGAGGAAGAGAGAATTGAGTTCGAAGGTCAACTCGTCAATGACGAGGGGTTGAAAATTGAATTTGAAGGCTACCTCAATTTATGGACTGAGGGTGCTCAGCCGTCTGAATTGTCCTTTGACAAATCACAGGCTTGGAATGTGATTTCAGCTCAAATCAAATCACAATCACGAGTTGTTCGACTCGAACCGAAGCCTAGGTATACACTCCTAAAAATTGCTGCAACCCTATTAATTGTAATGACCGCTGGCTACTTTTTATCAGAGACTGCCAAAGAGAGGGTTAACAACTTAATCGGTGTTTCTTCATTGAGTGAAGTGACAGCTGGTGCTGAAATGAAAGAAGTTGCTTTGCCAGACGGATCAGCGGTTAAGCTAAATGTCAATTCTAAATTGTCATATGCAAAAGGATTTGGCTATACACATAGAAATATTGTTCTGAATGGAGAAGCTAATTTTGATGTGGAAAGAAATGAGAACCTTCCATTCATAATCGAAGCAAATAAAAGCCAAGTAGAAGTGCTTGGAACTAGTTTCGGTGTAAAAGCATATGCGGGTACAAATGTCGAACTAAATGTTTCTGAAGGGACTGTCAAATTCTCATCAACTGAAGATGACAAGGCTGAAATAGTTGAAGCTGGTGAAATGGCGATGCTATCATCAGATGGCACTGACTTAGCGAAAGGCGTTGTTGCTGATCAGAATTATGCTGCTTGGTGGACACGAAAGCTCGTTTTTGAGAACACATCCTTTGAGAAAGTAATAAAGAATCTAGAAGAGACTTACTGGGTTGAAATAGACTACAGCAAGGCCCTATTGAACTGCCCCTTAACAGCTACTTACGAAAATGAGTCTTTGGACGATGTGTTTGAATACTTAAAAGTAACTTTCGCAGACAGTCAATTAAAAGTCATTCGCACTAAAGAAAATAAGATAAAGTTAGAAGGGAAGGCATGCGCTAATTAACTTGGTCCATGCTCAGGAGCTTTCTAGTTTCTTTTCTTTTCATTACATCTTATCAACTTTCAGCACAAAGTTCTAACGAATCCGTGTTGGAAGAAGTCATTACTGTACAATTTAGCGGACTTTCTATACCCGCCACCCTAAGGCAAATAGATAAGTTATCTGATGTTAAGTTTTCCTACAACAGCAATATAGTTCCCAGAGATATTAAAATTACCAATGCCTATTTCAACACTTCCATAAGAACTATTCTTACTGAAATCCTCGGCGAGGCTAACCTCTATTTTAGAGAAGTGAGTGGAACGGTAATTATTCTGAAGCGAGTTTATAGCGAACGAAAGATTGTCGGTCAGGTGTTGGATGACGTCACTAAGGAGCCTCTCCATTATGTCAATGTTTTTATAGAGCGGAGTACACTTGGAACTGCTACTGACATCAACGGAGACTTTCAAATTGAGAATATTCCAGATATCGGGTTCAATCTTGTAGTGTCGTATGTAGGGTATAAAACCAAGGTCATTCCATTTAATTACAGGCAGGATGTAGAGAACTCTAAATACATCATAGAAATGAAAATTGATCCTCTCGTTCTGGAGAGTATTCAAGTGGTGGGCAAAGCAAGGAAACGTTTTAAAAGAGATGAGAGAAAGCTTTTAAAACGATTCGCGACTGAGTTTCTAGGGCGATCGGAGAATGCAAAAAAGTGTGTGATAGAAAATCCTGAAGTATTGAATTTTGAGGTACTCGATGATGATAACTATAGGGTCACCGCTGATGCGATTCTCTATGTCCAGAATAGAGCTTTGGGTTATCGAATCGGTTATTTACTCGAAGAGTTTCGTTTTGAGAACGGGTTGAAGCTCAATATTGGTAGTGCGAAGTTTCAAGAGCTAGAGGTAAAATCTAGGAAACGCTACACTAAATGGGAAATGGCACGTGAAAAGGCTTACAATGGATCGATACAGCATTTTTTGAACGCGATGATTACCAACTCTCTTGACAAAGAAGGCTTTGAATTAAACCTTGTGCAATATGATTCGGTCACTTCAGAATATACAACACCACTAAACCCACCACCTGCCAACGAGATTTTAACCTTGAATAAAACGGATCAAGAATATTTATATATCCTACATGCCAATTCTGATGTTGAGGTAACCTACAAAGGAGAATATGAAGAAAGCGCCTACAAGAAGCTTTATAGGAGTACTTCGAAAAGTGGTAATTACAAGTATACCGACAAGAAGGTAAGAACGTCAATCGCACTGACTGAAACTCAAAACCTTTCGAGCTATCAAGTATTTGGTGTTGATGTTACGGAGGTAGATCTTTTCCAAAAATCAATTATCTTCTTCCTTGCAGAAGACACCCCTATCGGTTTTCCCGGTCAATTCAAAAACCCGCGTGACATGCTCTTTGGAGGCTGGTGGAGGTGGGGAGCTTTCTCAGATTGGTTGCCCCTCAATTACAAGCCAGACTAAGTAAATATTTGATAGGTTACTAGGGCAGATAGGTAAGCGATAGCTGTCATGTAAACGACCTGAATTATTGGCCATTTCCACCCTTTAGTTTCACGATAAACAACCGCAACAGTACTCATACACTGCATTGCAAATGCATAGAATACCATAAGAGAAAATCCAACTGCCATCGTGTACATCGGCAAACCTGTTTTTGGGTTGATCTCTTTACTTAGCTTTTCTCTGATCGTCAGTTCATCTTCCTCATCCGCGCCAATGCTGTATATTGTAGACATTGTACCTACAAATACCTCGCGTGCTGCAAAAGAGGTGATCAAAGCAATACCGATTTTCCAGTCATAGCCCAACGGTTCGATTGCTGGTTCTATAAATTTTCCAAATGAGCCAATGATGGAGTGTTCAAGTTTATACGCATTGATGGCTATGTCATACTCAGCATCTGTTGTGTTTAGCGGTAATTGTTCTTTGACATAGGTGTCTGCATTATTGAATTTATCACTAAATCCATACGAGGCTAGTACCCAAAGTAAAATTGAGATTGCAATGATGACTTTACCTGCTTCGACTACAAAAGTTTTAGATTTTTCGAAAATAGTGAGGCCCACATTTTTCCACTGAGGTATTTTGTATCCAGGGAGTTCCATGATGAAGTAACCTCTCGTTTTTGTTTTGAGAATAAACTTCATTGCCCAGGCGGATAGTATGGCAGCAAAGAACCCTAACAAATAAAGTGCAGCCAAAACAAGGCCTTTTAAATTGAAAATGCCGAATACATTATCGTCAGGTACTACTAGGGCAATCAATAAGGTATAGACTGGGAGTCGAGCCGAACAGCTCATAAAGGGAGTAACAAAAATCGTAATAAGACGATCCTTCCAGCTGTCAATATTACGGGTGGCCATGATGGCAGGGATAGCACAAGCCATTCCTGAAACTAAAGGCACAACACTTTTACCATTCAGTCCAAAATTTCTCATTACACGATCCATCAAAAATACTGCTCTTGACATATAGCCAGATTCCTCCAGTAGAGAGATGAAACCAAATAATATGGCAATTTGAGGAATGAAGACCAACACCCCTGCTAGCCCAGCAATGATACCATCGGTAATTAGATCGTTAATTACACCCGCTGGTAATGATCCCTTTACCCAATTACTAAAGCTAGCCAAAGAACCTTCAATAAGGTCCATCGGTCCTTCAGCCCAAGCAAAAATTGCTTGAAAAATGAGCATTAAAAGAGAGATGAAAATTAGATAGCCAAAAACTTTGTGCGTGGTGACTCTGTCAATTCTTTGTGATAGGTTTGGCTTTCCTGATTCGCTTGAGTTTTTGATGTTCCTATCAACGATGTCCGAAATAAGTGCGTAGCGGCCGAGCGTTTCTTGAGACTGAGTAGGCACATCATAGAACCCATTTTCCTTTTTAATTTCTTCTATTTTTTGTCTCTCTGTCTCTTCGAGAAATTTTAATCGAACATTCTGTTGCGCGTATTGATAAGCACGATAATCCTCGTCAAGATTGAATTCAGCCTTAATATCTTCAATCGTCTTTTCCGCAAGGCCCTTTACCTGATAGAAGGGCTTTTTAGAGTGAATTAAAGGTTGGGTTAAGATATTTTTCAAGGCCTCAACTCCTGCCCCTGAATGTGAGTTGGTTGGGATGATTTTTACTCCAAGATCAATTGAAAGCTCTCTCAAGTCTATTTTAAGCTGTCGCCTGTCTGCAACATCCATCATGTTGAGAACCAATACCATCGGGATACTTAGGTCTCGAATTTGAGTGAAGAGCAAGAGGTTTCGTTTCAGGTTAGAAGCATCTGCTACAACGATTATTGTATCTGGATGCTGATCGTGGTCTTTATCAAGAAGCACCTCTTGAACGATTTGTTCGTCAAGCGTCTTTGGATAAATACTGTAAGTACCTGGCAGGTCAATCAGTTCTGCTTGTTTGCCATTAGGCAATTTCATAGTCCCTGATTTCTTATCAACCGTTACGCCTGGAAAGTTGCCAGTTCTTTGATTAAGACCTGTAAGCAAGTTGAATAAAGTGGTTTTCCCAGAATTGGGGTTTCCAACTAGTGCTATTTTGAGGTTTTTCTTAGCTGACATGTGAGACTTCTTCGAGAAGGATACTCGAAGCTTCTGTTTTTCGCAATGATAGTTGGTAGCCAGCGACTTCTATGGCAATCGGATCGCCAAGTGGCGCGATGAGTTCGAGCGAAATTTCTGCTCCTGGTAGACAGCCCATTTCCATTAGTTTCACTGAGAGTGTTTCGTCAGTAAAACCTTTGATAATCCCTTTTTGGTGAATTTTGAGATGGGTTAGGTTTCTCAATCTTTATTTAGATTAATTATAAAGAGCGCAATTTAGCAGCCAGCTTTGGCTTTACAAAGTGATACCTATTATTTGTCAGGGCTAAGAATCCAATCGGAGTGTTTTAATGACTCCCATCTTACTTTTGAAAGGTCAACTTGATCATCGATTAACCTAACTACAGGTTGTTTGTTAAGTCTTGTATAGGCTACTGCACGGACTTCTACATCTCCTACTCCTATTTCTTGATAATGGTTGTCGAGGTATTGGGCAAACTGCCAAATCATATCAGGTTTTCCTACAATCGCCCTTGACTGTTTATTGGTAAGAAATTCATTTGGCTTGACACTCCAAGTGGAATCAGCATCTGTTGAAGTAATTTGATAAGTAAGGTTCCCGGTTTTGTATCTAAGCATCATTCGCCAGGCCAGTCTGTGACCTTCTTCCGTGTAGAAAACGTCTCCTTTAAAGAGGTAATGTCTTAAGGGTAGATAAAGCTGCAGTATGAAGTAACAAAGAAAGATAAAGGTAGTTAAGATCCTTTTGACACTAATTTGTGGAATTAAAAGGGTGTTAAAAGTGACAGTTGGTTTCTTTTTGAAGAAGGTCTTTCGGATTAATTCTGGTTCGAAGAAGAAAACAGTCAGTCCTATCATTAGGTACGGGAAGATTCCAATGTGAAAGACTATTGAATTAAAAAGGTGAAATATGATTGAAATGATAAAGGCAGGAATCCGAGTTTTCTTATACAAAAGAAAGTAAATGATCAGTCCGTCAAAAACGACTCCCCCATAGATCACTGCTTCTTGAAGCCATGACTTTTGAAGTAAATCACCAATGAGCCAATAGTTACTCTTTCCAAGAAAATTCATTGAAATGAATTCACCCTCTAACCATCCCGGATACAATTTATGGGTGGCAGCAAATGTGAAAACGATCCACATTTGAAGTATGAAAATAGTGATACACCAGCGCGGACAAGTGGTAGAAACTATGCTACTATTTCTTTTGGCGTCTAGCGATGCATAGGCGTGTGCTGGTATGATGAGCATGAAGATGCAGAGCAGAATAAGGAAGTAATAATGGTTATTGTAGGACGACTTTTGCATCCAATACACCGTGGTCCAAAGAATTGTGAAACCAGCGACACCTGCTCGGTAGTAGATACCTAACATGACCATTAACCCACAAATAGCCATTAAGCCGAAGTGAATGTACATGGCATAACCGGCAGGTGCTTGTAGCCATTCAAAGCCTATAAGTGTAAAATTGAAGTCAGGTTCGATTAGGACTTGTCGCACCCAACCAGTAATTATTGCCCCAAAGCTTTCTGCGAAAATCAGAAAGCCAAAGATCATCCTGAAAAGGATCAATGGGGAGTTGTCTACAGGCTGAAATTGCTTTCTTATCCAGATCAAGATCTTCTATTTTGAATCAATTCAACTAATTTAAGGTTATAAACGCATGACCGAAAAGAAAAAGAAGTCTATTAAACACCCAACTCCTGAGAAGACTGGAAAAGAAGAGCAGTCAAAAGGGGAGGATACTACGGAACAAGATCGCTTTGATTTCGGGGGATTTCCAAAAGATGTTTCGTTAAAAAGAAACATCGGTTGTGGAGGCTAATCACTCAGAGTAGAAGACTCGTTTTACCCGATTATTTATGTTGGTTAAAATCTCATAAGGGATGGTGTTGCCCCATTCTGCAAGTTGGCATACCGTTGGATTTGAACCAAAGACGACCACTTCATCACCCACATGAACTTCTAAGCCAGTAACGTCAACCATCGTCATATCCATACAAATGCTTCCAATCGTTTTGGCTTTTTGCCCATTGATCATGACATAGGCATTTCCATTACTGAAATATCTTAGATAACCGTCTGCATAGCCAACGGCAATGGTTGCAACGGTCATCTCTTTTTCAGCTTTTCCCTTTCTAGCGTAACCGATGGTTTCACCGGCTTTTACGGTTCTTATCTGTGAGACGATCGTTTTCAGTGTCGCAGGATTTTTTAGTTTATCAGCACTTAGAGCACTTACCTCTATGCCATGAAGTCCGATGCCAAGCCTCACCATATCTTCTTGAAATTCAGTATGCCGAACGATACCTCCAGAGTTTAAAATATGCCTGATAGGTTTGTAAGATAGTGCTAGGTCTATCTTATCTGCACCGTTTCGAAATAAGGCCACTTGCTCTCTTGTAAAGCCCTCTTGTGTTTGATCATCCGATGCCGCTAGATGAGTGAAAATACTTTTGACATGGATCTGGGTATTGTTTGCTAAGGTGTCAGTTAATGTGTCGAGATCACTTTCATTAAAACCCAGTCTATTCATTCCGGTATTTAGAATCAAGTGTGCGGGCATTACTTTGTTTGCCAATTGATAGGCGCCGAGAAAGCTCTTTAGTTGTTCCAAGCTGTAAATTTCCGGTTCTAGATCGTACCTCATCAAGTTGAACGGTTCATCCTGAGAGGCGTTCATTACCATGATAGGTGACTTGATGCCCTCTTGTCGTAGTTGTATTCCTTCATCAGCATAGGCCACGGATAGATAGTCTACCTTATGGTATTCAAGGAGTTTGCTTATTTCGGTGCTACCCGCACCATAGGCTAATGCCTTGACTACCACCATTACTTGAGTCTCTGGCTTGAGCAATGACTTGTAAAAATTTAGATTGTGTATAACCGCATCTAGATTAATCTCCAGTATAGTTTTATGACCTTTTTCTGCAAGCGATTTAGAGACTTTTTCAAGTGCAAAGTCAGGTGCTCCTTTGATCAGGATTAGCTCATTATTGAATTGCCTCAAAGTTTTGGAGCCTAACAAGGCCGCTGCATTATCGAAAAATTCTGTTGAAACACTGAATTGCGCTTTGTTAGTAAAAAGCTCAGGACCGATGGCAACAAGTTTGTCGACTCCTTTTTTTATCAGGAGGTCATTTAGTGCTGAATAGAATTGACTGGAATTTTTATTTGTAATGAAATCGGATAAGATAACAGTCTTTTTGGTCAATTGATTTTGTTGGTTCATGAAATCCAAGGCCCTTGTTAACCGTGCCAGATCATGATTGTAAGTGTCATCAATCAGGTAGGTGTTGTTTATACCCTTTTTCAATTCCAGTCTCATTTTTACAGGGCTAATCATAGAAATATCACTTTGAATTTACGACTCATTTTAACCTATTGCTGCTCTGTTATTTCATGAAAGGGTCATAATTTATTGATTTTGGCTAGCCTTCAATATTTTCCTGCTAGCTCACTTTAAGATTTCACCAACCTTTAAATTAAGCACATTAAAAGAGAGATACTCCATTTGAAACGGGAGCATCAACAGTACAAAGTACTACGTCTCCATTGTCATCAGGGAAGCCAGTGGTTAATACTTCTGACATAACCCTGCCGATTTGTTTTGATGGAAAGTTAGTGACACAAACCACCTGTTTGCCTATTAGGTCACCGATTTTATAGTGTTTTGTTACTTGTGCACTCGATTTCTTGACACCTAGCTCTTCACCTAAATTTACATATAGGATATATGCAGGTTGCTTAGCTTCCAGATACTCTTCGACTTTGATAATCGTTCCGACTTTCAACGAAACTTTTTTAAAATCTTGCCAAGTGATGGTGTCCATAGGCCAATTTATATAGGTGGTAATTATTAAAAACAGAATAAATTTATTACCATGAAGGTAAGCTATTTACAAAAAAATGTTATTTTTATGACCCTTTAAAAAGAGACTATGCTGAAAAAGTTCACAGTATTGGTAGTTACTTGTTGCGTTGGTTTGTGTTTTACAAGCCAAGAAGCTTATGCGCAAGAGGGCGGAGCGGAGGAACAAGAAGGAGAAGTAATCATGAATGCTGATTCTTCCAGTATTGAAGCATTGCTAGAAGGCTACAAAACACGTCCTACGACTGAGTCTTTACGATCTACTTCGAATGAAGTTCCTGATGCAATACCTAATCGTGAAGGCACAAACACTAAACCTGTAATCGTTCCCACAAGCACTGAAAAGTCGAAAGTGAAAGAAGGTAAGTCAGATGTTTCTTTTAATCTATTATACTACCTCTTCTACAAATTTAAGCATGTAGATATCTCTGGTAGTTAATTAACCTTGTTTCCGTTTGTAATTAATACTTGCAATACTGTTGCAAAAAAGCATACTTTTGCCCCATGATCAGGGGCTATTTTTTTTGTATTCTGGCAATATTTCTATCTAGCGGCATAACGCTGGCTCAAACAGACTGCATATTTGAGATTAAGGGAAGAATCATCTCAGCTGAGAATGGAGAACCTATACCGTTTGCAACCATCGTGGTTACCAGTGGCAGTGATAAGAAAGCAATTGTAAGCAAAGCAGATGGCTTATTCGAGTTGTCCCGTTTGTGTGAGGCGGAAGTTACTATACTCGTTAAGTTCATTGGCTTTCAGGCGCTAGAAAAGAAGTATGCCCTGTCAAAGGGTGAGAACAATATAGAAATCAAGCTTTTAGTCGATGTAAGAAACCTTGGAGAGGTTACTGTTGAAGAGGAAAAAGTCGCTGAAATTGTGACTGTTCAACGGAGCGAGGTTAATGCAGAAGCCCTGAATAGATCTGCGGGTGCTTCTTTAGGCGAGGCATTAACAGAAATCACTGGCGTTAATATGCTCCAAACTGGACCTACAATTGCAAAACCTGTAATACATGGCTTGCATAGTAACCGTATACTTATTCTCAACAATGGCATTCGACAAGAAGGACAAAGCTGGGGGCAAGAGCACGCACCAGAGATAGACCCTTTTGTAGCGAATAATCTTAAACTTATAAAAGGGGCGGCAGCCGTTAAATATGGCTCTGATGCAATTGGTGGTGTTATACTGGTAAATCCTGCTGAGCTACCCAATACAGCTTCTTTCTCAGGGAAAGTGAACGTACTTGGAGCCTCTAATAGTCAACTCTATGCTTCTTCTGCACTTTTTGAAGGAGGAGTAAAAGGGCTTGAAGGTTTTGGATGGAGAATCCAAGGAACACTGAAAAAAGGTGGGGATGCGCAGACAGCTGACTATCGATTAACCAATACAGGCACCGAAGAACAGAACTTCTCTATGGGGTTAGGCTATCATAAAGACAATGCTGGAGTCGAGGTCTTCTATAGTAGTTTCAATGCGGAATTAGGCGTTCTCAGAAGCGCTCATATTGGCAATCTTACAGACTTAGCGATCGCTATCGACAGTGATAGGCCTTTGTTTATCGAAGACTTCAGTTACGATATTAACAATCCTTTTCAAGATGTGAGTCACCAATTACTAAAAGCAAACGGGCATATTGAGTTAAAGGATGTTGGTGATTTCTCATTGCAATACGGCCTTCAGAATAATCAAAGAAAAGAGTTTGATGTCAGGCGGGCGGGACGCTCAGAGATCCCCGCTTTATCCTTGGACTTGGTTACACATACCCTTGATGTAGATTTGGACATGACTGTAATGGGGAATTGGAAGTGGGACGTTGGGGCTAGTTTTTTATATCAAACCAATCTTAATAATCCGGAAACGGGAATTAGACCTCTGATTCCAAATTTTGAGAACTGGACAGCAGGGACTCATCTAATTGGAAGGTTTATCAAACCAAAATATGAACTAGAATTTGGAGCTAGATATGACTTTCGCCACTATCTCGTCAAAAGATTCGATGAGAATAATGTTCTTCAGAAGCCTGAATTCGATTTTAATAACCTGACAGGTTCGGTTGGTGCAGTTTTCTTTTTATCAGAGGACTTGACTTTTCGAACGAATGTTGGGACAGCATGGCGGGCACCTCATGTTAATGAATTATACAGCGAAGGGCTTCATCATGGCGCTGCAGCAATTGAGGAAGGAAATGATCAGGTTGTCTCTGAGAAATCAATTAAGTGGATCAATAGCCTTGAGAAGTATACCGATCGATTTAGTCTTAGTGTTTCGGCATACTATAACCTCATCACAGACTATATTTACCTCAGGCCCGAAAGTGTAGAGTTAACGATTCGTGGTGCATTCCCCGTTTTCAGATATCAACAAACTGACGCCTTGCTTTACGGTATTGACACCGACTTCGAATATAGATTTTCAGAGCAACTAGAGGTCAATTCGAAATTGTCATTGATCAGAGCCAAGGATAGAATATTGGATAGCCCACTCATCAACATTCCAGCAAGTCAGTTGGAAGGGGCGGTGGTATATAACTTTAACGAGAACCGACTTCAAAAGCCTTTTGTCTCTGCAGGCTTTCGCGCTGTTAGTCGTCAACGCAACGCACCCCGAGTAGTTTCTATTCAAGATGTGCTAGAGGCGAATGATAATGATCAAGATCTATTTGCTAGTGACCCTTCAATTTTTGACTTTATATCCCCGTCAGAGGGGTATGTCAATTTCAAGTTGAGTGGAGGATTTGATGTGGAATTTGAGAATGAAAATAATCTAAATGTTTTCATCACTATCGATAATCTGTTCAATAACAGCTATAGAGATTATCTAAATCGATTTAGATACTATGCGGATGATTTGGGAAGGAATATCAGCCTGAAATTGAGCTATACGTTCTAGCGTATTATTTCACGAGGTTTTCAATGTCCTTAAGAGTTAGATTACCCTCATAATATGCTCGGCCAAAAATCACTCCTTTTACGCCAATATCCTCTAGTCGTTTGATGTCGTCTACAGACCTAACACCACCACTAGCAAGAAAAAAGATATGTGGAAATTTCTTTACAAGTCTCTCATACATTTCAAAGTTAGGACCTTCTTGAATCCCATCTTTTTCTACATCTGAGCATTTGACATATTTTATGCCGCGCATGTAGAAATAGTCGATATGGTCATCAAGCTCGGTTTTTGTATTCTTTTGCCAACCTCTGATCGCTATCTTACCTTTTTTCGCATCAGCCCCAAGGGTGATTTTTTCGCGGCCATAGGAAAGCATCCATGAAGAAAATAATTCCTTTCTATCTACCGCAATTGATGCCGCTGTAATAGACGTAGCGCCATATTCATAGGCCTTGCTAATATCTCCGTCTGTTGATATACCACCGCTGAAGTCAATTTTCAAATTAGTGTATCCAGCGATTGCTTCAAGGATGTGATAATTCACTGGGCTCCCTTTTCTAGCGCCATCCAAATCAACGATATGAATCTTCTTTATTCCATACTCTTCAAACTGCTTTGCTATATCAACAGGGCTATGTTTGTATATTTTTTCACTCTTATAGTCGCCTTGTTTAAGCCTCGTGAGCTTTCCGTCAATAATGGATATAGAAGGTATAATTTGAATCATAAGTGTCGATAGAAAATTGAAGGAACCAAAACTAATAAAATTTAATTCTCTGATTCTAAAGTCAGGTTTAAATTATTGTTATCGGCCTAAGCCTATGAAAATACCAAATCTTCACGAGCTTCCCAAAAAAGGCTACTTGTCCTTACTCCGTTTGTGCGTCTGTGATTAGCTTAAAACCAGAGCCATGTAGTGTCATAATCTGTACGGTAGGATCTACCTTAAGGTGCTTACGAAGCTTGGCAATGTAAACATCCATACTTCTGGCGTTAAAGTAACTGTCGTCTCTCCAGATCATCTTTAAGGCTGTAGAACGATCCAGAGGCTGGTTTATATGAAGACAAAGTAGCCTTAATAATTCAGACTCCTTTGAGGTCAACTTGGTTTGGTTACCATTTTCAATCAACAATTGCTTATCGTAGTCAAAGTGAAACGTACCAAAGTCAAAATTCTTCTGATCTGAGAACTGTGGGTTCTTTTCACCCGTCCTGCGGAGGATGGCTTGTATTCTCAGTAGAAGTTCTTCCATGCTAAAAGGCTTGGTGATGTAATCATCACCCCCAATCTTAAAGCCTTCAATTGTATCTTCTTTCATTGACTTGGCTGTCAGAAACATAATTGGTGTTACTGAGTCGTTTCTTCTGATCTCTTTGGCCATTGAGAATCCATCTTTCTTGGGAAGCATAATATCAAAAAGGCATAAATCGAAAGGTTCGCTTTTGAAAGCATTCAATCCTTCTTCACCATCACGGCAAAGTCGAGTCTCATACCCTTTCAACCTCAAGTATTCATTCAATATTTCACCCAAATTTGGGTCATCTTCTACGAGTAATAGTTTGAAACTAGCCATTGTTAAAAGGTAAATAGATTTTAAATGTGCTTCCTTGTCCAACTTCACTTTTCACATTGATGGTGCCGTGATGCATGTCAATTATATTTTTAACGTACGATAATCCTAAGCCAAAGCCTTTCACATCATGGACGTTGCCAGTTGAAACTCTATAGAATTTCTCAAATATTTTTTCAATGGATTCTTTCGACATACCAATTCCTTTGTCAGAAATCTTGAGTATGATTCCTGTGGAAATATTATCCGTTCTGATATGAATTTCAGGAGCTTCTAAAGAATACTTGTTCGCGTTGTCTAGTAGGTTGTAAATAATGTTCGTCAGGTGAACTTTGTCAGCATCAAGTAGTGCATTAGAAGCCGATAGTTGACTGGTGATTTGGCCGCCTCTTTTTTCTACTAGTATATTAATATTGACCAGCGCTTTTTCGATAATGTCATGTAAGTCTGCTTGTTCAAATTTCAGTTTGAAGTCTTTCTTGTCGAGGCTCGCAATCTGGAGTACTTTTTCTACCTGTAAACCGAGCCTTTTGTTCTCATCTCGAATTATCTGTACATACCTATCGACAAATGCCTTATTACCTTTAATGTCATCATCCTGTAGCGCTTCAGTAGCTAGTGATACCGTAGCTATTGGGGTCTTAAACTCATGCGTCATATTATTGACAAAGTCGCTTTTTATCTCCGACAACTTCTTTTGCCTGAGTATCACCATGATGGCATAAGCAAAACAGGCAATGACAATGATTAATAGAATACCAGAGGCAGAAAGGGGAATTATCGCCTGACTCGTTAAGTATTTCTTTTTACCTGGAAAATCAATTGCTAAATAAAATTCCTTCTGGTTCAGGTCGGTAGGAAAGAGGTTGACAAGCAGGCCAGATTTTTTTATTTCCTCGGAGTCACTTTTGTTCTGAGCGTTTAAAAGCTTGAACTCATTTGTCGGTTGATGTAAGATGCCGTAGTTATAGGGAATGTCTAAACCACGATTGGTGAGCTCTTCAGATAGTAACGTGTCCAGTATATCAGGATTAACCCGTGCAAAGAGATTGTTGCTTCCTAAAAGATGGTTAAACCAGCTCTCTTTCATCATTTCAACACGTCTATTCATTTGGCGCTCCACTTCAATCTGTTGTGCTTGAGGGTTAGCGAGCTGCCTGTTATTAAAGCCAGGGTTTTGCTGCATAATAGATTCAAAACCAAATTGAAAAAGTACTTGGCCAGTAGTTTCGTCAACTATTTGAAAGGCGCCAGACATAAATTCTTCGGAGGGTGGGATCTCTCCTTGCGGGAGATTCTCCTGATTGCTCACCAAAGCGCCAACTGAGTCAATTGGCATATTTCTTCGCGGTCCTGGACGGTCGGCTGAATTCATGCCTCTTTGAAGAAAACTAATGTCATTTTCGATGGCTAATCGCTGTATGACTTCATTTAGGGCCTCGTTAACACTCTGATTGAATCGCTCATTATTTACTTTGTTCACTTCAGTGATCCAGTAGTACTGAAAGGCCACTAATCCTAGAAGGGCGCAACTCAGTAAACCGATTAACCAACGAATTCGCATACGCGTCATATCCAAAAGTACTTTAAATATCCCCCTAGAGATGCATGGTTAACAATTATTAACATCGTTTAACCACCTATTAACATCCTTTTGCAGAAGTTCTAAATAAGTTTGTATCAATACGTTAAAGGATATCAAATATGAATTGGTCAAAACAACTAAGAAAAATTACTGTCCCGATTGGGTTTGCACTGTTGCTGTCAATTGGGGTGTGTCAAAGTGCGATGGCGCAAAGTGCGAATATTCGAGAAAGCCAGTCGGTGACTATCTCTGATACTGAGGAGGGTAAGGTAAAATTGAAAGTGATTATCAAGAAAGGCGATGATGAGACTACTTTCGAAAAGGCATACGACTCACATGAAGAAATGCAAAATGACCCTGACCTAGAAAAGTACGGTATCAACGTTGACTCATTTGGCCTTGGAAAAGGGTTTGGGGGTCAGCCTAAATTCTTTTTCCACAATGGTCCTGGTCAAGGCTTTTGGGATCAAGGTGATTTTGATATTGACTCATTAAGAGGTAGCAATAAGGGCATGATGAAAGGCTTCGGGCAAGGCGCATTCTCTTTTGGATTTGATGATGAGAATGCCTTCGATATGGACTCGCTGATGCAGCGTTTCAACTTCAAGAATGACAATGGTCGATTCTTTTTTAACGGGGAACAAATGGAGGATTTGGATTCACTTCGAACGGTCCTTAAAAATAAGTTCGGCAATATGAAGTTCGACTTTGATTTTGGTGATTGGAATGATGATGCCTTCAGCACATTTAGGTTTGATGGTGATGATGCCGATGTCAAGGTTATTTCACGTATCAAAGTGGTTATAAGGTCAGCTAATGCCGAAGATAAAGAAGCAGCGGGTACTGGCGATATGGAAGGCCTTGAGTTGCGGGATATAAATTTTTATCCGAACCCAAGCGATGGCAGATTTGATGTGGAATTGGAAACAGGAAGTGACGCTGCTGTGCAAGTATCCATAATTGACCCAGAGGGTAATGAAGTTTACAATAGAACGGGTATACCGCAGGAAGGAAGGTATGATTTTCATATCGACCTGAGCGATCAACAAAAGGGAATTTATCTTATGAAAGTGGTTCAAAACAACAAGGCCCTTACAAAAAGAGTGATTATAGAATAACATTCCTATTTTCATTTAGGTTGAGCAGAGGAAGTTTTAGTCGGACTTCCTCTTTTTTGTTTATAGCCCTTATATTTGGCCTTTAATTTATTGACCATGCTTTTAGAGAATGACAGATATAAGATGCAAGGAGTTGATTTGATCGACTTAGCCAGTGACTATGGAACTCCTTTGTATGTGTATGATGCGGATAAGATTCGGGAACAATTTGATAGACTAAATAATGCCTTTGATGGTGTAAAACTTAAAATCAAATACGCTACAAAATCCCTTACTAACCTGTCTATCCTTAAGCTCTTAAAGAGCTATGGTTCAGAATTAGATTGTGTTTCAATTCAAGAAGTTAACCTGGGTTTAAAAGCTGGTTTTGAACCAAATCAAATCTTGTATACACCTAATTGTGTTTCTTTCAATGAGATCAAAGAAGCAATTGAGGTAGGTGTAATGATCAATTTGGATAATATTTCACTTCTCGAACAATTTGGTCATGAATTTCAAAGTTCAGTGCCAGTTTGTATTAGGCTCAATCCGCATATTATGGCGGGAGGGAATAAAAAAATCTCGACAGGGCATGCAGATTCTAAGTTTGGAATTTCTATTTATCAATTATCACATATTCTTAGAATCGTGAAGACCTATGACCTGAATGTAGTTGGACTACACATGCATACAGGCTCTGATATACTTGATTCAGAGGTGTTCTTGAGAGCCGCTGACATACTCTTCGACACCGCTAAGAATTTTGAAAACTTACAATTCATAGATTTCGGCAGCGGCTTCAAGGTCGCCTATAAGGAAGGAGACATCACCACCGATATTGAAGATTTGGGTCAAAAGCTCAGCGCTTCTTTTCAAAACTTCTGTCAACAATACGGAAGGGAACTAGAAATGTGGTTTGAGCCTGGTAAATTCTTGGTAAGTGAATCGGGTGTTTTCTTAGTAAAGACCAATGTAGTCAAGACTACCCCAGCTACGGTATTTGTAGGCGTTGATTCTGGTATGAATCACCTGATTAGGCCTATGATGTACGATTCTTATCATGAGATTGTTAACCTCTCAAATACTTCTGGCACCAAGCGAGTTTATACCGTTGTTGGATACATCTGTGAAACGGATACATTCGGCTTGGACCGCAAACTTAATGAAGTGAAGGAGGGTGATATCCTTGCCTTTAAAAATGCTGGAGCATATGCTTTTAGTATGGCGTCAAACTATAATTCTCGCCTGAAACCAGCCGAAGTATTGATTTATGAAGGTAAAGCTCACTTAATTAGAAAGAGAGAAGAGTTTGAGGACCTGACTAGAAATCAGGTCGAGATTGATTTATAAGGCGCGCTAACTGGAAAGGATTGCATATTGGTATAGATAAATCAGTATTTTAGCATAGCAATTAATAGGGTAGGCTTAAGCAAAAAATAGTCATGAAGAAATCAGTAAAAGTTGTAATGCTATTGGGTGTCATGCTCGCCTCTTTCAGTTTTAAGGATCAAGATCCTGGACTAAAGAAGAGTATGGAAGCAGGTATGGGCACATATAATGCAGTTTGTATGGCTTGCCACATGAGTAGCGGTCAGGGTATACCATCAGTGTTCCCTCCACTAGCCAAATCGGACTACCTCATGGAAGATGTGGATCGGTCGATCGAGAATCTAATAAATGGCCTATCTGGAGAAATTACTGTGAATGGTGCTAAGTATAATCAAGTGATGCCAGCTAGTGGTTTAGATGATCAGGATATTGCTGACGTACTTAATTTTGTAATGAATTCTTGGGGAAATAAAGCAGAGTCTACTTTAACGAAGGCTAAGGTTGCCAAGGTAAGGGCTAGCTTGGAATAAGCCTTATATAATAATCTTTGCTAAGAGCAGTTAATACAAAGAATGATGTACAAAGTTTCTGTCAAAAAAATTAGTAACATCATGAAAAATACATTAACTGCTTTTTTATGTTTAATGCTATGTGCCAACGGCTGTAAAAGTCCTGTTGATGATACCAACCCTCAGCAAGACAACCAAGAGGTCGCCTCAACCTTTACCGATCGTCAATCACTTGGAGAAATTCAAATAAGTGATTTAGATGAAGCCTCTGGATTAGCAAGTAGCCGGTCAAATCCATTATATATTTGGTCGCACAATGACAGTGGTGGTGATCCATTACTCTATCTTATGACCCAATCTGGAGCAGACTCTGGTAGATTTTTTTTATCAGGAGCTCAGAATATTGACTGGGAAGATATGGCGATAGGTTCCGGTCCAGTTACAGGCCAGTCATACCTTTATGCCGCTGATATTGGTGATAATAGAGCAGTTAGAGATAGCTACACCATTTATCGCGTGGCAGAACCTGACCTGACCGTCTCAAATATTCCTGCTTCTACGACTTTATCAGATGTAGATGCAATCAATTTCATCTATGATGATCGTAACGCTAGGGATGCGGAAGCCATAATGGTTGACCCAGCTTCGAGTGATATTTATATTATATCAAAACGCGAGGCAAGTGTTATACTGTATGTATTGCCATTCCCTCAGAATTTGACAGAATTAGACACGGCTGACCGGCTAAGGGTTTTACCATTTACCATGGTCACTGCAGCAGACATTTCTCCAAATGGCAATGAAGTATTAGTTAAGAACTACTTGAATGTCTATTACTGGTCTAAGACTGGCACAGAGAGCATCTCTGAATTGTTAGGTACAAAAGCATCTCGGCTGCTGTACACAGTGGAGCCTCAAGGTGAATCTATTGCATTTGATAGCAATGAAAGCACATACTTTACTTTAAGCGAATCAGGGAATAATCAACCTGTCGTGCTTTATAACTACAGTCGTAATTGATCAACTAGCGCTAATCGTATTTAGCGTGGCAGTAAATGCGTTATAATAGGAACGGCCAATAGGAATCTTCTTCTCTCCTAAGTACACAAAATTTGTATCAATTGCAGTAACTGCATCGACAAGAACTACAAATGATTTGTGAACTCTCAAGAACCTGTCTTTTGGAAGTTTGTCAGTAATCTCCTTGAGAGACTTTCTGATAGTATAGTCTCTACCATCATCCGCATGAATGGTGATATGATTTCCATCGGCTTCAATCCAATGAAGGTTTTCATATTTTATTTTTTCGAGTAAACTCTTCTTCTTCACGAAAATAGAGCCATTGCTATATGTCGTTGGGTTAGCAGCCATTAATCGGTCACTGCCCGCATTTGCAGCAAGTCGGTTTTTATTAAAAAGGGCTACCTCAATTGCGGCATACACATCGTCTTTGGTAAAAGGCTTGACAATAAACCCAAGCGGTTGAGTATGCTTGGCTCTGTTGATAGTCTCTTTATCGGAATAAGAGGTGATGTATACAAAAGGTACTTTGTATTGTTCTTTGATGATTTCGCCAAGCTCTATTCCGTCTTGATCTCCTTTAATTTTTACATCAAGAAGTATTAAATCTGGCCTAGAGCTTTTTATGGCCTTGATCGCTTGGTTTGCCGAATTTGCTAATTCAGTGTCTGAATAACCGAAAATACTCAACATCTCTTGCAGATTTTCCGCAATAAATGGCTCATCTTCAACGATCAGGATCCTAGGACTTTGGCTGTATGGTTGTTCCATATCAGTAGATTTGTTTAGGTGAATATCTGAAATTAATATTTTAATTGACCTAATACCATTAAAATAGTACTTTAAAAATACCCAATTTCATACCTCTACAGCCCACAATGTGATGGAAAACATTTTTAAGGATACATTAAACGATTTTGCGGATGCAAAGGTAAGAGACTTGGATTTGCACTCTGTGGTGTCAAATCTTAGCGAAGCTGTTTGGTCCATCATTTTAACAAATGAGCCATATGAAATTCATTATCATAACGATCCAATGGCACAGTTTGGTAGTAAGGAAGACTATAGGCCATTGCCAAAGACCATTGAAGAATGGCAAGAATTAATACATCCAGACGATAAAGATAGAGTGCTAGAAGAAGTCGTAAATGCCCTAGGGTCTGGAGCGGCCAGCTACTCATACAGGATTAAACGGGGGGGTGATAATTACAAATACTTCCGAGACAAAGTAACTGTATTTTTCGAAGAAGGTAAGCCTGTTCGACTAGATGGAATAAGCATCGATGTTGATAATATAAGGAGGTCTCGATTGAGTCTTGAGCTCAGTCAGCAACGTTTAAAAAGTATCGTTGACGCACTTCCAGATCCAGTGTTTATCTCTACTCAGGATGGGGGTAAGATCATTTTTGCTAATGAGGTTCTTTTCAAGGCATATGAGATGACACCTGCTGATTTTTTAGGAAAGAAACTCATTGAGTTTTATCAGAATTTCGAAGGGAGGAGGTCTTACTTAGAATACCTTACGAAAGAAGGGCAAGTCCAAAATCACGAACTATTACTAAGGAACAAGAAAGGGGAGTCCTTTTGGGTGAGTGCGTCCACTATGCCGCTCGATTTCCAGAGTCAAAATTGTTATATCACAATTCTCCAAGATGTTACGGTACGTAAAAACCTTGAGCGTGAGATTCAAGAGAGTAATGAAAGGTATCAACTTGCCGTTGAAGGAACGAATGATGTAATATGGGAATATGACTTTAAGTCGAAGCAATCTTACTTGTCTCCTCAGTTTTGGTCTGGAATGGAACTTGAGCCAGAGGTTAACCCATTGGATGATAAGTTAATTACTAAGTACCTGCTGGAAGAAGAAAAGGAGTTTTTTTTAAAAGAATTGAATAAGGCATTTCAAGAGCAGGTCGGAGACATGACGCTTGAGGTTCGTTTTGTGGCTAATGGAGGTAGAATTATCTGGACTCTGTTTAAAGCTCGAATACTTTATGATAAGAAAGGGAAACCTCAAAGAGGGGTTGGGTCATTTTCAAATATAACCTCTCTAAAGGTCGCACAGTCTCAGCTTAGAGAGAGTGAGGAAAAATATAGAATGATCTCTCAAAATTCGAGCGACTGCATCTGCCTTCATACCCTAGATGGAAAATTTGAATTTGTAAGCCCTTCATCAACAGAGGTCTTGGGCTATACGCCAGAAGAATTGAAAGATCTAAACCTTGCGGATTTAATTCATCAAGATTATCAAGAATTGCTTCGTGCTCAAATTATTGAAATAATTAAAGGCAATGGAAAGACTGCTTCAGTAGTCTATGAGGCGCTTGGTAAGGGCCATGAACTGAAGTGGTTGGAAACAATAGTCGGTGCCATTTATGACAACCAAACAGGACGTGCAATTTATTTGCAAACTTCGACAAGAAACGTTACCGATAGAATTGAAGCTCAGACCAAGCTTAGGGAAAGTCAAGAAAGGTATAAGCTCATTACCGAAAACTCTAGTGATATTGTCTCATTGATGGACCCTAAGGGCAACTATCTCTTTCTATCCCCATCTATCAAAGATACTATGGGCTATGCGCCTGAGGAGATGCTTGGTAGGAATACTACTGAGTTTATTCATCCAGATGATTTGCCGATGGTTGCGAGTTCTATGCAAGAGGCAATTGCGAATAAAGTAAAGGATAGTAGCGCCACTTTTAGATTTAGACATAAATCTGGTGAATGGCGATGGGTGAAAGTGGCAGGCGGAATCATTGTAGATGATGATGGAACTCCGATTTATATCAGGTCCAACAAAGTAGATATCACAGAACGAAAACTGACTGAAGAAAAACTGAAAAAGCAAGAAGAGCAGTATAAGCTCGTTTCAGAAAATTCAGGGGACGTGATTGCACTACATAATATGTATGGCCAACTGACTTTTGTGTCGCCTTCATGCTACAGAATGCTCGGGATGACGGTGGAGGAAGCGCTGGGTACTACTGACTTTGTTGAGCTAGTTCATCCAGAAGATGTGGAGAAAATTCAGGGGGCCTTTATTGATACTATTAAGAATGCTCGAAAAGACACAATTTCTTCCGTCAGGTTAAGGAAGAAGAGTGGAGAATATCTATGGGTAGGGGTATCACTTTCGGCAGTATTGGATGAAAATGAAAGAACGAAATATGTTCAGACATCAACGAGAGACATTTCTGAAATCATGAAAGTGATTGATAAAGAGCGTCAATTGAACAAGTTGAAATCGAGTTTTATTTCTATGGCCTCACATGAGTTTAGGACGCCTCTTACAACCATTCAATCTAGTAATGAATTGATCAACATGTACCTTGATAGCTCTATGGAGCCTGTTGATACCAAATTATCTAAACATGTTTTGCGCATAAGAACGGAACTTGAGCGTCTTAACTCATTATTGAAAGATGTTTTCACCCTCGGTAGGCTTGATGTCGGTAAGGCAAGGCTTAATAAAGACATCACTTCTTTAACAGGGATTGTTAAACAAGTTGTGCTAGAGAATTCTATTCCATATAAAGACAGGAATATCACAATTCGGACCGAAGGAACCGAGCGACAGATTAAACTGGATAGCCAATTGATTAGTCATGTGCTATCCAACTTAATTAGTAATGCGCTTAAGTATTCTCAAGGAGGAAAAGATCCTGAGGTAACCATATATTATGAGCAAGAGTATATTGAGCTCCATATAAGAGACTTTGGTATTGGAATACCTAAGAAGGATCAAGAGGGGTTGTTTGAATCCTTCTCAAGAGCTTCGAACGTGGCAGATATCGAAGGCACGGGATTAGGCCTTGTTATCGTCAAGCAATTCGTAGAAATGCATGGAGGTACCATTTCCTATGATTCTAAAGTAAACAAAGGCACTACTTTTAAAGTGCTGATTCCTGATTTAGACTAAAAATAGAAACCAAACTTAAGCAGTGGTAAAAAGGCCTCTTCAGACTTGGCCATCAAAATGTTTACGGCAAAACTACCAAATGGAGAAAGGTAAAAACCGCCTCCATAACCATGGTGAAGCGTATTGGAATCTTCACCATCTACCCATACTCTGCCGAGGTCATTGAATATAATCAGGCCTACTTTAGAAGGCAAAAAGTAATTATTCCATTCAAAGAGATCAACCTTTAGGTCTATCTGGTGTGAGAAACTACTTTCTCCACTAAACCTATACCTTCTAAACCCTCTTAAGGTATTGAAGCCGTCAAGGTTACTTGCTTGGAAGAATTCAAAATCACCGAAACTTTGTTGGTAGTTTATTCTGGTCGCAATTGAAGTTCTGCTGAATGCTCCTAAAGCCCATCTAAATGTTAGGTCAGTATTCCATTGCGCGCTGTTCTGAGAATTATCGTTAATACCAGCACTAAATGTCATGGCACTATTAAATGTTATGCCTCTTTTCGCTACTAGCGCATCGTCTTTGGTGTCAAAATGAAGTGCGATACTTCCTCCTGCATATTCCTTTCCTTCAAATAATCCGCTTGATTTCAATCCGTTATTTCCGAAATCACTGATAAAGCGATCAGCACTCTGATGTATTTCAATACCACGATAATGAGCTCCTAAATTGATGTGACCTTTTGTTCCAAGGTTGAGATTGATGGACGGATTGATAGTTACTTCTTTGAACCTTGTCCTATAAAAGGTTAGCTCAATGCTATCATCATAGACTGTTTCATTGCCTAGCCCAAAGAAATTATTGACAAAATTAGGCGCCTTGATACTCGCATCTAAAAGGAAGTCCGCTTTACCGAAGGTATCGGTGAATTCCCCGCTATATTCCAAGTTATACGAGGACGTAGCGATTGCATAATTGGCCGTAAAGCGCTGCTGTGATGCGAAGGGGTTTTTTCTAAAACCATCCTTTTTGAACATAAACCCAGCGCCTAAAAATAGGCCGTCATCTGGATTATAATTAAAAGATAGCAGCGGCATTCTTACATCAAAGTCGAATTCCTCCATGTTGTACCGGTTGATATCGGGGTTAGAGTCAGAACGTAAATCCTTGGTTTCTTTGCTCACGCTAAGCGCTGTTCCAGTGATATTGTCATAAATCAAGGTTTTCTTTTTGCCTTTTCTAATGACACTCGAGTCAGTGATCTTATCGTCATCTTCACCAGCGATAATTCTTATTAGGATGCCCTTTTCGGCATTCCCTTTTACTTTAAATTCATCTTCCCCTCCAAAACCAAATAGCCTTATTTCATTGGTAACTGAAGTGTTGAACGTTCGTTGATAGAGCACTTCATCCCGATTGCCTTTCTTCGAGATTTTGTACATGGTGACTTTAGTGTTGTCATTATCAAGTCTTTCTACCAAAAAGAACTCTCGTTTATCACTGCCTAAAACATCAACTTCTTTCGAAATGAATTTGTAGTAATCTGCTGCCCACAGATCAAAATTGTCTCGCCTATTCTTGAGTTTTCTGATGATCTCCTCTCCGCGTAAATTATAGATTTCTTCTGGCCATGATTTGATGGCTGACTCAATGACTTCATTTGTCAATGCGGCTTTCAACTCATTGGCTTTGTATGTGCAATGCTGCTATTTCCCCCGGTAGAACAAAGTGGCTTTTACACTTTTTAGAAAAAGCTTAGCTTAGATAGACTAAGCCCACAGCCATGCTAAAGAATTACTTTTTAATCGTCCTCCGAACCATTCGCAAAAATCCAGGTTATGCGGGGGTTAATATTTTAGGTTTAACCTTAGGGATTACGGCATTTCTCATGATCATTTTGGTGGTCAGGTATGAGCTGAGCTATGATAAGTTTCATGAAGACACCGAAAACATCTTTCGGATTAATAATGAACTTCAACTATCCAGCGGGAATTACAAATACCCAACTACGGCTTCGGCATTCGGTCCAACTTTACTAAGTGAATTACCTGAGGTTACTGCTTATACTCGACTTGGTGGTGCAGGGCAACAAATCATCATTGAAGTTGAGACGGAGCTATTCAAAGAGGAAAATCACTTTTACGCAGACTCAAGTTTTCTAGAGTTCTTCAACTTTGAGCTTTTGCGTGGCAATCGATCAAGGGTCTTGGACGCGCCTAATACGGCAGTATTTACCGAGTCAGCAGCCATGCGCTACTTTGGTAGTCTGGATGTGATTGGCCGTCAGTTTAAGGTCAAAGGAGGTACAGATATCAACTTTGAAGTAACAGGGCTTCTGAAGGATGTCCCTAAGAACTCACACATTCAGTTTCAGGTGCTTTTTTCTATTGAGACGATCAGAAATCGAGGAAATGGGAATGGGCTAAGTAGCTGGGGCAATCAAGGCTTTTATACTTATATACGATTGACAGACCCGGTTCATGCACCTGAGGTTATGAGTGCCATGGCCGAATTAAAAGCAAAGAATGTTGAGGAGGACCGACAAAATATGCTTAACCCTGATTTGACTGCGTTTGAAGACATACACCTAAAGTCAAATCTACGTAATGAAATTGTTCCGAATGGAAGCATGGATGTAGTCTACATCTTTTCAGCGATCGCTATTTTTGTTCTGCTCATTGCTGGAATCAACTATATGAATTTGGCTACTGCTAGGTCTGCTAAGCGGGCTCAGGAGGTAGGTATTAGGAAAGTCTTAGGTGCTTATAAGCAGCAGTTGATTGCTCAGTTTTTAAGTGAGTCCATAATCCTTACAACGATTTCAACACTGATGTCGATAGGCATTGTTGTTATACTGCTCAATCCTTTTGGAGCGTATATCAATAAAACACTGACAGTTGATATGTTGCTCAATCCGCAAGTCATGGGATTATTAGCGGGAGTGATTATAGTCATTGGCTTTGGTTCAGGAATTTACCCAGCATTATTCCTGTCTGCTTTTAGGCCTGCCGTGGTATTAAAGGGAAAGCTAATCCCTGGCATGGGGAGTTCTGGGGTATTCAGAAAAGGACTTGTGGTATTTCAATTTGTCATTTCGATTGTGATGATGATTGGCACCACGATGGTGTACAATCAGCTCAACTTTATGCAGGACAAGGCATTGGGCTTTCGGAAAGAGAATATTCTGGTGGTCTCGAATACAAATCAAGCGGTTACTCTTCAATTGAATACGTTTAAAAATGAGCTTCGAAGTCATACGAATATCAAAGGGGTTACGGCTACCTTAAGTAAGCCTGGCGGGTTGAGGCCCATCATGTTCGTGAAATCTGAAACGGTCATTGATGATGAAGGAGGGCTTAATCTGGCTGGAATTAACATTGATTTCGATTACATGAGCACCATGGAAATTGAAATTGCCGAAGGCAGAGATTTTGATCCGAGAACACCGACAGATTCTACAGCGGCAATCATCATCAACAGGCAAGCGGCTAGAGAGCTCAATTTGGAAAATCCCGTTGGTCAAATGATTGAGATTAGAAACTTTCAAAGTCAATGGGAAAAGAAACGGATCATAGGGGTGATAGACAATATCAATTTTGAGCCACTTCAACGTAAAACCGAAGCTTGTTTCTATGCTAATTTCTTGCCGAACTATCAGCACTTATTCATCAAACTAGGAGATGAAGATGTCGCTGAAACGATCAATTCTGTTGAGAATCTTTGGGCAAAGTTTGCGCCAGCACAGCCATTTGAATATTCATTTCTCGAAGATGATCTTAATGCTTTGTATAGTGCAGAGGAGGAGCTAAGTCAAATAATTATCTACTTCGCATTTCTAGCCATTGGTATTGCTTGCTTGGGCCTATTCGGCTTGGCTTCCTTTTCTACGGAACAAAGAATCAAGGAAATAGGCGTTCGTAAAGTGCTTGGAGCCTCCTTAGGACAAGTGCTCTTTTTATTATCAAAGGACTTCGCACTATTGATCATTATTGCGATCTTGATCGCTTCGCCAGCTGCCTATTATTTAACGAATTGGTGGCTACAGAATTTCGCCTTTTCAGTGGAGGTCTCAGTCACAACTTTCCTTGTCGCTGGACTGGGTGCTTTGGTGATCGCATTACTGACGGTGAGTTATAAAACATGCATGGCAGCCATATCCAATCCGGTGAAAGCCTTACGCTCTGAATAAGAGTGTCATAATCGAACAAGGGTGGTCGAAATTGTACATATTCTAATCGTCTATTCTTCGCTTAAAGGCTAAAATCAATATATTCGCTCTTGGCATATAAATTGGTAAATGCATTGAGGTCAAAACATTAATCAGGACAAATGATAAAACTACAAGACATTGATAAATACATCGATTCTAAATATCAGAGAACCTTCATCCTGAAGGGAATAGATTTAGAAATCGAACAAGGTGAGTTTGTGACGATTATGGGCCCGAGTGGTGCTGGTAAGTCTACCTTGATGAATGTTATCGGTATGTTAGATGAGCCTTCTCAAGGAGAATACTATTTCTTAGATGAGCCTATCCATAAGATGAAAGAACGTAAGCGTTCTGAACTCCACAAGCACCATATTGGCTTTGTATTCCAAGCCTATCACTTGATTGATGAGTTGACAGTTTATGAAAACATTGAAACGCCACTTTTGTATAAAGGCGTAAAATCTTCGGAACGTAAAAGTTTGGTCGCTGAAATGCTTGATCGTTTTCAGATGGTGGCTAAGAAGGATTTATTTCCTGAGCAGCTTTCTGGTGGGCAGCAGCAACTCGTTGGTGTAGCTAGGGCATTGATTGGTCAACCGAAACTCTTATTAGCAGATGAGCCTACAGGTAATTTGCATTCGGATCAGGCAGAAGAAATTATGCAATTGTTCCAAAAGCTAAATGAAGAGGGCATGACGATTATTCAAGTGACGCACTCGAAAGACAACGCAGCTTACGGAAAACGTACCATTAACTTAGTAGACGGTGGTCTCGATAGAGACGATAGACACTGAAAACTAACATAGAAATTGAAAGCCATTCTGATAAATCAGAATGGCTTTTTTCACACTTCGTGAGGATACCCTTTTTCCTGATACTTTTCTTTTGTTTTATACAACTGCCACCAAGGTGTGCCGGGTGAGGCGTGATGCTCATAGTGATACCCAAAAAAGTAACAGGATAGGAAGGCCCATAAGTGATTTGGTTTTTGGCTATGTGATTTATGAATATTTTCTACTTTGTGGGAGCCTCTGTGGGGAAGGTAAGTGCCGAAATAAAACAGCTGAAAAGTTGCTAGAACACCTGGAAGCATCCATATTAAAATCAAGTTTTCAACAGGAAGAAATAGTTTTAAAATATTGAAGGTTATCGCCATCAATAGAATCTGCTGCCAGCTGATGTACTGTTTGAGGAAACTGAAATACCAAGAGAAGAAGCCCCCATTGTGATAGTCAGGGTCAGCATCGGTCGCAACAAACTTATGGTGCTCATGGTGCTTTGGAAAAAGCCTGTAATAGAAATTGTAGGAGAAGAGTAGGGCCGTAACCTGACCTAGCGTTTTGTTTACAACCTTGTTCTTAGAAACCGTTCCATGCATGGCATCATGCGCTGTAATAAATAGGCCGGTATATAGGTGTGTCTGAATTAGGATCAGCAGATAAAGGAGGGGAGATGAATAGTCAATTTTCCATTGAAGACCATAGGTCAAACTTATGAACCACAGTGCTATAATCACTAATGCAACGATGACCCCTAGATGTGGTTTCAATTTGTTCACAATCAAAGGTAAGGATTAAAGCTTTTGAAGATGACTTTTAACGTCTTCCATCAACCACATTGGCGTTGAAGTCGCTCCACAAATGCCAACGCTTTCATTCATGCCAAACCATTCGGATTTAACATCTTCAATAGAAGAGACGAAGTAAGTTCGTGAGTTCTGATCTTTGCAAACTTTGTATAACACTTTTCCATTGGAAGACTTAGTACCACTTGCAAAAACGATTACATCAAATGCAGTTGCAAAATTGCGAAGCTCCTTGTCTCTATTTGATACTTGACGGCATATGGTATCATTGGTTTTGACAGTGATTCCATTTTCGCGCAACACTTCATTTATCTCATAGAATTTGTCAGTACTCTTAGTGGTCTGACTATAAAGGGTTATTTCTCTAGGCAGTTCAGCCAAGTTCAGCTCTTCCAAATCCTGAAATACAACCGCATTATTATTGGTTTGACCTAGTAAAGCCACCACTTCGGCATGGCCATGCTTTCCGTAGATATAGATCGTCTCCTCTTTATCATAAGAATTCTTAATTCTATTCTGAAGCTTTAGGACTACGGGGCATGAAGCATCTATTAAGGTAATATTGTTCTCTAACGCTAGCTGGTAGGTACTTGCGGGCTCACCATGTGCTCTTATGAGAACCTTGCAGTCACTGATGGCAGCGAGTTGTTCATGGTTAATAATTTCTAGGCCCTTTTGCTCTAGTCGTTTTACCTCTTCATCATTATGAACGATGTCTCCGAGGCAATAAAGTTTGCCCTCTTCTGCTAGAACGTCTTCTGCCATTTCTATGGCATAGACTACTCCAAAACAGAAGCCAGAATTGATATCGATATCAACGTTCAGGTTGAACATAAGAGAATAACCTTAATCTGGGGATTATGTTTACCCCCGAACCTTAATTCTATGTTAAGTACGACTTGAGATGCCAGATTGGATGTCAGTTTGCCTTTAGGGCTTGCTGAAAATAGGTTTCGAGCAGGATGCTCATCTTTCTTGAATTAGGGATTCTAATCCGTTGTTCTTTGATTTTAGTCGAAGGACAATTCTTTATCTTCTTGAAGAGTTTGAGGTAGTATTTGTAGGCCAGTAAAACCCCCGTTTGTGCCCCATTAGGAAGTTTTTTGATTCCAATGAGTGCGTCATCGAAGTCCTTTTGAATATCAACTTCAATAATCTCTTTGCTCTCTTGCGAGAAGGTCTCGAAGTCTACCCCAGGAAAATAGACACGACCTCTATCTTCAAAATCACTTTTGATATCTCTGATGAAGTTGACTTTCTGAAAGGCTGAACCCAAACTCTTGGCAGGAGGAAGTAAATCTTTGTACATGGCTAGATCGCCTTCACAAAAAATTTGTAAACACATGAGGCCAACCACTTCGGCCGAACCATAGATGTATTCTTCATAGCCAGCTTTATCATAAACTGTTTCATCCAAATCCATTTCCATGCTATGAAGGAAAGCTTCAATGAGTGAATGATCCAGATTGTACTTATTGACCACCATCTGGAAGGAGTGTAGTACAGGATTCAGGCTAATGCCTTCTTCAATCGCTTGATAAGTATCTTTCTTAAATCGGGCTAAAAGTGCTGCTTTGTCGTGGTCATGAAAGGTGTCTACGATTTCATCGGCATAGCGTACGAAACCATAAACCGCATAAATGGGATAGTGGAATTTCTTGCCTAAGGTTTTGATCCCAAGGGTAAACGATGTGCTATATCTTTGAGTAATCAGCTTACTACACTCAAAGGTCGTTTGGTCAAATAATTCCATCATTTAAAAATAACTAATAAAAGGCATTCTGGTTTAATTCATGTCTTTCTCTACCTCGTCTGCGACCACAATACCAGAGATAAGGCTTGGTGGTACACCTGGCCCGGGAACAGTCAATTGCCCTGTATAGTAAAGGTTTTTGAGCTTTTTAGACTTTAGTGAAGGTTTAAGTATCGCTGTTTGAGTCAAGGTATTGGCTAAACCATAGGCATTGCCTTTAAACGAGTTATAATCTTTGACGAAATCTCGGTGGGCAAAGCTTCTTTTGTAAATGATATGCTCCTTGATCGACTGACCGGTATGTTCTTCCATCCTTTTGACAATCATATCAAAATACTTTTCTCTGATTTCTTCTGTTTCCTCGAGCCCTGGAGCTACCGGAATGAGGAGGAACAAGTTTTCACATCCCTCTGGTGCAACGGTATCATCAGTTTTTGAAGTCAATGATGCATAGAATAATGGCTTTTCTGGCCATTTGGGATCAGTGTAAATATCATGTGCATGAGGTGTGAAATCAGTATCGAAAAATAGGTTATGATGCAGTAAACCGTCAAGTTTTTTATCCAACCCCACATAGTAGAGGAGAGATGACGGTGCCATGACGCGTTTGTCCCAATACTCATCAGAGTAGTTGCGCGTTTCGTTATCCAATAATTTTGTTTCTACGTGGTGGTAATCTGCACCAGCTATGATTACATCTGCCGTAATCTCACCTTGATTGGTTGTCACAGAGGTTGCTTTACCATTATTATGATTGATTTTCTTTACCTCGTGTTCTGTGAGTAATGTTACACCGAGCTCCTCAGCAAGTGACACCATTGCCTCAACCACTTTGTACATACCTCCTTTTGGATACCAAGTTCCCAGCGACATATCAGCATAGTTCATCAGACTGTATAAGGCAGGTGTGTTTTCAGGCAATGCTCCCAAAAATAATACAGGAAACTCCATCAGTTGAATGAGCTTTGGGTGTTTGAAAAACTTGCGCACATGTTTGCTCATGGATTGAAAAACATCCATCCGAATGACGTCAATGAGTAATTTTAGGCTTGTAAACTCTGCTAATGATCGGCCTGGTTTGTAAACTAACTTGTTGATGCCTACTTCATATTTGTAAGCGGCTTGCTTCAGAAAAGCACGTAATTGTAGGCCTGCACCATTTTCAATTGACTCGAATAGGGCTTCGAGTTCCGACATTTGTGCTGGTATAGGCATGAAGTCGCCACCTTCATAAATGACTTGATAGCTGGGGTCTAACCTAATCAACTCATAATAGTCTGAAACAGACTTACCAAATTTGTTGAAGAATGATTCGAATACATCAGGCATCCAGTACCAGCTGGGGCCCATATCAAAAGAAAAGCCCGACTCACTAAAGTGCCGGGCTCTACCCCCAAGGGTTGTATTTTTTTCTAGAACAGTAACATCAAAATTCTTTGAAGCGAGGTTAATAGCAGCTGACAAACCTGCAAAACCAGAACCAATAACTAATGCCTTCTTTTTGTTCATGAAGGCTAAACTAGTCTTAGGCTCTATATGTTCTAAGCTTTTCTTTTAATTGTTTTCTAGCAATGTGAATTCTGTTTTTCACTGTTCCGATAGGAATTTCTAATCTAGCAGCAATTTCATGGTATTTAAAACCTCTGAAATACATCATAAATGGCGTTTTATAAACATCTTCAAGATTGTCGATTGCCTCGTTGATATCTGTAAGTGCGAAATTACCAGCCGCATTATTTTCAATACGCGTATCGCTCGAATTGATAAAATGAAGGTTATCGGTAGTATCGATGAAGGTTCCTCTTCTTACCATACGTTGATAGTTGGTAATGAAAGTGTTCTTCATGATTGTATAAAGCCATGCTTTCAAGTTAGTTCCTTCAGAAAACTTATCTCTATTATTATAAGCTTTCATTAAAGTTTCTTGTAACAGATCGTTTGCATCGTCTGTGTTCTTTGTAAGCTTCATAGCAAAAGGTTTTAACGACTTGGTCATCTGTGATAGGGAGTAACTGAATTCTAAAGTTGTCATGTCTTATATTTTCTTGTTGAACAAATATTGGTAAATATTAAACAAAAACAAATTATTTTGTGGAATAATATTTAATAAAAGCTAAACAAAAAATCGTAAAGGGAGAAAAAAAGCCGGTTATATGCCTTTAATAGGTTGTTTTGGTTAAACAAAAAGGGGGGGTAATATTTCTAACTCAATATTGATAATTTAGGCAGCGTATCAACAGCGTTGAAAAAAGACTAGAATAAGAAGCGTAAAGTTTGATTTAGACTATTACACGACAGGCGCTGGCACACTCTCTTCTATAAAGGAGATTAGATGATTTGGGTTGGCAATTTGGATAATGTTTTCGTTCAGATCCAAATCTTGCCCAATTACCTGACTTCCTGAAACCAGAATTTGTGTATTTGGAAATTTTTCAGAAAGGTTGTTTAAATAATCTTGAGGGGAGATATTTGGGTCTCTTGACGTAATTATGGTCAGTAAGAAATCTGGCTGATACAGCTCAAAAGCCACGCTAAGGTCCCTAAATGGCATGTTTTGGCCAAGATAGATACTTTTGCAATTTCTAGCTCTGGTTAGGAAGTTCGCAAAGAGAAGACTTAATTCATGCAATTCATTCTCGGGTAAGAACATCATGTATTTGGTCGCATCTGCCTCGATGGCAGGATATTGAGCATCGATGGCTACAATAACTTTTTGTCTAATGAGATGCGAAATGAAATGTTCTTGAGCTGGATTGATAGAATCTGTAATCCACATGATCCCAACCTTAGACAAGAAAGGGTAGATGATATTGAGCATAGTTCTTTCGAAACCATGTTTCAATGTGTTGGTTGAAATGATCTTTTCGAAACGTTGCTCGTCTAAATCAATCATTGAAAGCGTAAGCGCATAGACTTGATCCGCATGACTGGTAGTCTTATCCGTAACCAAAAGCACAGCCTCAGTCATGTCTTCACGAGACATGTTAGCTATCTTAGAAATCTTGAAGCCATTGTCTTTTAACAGCGAAACATTCAACACAAGTTTTAGATCTTCTTGATCGTAAAAACGAATGTTAGTGTCTGTCCTTTTTGGATTGATCAGGTTATAACGTTGCTCCCAAATACGCAAAGTATGCGCTTTGATGCCTGATAAATGTTCTAAGTCTTTAATTGAATACTTTGCCACGCTTATGTCTTTTCTCCTTCGTCCTTAAAGTATCTTTGTGGTATAAAAAACAACCCAAAAGAAACTGCATCATCTTTTTCTTTCGATTTGTGATGCGCTCTATGTGCTTTAGTAATAGCTTTTAAATATTTTGCTTTAGGACGACCCAGCCACTTAAGTCTTTTGTGAATCATTACATCATGTAATACAAAGTATAACATGCCATAAAGACTGATTCCACAACCTAACCAAAAACGATAATCGAATGTCTCAACACCTTGAAATATGAGAACTACAGCTATTCCGCCAAAAATGAGCGTAAATAAGTCGTTCAATTCAAAGTAGCCTTTTGTTTGTTCATGATGCGTTTTGTGAATTTTCCACAAAACACCGTGCATAACGTATTTATGTACCCACCATGAGAAAGCTTCCATTATTCCAAAACCCAAAAGGGTCCATGTGATTGCTTCGATCATTGTTAATTCTTCTAACACGATATTATTCAGATTGTTTAAGGGATTCAAAAAAAGTTTAAAATCAAGAAAAAGGCCGCTTGAATATACAAGAGCTTAATAGCTAATGGGTTATTAGATTCGGGCATCAGTTTATTAGATATAAGATGCAAGACTGCACTTATCAAAAGCCAGGCTCCGTAGTTTTGAATAGGTATTGAAACGGCTTCCCAACTCCAAAAGTCGTAGGCTATGGCTACGGGTTCAATGAGAAAGTCTAAAAGAGTCATCATCATTGCTGCTGATACGACTCTGAGCATTTGGCTTTGGAATATTCTTTTGGCTTGTTGGCCAGTGCAGTAGACTAACACTACCCAATTTAGGCCAATTGCAAGAGGGACATCAAAGACTTTATAACCCAAGGTTTGTCCATAGCTGTATTCTCCAAAAATTAAGCCCGTTTGAACGCCAGCGACTTCGACAAAGAAGCCGGTGAGGAAGGTTATCAATATAAATAGTCCATACTTCAGTCCTTTATTGGATTCAAAGTGTAAAACGATCGCTGCAGTTGCTAGTAGATTAAATGGCGTTAACAACTGAAAAAGCTCCCGCGTTGCTCCTATGCTTAAGCCTATTGCACCTGCTATATGCATAGCCATCATCAACCGAATGGCATTCTTTTCATTCACAAATGGTAGGTTATCTATTTTATCGAGCATAGCCTTCAAAACTTACTCAATTCGTAAATGTTTGAAATCATAAACCTTAGATTTGTCACAAATATATTGTGATGATTCTTTATAACGTAACGGTAGCCATAGATAAAAAGGTAGAGACTGAATGGATCTCTTGGATGAAGCAAATTCACATTCCTGAGGTAATGGAGACGAATCAGTTTGAAGAGTACAAATTTTTTAAGGTACTTAATACAGAAGATCCCCAAGCTTCCTCATATAGTGTTCAATATTTTGCAGCTGAAATGAAGAATATTCAAATGTATATGGCTGCCTTCGCACCAGAACTTCAGCAAAAGGCCTTGCTCAAGTTTCCTAATCAGATCGCTGCATTTAGAACGCTACTTCAGTCAGTCTGATAATCTTGAATATGCTCCTCAGATAAGGTACAGTTGATCCATTCTCCGTCTAGGTCGGCTCCAAGTTTTTTATAGAAATTGATAGCTGGTTCGTTCCAGTCTAGCACTTGCCAACGGACCTGTTTGGAGTTTGTAGCTTTGGCTTCCATCACAATGGCATCTAATAATAGCTTACCGTAGCCCTTACCTCTAGCAGGCTCGCTAACGACCAAGTCCTCGAGGTATATGGCCTTTCCTTTCCATGTAGAGTATCTATAATAATAAATGGCGGTGCCCAGTATTTGGTCATCGACTTCTGCGACAAAGAATTCGAATACTGGCTTTTCACCAAAACCGTCTTCTGTCATTCGCTCGACTGAATTGGCTACTTCGTGAGGTGCTTTTTCATAAATGGCAAGTTCCATTACCAAATCGAAAACAGCCTTTAAATCGTCTGTTTTTCCTTTTCTAACTATCATATTTAGAATTTTACTCCAAATTAACTGCTTCTTTGAAAATTAAAGGGTTGAATTTCTTGAACCCTGAATTTGCAGCCTTTTTTAGAGCGAACGTTTTAGTTAGCAATTCAAATACCTAGTAGTATTTATCTGATCAAACGGATCGCTCCTCTTTTCTCACCGGGTAATGATAAGCCATTTGCTTTTACTATCCAGTTAGCGTGGTAACTGTATTTGCCAGCCGGAACTGTCGAGCCTTTGAGTATGCCATTCCATTGGGTTTGCACATTTTGTGTTGAGAAAATTACCTCTCCCCAACTATTATAGACTTCCATCTTGAAAGTAACCTCACAAGGAGTTGTCGGGCCGAAGGAATCATTCACTCCATCATTGTTGGGGCTAAATGCCGTAGGGAAGTTGACTTTTGGAATGGCTTCATCTATTTGTTGTGTGGCTGCAGTGGTACAACCGTTCGCATCGGTGACAACTAAACGATAGGTGCCTTTTGAAAATCCAATAGCCAATGATGTTGTTTCGCTGCTGCTTTCCCACGTATAGGAATATGGTTTAACACCTCCCGTTACTCTTCCTTCCAATGTTCCATCATTTCCACCAGGGCATGAAACTAATGTTGAAATAACTTCTGTGATTACGAGTTCTTCAGGTTCAGTTATGATAAAATCAAGCCTTAGGACACAGTCGTTTTCGTCAAATATGTCTACGAAAAAGTCGCCCTTGGGAATATTATTTAAGACAGGCTGACTGATAGCTGGCCTTGGGCTCCATACATACCTGTAGGCACCAGTTCCTCCCGTGATCACGGCTTCGGCAATTCCGCTGGCTTCATCATAACACAAAACGTTCTGCACATTAATGCTGCCTAACAATGGCTGAGGCTCAGTAATAGTGAAAGGAACGTTAATGGTACAACCAGAAGAGCTAATGTCTACGGAGTAACTACCCGCACTGAGACCAGTAACTGTATTGTCGCTTATTGTCCCCAAATTATTGACATTCCATTGATAGGAAAAAGGTGCTAAACCACTGATGCTGGTCACTGCTATACTGCCGTTAGAACCTTCGAAACACTTGACATTTTCAATGGTAAAAGCAGGAACGATTTCTGTCCTTATCTCTACCGTGAGTACTGGTGAATCTCCATCACAGATATCAGTGGCGGTGGTAGTCGACTCGGTGAAGAAGATTTCTCCAATGTCCGAACCATTCCAAAGTACGGTCACTTCATTTGTACCATTCCCACTTACAACATTCCCGTTTGTGACTTGCCAATTGTAATTAGATCCAGGTGTTATCGGAGTAGAATAGGTTTGTGCAGCGCTAAGATCCGTAAAGCAGACAGTATTAGGGCCAAGGGGCATTGGTGGTTCGAGCTTAACATTGACCCTTACCAGAAGGTCAGTTACTATTTCACAGGTGATTGAAGAACTTGCTTTTACCGAAACAAGGGCGTTGGCATTCGTTGGTCCCCAATCTACAAGGATATTGGCTGTGCCTTGACCACTTGTAACTGCCCCACCTATTACTGTCCATTGATATGCGTGATCTGGGAGGTCTGTGGCTGAATAGCTTACACCAGAGAGGTTTGGGCAAACGGAAATCGATCCGCTCAGCTCGACTGCTTGCAATAAGTCTAAAGTTGTGGTGCCGGTAATCGATGAGAAGACATCAGGATCACCAGATTGCCCTCCATATTCTACAATATATCCTGTAGTAGTATATTGTCCGCCCCCTCCTTGATCGGCTAAATCATTCCATTTGCCAGGAGGAGTCGACCAGTCCATCATATGTGCATAGTGCTCAGGGCCTTGGTTATTAGGCTCATCAGATTCCCAATTGGTGAATCCGTCAGATAACAGTCTGCCAGCACCATTGTCTAGTGCTGCTTCGGGGCCGGTTACCCATCGCCATACGCCTTCATTTGCAGCATCACTTGCACCAATCCATGCTGTTCCGCTCACCCGATCTAGAATGAATTGATTTTCTCCTGTGGTGGTTATGGTAGCTAAATATCCATTTAGACCAAATAGGTTTTGGTTTGCTGCCTCGACCAACGATGCCGTCCAAAGAATGCCTGGATCAGAGAAAAATTTATAGAAATGTCCTGTTTCTGGGTAATAATCTAGGTTGGACAGTGATGTTGTGACAGCCTTGGTTCCTGAAATATTGTTAGTGGCGCTCGTAGTAAAGGTGATTCTCGTCAATGCTAGGTTGTAAGCATCTAGATCGGTTGATCCTGACAGCGTCAAAATTCCATTCCCACTGTCGAATACTCCAGTTATTCCATCAGCTGAGATGTAACTTAATTGATCGGTAAGGGGGTCATAACTTTGAGAAATTGATATTTGAAGCCCATCAAGAGGATCGGTGCCAGTTCCTTCTATAGCAACAATGGCATCTAGCGTCAAAGGTGAGGCCAAGTCGAGGCAGTATTTCTCGGCCGCTTTTACAACAGGAATACTTTGTCCATACAATGGACCTGCCGTGAACGAAAATGTTATGGCAGCAAATAGTATTGCTTGAAGAAATGGCGCGCGTTTAGTCAATTTTCAATTGAATTGGTTTTAATCAGATATCCCCGAATGTATCACTAAGATTTGGTAGACCTAATCAATAATATCAAAACCTGTATAAGGAATTAACACTTCTGGAATCTTAATACCTCCTTCAAACTGGTTGTTTTCTAAGATCGCAGCTATAATTCTAGGCAAGGCCAAGGCACTACCGTTGAGTGTATGGAGCAAAATAGATTTCTTGTTTTCATCCTTATACCTCAGCTTGAGTCTATTCGCTTGAAAGGTTTCGAAATTTGAAACAGAACTCACTTCTAGCCACTTCTCTTGTGCGGCAGAGTATACTTCAAAATCAAAAGTTAGCACTGAGGTAAAGCCCAAATCACCACTACACAGCCTAAGGGTTCTGAACGGTAGGCCTAGTTTTTTTAATATCCCAGAAACATGATCACACATTTTTTGTAATGCAGCATAAGATTCTTCTGGTTTTCTGATTTCAACGATTTCAACCTTATCGAATTGATGTAACCTGTTTAGGCCTCGAACATGAGACCCCCAGCTACCCGCTTCTCTTCTAAAGCATGGGGTGAAACCAACGTGCTTTACCGGTAGTGCGTCCTCACTAAGGATAACATCCCTGTAAAGATTCGTAATTGGAATTTCAGCCGTTGGGATGAGGTACATGTTTTCAGATGCGATATGATACATCTGGCCTTCTTTGTCTGGCAACTGGCCAGTACCATAGCCAGAGGCTTCATTGACCATAATAGGTGGTTGAACTTCAGCATAGCCGGCTTTTACGGCTTCATCTAAGAAGAAGTTGACCAATGCTCTCTGAAGTCTTGCGCCTTTACCTTTGAATACTGGGAACCCAGCTCCAGTAATTTTTATGCCAAGGTCGAAATCGATGATATCGTATTTCTTGATCAGGTCCCAATGAGGTTGCGCACCCTCCACCAATTGAGGTATTTCACCGGTACGATCAATTTCTACATTGTCTTCATCACTTTTGCCTACGGTTACAGTGTCATGAGGTATATTGGGGATGTTATAAAGTGCTTGTTTTAGGCGCTCTTGATATTGACTGAGCTGCTCGCCTAAACCTTTATTTACTGCTTTTAATTCGGCAGTTCTTGATTTTACTTGTTCGGCCT
Source organism: Roseivirga sp. (assembly GCA_965660665.1). Lineage (GTDB taxonomy): Bacteria > Bacteroidota > Bacteroidia > Cytophagales > Cyclobacteriaceae > Roseivirga. The sequence goes on along the minus strand of CBFIAY010000002.1, from coordinate 161,967 downwards.
CATCACGTTTACCTTCTTTCATCAATGCTCCAATTTGCTTGGCAAAACTGTTGGCTTCAGATAGGTTAGTATCTAGTTCTTGTTGCGTCTTCTTTCGTTCCTCATCAAGCGTGATAACTTCGTTTAATAAGGCTTCAGCATTCTTAATGCCCCTTTTTTCGAGTCCTTTGATATGACGATCCTTTTCGGCTATAATATTGGCTACTTGCAGCATTTTACTTCTGAATTTGAGCAGACAAATTAAGCGAATTCCAGTTAATATTGAATGCAAAAACCCGTTATAACCTTTGATAGCGCATAAAAATAGGTGTCATTCTTTGACAGTCTCGATTGTTTAGTCTAATATTGTGTTGTCCTAAGATGATGGGATGCATATCCAAAGTTCATCTCGAGCAACTAATCATTAAATTATAATTCATTTTTATATTCCTCTTACGAGAGGATTCCCAACCCACTTATTTATATGTACACCATTGACGAATTGAAGCTCATGCTTCTCTCTGAGCTGAAAGAAATAGCTGAGAAAATGGCGGTGAAAAACTTCAAAAAGCTGAACAAGCAAGATATCATCTATGCTATCCTAGATCAGCAAGCAATTACGCCAGAAGATAAATTACCCACAAAAACAGAAGAAACTAAAGAGACTGCAGGTGCTGACGAGGCCGAAGCAGAGGAAAAGCCTAGACCTGCGAGAGCAGAAAGACCTAAGCCTAGACCTAGACCGAAAAGAGAAAATGTAACTGATGCCCCTGCTGCCGAAAAGCAGGAAGAGGGTGCAGAGAAAACTGAAGAGAAGTCTACAGAAGAAAAGCCTGCAAGACCTCCACGCAAGGACCCTAAAGCCGACAAGCGAGAGCCAAGAGAGCCAAGAGCACCGAGAGAGGATAAAGAGAGTGGCGGAGAAGAAAGAGAAGAAAGAAAAGAAAGAGATCAAAGAAGAAATAAGCGCCAAGAGTATAATCAGAACATTAAAGATTTTGATGGATTAATCGAAAGCGAAGGTGTTTTGGAAATGATGCAAGATGGCTACGGCTTCTTGAGGTCTTCTGATTACAACTACTTGGCAAGTCCTGATGATATTTATGTATCTCCATCTCAAATCAAATTATTTGGTTTGAAAACGGGTGACACTGTTAAAGGTCAAATCAGACCTCCGAAAGAAGGTGAAAAGTATTTCGCTCTTTTGAGAGTGGAGTCTGTGAATGGCAAAACCACAGAAGAAATTAGAGATAGAGTTCCTTTTGAATACCTAACGCCACTCTTCCCTGAAGAGATGATCAAGTTGAGTACTAAGCCAAGCTTGATGTCTACGAGAATTCTAGACATGTTTGCACCAATTGGTAAAGGACAAAGAGGTATGATTGTTGCTCAGCCAAAGACGGGTAAGACAGTCCTCTTGAAAGAAATTGCTAATGCGATTGCTGAAAATCATCCTGAAATTTATTTGATCATTCTTTTGATCGATGAACGTCCTGAAGAGGTGACGGATATGGCTAGAAGCGTAAAAGCAGAAGTCATTTCATCTACATTCGATGAGCAAGCTGATCGTCATGTAAAGGTTTCTAACATCGTGTTAGAGAAAGCTAAGCGTATGGTAGAGTGTGGCCATGATGTAGTGATCCTTCTGGATTCAATTACGAGACTGGCTAGAGCTTACAATACAGTAGTGCCTTCTTCTGGAAAGATTCTTTCCGGTGGTGTGGATGCTAATGCCTTGCACAAACCAAAGCGTTTCTTTGGAGCTGCACGTAACGTTGAAAATGGCGGTTCCCTTTCTATCATCGCAACTGCTTTGATTGAGACAGGTTCTAAAATGGACGAAGTGATCTTCGAAGAATTCAAAGGTACAGGTAACATGGAACTTCAGTTGGATAGAAAACTATCTAACAAGCGTGTTTATCCTGCGATTGACGTGCCTAACTCTGGAACGCGTAGAGAAGACTTATTGATGAGCAAAGAAGAACTTCAACGTGTTTGGATACTTCGTAAGTTCATGAATGACATGAACTCTGTTGAGGCAATGGAATTCTTATTGGATAGAATGAAAGGTACTCGCAGTAATGATGAGTTCTTGATTTCAATGAACAAATAGGGATAACCTACTTTAGATATTGAAAGGCCATTCATTTGAATGGCCTTTTTTATTGGGCGATAAGGAGGGTATTGAAAATTTGACTTGAAATACTTTAAAGCTTAGGCCCTCCTGAGTTGAAAGAACCTGAGACTGTTCAATAGATCAGCTATCTTTGACTTTTAATTTTAACTACTTTCGGCATTCAGGTAGTCATGCTGAACCTGCACGCTTAATAAATGCTCATATACCTTAATTTATCTGGTCATCTATATGAATTTTATTCCCAAAACGCTTCTAAAGAAATTATACACCCGTGGAAGTCTAACGAAAACAGATGAGGGCTTTACTTTCAATATCAAAAATCGATTGATTGACGTGCATTTTGAAGGCTTGAACTCACTCGAAGTTGATGGGATTCAGGTTGAAAAAAGTCAAATATTCAGTGATTTGGAGGATGGTCAATGGGTTCAAATTGAAGAAATCAACCGACAAAATGGATTTAGCTTTAAGCTTGGCAAAAGCTTTAATGTGCTCGTAAAGGCAAAAATAAATGTAGCAACAAACTTGAAGCTCGATTTCAAGTTCCATACAAAACCGTTCGGGATATTAAGTTTTAGTGTAAATGACGTCATGCATGAATCACAGGTTGAGCGCACTGTCAAAATCCCAAGGATTTATGGAGATGATTACAGTCGTGATGCGGTGAATGAAAGGCTAGGTTTCGTGAACTCTTTTTCTGGCACTAACCCCAAGAACATTGCTCCTCAAGTTGAAGATACCTCAGTATATCAAGGCAATATTGAGCACTTAACAGGTTTTGCAAAGGTGCCACTTGGAATAGCTGGGCCTATTCGAGTTAATGGAGAATATGCGCAAGGTGATTTTTTAGTTCCATTAGCAACCACAGAAGGAACCTTGGTCGCTTCTTACAACAAGGGGATTAAACTCGTGAATGAGGCTGGTGGAGTCAACTGTAGGGTCATTAAGGACAGTATGCAGAGAGCACCTGTTTTCATATTCGACACTTTGGTTAAAGCGGTTGATTTTGGTAAATGGATTAAGACAGTAGCCTCGGATTTAAAACAGCAAGCAGAACAAGGGTCCAATTACCTCAAGTATGAAGACTTGGAAGTTTACCAAGCCGGAAATAACGTTTTCCTTCGTTTTAATTTCTTTACCGGAGATGCTGCTGGGCAGAATATGGTCAATAAAGCCACATTTCAAGTGTGTCAATGGATACTAGAAGCTTACGATGGTATTCAGCACTTTTTCTTGGAATCCAACATGGCCAGTGATAAGAAACATTCTTTTATCAATGCGCTAAACTCCAGGGGAAAAAAGGTAATAGCAGAAGCTACATTTTCAGAAGCGCTTTTGATCAAGAACTTTGGGGTAGATGCGCATCAGTTGCAACGACATTTGGACATCGCCAACCTGGGAGGAATGATGGCCGGTGTCAATAACAACGGTGCACATACTGCCAATGCATTGGCAGCTATGTTCGTTGCAATGGGCCAAGACATTGCAAATTTGGCTGAAAGTACTGCTGGCTTTTTGCATACTGAGGTACAAGCGGATGGAAGTTTACATGGTACCATAACCTTACCATCCCTCATCGTAGGTACTGTGGGAGGAGGCACTGGCTTACCAACGCAAAGAGACTGCTTAGAAATGATGGGGTGCTATGGATCTGGTAAGGCCAAAAAACTTGCTGAAATTATGGCTGGGGTTGCACTTGCTGGTGAGATTTCACTTGGTGCTGCCATGTCATCTTTAGATTGGGTAGCAGCTCATGAAGATTTAGGAAGAAACAAAATTCCTTAGATGCAAAAAATATCCATTATCATACCTACTTATAACGAAGAGGCTTGTCTTGGAGAACTATTACAGCGCTTAATCAAGCTCGATCCAAAGCCATATGAGATTATTATTGTAGATGGAGGGAGTACCGATGGTACACTTGAAATCATTGAGTCTTATGGTCATGGAGTCCATATTTCGAAGAAATTAGGCAGAGCTGCCCAGATGCATACTGGTGCTGCCGAGGCAACGGGCGATATCCTATGTTTTTTACATGCTGATACTTTTTCTCCGAATGATTTAGTGCTCGTGGTGCAAGAGACATTGAGTGATAGAGGAATTGCATTGGCTGGTTTTAGGAGCGTGATGACAGGCACTAATAATCAAAATTTCACTACAGCTCATAACCGCATTAAAACCTATTACGCACCCTTTATTTATAACCCTTATCGCACCCTTTTTAAAGGGCTAAGGCTCCTGTTCGGAGATCAATTGCTTTTTTGTAGAAAGTCCGACTATATGGTCTCAGGAGGGTTTAATCCTACTATGATGATCATGGAAGAAGCTGATCTGTGTATCAAAATGAATCGATTAGGTAGGATAAGACAGATTGGTCAAAAGGTTTATTCATCTGACCGAAGAGTTGCCAAATGGGGTGTTGTTAAGGCTAATTTTATTTTTATTGCCATTGCTTCACTTTGGGCACTAGGCATGTCTAATGAACGACTTGCCAAGTTTTATGGTAACATTCGTTAAGAGTAGGGGAAATGGTTTCTTCAGGTTATAACTAATTTTCCTTAGATAAGCGATTTTAAGTTTCGGTGCCAACGTGGCCATCAAACTAATATAATTTCCAACCTATTGATGGAGTGAATGGCCCTAGGTTATGAGGACTCTTTATTTTCAAACGAATGCTTCACCAAATGGGCCTAAGGTTGACCTTCTCCGAATATTTGCTTTATTAGGAGGATGAATTGGGGTTTTATAGGGTTCGGCCGAATTGCAAGAAAGTTTTTAGAGAGTCTGAATGCTGTAGAGAATGAAGTGCCTTATGCTTTTGCCTCTAGGTCTAACGCCAGTGCTTTGCAGAAGGAATTCCCGAAAGTAAGCGTCTACTCATCCTATGCCGATATCTTAGCGGATGCCGATATTGATATCGTTTACATAAGCACGACTCATAATTTCCATTGTCAGAATGTAATTGACGCACTCAATGCTGGAAAACATGTGCTATGTGAAAAGCCAATGGGGGTTTCTAGTGATGAAGTGCTAAAGATGACTTCAGCCGCCAAGGCTAATGATAAGTTTTTAATGGAGGCCATGTGGATGCGATTTCTACCTGCTTATCGTGAGGCTATTGCCAAGATAAAGGCTGGTGAAATCGGTCAAGTTAAGTACATGACAGCCAGTTTTGGTTTTCGATCGGAAGACAAACTGACCCAAGCTGGACGTTTATTGAACCCGGACTTGGCAGGGGGAGCGCTCTACGATGTCGGTGTTTACCCACTGACTATTGTTTCGGACTTGTTTGGATGGAAACCAGTTGACTTTATAGCGCATGCCATTAAATCAGATACTGGCGTAGACGAAACGATACAAATTCAGCTTGATTTTGGTCAGGATAGAATGGCGCAAGTACTAGGCAGTATTACGATGAACACAAATAAAGAAGCCTGCATTTATGGAGAGAAGGGGTTTGTGAGAATTCTTATGTTCTGGAAATCGGAGTCTTATGAAGTGGTGAAAGGAGATGATGTTGAGGTTTTTTATGCCCCAATGATCAGTACAGGATATGCCCATGAAATTATGGAGGTATCTAAGTGCATCAAACAAGGAAAAACCGAGTCTGAATTGTATACACTTAACGATAGCTTAATGAGCGCAAAGTTGGTCGAGAGTATTCTTTCAACCATCTTCAAATAGAAAATTAAATTATATGCCTAAAGGATTTTTGATTGACCAAGACGGAGTTATTTATGTTGAGAATGAAATGATTCCGGGTGCTGATAAATTTATTCAGACACTCCAGAAAGAGGACATTCCCTTCACTTTTATGACGAACAACAGTCAAAGGTCACCTTTGGATGCTGTAAGAAAGCTAAGAAAAATGGGCATCAATGTGGAGGAGAAAAATGTTTATACCTCTGCCATGGCGACTACTCATTTTATGAGGCAATAATTTCCAAACGGCACAGCTTATGTCTTGGGTGAAGGTGGTTTGATCTCCAGCTTACATGAAAATGGCTTCACCTTAGTACAAAACGACCCAGACTTTGTAGTCGTAGGAGAAGGGATCAATTTCACACTCGAAATGGTTCGTAAGGCCATAGATTTCATTCTCGAAGGGGCAAAGTTTATCGCAACGAATCTAGATGCATCACCTCGCAAGGCAGGCTGGAATAACTTGGGCATTGCAGCTGTTGTGTCTATGATAGAGACTGCAACTGGAAAACAAGCTTTTTCAGTTGGTAAGCCAAGTGCTGTAATGATGAGACAGGCGCGGAAATATATAGGTCTCGCCACGGATGAAGTGACTGTGATTGGAGATACGCTATCTACGGATATACAAGGTGGTGTTCAAGTAGGCTATAATACCATACTCACATTGTCAGGTATGTCTAGGCGGGAGCAACTCAATGACTATCCTTTTAAACCGGACATGGTGATAGATTCAATTGCAGACCTAGAACTGCCCCTGCCTTGGTGGGGTTGATTATCTAATGTTTAACAGCGACAGAATAGTTTATTTAACTTAGAGGAAAAACAATTGATATGTAGCTACAGTTAATGTGAGTTGCGTACCTATTAATAATGTCGCTAGAACTAAAAACAAATAGTCAACAACTTACTCTAGACCCATTAATCGGAGGGGCCATCAAAGAATTGACTCTTTCTTCGAATGGAATGACTAAGACCGTGATAAGTCCAAAGGAAGGTTATCACTATCAATCCTCTTTCCTTTTTCCTTTTCCCAATAGGCTCCAAGATGGGAAGTTTGAATTCGAAGAAAGGGCTTATCAATTTCCTCTCAATGATTTTGGTTTACCAAACGCCTTGCATGGTATGCTGCATGACAGGCCTTTTGAGTTAAAAGCAGAGACAGATAATGAATTGAGTTTGGCATATAGTTATGATGGGGATTTGAGCTACTACCCATTTCCATTTAAAATTGACCTGAATTACAAGCTCGCTCCAGGGAGTCTTTCAGTGAAGGTTGAAATTGTTAATACTGGAAATACCATTTTGCCTAGTGCTTTTGGATGGCATCCATATTTCAACTTACCTGAGAAAGGTGAGTTAGGAAAGTTACAGCTTATGAATGTTGCGCTAGTCGAAGTCGATGAAGTGATGATACCGACAGGGAAAAGTACCCCTTATCGAACATTGGAAGAACCAGTTGATATTTCAGCCCTGACGTTAGATACTTGTTTCCGTGCTATTCATATGGAAGATAAGTACGTGACCAGACTCATTTACCCAGATGAAAGTGTGCTAGAAGTTTGGCAAGATGAAAATCATCCGTTTACCCAAATTTATACTCCTGAGGATAGAAGAACCATTGCAATAGAACCTATGACAGGAAATATTAATGCATTCAATACTAAGGATGGCTTGAGATTGATTGAACCAAAGCAATCCCTAGTCTTGAATTTTGGAGTTTCCCTTCAATAATCCTTAGCCTCCTACTATTCTCGAATTATCATCAGAGGCATCGGTATGTCCAATACCATTTTCTTTGTATGGCTACCATGTCTTAGGCGCTCCAAAAGCCCGTGATGTTTCGAAATCATAGCGATCAGTTCTATGTTCACTTCTTTCGCAAATTCCAACAACCCTTCTTCCACATCATCAAATTTTCTAAAGTGAAATGAGTGATTAATGCGGTTGAGGTATTTGTCCATATTTCTGGCAATATCAATTTGATCTTTGACCAAAACATCCCCCTTGTCAATATGAATTATATGAAGTTGACCCATAAATGCCCTGACAATATCAGTCACTAAATGAATCGAATCATGCGCTGGTACATTACGATAGTCACCTGCTAATGCGATATGCTTCATACGGCTAATGTCTGCATCCTCTGGTAAGGCGATCACTGGAATTTTCACGTTTTTGATTACGTGATAAGCGTTGCTACCAATAAGCGACTTGGCAATGCCACTCGCACCATGAGTACCCATAACGATTAACGCTATCTCTTCCACTTTTGCAAGCTCATTGATGCTTTCATGAAGGGATCCATATTGGATGATACTTCTATAAGGTACTTTCTTTATCTCAGGCATTTCCTCAATGAGTGCTTCTATTCTTTGCCTAGAACTTGCTTCAAGTTCCTCGAAATCGTAGCCTATACCCCCTGCTGGAACCCCTTCTGCCAAACCTATTGGTACAATAACTGAATGAAATAGAAGTATCTCCATTTGCATCTTATCAGCTACTTGAATAGCGTTACTCAAAGCATTTTTTGAACAACTCGAAAAATCGATTGGTACTAATAGCTTTTTCATAGGCACCTCCTTTTGATTTGTTTAAATTGTATCATGAAGCTACCTAGTTAGAAAGTCTTAACTACTGATGGGTATCAGATCAGTACATGATCAATATCATGTTTGCGAAGTCTACTTAATGTAGTCCTGAGTCCAAGATTATTGCTTGCTGTTTCACAAATCTCACTCAAAATTCAGTGGAGTGCTTAAAGATTTTCATTTCAATTCTACACGAGCTTAAGTAAGCCAAAGGAGACATGACCAACTTTTTCTTAAATTGGCAATTAAAGTAACAAGTGTTATTGTACCTAGAATGGTGGCTATTCTAGGTCAAAAAAGTTCTTTTCTCTTATGAAAAAGTTATTCACATATCTTTTGATTGTAGCATCGGTACAAGGCCTGATGGCACAAGTTCCAGATTCGTCAAGAATAGTACGGGTGCTTACCTATAATATTCTGCACGGTGCCACAATGAAAGGTGATTTCAACTTGGATTTAATAGCTGATGTAATCAAGTCAGCCAAACCAGATTTGGTGGCCTTACAAGAGGTTGACTATCAAACGAATCGAGCAAAAAAGTACGATTTAGTCACAGAATTGGCGATTAGAACGAATATGTCACCACTTTTTGCAAGAGCAATGCCCTATGATGATGGTGAATATGGAGAAGGAATCTTATCAAGTTTTACATTTCTAGCGACCAAGAATCACCCCTTGCCTTATACTGAAGGAAGGGAACCTAGGGCTGCTGCTGAAATTAATGTTGTCCTCAAAAGCGGTGACACCATTCGATTCATAGGCACTCATTTGGATCATGAAAAAGACCCTTTGAACCGACTGATGCAGGCCAAAGAATTAAATAGGGTTTTAACTAGAGATGCAAGACCGGCTATTTTAACTGGAGATTTAAATGAGGAGCCAGATCAGGAAGGAATGAAGGTTCTCTTTACCGAATGGGAGAGGTCCTTCAAAGATGACACACCAACGTTTCCTTCTGATAATCCAATAAAAAAGATTGACTACGTATTGTTTCGGCCTGTTAACAGATGGCGTGTATTGGAGACCAGAGTAATGGATGAAAAGATCGCTTCAGATCATTGTCCGGTCTTAGTAGTATTAGAGCTACTTCCAGGTAAATAGGAAATATTTCGCATAGATTTTCCTGAATCACTTTGTAACCAAGAGAAAAGCCATGAAAAGAAAACTATTAATAGCAAGTGTTTGTGTTTCGCTCAGCCTATTGTTGTTCTTTCCAATAAGCGCTCAGAAGCAATACACGGCAGATTGGGACGCCCTAAAGTCGAGACCCTATCCGGAATGGTTCAAAGATGCAAAACTTGGTATTTTCATTCACTGGGGAGTTTATTCTGTGCCTGCCTACAGCAACAAAGAAGACTATGGTGAATGGTACTTGAGAGGACTTCTGCTTGGAGATTCATTACGCACGTCCTTCATGAAAACGCACTATGGAGAAGACTTTACTTACAAAGACTTCGCCCCGGAGTTTAAAGCCCGACTTTTTTACCCAGATGAATGGGCTGATCTTTTCAAAAGAGCTGGGGCAAAGTATGTCGTTATGGTTTCCAAACATCATGATGGATATGCCCTTTGGCCAAGCAAGTACGCCCCAAAATGGAACAGCATGGAGGTTGGCCCCAACCGTGACCTAGTTGGAGAACTTACTATGTCTGTTAAAAAAGCTGGGTTGCATATGGGGCTCTACTATTCATTGCCCGAATGGAACAACCCACTGCACAGATGGGATACGGATCCAGATAGAAACATTGGGCCTTATGTGGAAAAACATATGATCCCGCAATTCAAAGAACTCATTTCTACCTACAAACCCGATTTGATCTTTGCCGATGGCGAGTGGAATAATTCTGCCGAAGATTGGCATTCCGCAGAATTGATTTCTTGGTACTTCAACCTTATGGGGGACAATGCAGTCGTAAACGATCGCTGGGGAGGAGGTAGTCAAGGGATGGGTTTTTTGACACCAGAATATAGTGCCGGAATCAAGGAAACAGATAGGCCATGGGCAGAAGTCCGAGGACTTGGGCGCTCCTTCGCCTTAAATCGATTCGAAAAACTTGATGCTTATATGACAGGTGAAGAACTGATTCACTTCTTTATCAAAGCCGTGGCCAATGGTGGTGGCGTAACCATCAATGTGGGGCCAACAGCTGATGGTCAAATACCGCTGTTACAACAAGATCGGCTGGTTCAGTTGGGCAACTGGATTGGAATTAATGAGGAAGCCATTTATGGATCAACCACTTGGATAAAGACTGGGGAGGAGAAGCAGGTGAGTTTAGAGAAAATTGATCCTAATATTGATTTTAATTGGGTAAGAAATGGACCTGGAAGCCCCATTAAAGAAGATGATTTTACCGCTATTTGGACAGGCTATATTGTGCCTGAGTTTTCAGAAAGTTATGAGTTTGAAGGGCAAGTTGATGATGGTATGCGCGTTTGGATTAATGATGAGCTGATTATTAACAATTGGAAAAATGCTCCCGTTGGAGCCAATGGTTTTGTGATGGGAAACAACACAGCTGTTTCTGAATCAAGTTCGATCCAACTTCAAGCAGGAAAGTGGTATAAGCTTCGCGTGGAATACTTCGAAGGGAAACAAAATGCCAGCGCCAGACTATTTTGGTCTAGTGGCAGTCTTGAAAAACAAATCGTGCATTCTTCGAGACTCTATACCACAGTTGAGGGTGAAACACATGGGCTCAATGCTGTCTATAGTTCCTTGCAGCAACATATCGCTTATACCCAGAATAATGGAAATGTTTATGCCATCACGATGGAGTGGCCAGATGATCAACTAGGCTTAACCGTTGACAAGCCAAAATCTGGTGCAAGCGTGACCCTTTTGGGCTATGATGGTGAGTTGGACTGGAAATACAAAGACGGTAAAATGTTGGTCAACACGAGTGACATAAAATTCAGCCAAGTGCCAGGAAAGAATGCGTGGGTTTTTAGAATATCTAATTTTTAAGAGGTTTCATCTGTTGCGTCTGTCGGCCCTATAGCTAATCATAATGGATGGAATGGAACGATACTACAATGACCAGTTTTTCTCTTAATCACATGTCAAAGCGACTAGGAATTAGACCAGTATAATCCATATATGACTATAATTCATTAAATTATATGCGATCACATTCTGAAAGTGATAGAAGGGCGAGCTTATTAAGCTATAAGTTATTTGGATTCCCTCAATCAATTCTTAATAATGATGATCGTAATTCTGATAACCGGTCCAAAAATTTAAAAAACAAAAGAAATAAGTTTAATAAGCCTGTAAAACTAGATTAACGTGACCATTGAAAATAAAAGTACAATTATAGAAAACCCAGTTAATTATTGGGAGCAGATAGAGCATCTCGACCGATTAATACGCGCTGCAGAATTAAAGGCGGGTCTGATATTTTCATTTCACAGCTTATTTATCAGCATTGTAATTGATAAGGTTGATGATGTAACAGCTTTTATGGATCAAGGGTATTTCCAAATTGGACTAGTAATGGTTTGGTTCGTGTTAGTGCTCCTCTCTTTGTTTTTTGCGCTTAATTGCTTTAGGCCTCAGATGGAGATGAATTTTGAGAAGAACGCATTCTTCTTTATGGATGCCAATAGAAAGTTCGGTGATATCAATGGTTTCAAAGAGGCCTTTAGAAAGATCAATCAGCGTCCTGAAGAACTCTATGGTCAGCTAGCTGAACAGATATATATACATAGTAAAATCATTGACTACAAGTTTGGAACCGTTCAGAAGTCACTTAAATTTTTGTCCATTAGTTTTTTATGGCTATTGATTTTGATTATTTTTTATCTCATTAATATCGTGATTTGACACACACATTTGAAATTCTAAAGCTCAAGGTATTTGAGTTACTGCGTAATGAGCTGCCTGAGGTCTATTGTTATCACAGTTTTGATCATACGGAAAATATGTTGGAAGTCGCCCCTTCCTACATAGCGTATGAAGAAATAAATACTAAGGATTCAGAGTTGCTGATGATCGCTATTTTGTTTCATGATGTAGGCTTTATTTATAGTAGGAAATCACATGAAATAAGAGGCGCAAAAATAGCCTCCGAATATATGTTGGAATACGGCTATTCTAATGATGATATTCGAGTTGTCGAAAACTTAATTCTCGCAACTCAAATGCCTCAAAATCCATCTGATATTCTCCAGAAGATTATTTGTGACGTTGACTTGGATTATTTGGGCAGTTCAGACTATGACCAGAGGAGTGAGCTACTTTATAAAGAGTGGTTGGCATTAGATATCATTAAGGATCGGAGTGACTGGAAACGGAAAGAGTTAGATTTTCTTAAAAACCAGAAATTTCATACAACATTTGGATTAGTCAACAGGCAACCAGCTTTAAATCAACGAATAGCAAGCATGTTGGCAAACAAAGGAGACTAGCTTTTTATGCGCTCACAGAGCATTATAAGGCCTATTAGATGGGTGAATAAAACGGGCATTATCGCATGTAAAATAAAAGACCTAATCAATTTTGATTAGGTCTTTTTGTATAGCAGCAGCAAAATGATTCTAATACCTAATAATCAATTATCTATGAATAGGGTGTATGAAAATTGTACACTACTGATGAGTCACAAACCTGATGTGGAAGTATAAAATTCGAACATTATCATGGTTGGCTATTTCATAAAGAGATGAAGTGATTTGACTCCTTAAAGTCAGAGTGACAACTATCACTTGAGGTGTTGACGCTGGTCATAGGCGACTCTTGGCCATTCGTTTACATTTACTCGAAAGGGCATTATGAAAAACCTATTGAAAGAAATGGTCTATCTCGGATTGGGGACAGTCGTAGCTGCAAAGCATAAAACTGAAGAACTCTTAGAAAAGTTGATCAATCAGCATAATATGACTCGGGATGAAGGTCAGCATGTAATCGATAACTTAAAGTCACGGCTCCGAAGAGTCAAACATTCCAGCGATGAGCAATTAGAATTGTTTGCTCAGCATTTTGCCGAGAAAAGTAATCTTGCAAAAGAAGAGGTCCATGACCTGATTCAAAACATACTCGAAAAGCCCAAAAAGGCTAAGAAACGTATGAAAAATCAAACCCACATACTGGCTCAGAAGATGGCAGAAAAAACAGCTTTGACCAAAGACCAAGCTAACGACTTACTCCATGACTTTACGGATGACATTATCCGGATCAGGCAAGAAGCAAGAGATAAAAGCAAGACGTTTTCTGATAAAATAAACAAGGCAGGTAAAAAGGGAAAAGCATTTGTTGATGACCTAGAAGTACAGTCTGATTTACTACTTAATGAAGTAAGGCCGAGTATACAGAAGGCTATGGATAAAGTGATTCACAGGTTACACTTGGCCAATTCCAATGATCTAGGCTCATTAGAAAAGCGAATTAAGCAATTGGAAGAAAAGGAGATTTTAAAATAACATCATCATGCATATAGACACAGACTCACGATGGACAAGCATAAAAAGTTTACGCCAAGCATACCGTCAAATATTAAAATGACGGAGGGCCAGTATGAAATAGAGATGGCCTTAACAGGCTTTAAAAAAACTGAAATCAGCATCGCTATAGAAGGCGATATTTTAATGGTGGAGGCCAGAAAAGAAGATCATGATAAGGATGACTTTATAACCAAGGAATTCCATTTTGATAGAATGAATAGAAACTTTCATCTGAATATAGATGTCAATCGAGAAAAGATAACCTCAATGTTTCAGGATGGCATGCTTAAAATTTACCTGCCCCATAATGGAGGTTCAGAACCAGAAGATAAAAGGAGGATTGAGGTGACTTAATATCATTTCTTTTTTTGTGACAACGCCTAAGTCGTCTTCACTTGTATTTTTTTGAAACTGCTGATAATGCACTAAAGATTGTTATACTTTTGGTCAGCCACTCCAATTCTCAATTATAGATACTTCATGTAGCAGACATTCCGCCTGAGGGCCCAGCGCATAGTCTTTATACAACAGCTAAGGAACAGCTAGCCCTTCTAAAAAACCATTTTCGATCACTTAGAAAATCATCATGCCAATTTAGTCGTGATGTTTTCTTATGCTCAAAATACACCATATTAACCTCCATTTATTAGTCACTACACTTGGAGATTTATCAATGATCTAAGAAAAGTTGTCTATGCATATGCGCCTGGTTTTCCAACAGAGGATTCCGAATCTCCATTGTCGGTAACTGCCTTTACTCATCAGGTTAGGATAGAAATAGAAGTTCCCTTTGTGAATACACCCTCTAACTTCAAGGAAATGGATGACATTCAATAAGGCTAGATAATTTGCACTGTTTAGTACATTGTTCGAACAGTCAGAAAAGTCGATTGGGACAATAATATTTCTAAGTTTCATGGCTACCTAGTCTTGTGGAAGTATGAGCAAGGGAACTTTAAAATGGTAAGCCATTTTTCTAGCGGCTATGGTCAATAACTAGTGCTGTTTTCATCAATGTATCCGTTAATACCCTCATCAACATGCTTGTCTAATTTGGAATGAAAACTGTGTTTAAAGCTCTCGAAATATCTATCAAGGTTTTGGGCTTCAGCAGTCTTTTCTGACTTAATGATTGGAACCTCACTGACGCGCTACACGTGAAGTTCAGCAGGGATAGTTTTTCAATCTTGATCAGTAGGTTGTAGGTATTCTCAACCTTTAGCGTTAACGGTAGTCACTAAGTAATAGCCAGAGAATGGGTCTGGCCAAAGCGTGATCAGTCAAGAAAAGAGATTAAAGAATGCGGATCTCTTATCTTGGCTTTTGAGGGTAAATTAAATTTTACCCAAAAGTTGCTTCAGCACTATATTGATCACGATGATTATTTTAAAGGCTAAGAATGATTTCTGTCAGTTGTTCGTTGTGATCTTGCCCGTCATTTGTGGTTCGAGTAGTTTAAAGAACTCATCTAATTTTGGTAGTATAATGATTTCAGTCCTTCGGTTGAATCCCCTACCTTCAACTGTTGCATTGGTTGCTTTTGGCAGATACTTAGATCTACCAGCAGCAGTAAGCCTAGCAGGGTTGACCTGAAACTGATTTTGTAAAACACGGACAACCGAAATGGCTCTTTGAGTACTTAGGTCCCAGTTATCTTTGATTCCGATTAGGTTATTTCCTATGTCGACATTGTCCGTATGTCCTTCCACAAGTAAGTCCAAATCCTTATGGTCATTCACAACAGAGGCTATTTTACCTAAAACTTCCTGCGCCCGGAGCGTAATCTCTGAACTTCCTGATCGAAAGAGGAGCTTATCAGAAAGAGAAACATAAACTACTCCTTTTTTGACCTCAATTGTAACGTCCTCATCGTCAAAATTATTCAGTGATCGTTTGAGGTTCATGACAAGCATAAGATTAACCGAATCGGTCCTGCGAAGAGAAGAAGTAAGCTCTCGGATATACTCATTGCGTTCTTCTAAAGCCTCCAATGACTTCTTGATACTTTCTACGCCCGTTTTACTTACTACCGATAGGTCTCCAAGGCGATCAAGTAACAAAGTGTTTGAGTTTCTCAAATATCTTAAATCTTCCTTGGCCGTACGTGCTTGTTGTTGCGCTCCAAATAGCTCAACCTCTTTAGCTGTAAGCTTACTTTGAGTTTCCTCCAATTTAGACTCGACTTCTTCATAGGCCTCCTGTCGACTAATTAGTTGTTCATTGAGATCATTTCTTTGTTCTTCCAATGATGTAAACTTTTTACTACTGACGCAACTGACCATTATCATTGGAATGATAAGCGCAAAGCCCATGACCAATTTAGTATTTGTGAATTTATTTTTCATGATTTTTTATCTTGGTTGCTTTCTGTAAAAATGGATCCAAATTATTCTGTACGAAAGAATCCAGGTCAGTGGTTGGAATGATATTAATCAACTGAGTAAAGAATAGCCAGTACTCCAGCTTATCCAAAGGCTGGCTGGATAAACTCAAAGAATTTTCTTTTCTCTTGAGCTATTTGTTGCCTTATTCCGGTTACTTTTTGGTTGAGTGTCTGATGGTCTGCGCGATAAGTCTGCTCATTTATCCTATGGTTTTTTGAGCCGAGTTGGCTTGCTAGAAATTTTTCATGCCGACTTAGTTCTTTTCTTGTTTCATGCAGTAATTCACCACTATAGTACGTCATGAAGTTTTGAAATTGATCAATTTTCTTTTTGTCCTCAATATTCTGAAAATGGCTAGCATACTTATCTAGTAGTTTTTGAAAAAAGATCAACTCAACTTTCCAAAATTCAATTTCTGAAAGCCAATTTTTACTTTCTTGATGAAGATCCTCGAGACCTGTTTGCAATAGATGACTCTCCAAATGAGATTTTTCGTTTTTCATAGGGATGGATTTATGTTTTGGTTAATACAGCGTTAGACTGTAACTGATAAGAGGCTACACACTTGTTTTTTGGATTCCCATTAATTTTCAACAAGTGAAGCGCAAGAGCAGATAGTTTCCAGTCACGGTAAACCAGATAATTTTCCCCTCTAAAAGTGCTTCGGATATTCTCTTGAATAGGCATTTTCATCGTTTCCAAAATCGAGTAAGTACGTTTCAGTGCCTCTTGAAATTCACTGAAACTGAAGTACCCCTTGTCAAAAAGCAGATCCGTGGCATAATAACGCAATGCGGATTCTGTCAATTGGTTTTTGAAGGAAGCAAGCCCCAATGACTCTTGAGGTCGACTGTAGATAATTACTGATACCTGCATAAGCTTTGATTTTTACTTTATACTTCAGATTCAAAGCTAAAACAGAAGCAACATTCTACTGATGATGTCTGTCACAGTACTCGATGATACTCATCATTTCAAATCAAAGAGGGTATTCGTTGATTCAAGTATTAAAAACGCCAAGCATGAGAAACATTGCCATCCATGTGATAGACTTCAAAGTCTTGGGTTTATTTACCGACGTTTTGGTGATGTTTTGCACGGTAGCCACTGTGATTAGCATTACCAACAACAATCTATATTTGGACGGAGATTGGGCAAATGCCCAATGGTTAGGGCAGGATTTGGTGACATTGGTTATTGGTATGCCTTTGTTATTAGTTTCTTCGTGGAAAGTAATATTGAAGCGTTCCTTAGTGTGGGAATTAGTGCTAGGGGGAGTACTTTTCTATCTAGTCTATATTTACGCGTTTTTTCTATTAGAGGATAGTTTCACTGCCCTGTATTTTATTCATCTTCCAATATTTTCCATCTCCCTATTATGTCTCTTCGTAGTCTTTCACGACCTGTTGAATGCCAAAAATGACTATGCCTATACGCATAGGTTAACGCTCTCCACAATCATAGGTTATTTCTTGCTGATTTCGGCTTTTCTATTCTGGCTATGGCTGCAAGATTTATTGAAACATCTCACTGCAGCGGACTACTTTTCTGATACACCTGATGGTGAACCTCCATTGGTAATGCATACCCTAGACCTAGGCATTATCGTGCCTATGATGGTTATGGCTTCAATATTATTGTTTAAGAATCACACCTTAGGGTTAATCATGATAGGTGTATTGTTAGTCATGAGTTTTTTAACGAGTTCTGCATTTATGGGGATGGCCCTTAGCATCTACCTACAGGGGTTTGACCTAGATAGTAAGATAATTGTACTTTGTAGCCTTATTACGTTATGCAGTCTTTTGCTCTCAATTGTTTACCTCAATAGACTGGAGATTTATCCCAAACCAAGTATTAAAAAGTTATAATGAGTTGGCAATCATCATCAGTACCTTAAATACTTACTGTTCAATCTATCCCATTACAGAGGAGTAGGTTTTTCCATTTAGGGTTAGCCTGTTTGATGGCTAAAAACTCTAAAATATTCTCTAGGTTAATCACGCCAATAATTTCTTCTTTATCTGATACGGGAACCATAGCGTTTTTGCTTAACAATGGACTGATATAAAGGTCTCTCAAAGGTGTTTGGATGGGTATTGTTTCGGTGATTGGCGTCATAATTTCGGAGAGATGAGTGGCATGGTTGTCCATGAGGCCAAGTGACTTTATAATTTGATCTCTGTTGACAGAACCAATCACACCTGCTTGACCAGAGATAACCATAAAGTTGACGGATTGGCTATCCAGCACTGCTGCTGAAGCTTCGGCAAGGGTAATGTCTTTATCTAATGAAGCATATTCGTGCATTACAATTTCACCAACTAGATGACCTTCTAGCAAGGCCTGAGCCTGTACAATTGAGGTTTCTGAAGAGGCGGAAATAATAATGAACACACCAATAAGAATAAGGAAAGGATTATAAAGAGTGCCTAAGAATACAAATCCTATCGCTAATACAATGCCTACTGAAGTTGCAATCCTAGTTGCCTTCTCTCTTGGTTGGAACATAGCCAATAGTGCTCTGAAAATCCGCCCACCGTCCATCGGAAATGCGGGGATTAGGTTAAAAAGACCAAGGGAAAGATTAACTACCAATAAAAGTCCAAGAAAGTTAGCGGCATTGATGGCACTAGTGTCAAGCGTTAGAAGGTAGTGTATACTTGGTTGGGCGATGAGATATAAGATCAGTGCAATCAAAAAATTTACCATTGGCCCTGCAATCGCAACCAAAAATTCTTGTCGGGCATTTTCGGGGAGTTTTTCGAAACGAGCGACCCCTCCAATCGGGAGTAATATGATGTCTTTGGTTTTGAATCCAAACTTCCTCCCAGTCAACGCATGTCCAAACTCATGAAATACCACGCAAATAAATATGGTAAGTATAAAAAGGACATGCCAGCCGATTACTTCTTTGCTTTGTCCCTCGGAGATACCATTATAAACAATGAAAGTGATTAAGATTAAAAACGTCCAGTGAACAAAAACCTTGATTTTTGCAAATTGACCGATGTATAGCGAGCTCTTCATCTTTCGAAATTTGAAGTTAAGAACCATAAGATTTCATAGAATGGGAATGATTTCAATCATTCGGTGTACTGATTTTTGTGGTAGTGCTTAAGGGTGATGCATAATAAAGCGCTGATGAAAATCATCACGACCAATAATGGTTATCATCAGAGCTTAGCAATAGAGCACTTAGGTTTGTAGTAGCATCCTAATTTAAACATGGACATCAATGAAAAGGCTCACTCTTATTACTGTTGTTATTCGGTTGTTCGCTTAGGTTACATGTTCGTTCAGAACATGACAAAGTCATCGACTTCAACACGTATTAGATTTTTGCTTGGGTCAAAGAATAGGGAAGTCGTGATAAAGGAATTCTATGTTTGACAATTGGTTGAATAGAAAAAGGGTTAAGGAATCGATTGAAGAGGTGCTGGGTGTTTTAGGTTTTTTAAGAATGGATTTGGCCCCTCTTGATATTCCCCCAGAAAACCCTGAAGAAAAGATTCAAAGAGAGGTTAAGGTGATTTTGGCTCAATGTGTTATATATAAGAAGTGACATGATATTAACCCAAATAAATTCCCAATATACTCCTCCCGATTTAAGGCCGTCAACCGTCAGGGATGTCGAAGACATAAAAACTATTAAAAAATTTTATGGCAGACTCTACAAAGAGGGTGAAAAATTGAATCAATTGTTCCTTTTAATTGAAGGTAAAGTTGTACTGTGTAAGAAAAATGAGCAGGGACAAAAGATTAAGCTTCCTCCGATAGAAAGTGGAAGTTTTATTGGTTTACAATGCCTAAGAGGTTTTCATCTTTCGAGTCATTCAGCAAGGGTTTCTCGACCTTCTCAATTACTTGTCATTCCGCATGTCAGGCTGCCTGATTTTGTCAAACGTTGGCCTGATGTAAAGAGTCATATCAGAAGTCAATTGATTTCTCAGGTTGACAAACTTAACTCGGACTTAAGTTATTAATAATTAGTTTTTGCTATTCTATATTGGCTTAATTATCCATACAATATCTTTCTTCCTATAAGAAAAATAGATAACTTAATAATTACACTTAATTGAATTTACATGCCTTTGGATTTTTTACTGCATGATTCTATTTTTTCTCTGATTTTTGAGAATTCCGCAGAAGGCATCCTCGTGACAGATAGTCATGGCAAAATAATCAGAGCAAATCCAAGTTGCCTCAAAATTTTTGGTTTTGAGATTGCAGAGGTGCTCAACCAGCCAGTTGAAAACCTTATTCCAACCAAATTCACAAAAGAACACGCTCAGCATAAAAAAGCATATTTAAAGAACCCCCAAGTAAGACAGATGGCCTCAGGCCTAGAGGTTTTTGGATTGCACAAATCAGGCAAGCAAATACCATTAGAAATCAGTTTGAGCTATATCAAATCAGAAATCGATTTGTTAGTGGTTTGCTTCATAGCCGATGTTACTAACAGAAAAAGGCTTGAAAGTGAACTGAGAAAGGAACGTGAAATGATCCAACAATACCTTGACGTGACAAGCTCCATATTTCTTGTATTAAATAGGAAAGGTCAAGTTGCTATGATCAATAAGGCGGGTAGCGAACTGCTGGGATTACCTGAGAATAAACTAAAGGGTGAGAATTGGTTTAATAAATTCATTCCATTAGCCGAGAGAAAGTCTGTTAGAGAGATCTTTGACAAAATGATGAGAGATGACCCTGGCATCAGTCTGTCTGCCGAAAACCTCGTTATTGGAAAAAATAGAGACTTACGCCTTATTGAGTGGCAAAATACCGTATTAAAAAACAAATCAGGAAGACCAGAAGCGACACTGAGTAGTGGGGTAGATATTACAAGTAAGCGTGCTTTGGAAATAGAAAGAACCGAGGCACTAGTGATTGGTCAGGAGAACGAAAGAAGAAGACTCGCACAAGAGATGCATGACGGGTTAGTGCAGTCCATTTCAGCCATCGGTCTAAACCTAAATTCTCTAGAACCAGAACTGAAACATTTTAACGAACAGTTCAACAAAATTTATGATGAGGTAAGGCATAGTCTAAATCAAACCATTGATGAAGTAAGAACCATTTCTCGTAATCTTACGCCACATATTCTGGAGAAATTTGGTTTACCAAGTGCTCTTGAACATCTTTTTGAAACCATCGAAAAGTCGACTACTGTTGAACTTAGCCTTAGCCTCCATGGGGATCTGCTGTTAATAGATAAAAAAGCGGCCCTAGGGCTTTACCGTATTATTCAAGAGCTTATTAACAATGCATTAAAACATGCAGAAGCGAGTCTTGTCCATGTCCATGTTACTAGAACACCATCAGAATTGATTGGAATCGTGGAAGATGACGGAAATGGATTTGATGTAGATGTCAAATCGAAAGGCATGGGCTTGAGTAACATTGTGTCGAGAGCTCAGTTGCTTAACGGAGAAATACACGTTGATTCTTCTAAAAAAAGTGGTACCTCGGTTTCTATTAACATACCTCTATGAAGAAGATCAAAATCTTATTGGTCGATGATCACGCTTTAATCAGAGAGGGTATCAAAAATTCACTAATGAATCATGAACACCTTGATTTGGCGGAGGCCGTAAATGGGAAGGAGGCCATTGATCAGCTAGCTCATGCAAATTTCGATCTTGTAATAATGGATATCAGCATGCCCGAAATGAATGGCACCGATGCCACAAGTATTATCACAAAAAAGTATCCTAACCTCAATGTCTTAATGCTTAGTATGCATACTGACGAATCACATATTAGAGAAGCACTTAAAGCTGGTGCTCTAGGTTACATCTTAAAAAGCACAGGTATGGGGGAGCTTTTAGAAGCCATTGTAACTGTATCAAACGGAAAATCTTATTTTAACAAGGAAGTGTCGGCCAAAATCATGAATCAATTGGTCAGAGGAAGAGAAAAAAATAAGTTTAATGGTTTGGGTAAACTAACCAAAAGAGAAACTGAAATCCTTAAACTTATTTCCGAAGAGTACACCAATCACGAAATCGCAGACAAACTATTTATAAGCTCACGCACGGTGGATACGCATAGGAGAAACCTCATCCAAAAATTACAGGCCAAAAATACTGCAGGCCTAGTACGTTATGCAATCAAGAACAAAATTACTGAGGCTTGAAGTCATTTCAACGAAGAGATAACACGTTTTAACTTATCATTTACCTCAGAGGCAATGCCTGCAAGGGCAGCGTTTTCAACTGCTTGCATAGAAGCCATTGGGTTGACTGCTGATACCTCTACCGTACCATTATTATGCTCTTGAATGATGACATTACAAGGCAACATGGTTCCAATTTTATCTTCAAATTGAAGTGCTTGATACGCAAAGTCAGGATTACAAGCTCCCAAAATTCTATAATTCCTAAAATCCACATTCAACTTCTTCTTAAAGGTTGCTTTTAAGTCTATTTCTGTCAGTACTCCAAAACCTTCAACCTTTAAGGCTTCGATTGTAGCTATTACGGCTTCATCGAAGCTCATTTTCACACTTTTATCAATGGAATAATTCATTTGGCTATTGCTTATTTAAAGTGTCAATTGCGTCATTTTTTGGAACATTATGAATGACTTCCATCATGTAGATAATTGATTATTGTTCCATTGCGCTGTATTAATATGGTGCTCATATTATGGTAATCGTTTTAACCCATTTCCGAAGAAGATGTCTGCTTAATTGGAAAGCTTTTCAAAGTGATTCTTCACAAAAGCATCTTTCTCGTTACTTGTCATCTTATCTACTGATTCAATGTCAATTTGTATGGTCATAAAGTGTAAGTCCCGATTTAAGTAATTATGCAGTGCTGCTTTGCATTTGATGTCTTTTACTTGGCATGCCTTTTTCACTTCTACTCAATGCTTCTTGTTTTGTGTCAAAGGTGAATTCAGGTTATATAGAATGATTATTTTCATTGGTCTTGAAACCAACAAAATTAGCGATTGAATTGATCATAGAATTCTGATCCTGGAACATCTAAATCATCGCCAGACATATCGTCTTTGAATTCCTTTTCCTTAAATGCATGATGGTTTTTGTTTGCTACTTTGCTTTTGGAGGAGTGAGCGTCATCTAAAAAAATCTTTTAATTCACCCAAAAGACGGCTTAATATTACCTCAGACCAACACCCTTTCTTACGGCATTGACTAACATCTTCTTGGGTATGCAAAAAACTAAATTCAGGAGGCCCTGAAAATTACTTTATCTACTTATTAGTATGACTTTTTAGACTACAGTATTGTCTTTGGCGTGTAATGAATTTTCTTATTGACCTACGCATTTTTCTTAGATAGAAAATACGTTTTTAGCGTCTAACGGATGAGTGATTCTTGAACGATCTTTATTACAACACACATTAAAATAATAAGGTCATGTTAATACAATCAGATACATTACATAATACAAATGAGACTACTGAACTTCCAATATTTTTTAGACGGGGTTCAAGTGAATTGTCGTCAAAGAACTTTGAAACAAATCTTTTTACTAAAGGACAGGTGGTATTCAGAATTGATACTCAACCGCATGGTCTTTATTATGTTAAGTCTGGTAAGGTTAAGGTATTCAAACATGGTAATGATGGTAAAGAACAGATTTTGACCATTGCGGTTGCAGGTGGGTTCTTAGGTTATAAGGATTTGTTGGCAGATAGAAGTTTTACATCGGGTGCTGTTGTGGTGGAAGATGCTATGTTAGTTTTCATACCAAAAGGAGACTTTTATGAAGTCTTTAAATCCGATGATGCTTCTGACTATTTCACACACCTTTTGTGTGAGGATTTAGTCGCAGCTGAGGAGAGAATGGTGTCTATGGCTTATAAACCCGTACGTGGTAGATTGGCGGAAAGCCTTTTATCACTTTATGTCACTTATAGAGAGGGGCACGGCATTGATTTATCAAGAGAGGATCTTGCAAGTTTTGTGGGTACGGCCAAGGAAACGGTAATTAGATTACTTTCAGAGTTCAAGGCTGAAAAGTTGATTAACATAGAGGGAAGGAGAATTGAAGTATTGAGCATCGAGGGCTTAAATCAAATTCACAACATTTACACATAAGGCATGCTAGGGGTTTTAAATGATGTTCAAATAAATGCACTATTGACATCTGAATTGGTGGGTCGTCTGGGTTGTTCTCTCAACAATCAGCCTTATGTGGTGCCAGTAGCTTATGCTTATGATGGTGATTATATCTATGGGCATACAAGTGAGGGACTGAAAATTGAGATGCTTCGTAAAAATCCTTTGGTTTGCTTTGAAGTAGATAGGATTGATGACATGGCTAATTGGAGAAGTGTTATAATCATTGGAAAATTTCAAGAGCTTCTACTCAATGAAGTAGAAGCTAAAGATGCTTTACGATTAATCACCAATAAGATGATGCCCTTTACAAGTGGTGAAAGCAGCCTGCCAAAATTTGGAATGGAAAAGCCTCCAAGTATGATTAAACCAAACATAAGCTTGGTTACTTATAGGATTAAAATTCTTGAAAGATCAGGGAGGTTTGAGAAAGGTTAGGCTGATTATTTAGTCAAGTGTAATTCAGTCATCCTTTAAAGCTTTACTTATCACATAAAGCTGACTTTAAGAGTCATTTACTGATAGATATGTTCTCGTTGACTATTATAGATCATCGGTTTACGGCCATATTGAATCTTCCTTTAGGTTGATCTAATCTATCTAAAATAAGGGTTATCAAAGATTCAGAATTACGTTTTTCCAACGTATTTTTCGCTGCCTAGCTAGCTACAATTTGTTCAGAAAACTCCTGATCAGAGTTGCTTCACGGTAAACATTACATCTAGTGCTGAACAAAATGAAAAACTGGCACTTACGCTTATCGAAAAGGGAGAAATTGCGAGAGTTTCTAGAGACAATGAAAATCACCAACCACAATGATGAATATCATCGGTGCTAAGTCTTTCGTACTATATCTTTATATCATCAAGTAAGCGATAAAGGACAGGCGTGATAGCGTCAGGATTAATGATCAGGTAGTTTGGAAATTTTGATCCTTGAAACGATCAATTGGAAAGGGTAAAGAGAGCGTTAATTCAGATTTTGAAAGTCATTCTTGTAAAAGGTTGAATGAGTATAATAAAGTCATAATAACAGTAGCTTGACATTTGATAAGCTCTAGGAGTTTATGAAGTGAAATGGGCATTTATTTCGAAAGAAATAAGTGCCCATTTTTGGTTTTATCATCCTAGCCAATGTGAAGCATAAAGTCTTCAGCCAGACTGATTCAATGAGTTGTTCAAGTTCAAATACACTTCTAGGTTCGCGTTATAATTCTTCAGGTGAATTTTAAGCATAAAAAAAGACACTAATTTCTTAGTGTCTTTTATAGTAGCGGGAACTGGACTCGAACCAGTGACCTTCGGGTTATGAGCCCGACGAGCTACCAACTGCTCCACCCCGCGATGTAGCCACTTCAGACAATTGCTGAAGTGGACTGCAAATGTAGGTGACAAATCCATTCGAAACAAGTACCTTTGCGACTTAATTTTGGAATGAATGAGTGATCAACCACATAAGGCTGGTTTTGTGAGCATTATAGGTAAGCCCAACGTGGGAAAGTCCACTTTGATGAATGCTTTGGTGGGTGAAAGGTTATCTATTATCACTTCCAAAGCACAGACAACTAGACACCGAATCATGGGTGTTTTAAGCGGAGATAATTTTCAGATAATCTATTCAGATACTCCCGGGATTCTAAAGCCAGAGTATAAGCTTCACGACTCAATGATGAGCTTTGTCAATAGCTCCTTTGAGGACGCTGATGTGATTCTATTCGTAGCCGACCTTTATGAGAAATTTGAAGACGAAAAACAGATTAATTTCATTAAGGAAAAGAAGGTTCCAGTTATTCTAGTGATGAATAAGATGGACCTAGCAAAAGGTAGTCAGGCTGAAGATAAGGCGGCTTATTGGCAAGAAATGTTTGATTTTGATGATGTCATTTTGGTGTCAGCATTGGAAAAGCAGAATATTGAGCAGCTTTTTGGGACAATCATTAAGCATTTGCCTGAGCATCCTGGATATTTTCCGAAAGATACTTTAACGGACAAGCCTGAGCGCTTTTTTGTCGATGAGATCATACGAGAGAAGATCTTTTTAAACTATAAAAAGGAAGTTCCTTATAGCTGTCAGGTAGTAACTGGTGAGTTCAAGGAGGATGAAAAAATTATTAGAATCAGGGCTGAAATCTACGTAGAACGAAATAGCCAGAAAGGGATTATAATTGGTCATAAAGGTGAGGCACTTAAAAAAGTAGGAATAGAGGCCAGAAAAGACCTAGAGACTTTTTTCGGAAAGCAAGTGCATTTAGAGACCTTTGTTAAAGTAGAACAAGACTGGAGAAAGAAAGAGCTGAAGCTAAAAAGCTTCGGATACTCGAATTGAAGATTGAATAATGGCA
This sequence comes from Roseivirga sp., assembly GCA_965660665.1. Lineage (GTDB taxonomy): Bacteria > Bacteroidota > Bacteroidia > Cytophagales > Cyclobacteriaceae > Roseivirga. The sequence goes on along the minus strand of CBFIAY010000002.1, from coordinate 135,305 downwards.
AATATTGTAGCAATAGTAGGAAGACCCAATGTTGGTAAATCAACTCTTTTTAACCGTTTGGTGGAAAGCAGACAGGCCATCATGGATAATGAGAGCGGAGTAACCCGCGATCGTCATTATGGTTATGGAGAATGGATTGGCAAGTATTTCACTGTGATTGATACCGGTGGATACGTGACTGGTTCAGAAGATGTTTTTGAAGGGGCAATTCGTGAGCAGGTAGAAGAGGCTATGAATGAGGCTTCGGTTATTCTGTTTATGGCTGATTGCCATGATGGACTGACGGGGCTAGATAAAGACTTTGCAAAAATTGTTCGTGGGTTAAAAAAACCTGTGATTGTTGTGGCTAATAAGGCAGATACTGCTGATTGGTCTTATCAATCAAGTGAATTCTATGGCTTAGGACTAGGCGAGGTATTTCCAATTTCTTCAGCAAGTGGAAGTGGTACTGGCGAGCTCTTAGATGAAGTGGTGAAGCACTTCGAAGTGGAAGGAGATGAAAACCCAGAAGATGGTATCCCACGCATTGCCATTCTTGGTAGGCCAAATGCTGGTAAGTCTTCTTTCATGAACGCGATTCTCGGTAAAGAAAGAACGATAGTTACTGATGTTGCAGGAACTACTCGTGACTCAATAAATACCCGATATACCCTTTATGGTAAAGACTTTATTCTTACCGATACAGCTGGAGTTCGTAAGAAATCTCGTGTTCACGAGGACATAGAGTTCTATTCCGTAATGCGAGCTTTACAGGCCTTGCAAGACTCAGATGTCTGTGTGATTATGATTGATTGTACTCGGGGCTTAGAGGCACAAGACATGAACTTGATCAGTTTGGCTTTGAAGTACAAGAAGGGTATCATGCTCATGCTCAACAAATGGGATTTGGTTGAGAAGGATTCAAATACCATGAACAAGTTTAAAGCTGACTTGGAAGAAAAGCTAGGTCACCTCAACTGGATTCCAAAGATATTCACTTCGGTAACAGAGAAGCAAAGAATTCTTCAAGCCATGGAAATGGCTGTAAAGGTCTATGAAAATAGAATCAGAAAGATTTCTACTTCAAAATTGAATGACGCGTTATTGCCTGCCATTGAGCACTATCCGCCGCCTGCATTAAAAGGGAAGCAGATTAAGATCAAATATATTACGCAGCTGCCAACGCACTCGCCAACCATTGCTTTCTTTTGCAACCTTCCTCAGTATATTAAGACGCCTTATGAGCGTTATCTCGAGAATAATATCAGAGAGAAATTTGATTTTGATGGGGTGCCTATTAAGCTAGTTTTCAGAAAGAAATAAGTGATTGGTATAGAAGAAGCATTGAGGAAAAAGGTGCCTGATGAGGCACTTGATTATTGTTGCAAACTTTGGATTGATTTTCCTTTTGACTTCAAAATTGTAAGAGCAAGGAGTTCTAAGCTTGGTGATTATCGATACGATCCAAGACAGGAGACTCATTGGGTCACGGTTAACCAAAACCTTAATACTTACCAATTCCTCATCACATTTGTCCATGAGGTGGCACATCGCATAGTGCATAAAGCGCATTCCAAACAAAAGCCTCACGGCATGGAATGGAAGATGTGTTTTCAGAAATTGATGTTGCCATTGCTGCGGCCAGAAATATTTCCAGAAGATATCCTCAGGGTGTTGGCCAGGCATATGAAGAACCCTAAAGCGAGTAGTTCGGCTGATCCAAGGTTAATGTTGGCACTTTCCCAATACGATCTTTCTCAATACGCGGGACCTACCTTGAAAGAAATTGACCTCGATCGAGAGTTTAGGTTTAGAAAACGAACCTTTCGTAAACTCCAGGAGAAACGCACTAGGGCTGTATGTCTAGAACTTAATACGCAAAGACGCTATCTAATCCCTATGATGGCTGAAGTAAAGCTCATCGATTAGATATATAGTAACTACCCCCAACCCCTCCTTCAAAAGGAGGGGAGGCTTAAGTATTTCCTTAACCGTTTTATGCCTATGGCAACGGACAATTAGAATTAGGACCTTCAACTAACTTATCATTTGAATCTAATTCCTCTCCTTTCAGGAGGGCTTAGGGGTAGTTGAAACAGCTTTTGATTTTGTCAAGAACAGCCATGGTTGCTAGGAAAACATCTTCATTTTCGATTCGGATAATCTTGAAACCCAACTCTCGAAGTTCACTATCGCGCTTTTGATCATATTCAAGCCCAGCCTCGGAGAAGTGTATGTCTCCATCTAGTTCAATTATAAGCTTTTCGGATGGACAGTAAAAATCAACGATATAGTTTTTAATACTATGCTGTCTTCTAAATTTCCGGCCTTCGAGCTGCTTATTTGAAAGTAGGGTCCACAACGTAGCTTCGGCTGAGGTGCCATTACTCCTTAAATGCTTTCTCCTTGCTTTTAATTCTTTTCTGTTATGAAGCCTGTCCATAATTCATTGTGTGTATTTGAATTTAATAAAAGTGCTAACCACCCCCAAACCCCTCCTTAAAAGGAGGGGAGTTAAATGTGCAGTGTATACAGTTTTACATCCAATGTTCTATTTGAAGAAGGTTGTAACACCTACTTTTATTGAATGATTAGGTATTTTCTTTTTGTTAGTCCAATTCCCCTCCTTAAAAAGGAGAGGAGTTAAATGTGTAGTGTATACAGTTTTACATCCAATGTTCTTTTGGAAGAAGGTTGTAACATCTACTTATATCGAATAATTGGTATTTTACTTTTGATAGTCTAATTCACCTCCTCTCAGGAGGGGTTAGGGGTGGTCCGTACAAAGGAAGGTGACGAAAAGCGGGTTTAATGTTTAACCGATTCGGTGACTGATGATCGCATTGATTCTTTCGAAGAAAAGCGGAGGCTTTAATGTGCGCCAGTTAACGATGTCTAGTTCGCCACCAAAATTCACATAGCTATCGATATTGAAGTTTCTCATTTCGTCTTGAACGAAATCTCTAAAGTTGACCCCTGTAATCCAGCCTTCTTCCATATCTTCAAACCATTCTTCATAATAGCTGTCATCTGATCCATGAAAGTTTAGAATATTTTCTCCAATAAGAATGTATTTGTTGATGCCATATCCATTAAAATGATCAACGATGTTTCGCTTTAGATACATGATGTCGTTGTTCAGTGCATCATTCCATTCTCCAATGAACTCTATGATGATAAACCCTCTGTCATAGTCTGTGAATAGGACTTTGATGTAAAGCGTTTCGGAACCCATGAAGTCCCAATGTGGATCGATATAATAGCCGTAAATGTTTTCAGAATAGCGTTCGAAGTTGTACTCCTTTCCGTCATAAGGAGAGTTCGGGTCCTCAGCTACGTTATAGTATTTGAGCCAGTTATAATAGGGTTCAATGTTATGCATTAGGAGTTCTTGACAAAGTCGATCACCTTTCTGACAGAACCATGTTCCTTTAACAATTTCTCAGCAACGGGATATTCTACCTGAAGCATTTCCATAATCATTTTTGCACCGCGATCCACTAGCTTCTTATTGGAGAGTTGCATATCCACCATACGGTTTCCTTTGACTTTACCCAGTCGGATCATTACGGAAGTAGAGATCATATTAAGGACTAGCTTTTGAGCAGTACCTGCCTTCATTCGCGTACTACCAGTAACGAATTCAGGACCAACTATAGGTTCAATAGGAAATTCAGCTTCCCAAGCGAGCTTGCTATCTGGATTACAAGTAATGCAACCTGTAAGAACCCCATTCTCTTTGGCCTTTTTAATTCCACCAATCACATAAGGAGTGCCGCCAGAAGCGGCAATACCAATCACTGTGTCTTTGTGGTTGATCATATGTTCTTGCAAATCTTTCCAAGCTTGGTCTGGATCATCCTCGGCAAATTCTACTGCCTTTCGTATCGCAGAATCTCCACCTGCAATTATGCCCACGACAAGCCCGTGCTCAACACCATAGGTGGGAGGGCATTCCGAAGCATCAACTACTCCAAGCCTTCCACTAGTTCCGGCACCTATATAGAAGATACGGCCCCCTTTTTCCATGCGAGGTACGATCTCTAGCACGAGTGCTTCAATTTGGGGAATTACTTTTTCCACAGCGAGCGCTACACTTTGATCTTCTTGGTTGATGCTTGTAAGTAATTCTCTCACAGACATTTGATCTAAGCTACTGTGATTTGACTCTGATTCGGTGATGTTCATGGATGGAGAATTATTGATGAAACAGCGTAAGTCCAGCGATTGGCTGTTGCGTGATGTGTTTAATTTGTAATCCTTTGGACATAGCTACATCCCTCAGTATGTTACCAAAGAAAAAAGCTATAGAACCAGTGAAGTGAATAGGAATACTTTTATACCCTTCATATTTCATCACGTTTTTGGTGATAAATAGTTCAAAGCCAGTTGCCACTAGGTTGTACATGTATGGATCTGAAATATGCTTACTAATGAATTTGGCAAAGCTTGCTAAAAACCTACCTGGCATAGGTTCTTGATACATTTTAGTAAGAAACCCATCCTTTGTCAGTCCAAACTCCTCTTTAAAGAGCACGCGTAAGTGTTTGGGCATATCTTTCCTATAATAGTCTGTTACGAGCACTTTGCCTAGGTATGTGCCGCCACCTTCATCAGCAACTGCCCAGCCTAGTGAAGGAACGTTTTGTGTGATTCTTTCACCATCGTAAAGACAGGAGTTTGTACCAGTTCCGATAATGCATGCAATACCAGCTTGGTCTCCACATAAGGACCTTGCAGCGGCTAATAGATCATGGTTCACATCTATTTCGGCATGCGGATAATAGCGTTTTAGAAGGGTGGTGATTTTATCTCTATTGGTGGCTGATGAGCAGCCAGTGCCATAGTAATAGATTTGATCTATCTTATCGGGAATCTGATTGTGAAGGGCTTGAATCTCCTTCAGCATCTCCTCTTCTTTTTGGTAATATGGATTGATGCCTGCGGTCTTTGCCTGAGATATATCTCCCTCGTCACCAATAAGGCGCCAGTCAGTTTTTGTAAAGCCACTATCGGCAATCAGTACCTTCATTCAATTACAGTAACTAAGAGTTCTTTTATCAATGACCCTACTATGGAAAGGTAGTTGACTCGAGCGAATTTATTACCGTCTACCGAGCTTTCCAATTTAGATGAAAGTTCCTTTAGCTAAAATAAGTCCTTAATTAAAATGAAAAGGCACTTGTATTCTATTCAGTCTTAAAATTCTTTTTTAGCGGCTATGTTTGATCTAGCCATAAAAGTCTCCTTTGAATTGAGCCTTTTTAATCGATAAACTTTCTCTCCTATTTGACCGATCGGTATGATGCCATTGACCGCTTCGTCAGTTCGAGAAATTCTCATTTCGTCCTTGCCTGCCATTCTGGCTAAGATGTTAAACTTCTGACCATCAATTGTCTCATAAGAAAGGAGAAATTGGTTTCTCTTACTGATCATGCGATAGTCTCTGACTTGTTGACCCATCACATTAATATCGGTTGACCCTTCATTCAAATCGATTCCTAATAATATGTTTAATTCGGTTTGATTATTAGCATTTAGAACCCACATGCCTGCAAGATTCACAATACCGTCATCAAAGTATTTTTCCTCTTGTATTTTAGGAGCACAATAGGTAAGTATTAGGGCTAGAGGAATGAATAATATTTTTAGTCTCTTCATGATCTTTGATTTGATATAAAATTCTAGAATTTGGCCTGTACGTATTTGGATTTTCGTTGACTGAACTTAAATCTTCGATAACAGAGTTAGACACTTAGATAATGCAGGTTTCAAAATGATACAGTAATAACTATCTTCCGTTCAAAGCACTAATTATGAATAGCAGATTACTTCTATCAATCGCATCTATAGTCATTCTAAGCCTCGCTTGTCAACCTGAAAAGAAGGATTTGACTGACGCAGAACTATTGACCAAAGCCAAAGCCTTAGCACAAAAGAATATTATTGTCGATGGGCATGTTGATCTTCCTTATCGCATGGAGCAAGGTGGTTTTATGGTGAGACAGAAAGTGCTTAATGTTTCAGTCGGTGCCTCAGATGGCAATTTCGATTTCCCGCGGGCAAAGGCCGGTGGATTGGATGCCCCATTTATGTCTATTTATATTCCTGCTCAGTATCAACAAGTGTCGGGCTACGCCAAAAAGTTTGCGGATTCATTAATTATGATGACCAAGCAATTGGCAAATACATATCCTGATCAATTTGCGATTGCATATAGTCCAGATGACGTGGAAAAACACTTTAAGGCAGGAAAGATTTCCTTACCAATGGGAATGGAGAATGGCGCTCCCTTAGAAGACGATATTTCGCTTGTGGAATATTTTCAAAAGGAAGGTATCAGGTATGTTACGCTGACCCATGGTAAAGACAATAAGATTTGTGATTCCTCTTATGATACTACTAGAACGCATGGTGGTTTGAGTGACTATGGCAAACAGGTAGTTTCAGAGATGAATCGTGTGGGCATAATGGTCGACATATCGCATGTTTCAGACGACACCTTCTGGCAAGTAATGGAGCTGAGCAAAGCACCTGCCATCGCTTCCCACTCTTCTGTGCGTCACTTTACTCCAGGGTTCGAGCGTAATATGAATGATGACATGATCAAGAAGCTTGGAGAAAATGATGGTGTCATTATGATCAATTTTGGCTCTAGCTTTTTGGATGGTGAATACAGAACAAGAAGAGCAGCTTATGACGAACATGTGATCAATTGGCTAGCTGATAATGAATTGGCAAGTGACGATCCAAAAGCGAAAGCTTACATCGATGAATATACCAAAGCGAAAGATCCTTGGAGTGATGTAAAGAAAGTAGCTGATCACATTGATCGCGTGGTGGAATTAACTGGAAGTACTGATCACGTAGGATTTGGGTCGGATTTTGATGGCGTGGGAGACTCTTTGCCAACAGGACTAAAGGATGTATCTACCTATCCGAATTTGATTTTTGAGCTGCTGAAACGTGGCTATTCTGATGATGATATTGCTAAAATGTGCTATCAGAATATCTTTAGGGTTTGGCGAGCTGTAGAAAAGGTAGCTGCTAGTGAATAGGCCTTCCTATTGACGATCATGTCTAAAAATGTCATTGGCAACATATCCATTGCCCAAATTGCTATTCAAGGGTATATTCAGGTATGTATCGGATTCTTGCTCTTTTTCTTCTTGCGGCAGTTTTCTCATGTGGGCATGCGCAAGAAAGTACCTCAATTCCACAATTTGCTAATGAAGCCAACGCCATTAGCGGTTTTCTGACTGTTCCAGAAAACAGGAGTGACCCTAGCTCTAGGGAAATAGAATTAGCCTATGTTGTTTTAAAGGCAAATTCTTCAGCACCGAAAAAGGATCCAATTGTGTATTTAATGGGTGGCCCCGGTGGGTCAGCTACCTATACAACTGGTTATTGGCGTAACTCTCAATTAAGAAGGGATAGAGATTTTGTCATTTTTGATCAACGAGGAACAGGGCTTTCTGCTGCGGTCTGTCCTGATTTTGGGGCCAACATTATTGACATTATGAGTAAAGACCTCACTCCAGCCGAAGAAATGAATGCCTTATTGGTAGTGGCCAATGCTTGCAAAGCGGAAATGAAATCTGTTGGCCACGACCAAGAAGGCTATAATACCCCAGAGAATGTAAAAGATATGGAAGCATTGCGTGTCCATTTGGGCTATGAGCAATGGAATCTCTTTGGCACCTCTTATGGATCAACCCTTGCTCTAGCCTACATGAGAGAATTCCCTCAAAATGTACGAACATCCATCATGGCAGCATTAGCCCCGCCCCAGATCAATTTTTATGCTGACTTTTCAACTAATTTCAGCCGATCATTGAATGTGGTTTTTGAGGCTTGTGCTAATGATAAGTTCTGCTTGAAAAAGTATCCGAACTTTAAAACAGACTTTTACGAAGTACTTGAAGGCTTGAAATCTAATCCCTTTACCGCTAAGTATAACGGAAAACCATTTATACTCAATGCGCAAGATATGTTGATGTTGGTACAGCAATATTTATATTCAAAAGCTACGATTGAACAACTTCCTGCAGTAATAACGGCCATAAAAGAAGAGGACTTTCGGGTGGTAAGTAATGCTATTGCTCTTTAAGGAGCGACAATGAATGTTATTAACGTAGCCATGCATTGGTCTTTTGTAGCTTATGACGAGTATGGTGATGAAAGCGTTGAAACAGCTTCTTTGGAGGATTTGACTAGATATCCTGAACTAAACAATCCAGGCCCAGCTTTTTTTACACCTAGCAAGGAGTTGATAGCGTCTTGGCATGCTTTCAGAGAAGAACCAGTTTTGAGCGAGCCTGTTTTGTCTAATATTCCTTCGCTAGTTGCTAATGGAGCATTTGATCCTATCACGCCACCAGCCTATGCCAAAGAAGCTTTGAAATAACTTTCTAATGCTTTCTATGCAGAATTTCCAACTGACGGCCATTCCACTTTCAATCCTTGTTATTTTGGTATGATAGAGGCGTTTTTAGAGCACCCAGAACGCGCACCTGACTTGGGTTGTATCGCTAATGGCAGAGGTTTTGATTGGAGATAGTTTTATAAAGAATTAGCAATGAATAGTTTGGAGTGTCTTTTTATAAAAATAAATTTCACCCAATCACCCAATCACCT
>CBFIAY010000002.1:1738-126591 GCA_965660665.1 Roseivirga sp. | reverse complement strand
TTCACCCAATCACCCAATCACCTCCCCAACAACTTCAAATTTTTCAAAAACAGCATTCGTGTGTGGAGCATCAGGTAATTCATCCGTTAAGTCTTGGCCAGCCCAATGCTCGTAGTGCTTGCCGTCTCTCCAAAGTTTTGAGTCGCTAACATCATAGATTTTACCTTGATAAGCTACCCAGATTTCCTGTCTGTCTTGACCATTCCGTAGCGCGAGTTGCGCCTTGGTGTAAGTGCTACTTATCATAACCCTTTTCCTTCATATAGCGCCTTATCTCTTCATCACTAGTATAGAAGGCAAAGTCTAACAATTGTGGTCCCAAATAATGGTCTATGGCTATTTTATCTGCACCTTTTTCGAATTTGGAACGTGCTTTTTTAGAAAGCGACCAGCCAATTAAAGTGGTTAAGGTTCTAAAATATCCACGCTCATCATATTGGATGAAATGTGCCATCTCGTGTGATATAGCTGAGACTTGTTGGTTCAAACTAAGAGGTTCCATAAAAGAACCTTCTTCAATTTTAACCTTATAGATTTTGCTTTTGCGAGGTTTGATGAAATTCCAAACTGAGAAACTTGCTTCTACTGGAGCTCCAGGTAATTTCTTAACAATAATCTGCACTTTTCTAGCTTGAAGCATTGGATAATGAGACAAAGCCAAAAGAGCGGCTAACTCAAAACTATCGCCATTCTTCAGAATCAATTCTGAGCCAACTGCTTTGCGTAAAGAATCGAGCTTTGGTACCCAAACGGCCTCTTCGTAATATTCAGGGAAGGAGCTTTCTGATTGAGCAGATAGCGTATGGTTAGGGATTACTTGAATGATTATTGAACACAATAGCAATGTAATCAATGAACGATAACCTGATGATTTTAACCTCATCTCGTCACGTAGTAAGTATGGTCTCGTAAAAGGGTATAAAGAAACTTAACGGTCGGTAGCTCACTTTGAATCTTATACTTCTCCTTCAGTTTTCTTTCGATCAATTGAATTGGCTTCTTCACGGCATCATTCTTAAATACTCTCAGCGTATCTTTTATGAGCTGTACTTCGGCATCTGTAATACTAGCCGCCTCGAATATTTGTGGTTCATAATCCTCATCGACTACATCCATCAATATTTTATTCTGCATGTTGGTTGCGGTAATTTTCTTCATTTTCACTACAGTAGTGCCAGCCAACAAGTCACCGACACGTTGGCCATTTTTGGTCAGAATGATAAAGATTACACCTAGTCCGATAATAAAAAAGTCGATCGGCTCTAATAACCAGCGCAAAAAATACGAGACAAAGGAAGGCGTGCTGCCATCAAGTTTGACCACCTTTATGCTTAAGACTATTTTTCCAACCGTTTGTCCATTCATCAATACTTCACATACAAGACGGTATAAATACACTAGCAGGGCCAATAATCCGCCAACGGCTAGGCCTTGACCAATACCTATCTGAGTGAGAATAAAGCTTAAAAGAAGGTAGACACTACCGATGATGAGGATATCAATGGCGAAGGCCAAAAGGCGCTCTCCAATTCCTGCCAATGGGTATTCCAGCTGAATGTTTTGTGTTGTTTGAATGCTGACAGCTTGCATAAGAACTATTATTGCCTAATTTTTGGCTGAAATACGAATCTATGAGGGAATCCGCTTTTGTAAAAGCAAATATAAGTAAATGGGAAGAGTTCGAAAGTCTCATTGCGGCTAAAGCAAAAAAGGATCCTGATGTGCTAGCGGACCTGTTTGTACAATTGACTGACGACTTATCCTACGCGAAAACACACTATCCAAAATCAGAGGTAACCGTCTACTTAAATAACTTGTCTACAAAGGTTCACCAATATATCTATCGAAATAAGAAAGAAGGCAAAAGCAGGTTTGCTGAATTCTGGAAAAGAGAGTTGCCTTTGATTTTCTGGCAACACAGAAAAGAATTTAGGTATGCACTTTTATTTTTTGTGGGTGCTTGTATCGTTGGTGCTTTTTCAGCTGCTTTTGATGATAATTTTGTTCGCTTGATTCTAGGCGATCAGTACGTGAACATGACATTGAATAATATAGATAGTGGTGTTCCGCTAGGCGTTTATGGTAAAATGGCTCAAAGTGATATGTTCGTCCTAATCACCTTCAATAATGTACGGGTCTCATTCATCGCGTTTGCCGCAGGCATACTTGCATCAATAGGAACCGTATTTATGCTATTTCAAAATGGGGTGATGTTAGGTTCGTTTCAATACTTTTTTTATACCAAAGGCTTATTGCTGACCTCTATTCTAACCATTTGGATTCATGGTACTGTAGAAATTATCTCCATCATTATGGCAGGTGGTGCAGGGCTGATCATGGGGAATTCAATGTTGTTTCCTGGCACCTACACGCGAATGGAGTCATTGAGAAGAGGAGCTACCACAGGAGCCAAAGTGGTGCTGGGTTTGGTGCCTCTATTCATTATTGCAGGCTTCTTAGAATCTTATGTGACTCGTCTTTTCGATATGCCTGATATCTTAAAAGCAACAATCATCTTGGCCTCGCTGGCCTTCATGATTTATTACATTATCTTATACCCAAGAAAACTTTATAAAAATGCCTCATCAGCCACAAATCGAATTTTATAAGAAACGTCAGTTTGGTGAAAAGCTGAATGCTACTTTCACATTCATCAGAGAGAATGCTAAGCCTTACCTGAAGGTTCAATTGATGATTGCCGGGCCGATCTTGCTCATTGCCAATATTTTGGTTAATCAATTTGCCGTGGGGATGTTTGATTTTAATGGTGAGTTTTCAGCCAACTTCCTGATCGATATGTTCCAGATGTATGGTTTGATCTTATTGATCGGTCTTGTCAGCACTACCGTTATGCCTGCCGTTACTTATGGTTACATGATAGCCTACAAAACCACAGTACCGACTGACATCAGTGTTGCGAATGTTACGAACAGGTTTGCCTCTAGATTTTTCAATATACTTGGCTTAAACATTCTGACATATTTCGTGACGATAATCGCGATGATCTTTTTCATTATCCCTGGTATTTATGTTGGGATTGTTTTGAGTTTGGGAGCTGCGATCATCGTTTTTGAAAAAAGTAATCCTATCGATGCTTTTGGAAGGGCCTTTACGCTGATAAAAGGAAAATGGTGGAGTACTTTCGGACTGTTGGTGGTCATTTCAATTATTGGTTATATCATCAATTTATTTTTCTCTTTGCCAAGAGGAATAGTACTCGGTATAGACATGTTTACGAGTTTAGATGCAACCGGAAGCATTGAAGGCACGCAGATGGGGAACTCTAGTGATCAGGTGTTAAATGTCTTGTTCTCAGTCTTCGAAACCTTCGGAAGTATTCTTAGTTATTCTTTGATTTACATGGCACTCGCCTTCCAGTATTTTAATTTGGTAGAAAGAAGAGAGTCTAAAGGCCTGATGTCCAAGATTGAGCAAATGGATAACGCAGGAGAGGAAGATTCAGATGAACAGTATTAAGCTGCGGTTCATCTTCAGGATGTTCGCTCAGTATATGTATTCAACCTTTTCAAAAGTCTAGTCATAACCGTTTTTGAAACTTACCTCCCATGCAAAAGATCAGCGGGCTAGCATACTACCGAAAAAGAAAGTTCATTGACAAGTTTAGTGCGACTTTTCAGTTCTTCAATTTAATTGAACGTAAAGGATCAAAAGGTTTAATTGAGAGGATTGATGGTATCGATCAGCAGTTTGAAAACACATCTGATGAAGATTATTAGGATAATTTTATTGCTACTAATTACCACGTTTTCTCTGTCTGGCCAAGAGACTGACGGCATGGATAGAGATGTCCAAATCAGAACATTTAATGAAGAGAAGCTGAACGACTATCGACAAGACAGTGGCTTTCAGTATGAACTGCCAGCACCTGAAACTGAAGGACCATTTCAACGTTTTTGGAGGAGTGTTCAAGAATGGTTTGCTAATTTAATAGGCTCTGGAACCACTGCTGCAGTCTTTGATATCTTCATTAGAGTGTTGATTGTAGTGATCTTTATCTATTTTATTATCAAAATATTTGGTATTGAGGTGACAACGGTATTTAAGCCAAGTAAAGCGCAGAAACTTCCTTATCAGGTTAGCGAGGAGCAGCTTCATCGTATTGATTTCGAAACAGAGATTGCCTATGCCTTTAAAGAGAAACAATGGCGTTTTGTGGTGAGGTTGTCCTACCTACACGCTTTAAAGTTGTTGGCAGATGCTGAATGGCTTACAGTGAAGAAAGGCAAGACCAATCGAGACTACCTGTATGAACTTTCGGGGAAAGATGTAGAGCAAGATTTTGAACGACTGAGTTTTATTTTCGACTACACATGGTATGGGCATTTCGAGGCAAATGATGGCATAGTGGCTGAAGCACAAGAACATTTGTCGAAAATCAAAAATGCGGGGGTGGTAAAATGAAAGACAAGAAGTACATCATCTTTCTCGTAGTCATTATCGTATTGTACGTATTCTATGAACTGCAAAAGCCTAAGCAGCTCAATTGGACATCGACCTATCATGCCAATCATTCTATTCCATTCGGTGCTTTGGCTACTCATGATTTGATGAAAGATTTGTTTGATGATCAAGCATTGACTTCAACCTATAAAACGGTTTATGAATTGGTGAATGAAGACTCTATCCAGGACAACTTGTTGATCATTGCTGATGGCGTGGGCATGGATCAAAATGATGTCAACGCATTGTTGAGATATGTGGATGGTGGAGGAACTGTTATGATCAGTGCTAGGGATTTCGGAGGTGATTTGCTGGATACTTTGGGTTTTGCGATTACCGTTAAAGATGAAACATTAGCCTATGATTTTGAAGCCATTCAAGCGGCTCTAGCAGGTGAGGCTTTGGAGACTGTTAGTTTGAAGTTTGGAGATGAGGAGAATAGGGCCTACCCATTCTCAACCATTGCTACAATGTCTTATTTCAGCAGTGTAGTGGAAGATAACTTTGATGTTTTAGCCGTCAATGAAGCTGATCAACCGGTATTAATGGCATATAAGGGAACGAAGGGTGATTTATACCTCTCCACCATGCCGCTTGCCTTCACAAACTACTTTGTATTAGGGGAGGAAACTGCACAATTCACCTCAAACCTAATGAGCCTTTTTCCGAAAGACACAGCTTTATTACACAATGAATACTATCAATTGGGTAGGCTAGAGGCACAAACACCACTACGCGTTATCCTCAGTAATCCTTCTTTAAAATGGGCGTTTTTTATTTTAAGCTTTACCTTGTTGATTTTCATTTTCTTTGAGTCTAAGCGAAGGCAACGCATCATCCCACTTATTACACCGCTAAAGAATATGTCAATTGAGTTTGTAGAAACCCTCGGTAGATTGTACTACAGACAGAGTGATCATCGTAAGTTGGCAGAAAAGCGAGTACATTATTGGAAGGACTTTGTGAGTGGACATTATAACCTCAGAACTGATCATTTTGATGAGCGATTTGCACAAGGGCTAGCAAATAAGTCCGGTCAATCGCTGAAATCAATAAATGTGTTATTGGAATTTATCAAACGAGTGGAAGCTGGAATAGCCATTAATCAAGCGGAGTTGATGCAAATAGAAAAACAGCTGAATGCTTTTTACGGAATAAAATAATATGGAAAATTACGAATCATTTGAAAGCAGGGTAGACCTGACCAAGCTTAAAGAAGGTGTAGAGAAGATAAGAGAGCAAGTAGGTAAGGTCATTGTTGGCCAAAAACAAATGGTTGACTTGATCATTACTGCAGTGTTGGCCGATGGCCACATCTTATTAGAAGGCGTGCCAGGCGTTGCAAAAACGTTGGCGGCTAAATTGGTGGCAAAGAGTATGTCAGTTGATTTTTCTAGGGTGCAGTTTACACCAGACCTTATGCCTTCGGACGTATTGGGAACGAGTGTTTTCAATATGAAGACTTCTAAATTTGACTTCAAGAAAGGGCCTATTTTTTCTAACATCGTATTGATTGATGAGATCAATAGAGCGCCTGCAAAAACGCAGTCAGCACTTTTTGAAGTGATGGAAGAACGCCAGGTTACGGTTGATGGTGTGACACATAAGATGGAACCACCTTATTTAGTTTTGGCAACTCAAAACCCCATAGAACAAGAGGGAACCTATCGATTACCTGAAGCACAATTAGATAGGTTTCTTTTCAAAATTGAGATAGACTATCCGGACGTAGCTGATGAGACTGAAATACTCATGAGGGCAGCTAACCGAAAAGGAGAGCAAATGGATGAAATTAGTCCGGTCATTTCAGCGGCAGATATTGCCGCTTACAAATCGACATTATCGGACATTATTATTGATGAGAAACTACTTGGCTATATCGCTGAGATTGTAAATCAAACGAGAAGTGATCAGTCGATTTATTTAGGTGCTTCACCTAGGGCCTCATTGGCACTCTTAAATGGTTCAAGGGCTTTCGCAGCGATCCAAGGAAGAGATTTTGTGACTCCTGAAGACATTAAGTTTTTGGCTGGACCAGTTTTAAAGCATAGAATTATACTGACACCTGAAAAGGAGATGGAGGGCATCTCAGCAGCCGAAGTAATCCAGCAGTTAGTGGCTAAAACAGAGGTGCCGCGTTAATGAATTTTATCCGATCGTTTTATATCACCAATAGATTTTTCTATGTAGCTGGGGCCCTCGTGTTTCTGTTCATCATAGGCTTTGCTGTGCCTTTTGTTGAAATAATTGCCCAGGTGATATTCTACCTTTCTTTAGCCTGCTTGGTGATCGACACCCTTTTACTTTATCGGATAAAAGAGGGTATTAATGTTGAGCGTTTGTGTACCGAGAAGTTTTCGAACGGAGATGAAAATCCGGTCCGGATCATTCTAGAAAATAGATACCCTATTACACTTGAACTACAGGTAGTAGATGAACTGCCAGAACAGCTTCAGATTAGAGATCAAGTATTTAGCCTCTCATTAGAATCGGGAGAGGTGAAAGAGATTGATTATAACATTAGACCTACCAAACGGGGAGCCTATGCTTTCGGTGTGGTGAATGTGTATGCAGCTACCGCCTTAGGTATTGTTCTCAGGCGATATCAGTTGGGCGAGGCAAAAGACGTGGCAGTATATCCATCATTCATTCAGATGAGGAAATATGAATTGCTTGCCATCTCAAACCAGCTGCAAGCGTTTGGTGTAAAAAAGATCAGGCGAATTGGAAATAACATGGAGTTTGAGCAGATCAAAAATTATGTTTCGGGCGATGACTACCGCAAGGTCAACTGGAAAGCTACTGCCAGAAAAGGACATCTGATGGTCAATCAATACCAAGACGAGCGTTCGCAACAGGTATATTCTGTCATTGATAAAGGTCGGGTGATGCAAATGCCTTTTGAGGGTTTGAGCCTCTTGGACTATGCGATCAATTCGAGTTTGGTGATTTCTAATATTGCCTTGAAAAAGGGGGATAAAGCGGGGATTGTGACTTTTCAGCAGAAAGTAAATTCAATACTGCCAGCCTCTTCTCGGAACATGCAGTTAAACCTCATTTTAGAGCATCTCTACAAGCAGAAAACTGGCTATAAGGAATCAGACTTCTCTAAGCTTTACATTGCACTCAAACGGAAGGTGACACAACGATCGCTCGTTTTGCTCTACACAAACTTTGAATCACTTTCGGCTTTAAAAAGGCAGTTACCTTTTCTGAAAAGAATCAAACAACAACATTTACTTGTATGCATTTTCTTCCAGAATACAGAAGTTGAAAAAGTGATACATCAGAAAGCGGATGATTTGGAAGAGGTCTATACCAAGGGAATTGCTGAACAACTGGCATTTGAAAAGAAGTTAATTGTAAAGGAACTCCAAGCGAATGGTATTCATACCATTTTAACACCACCGAAAGAATTGAGCGTTAATACCATCAACAAGTACCTCGAACTTAAATCGAGAGGTTTGATATGAGAAAAAATAAACGATGGTTGCTAATAATCCCCGTGGCTTGTTTTATCGCAATCCTCTGGAATTCTTTTTCTCAGCTAGGGCTTAATGATTTTACTTCGAATTTTGAAGAGGTAGACCTCTATAGGAATGAGAATAATACGGGCCCAGTAGAGCGAGTTTATATTGTCATCACGACAGATACGCTTTGGCAAGAAATGGAGCGTTACTCAGGTTTAATGCCCTATAGTAAACTTGGAACTACTAAGGTTTACTTCTTTGGTAAAGATAGTCCACATCCCCAAATGGCTGAAGGAGGGAGGGTCAACTTCGATCCAGCGTTTGATATCTATTGTCTCGCCAGGTATTCTAAAAATAATTTTGGTGCCACCACTTTTTCAGTGTTCCCTTTTAAACAATAATCGTTTAATACTCATAATTTGATTGGAAGCAATTTGTTGACTTCATCTTACACGAGTAGGGTCGACCTAGTATGACGAGTATTATTAGTATCGATTTCATAGTCGATATTTTATTGTTAGTCATCTAAGAGAAAAAGTGCTTCAGATCATTTTTATTTTAATGACCCAGTATTAACCCCGGATTCAGATGGAATCGGGGTTTTTCGTTTTAAGGGGTGTATTAAACCTAGGTTAAATAAGCTTGCCTTGTGCCTTGATCCACCTTTCAGGGAAGTCTCCATGCGTGGCACCTTTGTAATCTTCGTAGCTACAAGGAATGTAAGCTCGATCCATCATTTGCTCACCATAATTCACAAGCATCCACCACTTTTCTGAGAGATTGCTTTTGTAGAAAATCATCGTGTCTTCAGTCCCTTCAAAACTAACCGTGTACTTAGTGTAGTTGTCCGAGTTGAATTGGCCTGTGTCTCTTCTGTTGTAATAGCCTTCTATAAAGTACCAGATCATTGTGGCCATTACGGAGGCAGTCTTTAGCGCATCATCGTCTAAGGATGGATAATACTCATGAAAGCCTATTGACGTCATCTTTTCATTGATGCCGGCATACCAGCTCAGTTGACAAGCCTCTTCTCCAGTAAGACCAAATGGTTGGGCCTTTGGGTTGCCTGGAGCATCAGAAGAGCGAATAGCCGAAATATCGAAAGTCAGCATGTCTGCCATACGAATCAGTGGTTCGGCTTGTTTGATATCATATCTAATCTCACCCAGTCTTAGCGACTCGAAATAGAGCTTGTCAAGGGCTTTCAGCATGGCTGAATCAATAAGGTAAGTCTGATGGGCGAGGTGGCTGTAATTCAGTAAGAAGTTTGGTTGATGTAGTAGTAGCGTATTCAAGAAGTTTGCCGAAGATTCAGCCTCTTCTTCCATGTCCATAAACGCATCTACATTGGCTACAGAAATCAGCTTATTGGCAGTTTCATAAGCTTTAAATTGTCCAAGTGCTAAGTCTTGATTTCCTCCCACTAGAATAGGGATGACACGTTGGGTTATTAAGAACTCACAGATTTCTCGAATTCTAGCTTGTGTCTGTTCTTCATCTGCTCCAGGTTGAATGTTACCCAAATCTGCTACTCGGTAAGCGGCTGCACTACGTTTTAAGGCAAAGAGCTTAGCACGAATCAAGTCGGCCTCTTCTCTAGAATTTATGCCAATAATGGCTACATCCATTTTAGAGATATCAAAATCCTCGTCTTGCAGATGCTTGACACTTTGGCCGAAAGCATTGGCTGGTAAATCGTAGTCTGTAGAGAGGGGAGTGAAAAAGAGCTTGAGGTTCATGGGCTGCGATATATACGCTAATAAAGATAGAATATTCTTGTTATTGATTGAGTTTCAGGATTATCATAGTTACCATTATATAGTCTTTACATTTTGTTATTAGTCATCTTATAATAAATAATAAGTAATGATAAATTATAAAATAAAATATTAATGAGTATTAATAATAAAATAAAAGTATTTTTAAAAAATGAAAATACACACAAATGAGAGATGACTTTTCAAGGCATTAGTCGTCTGCTGCCTTGCCATCACATATTCTTGTCAGGAGGTTTATACAGAAGATACTGAAATCGACCCTGACATATTAAGTAATGAAGTTGTTACCCTTTTTCTAGAAAAGGGAGATGATTTATTCTCTTTTCAGTCATTAAATGTAGATTTTAGTAAGAATGAGGATATTACTACTCTTCTTAAGGAGGTAAATACAGAGGCTGAGGCCATCAGTGTTTTCTCCAGTATTACTGAAGATCCTGAAACTTACTATCGAAAACTCAAAGACTTCCATTTTACGATCAGAGAAGAGTTATTTGTCAATGAATCCTTTATGGGTATGTCGGCACTTGACAGAGATGAGTATCTTATGAAGAAAATTAGTGACTTAAGGTCATCGGAATACAAGGTGCGATCTGGTCTTGACTGTGGCGCTGATTATAAAACAGATTTGGCTCGATGCCATGATAAGGCAATGGTTGGTGCTGCCGCATGTGGTATTTTAACACCCACTTTATGGGGTGCCTTGTTATGTGGTGGCTTTGTTGCTATTGACAATGAATATTGCCACAAGTATGCTTATGAAGATTTTCAAAAATGCAAAAAGCAGTAGATTCTCTTAAGAAGAAGCTCCGTCTTTTAAACACTGTTCAGTTTTTATTCTTGATGGGTGTTATAATTAGTCGTGGACTTACAACCAAGTTAATCTTCTTGATTGGCGGTTTGGCCTTTATGGTATTCACTTATTTTCTGTCTCAAGAATATAGAAACTATTTGAATAAGAAACGGAATCACAAGATAATAGTGATGGTAATAACGCTGGCTGCTTTAAGTTACCTGTATTTGACGAGAGAGCATTTGGTTTTATAGATGGTAGAACGATAGATCTTGCATTAAATCAGTCACTTTTGGATAAATAAAAAAGCCATCTCGATATTTCGAGATGGCTTTTTTCAATTTTATAGTTCAGATGATTTATCCTCCGAAGTCGTCAAACGCGACATTCTCGTCAGGCACGCCCCAGTCTTCACACATTTTAATTACTGCTGCATTCATCATTGGAGGTCCACAGAAGTAGAATTCAATTTCTTCAGGAGCATCGTGCTTGCTTAAGTAATGGTCGATTACCGCTTGATGTACAAAGCCTACAAAGCCATCACCTTCGTCTTCCATCGCCTTCTTCTCGACCCAGTTATCTTCGGGCACAGGTTCTGAAAGCACAAGGTGAAATTTGAAGTTTGGAAATTCTCTTTCAATCTGTCTGAAATCTTCTAAGTAGAAGAGTTCTCTTTTAGATCGGCCACCGTACCAGTAAGAAACTTTTCTTCCAGTTTTTAGTGTGTGGAATAGGTGGAATAAGTGAGACCTCATTGGCGCCATTCCAGCACCACCACCGATGTATAACATTTCTTCCTCAGTAGGCTTGATGAAGAATTCACCATAAGGTCCTGAGATAGTTACTTTATCACCTGGTACTCTAGTAAAGACATAGGAAGAACAAATACCAGGATTAACATCCATCCATTTGTTGTTTGCTCTGTCCCAAGGTGGCGTTGCAATACGAATATTCAACATCACAATGTTTCCTTCTGCAGGGTGGTTAGCCATTGAGTAAGCACGGAAGATTTCTTCCTTATTTACCATTTGTAAGTCCCAAAGACCGAATTTATCCCAATCTTCTTTGAATTTATCCGGGCCAGCAGGATCATCTGGAAGCGGCTCAATGTTCATGTCTTTAAAGTCACAAACTACTGGCGGTACATCTACTTGGATATATCCACCTGCTTCGAAATCTAAAGTTTCACCTTCAGGAAGCCTTACTACAAATTCTTTAATAAACGATGCTACGTTGTAGTTAGAAACTACTTCACATTCCCACTTCTTAATACCGAAGATTTCTTCCGGAATGTGGATACGCATGTCATTCTTTACTTTTACTTGGCAAGTAAGGCGAACACCTTCTTTTTGCTCTGCACGGCTCAAGTGACCCACTTCAGTAGGAAGAACGTCTCCTCCTCCTTCATTGATGGTGCACTTACACATGGCGCAAGTTCCGCCACCACCACAAGCGGATGGTAAGAATATTTTCTTTCCAGAAAGCGTATTCAACAAAGTAGAACCTGCGGCTGCTATGATTGGATTAGCTTCGTCTCCATTAACGATGATTTTAACATCGCCAGATTGAACTAATTTTGATTGTGCGTATAGTAATATTAACACTAATAACAGGATGACTACTGAGAACGCAACGATGGATGTGATAATGATAGATGACATCTATTAATCGATTTTAAATCAATAATTTAAATCTAACTGACCTATTTGTCAGGGGTACAAATATATTGACTAAAAGCTTAAATCAGTAGGTGATTTAGAAAAAAGATACAAAGCCGAAATCACCATTAAACGATAATTTTTTGTAGCAATTGCTGCCCTCTTTTCAACTCCTCGATTTCTGCATTTAGCCCTTTGACACAGAGACTTCCTAGGATGTTTTCGGTGCCGTTTGGGCATAGAACAATATTGTTTTTAGGATTGTTCAGCCATTTCTCATCTAAAAGGTTGTTGATGCATATTTTTCCTATCACATAACTGTGATCAAAGCTGAAATATTTGTGCTGAATGCTCTCAAAATCTTCCAGGTTAATCTCATATGGATTCTCGAAGCTCACATAAACTTCTAGCAGTGAGTCATTGCTAAAAGGAAGCCTTCCCAGATTATAATGCTTCTTGTATTCGTAGCGGTAATTATAACTCAGAGCGGATATATCAGATAATACTGCGGCACCTGTTGGTAGACTACCAGCCCCTTTTCCGATGAATAATTGATCATCGCAGAATTCACCATTGATGATGACGGCATTGAACTCATTCTTTACGGAAGTGAGGTTATGGTCCGACTTGATAAATTGAGGCATTACAAAAGCATAAACGGTGTCTTCAATGCGTTTGGCCTGAGCGATCAACTTTATGCTTAACCGCTTTTCTCTCGCATATTCCAAATCCGAAGTTTTCAAATGGTCGATGCCTAGGTTGACAATTCGATTTGGCGCTACGTGTATGCCGAAGGCATGTGTTAAGAGAATGCTCAATTTATATTTTGCATCGAAACCTTTAACATCAAGGGTCGGGTCTGACTCGGCAAAACCCAATGCTTGTGCTTGAAGCAAGGCGGCCTCATAGCTTAGGTTTTCTTCAAATACTTTGGTTAAAATATAATTAGTAGACCCATTAAAGATTCCCTTGACCTCATTGAGAGGTTCATGGCCGAAATATTCTTCTAAAGTTCTGATGATAGGAATACTACCGCAGACGGCACCTTCATAGAGCAATGCTTGACCCGTGCTGGCTTGAAGGTTTACCAATTCTGAAAGATGTTCGGCTACCATTTTCTTATTGGCAGTTACCACAGATTTCCCGTTTTTCAAGGCATTGGATACTATTTCTAAAGCAGCATCAGCATCATCTATTAGCTCGACAATCACATCGATTTCAGGATCATTCAGTAATGAGGCGGCTTGCGTTGTAAATAGTTTTGGGTCGAGCCTTCTGGCCTTGTTTGGGTTTTTAATACAGATCTTCTTGATCTCTCCAGAAAAATTCTTGGAGTTGTTCAGTGTTTCGTAAAGGCCTTGGCCCACACAGCCAAAACCAAAGAGTCCTATTTTGATGTTTTTCATGTGTGTTTGTTTAAAAAGTGTTGAAGGATGTTGCTTATACTTTGGGCTTCTACTAAGAAGCCATCGTGACCGTATGTAGAAGCCACGAAATCGAGCTTTGCATTCGGAATATGTTCAGCCATTTGGTGTTGCTCCTCTTCGGTGAATAATAAGTCTCCTTGAATTCCAATGACTTGAACCTTAGCGCGAACAAAATTGAGTGCCTTTGCTAGACCATTTCGGTTTCGCCCAATGTCATGGGTGTCCATGGCCTTGTTCAAAGTGTAATAAGATCTGGCATCGAAACGCTTGCCGAGCTTTTCTCCTTGATAGCGTTGGTAACTATCAGCACTAAAATGATCCAACTGACCCTCTGAGTCTTGCTGCGCCTCATTGAAGGTGGTATGGTTTCGATAAGAAATCATGGCCATGGCTCTCGCTGCTTCTAGGCCTTTCCAGCCGCCTTTAGGAGATGATGAATAGAAAGAAGGGTCGGCTTCGATGGCCATTCGTTGGGCTGCCCGAATTGCTATTCCCCATGGTGAACTCTTGGCTGATGTGGCGATAAGTGCGAGGTTTTCAAACAAATGAGGGTCTTCAGT
This sequence comes from Roseivirga sp., assembly GCA_965660665.1. GTDB lineage: Bacteria > Bacteroidota > Bacteroidia > Cytophagales > Cyclobacteriaceae > Roseivirga. The sequence continues at coordinate 112,447 of CBFIAY010000002.1, read as the reverse complement.
CGCCCATTCCAATGCTTGCTGACCACCCATAGAGCCACCGATACCGAGGTAAATGCGCTCAATGCCTAAATGTTTTTGCAATAGACGGTGGGCTTGAATCATATCACGTATGGTGAGATTTGGAAAATTCCTCAGGTATCGTTCTCCGTTGCGAATATCAAAGTCTTTTGGGCCAGTGCTTCCATAGCAAGAACCTAGGATGTTAGCGCAAACAATGAAGTGATCCCCTGGATTGATGAGGTGGTTTTCGCCCACGAGCCCAGGCCACCATTCTAATGGGTTGGAATTTGCCGTCAGCGCATGAAACACCCAAACTACATTGCTATGGTCTTTATTTAACTGACCAAAAGTGTGATAGGCGATTCTCAGTTCGGGCAATTCAGAGCCATTTTCCAGAAAGAATGGAGCTTTCTGAAAGAGGTATTTGGCTTGTGACTGTTCAATTGTATTTGACCCAGAAAGGGCTTTCTTAGTGTTTTTCAACATAGAAGTACTTTAAAATGGAAAAATGAGTTGATTGATTAAGAAAGGACTTCCCTAATCGAACACACGATATTGCAGGCTTTCAGCTTTGCTGAACGCGATAAATGCAATGAAATAAGAATAGATGGATTATGCATACTTACCAATTTATATTCACCCGAATATCACTCGATATCCTCTGGGATCTGGATTTAGCACCTTTTCCGAAGGCTTTCGGAATGGTTGCTAGCGCTTCAAAGAGCCAGTCTCTCCACGCTTCTTTATAAATCGCTTCTTTTCCGATAGGTCGAAAAAGAATGACTTGATGCTGCAAACGTAGCAGCATGAAATGAAGTTTCAAAAAATAATTTGATAAAAGTGATTCAGTCCTTACTGAAGCATTCTTAATACAGTCGTCAGTTGCTTCTTTAGATCGCGCCTATCCACTATAAAATCAAGGAAGCCATGGTCTAAGACAAATTCGGAGCTTTGGAAACCCTTCGGTAAATCTTTGCCTACTGTATCTCTAATAATACGTGGTCCAGCGAATCCGATGAGTGCACCAGGTTCTGCAATATTAAAGTCTCCTAACATGGCATAAGATGCCGTAACACCACCAGTAGTTGGATCAGTTAACAATGAAACATAAGGAATGCCGGCTTCTGCCAAGAGGGCAAGCCTTGCTGAAGTTTTGGCCATCTGCATAAGAGAATAGCCTGCTTCCATCATGCGCGCACCGCCCGACTTAGAAATCATCAAGAAAGGAACCTTGTGCTTTAGGGAATAGTCAATGCCTCTTGCAATCTTTTCTCCTACCACTGATCCCATTGAACCACCAATAAAGGCGAAGTCCATGCAGCAAATGACAAGGTCAACGCCATTCATTTTACCGTGTGCAGTTCTTGCCGCATCTTTGAGATTAGTTTTAGCTTGTGTGGCCACTATTCTTTTAGGATATGGCTTGCTATCAACAAACTTCAAAGGATCTCCTGAAGTCATATCAGCATCTAATTCAGAGAACTTGTTATCGTCAAAGAGTATTTCGAAATACTCCTTAGAACCTATGCGCACGTGGAAACCGTCTTCAGGGCTCACGTAGGCATTATTTTTCAATTCACGGGTATGTACAATGGTACCACCAGGGGTTTTGAACCATAAACCATCAGGAGCGTCTTTCTTCTGATCGGTAGGGGTAGTGATTCCTTTTATTTTTCGCTCAAACCAAGACATATGATAGTGTTATACTCAAGTATTTTTCAAAGAGTAAACAAAAATAGGCGAAAACTCTTCGTCCGCCAAAAGAATCGTCAATACTCGCTTGGTTTAAAAACAGTTGAAATTTCTTGAAAGGAAGGCAAAATGTCTCTTCCTTTGTCTAGGAATGAACGTTCATTCCGCAAAAAAATATGATTGATAATAAGACTATTGATAAGAAGGTAGCCATCATGGAGGCCGCGCTAGACTTACTTTGCGAGCATGGATTTCATGGTACTCCAATCTCTATGATCGCTCAGCGAGCAGGTGTTGGGGCAGGCACAATTTATCGCTACTTTGAAAATAAGGAGCAGTTAATCAATGAGCTTTTTACCTCAATCAAAAAACGAGTAATCAAAGCGATGCTTGACGGGTATAGAGAAGAAGGTTCATTTAAAGAGCGTTTTAAGCACCTTTGGATGAACCTGATTAATTATTGTATTGCTCATCCTAAAGCATTTCAGTTTGTAGAGCAGTATCGATATGCGCCTTTTATGAGCAATGTGACGCGCGAGGAAAGTTTCATAATTTTGGCACCAATCATGTCCTTCTTTATTGAATCAAAACGGGCAGGTGAAATGAAAGACTTACCACTTTATACGATAGTTTCTTTATTGTATGGGCCAATTGTATCGCTGTCTAAACTACATATAGACCATAACCAAACTTTAACAACCGACCGTATTGAGCAGGCTGCCGAAGCATGTTGGGATGCGGTAAAAAAGCATTAATAATGAGTATGCCGAACGTAATAATTAGTGGGGTGGGAAGTTGCATTCCAACAAGGGTGATAAAGAATGAGGACTTTCTAAATACCGAATTCTTTCAAGAAAATGGGGAGCGCTTTACGGATCCAAACGATGTAATCATTAGAAAATTCGAAAAGATTACGGGGATCAGAGAAAGGCGATACGCTGAGCCAGGTCAGAAAGCATCTGACTTAGGAGCAATTGCAGCAAAAAATGCTATTGAAGACAGTAATATCAATGCTGATGACTTAGATTATATCATCTTCGCCCACAATTTTGGCGATATGCAAAAGGACAGCAACCGCATCGACATGATGCCAAGTCTTGCTGCCAGGGTGAAAGGACACTTGGGAATCACCAATGCATCTACTACCTGTTATGATATTATTTTTGGTTGCCCAGGCTGGGTGCAAGGCGCTATCCAAGCTACCCAAATGATTAGATGTGGCGATGCAAAAAATGTGATGGTGATAGGAGGAGAAACCTTGAGCCAAACTGTCGATCCGCATGATCGAGATTCGATGATTTTTGCTGATGGTGCTGGTGCTACAATTTTCTCGGCTTCTGATACAGCAAAGGGTGGTTATATATCCCAATGCTCTAGAACGGATGCAAACGAAGAGCTTTGTTATTTGGCAATGGGGCCGTCATTTAATGAGTCTCTCAATGATCATGGCGGAAGCTATATCAAAATGAAAGGGCGAAAGATTTATGAGTATGCTTTGACAAATGTGGCCGAGGCTATGAAGTGTGCTATAGAAAAGGCAGGCCTTGATTTAAAGGACATCAACAAGATATTAATCCATCAAGCAAACGAAAAGATGGACGAAGCTATTCTTCATAAGCTATTCAAATTGTATGACACCATGGGAGACTCTAAGGTGCTGATGCCCATGACCATACAAACCTTAGGAAATAGCTCTGTAGCTACTATACCTACCATGTTGGATATGATTTTAAAGGGGAAACTAGAGGGGCATAAATTGAACTCAGGTGACAATATCATCTTTGCTTCTGTAGGGGCAGGAATGCACATCAATGCAATGGTATATCAAATGCCTTGATAGTAAATGAATCGCATAAAAAAGCCGAAACTCTGAGAAGGGTTTCGGCTTTTTTGTTTGTGATTCTCTTTTAATCTACTTCTTCATAATCAACATAGTCACCACCCTTGAAGTTATCAGCAGATTTTGATGATCGCTTCTTTGCGGCATGTTCAACACTAACATTTCCATCAGATGGCCTAGTGCTTCTTTGTTGATCTTGGTTCATATTCCTTTGTTGCTGCTGCGCTTGCTTATATATTCTTCCGATAAGCGAACGCGATAATAACCTCATAATGAAGCTTACAGCAATAATGAATACAATGATTTTGCCCAGCATATGATGACTATCGGCTTAAGTATAGATTTCGTTTCGAATAAATTTCAAGGAAATAATCATCCAGCAAATCATCAATAAAGTAGATAGCTTCACCAGTAGATTTCATTTCAGGGCCTAATTCCTTATTTACATTCGGGAATTTATGGAATGAGAATACTGGCTCTTTGATGGCATAACCCTTCTTAACTGGCTTGAAATCGAAATCAGTTACCTTCTTCTCACCCAACATCACCTTCGTGGCATAATTCACATAAGGCTCCTGATAAGCTTTTCCTATGAATGGAACGGTTCTAGAGGCCCTTGGGTTCGCTTCAATGATATAAACTTGATCATCTTTTACTGCAAACTGAATATTTATCAATCCTTTGGTCTCCAAGGCTAAGGCAATCTTCTTGGTATGCTCCTCAATTTGTCGCATCACAATGTCACCAAGGCTATATGGAGGTAAGATGGCATATGAGTCACCAGAGTGAACTCCTGCCGGTTCTATATGCTCCATTATTCCAATGATGTATACGTTTTCACCGTCACAGATGGCATCAGCTTCTGCCTCTTTAGCCCCTTCTAAGAAGTGATCAAGCAAAACTCTGTTGCCAGGAATATCTTTCAGGATGTTTACTACGTGTTCTTCAAGCTCTTGCTCGTTGATCACGATTTTCATGCCCTGACCACCTAGCACGTAAGAAGGCCTAACGAGTAGTGGGAACCCAATTTCTTTGCATAACTCCAATGCCTCATCGGCATCTTCGATCACGCCAAACGGAGGGTAAGGAATGTCATTTTCGGCAAGTAGTGCAGAGAATCTACCTCTATCTTCAGCAAGGTCAAGTGCTTTATAACTTGTACCAATAATTTTGATGCCATAGCGATCCAATTTCTCAGCAAGCTTGAGCGCTGTTTGACCCCCCAATTGGACGATTACACCTTCTGGCTTTTCGTGCAATATGATATCGTAGATATGCTCCCAGAATACAGGTTCAAAATAAAGTTTATCTGCTGTATCGAAGTCCGTAGAAACAGTCTCGGGGTTACAATTGATCATAATGGTTTCATAGCCACACTCTTTGGCGGCATACAAACCATGAACACAGCAGTAATCGAATTCAATTCCCTGACCAATACGGTTAGGGCCTGAACCTAGCACTATGATCTTCTTCTTGTCCGAAACGATTGACTCGTTTTCAGTATCGAAACTAGAATAATAATAAGGTGTCTGTGCTTCAAATTCTGCAGCACAAGTATCTACCATTTTGTAGACTCTTTTGATGCCTAAGTCATGCCTTCTATTGAAGACTTTGCTTTCAAGGCAGTCTAATAAGTGGGCTATCTGCCTATCGGCATATCCCTTTTCCTTAGCCATTCTTAAAAGGCTTTCTGGAATAGTGTCTAATGTGTGCTTTTCTATCTCCTTTTCAAGAGAGATTAGTTCTTCAATCTGCTGCAAGAACCATTTGTCGATTTTGGTTTTCTTCTGTATGGTCTTGAAAGGAATGCCCAGCTTAAAAGCATCGTAAATATGGAAAAGCCTGTTCCAACTTGGGTTTTCAAGACTGTGGAGCAAGACCGCTTGGTCTTTAACTTCTTTGCCATCTGCACCTAAACCGTTCCTGTTAATTTCAAGTGATTGACAGGCTTTTTGTAGTGCTTCTTGGAAGTTTCTACCGATACCCATCGCTTCACCTACGGACTTCATCTGGAGCCCTAGTTTTCTGTCAGCACCTTTGAATTTGTCAAAGTTCCAACGTGGAATCTTGACGATTACGTAGTCCAATGCTGGCTCAAAGAAGGCCGATGTTGTTTTGGTGATTTGGTTTTTTAACTCATCTAAGTTGTAACCAATGGAAAGTTTGGCGGCAATCTTCGCAATAGGGTATCCAGTTGCTTTAGAAGCCAGTGCAGATGATCGAGATACTCGTGGGTTGATCTCGATACCAATAATTTCTTCATTTTCTGGTCCTACCGAGAATTGCACGTTACAACCTCCCGCGAATTGACCGATGGCATTCATCATGTGGATGGCCATGTCGCGCATGCGCTGATAAGTCGTGTCAGATAGGGTCATAGCTGGGGCAACAGTGATTGAATCACCTGTATGAACTCCCATTGGATCAAAGTTCTCTATGGAACAGATGATAATGACGTTGCCAATATTATCTCTCAGTAACTCTAACTCGTATTCTTTCCAGCCCAGAATACTTTGTTCTACTAACACTTCGTGAATAGGAGAGGCGTTTAGTCCACGGGTGAGCGCTTCGTCAAATTCTTCTTGGTTGTTTACGAAGCCACCGCCATATCCACCGAGGGTGTAAGACGGCCTGATTACAAGTGGAAATCCAATTTCTTGTGCAATCTCCTTACCCTTTAAGAAAGAAGTAGCAGTTTCGCCCTTACAAACGCCAACGCCTATTTCTTTCATTTTGAGACGGAATTTCTCACGATCTTCAGTTGTCTCGATGGCGTTGATATCCACACCAATAATGCGCACATTGTACTTGTCCCAAATACCCGCTTTGTCACAATCAATCGCCAAATTCAATGCTGTTTGACCACCCATTGTTGGTAATACTGCATCAATTTGATGTTTTTCGAGGATCTCTATGATTGACTTTTTAGTGAGTGGTTTCAGATAGATATTATCTGCCATCACTGGGTCGGTCATAATGGTAGCTGGATTGGAATTGATGAGTGTTACCTCAATACCCTCTTCCATGAGTGATCGAGAGGCTTGAGATCCTGAATAATCAAACTCACAGGCTTGTCCTATAATAATTGGTCCACTACCAATGATTAGGATGGATTTAATACTATTGTCTTTTGGCATGTTGAAGAAAGAACGACTGGTTGACTTAGGTACAAATTGGAACAAAGTTATGCCATAAACCTAATAATCAAAACCACTTTCTTATTAATGCTGATGCATGTGTTTTTTAGTTGTTTTGAATAGCTTTTTACTAACAATAAATAAAAAAATTACTACTTTGCTCTACTAATACTTACCTCGAAAATTCGATCAAAATGAAAAACACTAATTTACTTAAGAGCGGACTAGGCCTAATTGTAATATTCTTATTCGTTGTAGGCTGTGCAGCATCCGATACTGCAAACACCTCTTCAGCAGCAAAGAAAGCCAAAAAAGAGAAGGCATATGATCCAACCGGAACTTGGGAATATTCAGTTGAAGCACCTGATGGGGCTACTTCTGGTAAGCTTATGATTCAAGGTGCTCCAGGTATATATACTGCTTCATTAGAAACTGACCAATTCGGAACGCTAGAAATTGGTGATGTTGATTTTCAAGGTACTTCAATGACAGGCAGTATTGATGTAATGGGTAATACAGCAGACATTGAATGCAATTTCGAAGGGGATACGTTTTCAGGAGCAGTATATGTTGGTGAAGATGCTTTGCCAATGGAAGGTAGGCGCGTAAGCAAATAACCGGCAAGAATTATAGATATGCAATAATAAAAAAGGGAAGCCAAATCAGCTTCCCTTTTTTGATGTCTAATGAATGCTTAAACATTCAGTGCTCTGTTATCAGTAGCCGCTAGACAAGCTTCCTTGAACGCTTCTGTGTACGTTGGGTGGGCATGAGACATTCGAGAAATGTCTTCTGCTGAAGCTCTGAATTCCATGGCAACAACTGCTTCAGAAATCATATCCGCTGTGCGTGCTCCAATCATGTGAACACCCAAAATCTCATCTGTTTCTTTATCCGCAAGTACCTTAACTAATCCTGCAACATCCATTGAGGCTTGTGCTCTTCCGAGTGCCCTGTAAGGGAATGAGCCTGACTTATACGCCCTTCCGCTTTCTTTCAGTTGTTCTTCGGTATAACCAACCGCTGATACCTCAGGCCAAGTGTAGACTACTCCTGGAATGAGGTTATAGTTGATGTGAGGCTTCTGTCCATTGATTACTTCAGCCACAAATACGCCTTCTTCTTCTGCCTTATGGGCCAACATTGCGCCTTTGATTACATCGCCAAGGGCATAAATATTGTCAGCTGATGTTTTCAATTGACTATCTACTTCAATTCTTCCTCTATCGTCAGTTTTAATACCAACATTCTCTAGGCCAAGACCATCTGTGTAAGGTTTTCTGCCGATGGATACGAGGCAATAATCTCCCTTAATTTCTACCAACTCACCTTTTTTATTTTCAGCTTTAACAGTGACTGTCTTAGCAGTAGATTTTACTTCAGTGACTTTATGTCCGAGGTAGAAATTAAATCCCAATTTCTTTAATGACTTTTTCAATTCACGGCCCATGGTTTTGTCCATAGATGGAATGATGTCATCCATGTACTCGACTACCGTAACCTCAGCCCCTAAGCGACCATAAACGGAACCTAATTCCATCCCGATTACGCCACCACCAATTACGATCATGTGCTTCGGAATTTCTTTCAACTCTAAGGCTTCAGTAGAAGTGATCACTCTCTTTTTATCGATAGTAATAAAGGGAAGAGAAGATGGCTTCGAACCAGTGGCGATAATCGCTTTATCGGTTTCTACTTGGGTTTCTTTGCCTTCGGCATCAGTAACCTTGATTGTGTTTTTGTCAATGAACGAACCCATGCCATGGAAAACATCGATTTTGTTCTTCTTCATTAGGAAGTCAACACCGCCTGTAACCTGAGAAACAACTGCTGCCTTACGGTCGATCATTTGTTTCAGGTTTACTTTAAGGTCTTTTAATTCTATACCATGTTCACCGAAAGTGTGGGCAGCATTATGGTAATGCTCAGAGGAGTCTAGGAGCGCTTTGGAAGGAATACATCCAACGTTTAAGCAAGTCCCTCCTAAAGTATTATACTTCTCAATAATGGCAGTTTTCATGCCTAGCTGAGCACATCTAATGGCTGCTATATATCCGCCAGGTCCTGATCCTATTACTGTTACATCGTATTTCATTTTCGAGTATTTAGTATTAAGTACTGAGTATTGAGATAATTAAATTCCTAAAAGTAAGCGCGTTGGATCTTCCAACAACTCTTTCACCCTTACCAAAAAGCTTACAGACTCACGACCATCTACAATTCTGTGGTCATAAGAGAGTGCTACGTACATGATTGGTAAAATCTGAACCTCACCGTTTACAGCCATTGGTCGCTCAACGATGTTGTGCATTCCTAAAATTGCTGATTGAGGAGAGTTAATGATCGGTGTAGAGAGCATAGAACCGAAGATGCCGCCATTTGTAACGGTGAATGTTCCTCCAGTCATTTCATCAATCGTTAACTTACCATCTCTGGCTTTAGTCGCTAATCGAACAATCTCTTTTTCGATTTGATCGAAGCTCATCGATTCTGCATTGCGAATCACGGGAACCATTAATCCTTTAGGAGCCGATACAGCAATTGACACATCTACGAAATCATTGTAGACAATTTCATTGCCATCAATACGTGCATTAACAGCAGGCCATTCTTTGGCAGCCATTGTTACGGCTTTAGTAAAGAATGACATAAAGCCTAGACCAACTTCGTATTTCACTTTGAATTGCTCTTTGTATTTCTTTCTGAGATCCATGATAGGCTTCATGTTCACTTCGTTGAAAGTGGTCAACATAGCCGTTTCGTTCTTGACAGAAACCAGTCGTTTGGCAACCGTTTTTCTCAACGCAGACATGCGCTCCCTACTTTCGTTTCTGATACCAGGAATGACTGGAGCTGGGGCTGGGGCGGTCTCTGTTTTAGTAGCTGCGGGAGCTGCGGCTGGTTTTGGTGGTGCTACTTGTGCCTTTTCAGCATCTTCTTTTGTGATGCGACCATCTTTACCAGTTCCCACTACGTTTGACGCATCGATACCTCTTTCTGCTAAGATTTTGGCCGCAGCAGGCGATGCATGTCCAGTAGCATAAGTTTCATTACCACTCGCTTGCGCTGAGTCGCTAGCTGGGGATTGAGCAGTAGGTGCAGGCGCTGCAGGAGCTCCTCCTTCCATAACTTCGATTTTACAAATCAAGGCACCAATTTCTATCGTTGAGTCTTCTTGTGCTACAATGCGCAGAATGCCATTTGCCTCTGCTGGTAGCTCAAAAGTAGCCTTGTCTGAATCAACTTCAGCAATGATTTCGTCAAGTTCTACATAGTCTCCATCGGCTTTCAACCAGCTAGAGATAGTTACCTCAGTAATTGATTCGCCGACCGTAGGAACGATCATTTCTTTTACTTCTCCAGTAGGTTCTGGTCCTACAGAAGTTGGAGCTGGTGTGCTAGCTGCAGCTGGTGCTTCTGCTTTGGGTGTTGCTCCAGCGCCTGACTCATCAATTCTACAAATGATTTCACCAATGTCTAGTGTATCACCTTCTTTGGCAACGATTTGTAAGGTGCCAGCTGCTTCCGCATTCAATTCGAAAGTAGCTTTATCTGACTCAAGCTCGCAGATTACCTCGTCCATTTCGACATGATCTCCTTCTTGCTTGAACCATTGTGCAATGGTTACTTCTGTGATTGATTCACCAACTGCAGGAACTTTGATTTCCAAACTCATGATTCTATGATTTAAGCGAAAGCTTTGTTAATAATTTCTTCTTGTTCTTGAGCATGAACCTTAGCGTATCCCGTAGCAGGCGATGCGCTTGCTTTTCTTGAGATTAGCGTGAGATCTTGCTCTTTATATACCCGCTGAACGAAGTTCCAATAGCCCATATTCTCTGGTTCTTCTTGTAGCCAGAAGTATTCAGCGTTTTTATACTTATCTAGTATTTTGTTTACCTGACTGGCAGGGAAAGGTTGTAGTTGCTCAATCCTAATTAAGGCAACATCCTTTCTTTTGTCTTTTTCCTTACGCTCGAGTAGATCATAATAAACCTTACCCGAACACAGGATCACTTTCTTAACGGATTTGGCAGTTACGTTATCGTCTCCAATTACTTCACGGAAGTTACCAGATGTAAATTCATCCAGCGGAGAAATCGCTTTCGGATATCTTAACAATGACTTGGGAGACATGACCACAAGTGGCTTTCTAAACTCCCATGTCATTTGTCTTCTCATCGCATGGAAGAAGTTAGACGGGGTAGTTATGTTAGCCACTACCATATTGTATTCGGCACAGAGTTGAAGGTACCTTTCAGGCCTAGCGTTTGAGTGCTCTGGGCCCTGGCCTTCATAGCCATGTGGCAATAAGAGTACGAGGCCATTCATACGCTGCCATTTTGTTTCAGAACATGAAACAAACTGATCGATCATTACTTGAGCGCCATTGGCAAAATCACCAAACTGTGCTTCCCAAATCGTTAGAGCATTTGGATTAGCCATGGCATAACCAAATTCAAAGCCCATTACTCCGAATTCGGATAATAGTGAGTTATAGATTTCAAATTTGTTTGGGATGCCTTCAATATGATCAAGGCTGTTATGTGCATGGTTGGTGTTCATGTCATGCAGTACCGCATGTCTATGAGAGAAAGTACCACGCTGAACATCTTGACCAGTGAGGCGAACTTTTTTGCCGTCTATGAGTAAAGAGCCATAGGCCAACAGTTCCCCACCTGCCCAATTCAACATTTTGTCCTTAAAGAACATATCTTTTCGCTGCTTGAGTTGTTTTTCTATCTGTTTAAGTGGTTTGAAACCCTCTGGAACAGATGTTAATGCTTGAGCAACTTTTTCTATACTATCAATCGAAATCCCAGTTTCTGGAGATTTCTCGAAATCTTCTGGTTTAGACCTTCTTAGGGTTCTCCACTCTTCTTCTAAAGGTTGGTAGACATAAGGTAGAGGCTTTTGCTTCACCAGGTTCAAGCGATCTTGTAGCAAGGCCCTGAACTCTTTGTCCATGTTTTTGGCTAGCGCTCCTGCTACTTCTCCTTTTTCAATGAGTTGCTTGTTGTACACCTCTCTAGGATTAGGGTGCTTTGATATCTTATTATAGAGCGATGGTTGTGTGAATTTTGGCTCGTCACTTTCATTATGACCATGACGCCTGTAGCAAACCATATCTACAAAAATATCTCTGTGGAACTTCTGTCTGTATTCAACAGCGAATTGTACGCAGAAAATTACCGCCTCTGGATCGTCACCATTTACATGAAGCACTGGAGCATCAATAATTTTAGCTACGTCTGTAGAGTAGATACTGGATCGTGCATCATCAAAATCCGTAGTAAATCCAACTTGGTTGTTGATTACAAAGTGTATTGTTCCACCGACATTATATCCTTCGAGTTTGCTCATTTGAACAATCTCATACATGATGCCTTGGCCAGCTACTGCGGCATCTCCATGTATTAGGATGGGTAGTATTTTAGCTCTATCGCGACTGTATTCTTCATCTCCTTTTGCACGGACAAAGCCTTGCACGACAGGATTGACAGCTTCTAAGTGAGACGGGTTGGGCGCTAATTTTAGCTCTACCATTTTTCCGTTTGCGGCCTTGATTTGACTCGAATAACCTAGGTGGTATTTTACATCACCATCACCCATAGTAAGGTCAGGGGTAGCACCTCCCTCAAACTCATTGAAAATTTGCTCATATGTTTTGCCCATGATATTGGCCAAAACATTGAGTCTACCTCTATGTGCCATTCCAATCATCACTTCCTCTAAGCCAAGCTCAGCACCTTTATTGATTATGGCATCTAATGCAGGAATAGTGGTTTCTCCACCTTCAAGAGAGAATCTCTTTTGGCCTAAATATTTGGTATGAAGAAAATTTTCAAAGACAACGGCTTCATTCAATTTGAATAGAATCCGTTCACGCTGCTCATGAGAAGGGTTGAAGCTTAATGCATCTTTCTCGATTTTTTCTCTCAACCATCTTAGCTTTTCAGGGTCGCGGACTGACATATACTCGAAGCCAACGGTGCCTTCATAAATGTACTTGAGTGTTTCAATGATCTTTCTGAGGGTTGCTTTGCCAATCCCTATTTCTTCTCCCGAAATAAACTGTGTCTCTAAGTCAGCATCTGAGAGATTGAAGTCTTGTAAGTCTAGAATAGGCTTACGGTCTTTTCTTTCCCTGACAGGGTTTGTGTTTGACCGCAGGTGAGCACGTGTACGATAGGCATGGATGAGGTTTCTAACCTGAACTTCTTTAGCATTTCCTATTCCGCCAGAAGTCGGTGTGCTTGTAGCCCCTTGACCGTTGGGGAGCATTGGGAATTGCTCTTGCGCAAACTCAAAGCCTTCAAAAAATTTTTTCCAACCTTCATCAATACTTAAAGGGTCAGACTTAAATTGCTGATAAAGCGCTTCAACAGCTTTAGGGTCGGCATTGCTTAAGTAAGTGTAATTGTCCATGGTAGTTTTATTCCTGACAGTTAACGACAAATGTACTGGAATGGTTTAGGCTTTAAAAACCGTATATGCGGTTTTACAAATACGTAGGGATGAAATCTAATTTGTGACCAAACCAATTTTGGGAGTCTTGGTCATTGTCTTGATTGGAGCTCAATTATTTAGGGCATGTTTTATTAGATTCAAAAAAAGGATTACCTTTGCAGTCCTTTTTCAGGACGTGTTCCTGGGAATTTGAGGACGAGATCCTCCTAGAACTAAAAGTTATATGGCTGTTAAAATCAGATTGGCCCGAAGAGGCCGCAAAAAAAGAGCGATGTATGATGTTGTCATCGCTGACGCAAGAGCACCACGTGATGGTCGCTTTATCGAAAAAATTGGAACCTACAATCCTAATACTGATCCTGCATCGATTAATATCGATGATAGCAAGGCTTTCGATTGGGTAATGAAGGGCGCGCAACCTACAGATACTGTAAGAGCAATGCTATCTTATAGAGGGGTAATGTTCAGAAAGCATTTACAAGTAGGTGTTGACAAAGGAGCTATCTCACAAGAAGAAGCTGACAAGAAATTGGCTGCTTGGGTTGAGGCGAAAGAATCTAAGATTTCTGGCAAGACTGATCAATTAGCTAAATCTAAAGCTGATGCAAGAACTGCAAGATTAGAAGCTGAGGCTAAAGTAAGTGCTGCAAGAGCTGAGGCAATTGCTGCCAAAAATGTTGTAGTGGAAGAAGTAGTTGAGGAAGCTGTCGAAGAAACTGTTGAGGCTGAAGCGCCAGCAGTTGAAGAAGCACCAGTTGCTGATGCACCTGTAGTAGAAGAAGCACCAGCACCTGTAGAGGAAGTGGCTGCAGAAGCTGCTCCAGAGGTAGTTGAAACTCCTGCAGAAGAAGCGGCCGAAGCGCCAGCTGCTGAAGTAGTGGAAGAGGCTCCTAAGGCTGAAGAAGCTCCTGAAGAGAAGAAAGCTTAAATAAGCAAAATCGCCATGACTATTGACGACTGTTATCAACTAGGTTACATTGTCAAAACACATGGTTTGAAGGGTGAAGTTCAGATTTATCTGGACGTTGATGCACCCAGTGACTATAGAAATTTGGAATCAGTTTTTGTTCTTCAAGGGCAACAGCTGGTTCCTTTTTTTATTGAGTCCATGAGTAACCTAAACGGTGCTAAGGCGATCGTGGGATTTGAGGATGTGGATACTTTTGAAGCAGCTCAAGCACTGAAGGGAAGTGAATTGTACTTGTCCCTTGATTCCCTTCCTCAACTGTCAGGTAACGAATTTTATCTTCATGAAATTATCGGTTTTGAGCTTATAGATGCCAAGACCGATAGCTTAGTTGGTAAAATATCCAATGCCATTGAGTCAGGTCCGCAACTCCTTTTCTCAGTGATAGGAGAAGGGGAAAAGGAAATCTTAATTCCATATACTGAGCGTCTACTAGTTTCTCTCAATAGGGAGTCAAAATTTATTTCTTTGAATGTTCCCGAAGGCTTAATAGATATCTACTTAGAAGAAAATGAGGATTGATATCATTACTTGTTTACCCAAACTACTAGAAAGTCCATTCGGCCATTCAATTCTTCAACGCGCCCAAGATAAAGGTATCGTAGAAGTTGTGGTCCACGACCTGAGAGCATATGCGCTTAATAAGCAGAAACAGCTTGACGATTATGCCTATGGCGGAGGAGCTGGAATGGTGCTGCAAATAGAGCCAATTGATAATTGTATTACAGCATTGAAGGCTGAGCGAACATATGATGAGGTAATTTACATGACGCCTGACGGAGAAACGCTCAACCAGCAAATGGCTAATGAGCTATCATTAAAGGGTAACCTAATAATACTATGCGGACACTACAAAGGGGTGGATGAGCGTGTACGTGAACTGCTCATTACTCGTGAGATTAGTATCGGAGATTATGTGCTTTCGGGGGGGGAGTTAGGTGCAGCTGTCCTTTCAGATGCGATTATTAGATTAATTCCGGGTGTATTGTCTGACGAAACGTCCGCCTTAACGGACTCATTTCAAGATAATTTGCTAGCACCACCCGTTTATACTAGGCCAGCTGAATATAAGGGAATGACAGTGCCTGAGGTACTCCTTTCTGGTCATGAGAAGAAAATTGAGGAGTGGAGATTCCAACAATCTTTGGATAGAACGAAAAGTAGACGTCCAGACCTCTTAGAGGACTAAAATATTTCTGACTGAGTATCAGTTTATAAAAAAGTAATTTCTATATTTGCATTCCAATTTTGGCAACCCCAGATTAAGAACGAAGATTATGAGCGATCTTATCAAATTTATAGAGCAAGAAAGTAACGAGAGAAGGGCTTCTTTTCCTCAATTCGGTGCAGGTGATACGGTTAACGTTCACGTAAAAATTAAAGAAGGAGCAAAAGAAAGAATTCAGCAGTTTCAAGGAACTGTGATTCAGAGAAAAAATTCAGGTTCTAATGGTGAGACTTTCACTGTAAGAAAGATCTCTGGAGGCATTGGTGTAGAAAGAATTTTCCCTTTACTTTCTCCAAATCTTGACAAAGTCGAGGTGTTGAGAAGAGGTAAAGTGAGAAGAGCTAGACTTTACTACTTAAGAGGTCGACAAGGTAAGGCTGCTAGAATCAAAGAAAAGCTTTCTAGATAAAAGCATTTGTTATGAAATTATTAAAGCCCCGACTTGTCGGGGCTTTTTTCATTTTAGACACTTATGTTGCGTCATTTTGTCACTATTTCAAAAAAGGCTCGTTAATTGCATTTAAGTGCAAAGCTTGGAAATGTCTACAATCAATTTTCATAAATATCAGGGAACAGGGAATGACTTCGTCATGATTGATAATCGTGAAGATGGCTTTGATAAATCTGATTTGAAATTGATTGCATCTCTTTGCGATCGAAGATTTGGGATCGGTGCCGATGGTGTGATCATAATTGAGAATTGTGAGGGTGCAGATTTTGAGATGGTTTATTTCAATCCTGACGGATCTCAATCACTTTGTGGGAATGGTAGTCGATGTGCGGTAATGTTTGCTAATCATTTGGGGGTGATCCAAAATGAGACAACGTTTCTAGCCATAGACGGAATACACAAAGCTTACATTGAGGATGAAGAGGTTCGTCTCCTCATGCACGATGTGTCGACCTATGAGATGATTGACCAAGATTTTCTGATTAACACGGGCTCACCGCATTATATCAAATATGTGGAGAGCACAGATTCAGTTGATCCAATTGTAGAGGGTAGAAAAATTAGGTATTCTGACCGCTTTTCTGCCGCGGGCGTAAATGTTAACTTTTTGGAGTTAACCGAAGAAGGTGAATTGAAGATAAGAACCTATGAACGTGGTGTGGAAGGCGAGACGTTGTCTTGTGGTACTGGCTGTACAGCCGCTGCACTTTCGCTTGGGCTCAAAACAGGCGTTGAGGAAGTAGCACTTCATGCCATTGGTGGAGCGTTAAAAGTATCCTTTAAGAAGGATGGAGAGCTTTTTAAAGACATATACCTTATAGGGCCAGCCGAAAGAGTTTTCGCTGGAGAAATTACCCTATAAGATTATAGGGTCAAGCTTTCTTTATTAGTAGACAAGAAATTAACTTTAGCATATAAAGATTTAATATGAGCATTTTAACGAAGGGGATATCAAAGCTTTTCGGAAGTAAATCAGATAGAGACGTCAAGGAGGTTACTCCAATTGTCGCTCAAATCAATGAGGTTTATGATACGTTAGCAGATATCAGCGATGACGAATTAAGAGGGAAGACCCAAGAATTTAAAGATCGTATCGCAGATGATCTTAAGGGAATAGACGGTGAAATTGCGGCCCTTCAGCAGCGTATTGCAGACGAGCCAAACCTTGACATTCAAGAAAAGGAAAATATCTTCCAAGCCATTGATAAGCTAGAGGAAACACGAGACGAAGAGCTCGAAGTAGTGCTCAAGGACATTTTGCCCGCAGCCTTTGCTACAATGAAAGAAACTGCTAGGCGCTTTAAAGAAAATGGCAGTCTCGTGGTTAATGCTACCATGCTCGATCGCCAGTTAGCGACAAAGGGTGATCATATTCAAATTGATGGTGAGAGAGCCACTTGGCATAATGAGTGGGCTGCTGCGGGCAATATCATGAAATGGGAAATGCTCCATTATGATGTTCAATTGATTGGTGGTATAGTGCTTCATAACGGTAAGATTGCTGAAATGGCTACTGGTGAAGGAAAAACTTTGGTGGCTACGCTTCCAGCGTATTTAAATGGGCTAGCAGGTAGAGGCGTTCATGTAATTACTGTAAATGATTACCTCGCAAAACGAGATTCAGAGTGGATGGCGCCATTGTTCCAATTTCATGGGCTTACCATCGACTGCGTAGATAAGCATCAGCCGAATTCTGAGGAAAGAAGAGAAGCCTATCGTGCTGATATAACTTACGGAACGAATAACGAGTTTGGTTTCGATTATTTAAGAGACAACATGGCGCGCGAGGAGAAAGAACTTGTGCAGCGTAAGCACCATTATGCGATGGTGGATGAGGTCGATTCCGTTTTGATCGATGAGGCGAGAACTCCTTTGATTATTTCTGGACCTATTCCACGCGGTGACGAGCACGAATTCTATGAGCTTAAGCCACGCATTCAAAAGTTGGTCGATGCGCAAAGAAAAATTTGTGGCCAATACCTTAACGATGCTAAGCGATTACTTAAAGAAGGTAATGATCAAGAAGGTGGCGTAGCTTTATTCAGAGCTTTCAGAGGTTTGCCTAAGTACAAACCTTTGATTAAATTCTTGAGTGAGACAGGCGTAAGAATGACAATGCAGAAGACAGAGAACTTCTATCTGCAGGACAATCAAAAAGCAATGCCTCAGGCAGATGAGCCACTTTATTTCACCATTGATGAAAAGTCAAATGCGGTCAACCTTACAGAAAAAGGCACCGATCTCATTACGGGAGAAGGAGAAGATCCTCATTTCTTTATTATGACTGATATTGGTGAGACGGTTGCTAGGTTAGAGAAAGACGATACGCTCACTGATGATGACAGGCTAAAACAGAAAGATGAGGCAATAAAGGATTACAGTATTAAGGCTCAACGGATTCATACCGTAAATCAATTGCTCAAAGCCTTTACCATGTTCGAGCGTGATACTGAGTATATCGTGGCCGAAAATAAGGTAAAGATTGTAGATGAGCAGACGGGGCGTGTAATGGATGGCAGAAGATATTCTGATGGCCTCCATCAGGCGATTGAAGCAAAAGAGAATGTAAAGGTGGAGGATGCTACTCAAACATATGCGACCATCACCCTGCAGAACTACTTTAGAATGTATCATAAGCTTGCTGGTATGACCGGTACAGCGGAGACAGAAGCAGGTGAGTTCTGGGAAATCTATGAATTGGATACAGTTGTAATTCCTACAAATAGGCCAATCACAAGAGATGATAGGCAAGACAAAGTCTACAAAACAGTTCGTGAGAAATTTAACGCGGTTGTAGAAGAAACTGTAGAGTTAACTGAGCAAGGCAGACCAGTGCTGGTAGGTACTACATCTGTAGAGATTTCTGAGTTACTCAGTAGAATGCTCAACCTGAAGAAGATCAAGCATCAAGTGCTTAACGCAAAGCAGCACGCAAGTGAGGCTGACGTTGTTGCCGCAGCTGGTAAGCCAGGTACGGTGACCATTGCCACTAACATGGCGGGTCGTGGTACTGATATTAAGCTCCATCCAGACTCGAAAGCTGCTGGTGGTCTTGCGATCATCGGAACGGAACGTCACGAATCAAGACGTGTTGATAGGCAATTGAGAGGTCGCGCAGGACGACAAGGAGATCCAGGAGCATCTCAGTTCTTTGTTTCTTTAGAGGATAACCTAATGCGTTTATTTGGTTCGGATCGTGTAGCCAAGTTAATGGATAGAATGGGATTGAAAGAGGGCGAAATGATTCAGCACTCAATGATTACCAAGTCTATCGAACGCGCTCAGAAAAAGGTAGAAGAAAATAACTTCGGTACGCGTAAGCGTTTATTGGAATACGATGATATCATGAATCAGCAGCGAACTGTGATTTATGACAGGCGTAGAAATGCGTTGAAGGGCGAGCGTCTACAGCTGGATATCATGAATATGCTTTATGATACCTGTGAAGATATAGTTAATAACAGCAAGGGCTCCGATGACTTTGATGCATTCAAGTTAAGCTGTATTAGTACATTAGGTATTGACTCTAAAATTGATCAGGCAGCATTCAGTGGCACTGAATTCAATGCGCTTGTGAATGACCTTTATGATGAGGCTTTTGCTGCTTACAAACATAAGAATGATACGATGGCTGCGAATACCTTGCCATTGCTGAAGCACATTCAAAAGGAACGTGGGGCAACAGTCGAGAATATTCTATTACCATTTACTGATGGTAAGCGTCAGATTGGTGTCCCTGTTAACCTACAGCAGACTATAGACTCAGAGAATGCAGAAATGATCAAGGCCATGGAAAAGGCAATCACCCTAGGGGTAATTGATCAGACTTGGAAAGAGCATTTGAGAGATATGGATGATTTGAAACAGTCGGTCCAAAATGCAGTCTATGAGCAGAAAGATCCACTTTTGATCTACAAGTTCGAGGCTTTTGAGTTGTTTAAAATCTTCCTTTCTAAAGTAAATGAAGAAACAATGTCCTTTCTTTCTAAAGCTAGGATTCCTACAGAGGACCCTAACAGGGTTCAAGAAGCGCGTTCTGCAAAGCGTCAAGATTATAACGAGTCAAAAGCAGAATCTCAAAGTGCTTTGGCCGGCAGACAAGATACTCGTAATAGACCGCCAGTAGAAAAAGTCGCTCCAATTAAGTCTGACAAGGTTTTTGGTAGAAATGATCGTGTATCTGTTCAGTATCCAGACGGAAGAGTCAAAAAGGACGTTAAGTTTAAGACTGTAGAAGCAGATATCATTTCTAATAAGTGTGTAGTAATTGATGAATAAGTTCTTCCTCAATATCGTTTTAGTTCTCCTGATCGTTGGCTTTGGGCTAATAGGTTGTACAAAATCAACTATTCCTCAAAAAACTGAAGTGGCTGATTTGTCCTTTTCCGAGGATTTATCTCAATATAACCCACAAGTTAAACAGGTAAACCTTGACGAAGGGGAGGAAGCTGAAGTGATTCAAAACGAACCACTAGAAACGCGATTTGATATTTCAACCCAACTCAATGCCTTGATTGACTCCATGCGAGTGGGCAATGATTCTATTAGAAGGATAGATGGCTACACCATATTGGTGTACTCTGGAAATAATGGGACTGAGGCTGGTCGCGTGAGGAACAGGTTATTTGATATCGTACCAGACATGACCGCACGTTATACCTACAAACTACCAACTTACTTTGTGAAGGTTGGTCAGTTTTATCAACAAGTTGAGGCGCAATCTTTATACAGGCAAATCAGAGCATACTATCCGACTGCTTCTATCGTACCAGATAAATTCCCTATCGAGGAGAAATGATATCCGCGGATCAAATAAAGACATTAGCGAAACAGTTTGCCGAAGATGTGGTACAGATCAGACGGCATATTCACGCAAACCCAGAACTATCCTTCCAAGAATTTGAAACCGCTAAATATGTAGCAGAACAGTTGCGTGCCTTGGGTATCGAGCCTAAAGAAGGAGTTGCTGGTACCGGCCTTACGGCAATTATCAAAGGAAAAAATCCCGAATCAAAAACAGTTGCACTGAGAGGAGACATGGATGCACTTCCAATTCTAGAAGCCAATGACATTGACTATAAGTCGACTAAGGAAGGTGTCATGCACGCCTGTGGTCATGATGTTCACACGGCCTGTGTCTTAGGTGCCGCAAGGATTCTCAATGAATTAAAGGATCAATTCGAAGGCACAGTAAAGCTTGTGTTTCAACCCGGAGAAGAAAAGAACCCAGGAGGTGCATCATTGATGATAAAAGATGGGGCATTAGAAAATCCTAGACCCAATCGTATGATGGGACAGCATGTAATGCCATATATACCTACTGGGAAGGTAGGCTTTCGAGAAGGAATGTATATGGCCAGTGCTGACGAAGTCTACCTTACTGTAAAGGGTAAAGGAGGACATGCTGCTCTTCCAGACAAGGTCATCGATCCAATTATAATTGCTTCACATATTTTAGTGGCTTTACAGCAGGTAGTTAGTAGAAATGCAGACCCTAAAACGCCAACGGTATTGTCTTTTGGGACAATACATGGAGGGCAAGCACAGAATATTATTCCAGATGAAGTAAAGATTTCAGGAACCTTCAGGGCTTTGAATGAGGCATGGAGGTTCGAGGCACACAAAAGAATTACAAGTATTGCTAAAGGTATCGCAGAAGGAATGGGCGGAGCCTGTGACGTCAATATTGATGTAGGATATCCTTTCTTAGCGAATGATGAAATTACTACGCAAACCGCACGAAAGGCGGCTGTAGATTATCTTGGAGAAGAGAATATAGTGGAGCTTGATCTGTGGATGGGTGCTGAAGACTTTGCCTATTATACCCACGAAGTTCCGTCTTGTTTTTACAGGCTAGGAACAGGGAATGAGGAAAAGGGTACAACCAATGGAGTCCATACCTCAAATTTTAATATTGATGAAGATGCTATCGAGCTAGGTATTGGTTTAATGGCTTGGATTGCGCTGAAGCAGCTATATCAGATATGATCTTCTTCACTATACTTGCCTATAGCACTCTGGTTCATGTTCAATAGGTGATCACCTATTGTTTCTAAGCTTGCTATGATGTCCTTGTAAATAACACCAGTTTTAACGGAGTAGTCTTTGGCCTCGATAGACTTGAGATTTTGTTTATGTAGTTTGACGACATAATCGTTAATCTCTTTCTCTTTTTTCAAGGCTTGCGCTTCGTTAACGGTTGAGAGGTCATCTACATTTAGGTTGTTTTGCACAATTCTAACGGCATCAGAAATTAAGTCATACAAAACTTCAAGCTTATTAATTTGCTTTGAGGTGAGCACCACTTTTTTGGAATCTAGTCTTTCGAAATGTTTTACTAGTCTCAAGTATTCATCCCCAGTTCTTTCAAACTCTAAGGCAATGTTAAGAATGTCACGTATTTGATTGGAATGATTTTTTGTAAGCTCCTCACTCGTAATTCGGATCACATAATTTGATACCTCTTCCTCAAACTTATCTGTTGTGTCTTCTAAGTCGTAAATCCTCGATTTGTACTGTGTAATTTTGGTTTTGTCAGTGGATAACAATAGTTTTTTAGAGTTCCTAGATAGGCTGACAAGTATGTCTCCGAATTGCCGAATTTCCATTTTCACCTCTTGCAAGGAAAGCGAAGGGGTCTTCACTAAATTACTGCTGATATATTTCAGTCTAAATACTTCGTCATCACCCTCTTTTGATGGAACAATTTTGATGACAATTTTAGCAATCAAGTTCACAAACCAAATAAGGAGCAGGGTGTTTAAAATATTGAAGAGCATGTGAAATGCTGTTAACCCGTCTTTGATCGAATCAACGTTTGTGAACGGAGATTTTAGATCTAAACCAATTACAATACTGTCAATGAGCCTTAAAAACGGATTGAAGAGCATCAACATCCAAAAGACGCCAATTAAGTTAAAGATTAAGTGAGCTCTCGCAGCTCGCTTCGCATGAGTATTTCCTATAACTGCCGCGATATTTGCAGTAACAGTAGTACCGATATTTTCACCAAGGACGATAGCTGCAGCCATTTCAAATGGAATTATACCCTTTGCACAAAGTGTCAATGTAATGGCAATAGCTGCACTGGAAGACTGAACAATGATGGTGACAATGGTCCCTACAAAGACCATTAAGATGGTCGAGAGGAATCCGTATTCGCCTAATTGACCAATGAATTCTTGTGTTTCGGGGGATAGATTGCTTGGTACTAAGTCTTTAAGAGACCCTAGACCTATGAATAGGATCGAAAATCCAATGAGAAATTCTCCTAAGTATTTCCATCTGTCGACTTTAGCAAATAGGTATAAAGGAACCGCTAGAGCCAGTATAGGTAATGCAAAAGCAGTAATGCTGATCTTAAATCCAAAAATGACAATGATTAAGGCGGTTACCGTTGTGCCGATATTGGCTCCCATGATAACACCAATGGCTTGTTTAACATTAAGCAAGCCTGCATTGACAAAGCTTACAATCATTACAGTAGTAGCCGATGAACTTTGAATTACTGACGTTGTAAGAAAGCCCGTTAATACTCCACCTAAGCGGGTGCTGGTCATGTTTGCTAAACCATTTCTCAGCTTATCTCCGGCTACGCGTTGAATTCCCTCGCTCATGACTTTCATACCATAAATGAAAAGTCCTAGGGCACCAAAAATTTTAATTAGCGTGAGGTATAGCGGTTCTAGCTCGGGTGACATTTGAGGGGTTCAGTGTAGCGATTGGTTGATCGTATAGTACGCTGATCTGTTTCTGTTACTACAAAAGTAGGATACTTTTTGAATTATCAGAATTATGGTATTATCTCCTTGTTAACACTTGTAAAGCATTGAAGACAGAAAAAGCACATAACAGATTGATAATAAGGGGTATATGAAAATTATATATTTTTGAAAATTATGTAATTTGTTAACAAAGGCTTTACACGAATGCCTGATTTTCAAGCCCTTAATAATCTATTTTTGTCAGATTAATTTTATTAAGTGTAATCTATTAACCCCTTGGGAGGAGAAGATTTAAAATATTACAATGCCAAACCAAGAAGTTGGTTTCTCTCTGTAGCCATGTTCTTATTGGCTATAGGTCTATTCCTGCTTGCAATAGAGTTGGTCAGTGCGTCAGTAACGATGATTGGACAAGAGACCGCTCGTTCGGTGTTATTGGTTACATCTAATCCATTTATCGGGCTTTTTATTGGCTTACTGGCCACGGCATTAATTCAAAGTAGCTCTACCGTTACCACCATGACGGTTGCAGTTGTGGCTTCAGGTTATTTGTCACTCGGCAACGCTATTCCTATAGTCATGGGTGCTAATATTGGTACGACCTTAACTAGTACTTTGGTCTCCCTAGGCTTCATTACAAATAAAAATGAATTTAGGAAGGCTATTTCGGCAGGATCAATTCATGATTTCTTCAATATCATAACAGTTCTAATTGTCTTTCCTTTAGAATACTATTACGGTGTGCTTAGTTATTGTGCGCAACAATTAACCTCATTAATTGCAGGTGGTAGTGATACTTCAATTGTGTTGAATAATACTACCGAGGTGAGCTATTCGAGAATTACAGAATGGATAATGACATTCCTTCCTCAAAACTTTGTCTCCATCCTTATTTCGTTATTACTACTGTTTATCTCCATCAAGTTTCTGTCAAATATTATCTATTCAAAGCTCATAGGGGCCTCGAAGGACAAGCTTAAGAGGTATGTTTTTAATAACCCTTATAAATCCTTCGGTTGGGGTACATTAATTACTGCTGGTGTACAGTCAAGTTCAATTACCACATCGTTAATTGTTCCACTAGTTGCATCTGGAAAGGTCAAGCTTAGCAATGCCTTTCCATTTATTATGGGAGCGAATATTGGGACTACAATCACGGCACTATTGGCAGCATATAGCCGTTCCGATGCTGCCATCAGCTTGGCTTTTGTACATCTTTTATTCAACCTGATAGGTGTCTTGATCTTTTTGCCTTTCCCTTCGATAAGGAAAATACCTGTGATGATCGCTTACAAGTTTGGTAAGCTTACGCTTGACTCAAGAATATTCGGTTTTTCATACATCATTATTACCTTCTTTTTACTGCCATTTACCTTAATCTACATGAGTGGAGGCTCTTCAGATGAACAGTTAATTTATGAGTACGAGATTGACGAGAATAATGGCTCTCATAAGAGTTCAACAATATTGCTTAACCCAAAAGGTCAACAAAGTCAAATGGAGTATTTGGTCTTTGCCAATTCGCGATTAGACGATTCAAAAGCCCCCGATACTTCATTTTCTATAAATAAGAATCAGTCAAAATTGGCAAGTACGAATGGATTGATTGCTTATAACCTTGCAGCTAAAAAATTTGGTCTCAACGGTAGGATAGTGACAGTCAGCGATACAGCCACATATGACGTTGGGGATGTTCATATGAACGGACTTCGTTTTATAGAAGTCGAATTCAATAATAGCTCGAGGGGTCGGTTTTTAATTGATCAAGAAAAGAAAGTAGTTATTCAGTCGAGCTATTTTAATGGTCAGGGAAATCTTTTGGAAACGAGTAAGTTGATTTCAATTCAATAATTATAGTACTTCTTTCTATCTTGCTTAAAATCCAGAGATTTTGAAGCTTTTCGATTTAGATAAAATAATAGATACGTTCACAGGTTTTCTTGAAACAAAGATTGAGTTGATGAAACTCGATGCCAAAGATGAAGTGAGCGCATTGATTGCCAAGGCAATCGTATTCTTGGTCATATTGGTTCTAGCTTTTTTAGCAATACTATTTATGTCTCTCGCTTTATCTGCTGTTTTAAATTCATATTTTGACAGTGGCTACCTCGGTTATCTAATTGTGGGAGTCATTTATATTGTTTTGGCAGGCGTTATTTTTGTCAATAGAGTGTCATTGTTGGAGAAGATTAGGAGCCAAGCCAATGTTGAGGAGTCTGAAGAAGATTTATAATGGATATGTCAAAACGAGAAGAACTTCAAAGTGCGAACGACAAGTTCAAGAATGCTCTTGAAACACAAGTGGAAGACATCAAGCGCAACTTTGATAAAGTAGGGAAAACGGCACTGATAGTAGGTGGTGGGCTAGTGGCTGCCTATTTGTTGTCTACTGCTTTTACGGGTTCGGATAAAAAGAAAAAGGCTAAAGGGGAAAAGACTAAAAAGAAGGAGACTGAAAAGGGTGAGGGTACTCATTTTAAAGACAACTTACTAAGCACTACTTTAAAAGAGCAGGCTATCATTTTTTTACTGGGCTTAGCCACCGAAAGATTGTCAGCATTTTTGAAAGAGTCAAATAAGGATGAGAAGTAGTCAAGTGAATTCCTCCTTTGTTGAGTTGAATGCTTCTGGAAGAAAGGCGCTGGCTGTGTTGTTTGATCCTGACGATACCGATGAGCATAGCCTCATTAAGAGCTTGAATGTTTGTTTAGCACAAAAGGTTGACTACATCTTTGTAGGAGGTAGCTTGGTGACTTCTAGTAATTTGCATGAGGTGGTTAGCATGATCAAATCCTACACGGACATACCATGCATTCTCTTTCCGGGTAATGCAATTCAAATTGATAGCTCAGCAGACGCCATTTTGTTTCTATCGCTAATATCTGGCCGCAATCCAGAGCTTTTGATTGGTCAACATGTTGTGGCTGCCCCTGTGGTAAAGCGGAGTAACCTAGAGGTGATTCCTACAGGTTATATGCTTGTCAATTCTGGCAAGCCTACAAGTGCTTCTTATATCAGTAACTCACAACCTTTACCAAACGACAAGCCAAGTCTATCTGCGAGCACTGCATTAGCAGGTGAGATGCTAGGGTTAAAAACGATCTATATGGATGCTGGTAGCGGAGCAGATGAACCTATTTCTCCCAAAGTAATTAAAGCAGTAAAGAGAGCTATCGAGGTGCCGCTAATAGTCGGAGGAGGTATAAATACACCAGCTAAAGCTAAACAGGCATTAGATGCTGGTGCAGACATAATTGTTATCGGTAACGGGGCACAAAAAAACCTCAGCCTATTAGCTGAGGTTTCTAAAGTTGTTCATTTCTACAACGAAACCTTAAATGTTAATTAGGCTTTCGCGTCTTCTCATTTTTCCTGCAGGAATTCCAAACATCATTTTGAATCTTCTACAGAAGTAGGCCGTGTCTTTATAGCCAACTTCTCTACCAATATCTCGGATGCTCTTTTTGGTAGTTCTCAATAGATCTACCGCTGCTTCCATTCTTTGATATTCTATATAGTCTTGAGGGTTGATCCCAGTCAGCATTTTAAAATACTGGCCTACATAATCCTCAGAGACATTGGCCACACGAGCAAGGACTTTATTGGACAAGTCTCCACCAATGTTCTTCTTGATATAACTGAAAATATCAATGAGTCTTGGGTCTTTGAAGTAGGTGCTATTCGTAACCAATTGCTCTACAAACAGTCTATTATCTAGAATGTATCGAATCACTTCAACAACTAGATACTCAGTATTGACTTTGATGATTCTGTTTTTACCAGGCTTAACTGAATTGTCTTCCTCAATGATCAGTTTGATCAAATCGCTCAGGATAGTAGAGTTACGAATGGCAAATGGAGTGATGTTTAGCGATGAGAAGAAATTGACAGAGTCAAAAACTTTGGCTTCAAACATTACTTGACTAAATCCATCAACATCAAAATCGTTGATTTCATGGTCATTGGCATTCTGTAAATATTTTTTCTTGTTTAAGATAAACTCCTCGTTGGGTATCGCTGGAGCAGTAACCGAGCCAAATGATATGGAAAGAGATTTCCCTCCCGGTATAAAAAGCATATCTCCCTCAGATACTTTTTCTTGGTCAGGGCCAAAATAAATATCTCCATTATTCACTACAATAATGGTGTTTTCGACATCATAGAAATTATCAATGGTGACAGTCTCGACTATCTTCATGTTCCTACTCTTGATGTAGCGAACTCCTAGTGATTCGATGATTTTGTTATAATCTTCCATAGTGCTATATGAAACGTTCGAAAAAATTAATTGTTTAAAGTGTACTAATTTACGACAATGTATAATATTAGCAAAAAAAAATGACCATTGCTCATATTTTATATGTCAATGGTCATTTAGATATAATAATACTGCTTATTTCAATAACTCTCTTGAGATTACAATCTTCTGAATCTCTGAAGTGCCTTCGTAAATCTGCGTAATTTTTGCATCTCTCATCAATCGCTCAACGTGATATTCTTTTACAAAGCCATAACCACCATGAACTTGTACGGCTTCAACCGTAGTGTCCATTGCCACTTTAGAGGCATATAGTTTTGCCATGGCACTTGCCTTTCCAAAGTCTTTCTTCTGGTCTTTAAGGTGAGCAGCTTTTAGGCAAAGTAAACGAGCAGCTTCAATTTCAGTAGCCATATCAGCTAATTTAAACTGGATGGCTTGGTGTTGACTAATCGGCTTACCGAAAGCTTTTCTCTCTTTGGAGTAAGCCAATGCTAATTCATATGCTCCTGAGGCAATACCGAGTGCTTGCGCAGCTATTCCGATTCTGCCTCCACTTAAAGTTGACATAGCGAACTTGAAGCCGAAACCATCTTCTCCAATTCTATTTTCTTTTGGAACCTTTACGTCAGTAAACATTAAGGAATGCGTGTCAGATCCCCTGATCCCTAATTTGTTTTCTTTTTTCCCAACTACGAAACCATCCATGTCTTTTTCTACAATAAGACAGTTGATGCCACGGTGTCCTTTTTCTCTATCTGTTTGTGCAACTACCAAATAAACAGATGCGGTGCTACCATTGGTAATCCAGTTTTTCGTACCATTTAGTAAATAGTGATCTCCTTTGTCTTCTGCAGTTGTTTGTTGCGAAGTAGCGTCTGAGCCAGCTTCAGGTTCAGATAAGCAGAACGCCCCTATCTTCTCGCCTGTAGCAAGTGCCGTTAAATACTTTTCCTTCTGTTCTTCTGTTCCGAATTTTTCGATACCCCAGCATACTAGGCTATTGTTAACAGACATACAAACACTTGCAGAAGCATCAATTTTTGATATTTCCTCCATGGCCAAGACGTATGAGATTGTATCCATGCCACCTCCGCCATACTTTGGGTCGACCATCATCCCCATAAACCCTAGCTCACCCATTTTTTTGACTTGCTCGGCTGGAAATCTTTGGTGTTCATCTCTATCTATAACACCTGGTAAAAGCTCAGTGTTTGCAAACTCTCTGGCTGCGTCTCTTACCGCAATATGTTCTTCTGTTAACTCGAAATTCATTAGAAATTTTTTAACGAACGTTTGTTAGGCAAAGTTAATCAATTCACTAAAAATTGCTAGTCATTTCCTAGGAATGACATGGCATAAAAAAGTAGCATTGCCAACGAGCCTAATGCAGCGACTAAATAAGTTTTGGCTGCAGCATTTAAGGCATCTGTCGCCATGTCATGTTCTTCGCTGTGCGTAATATTTCTTTGATCAACCCAAGCCAATGCCCTTTTGGTGGCATCGTATTCTACTGGTAATGTGACAAAGGCAAATAGCGTGAAGACTGAATAAATCCCAACGATCAGTATACCTGCCATTTCATAAGGAAGGAATGAAGCACCAACCCCAAAAATCATCACGAAGAAAAGGATATTTAAAATCTTACCGCTTAAGGCCTGTATAGGCACCAAGGCCGAGCGCATTTTTAAGGGAGCATATGCCGTAGCATGTTGAACTGCGTGGCCACATTCGTGTGCTGCAACCGCAGCAGCCATCACTGATCGTCCAGCATAAACATCTGGGCTAAGGTTAACGGTTTTGTCCATAGGGTTGTAATGGTCAGTTAGCCTGCCTTGAACAGAAACTACTTGAACATCATCAATACCATTGTCTCTAAGCATGAGCTCAGCGACTTCTTTTCCTGACAGACCAATTTTTAGTCCTACTTCGGAATACTTTTTAAATTTTTTCTTTAGGCTGCGTTGAACGGTCCAGCTGACAATCCCGATGCCTACTATTAAAACGATAAATACTAAGTTCATATCTTTATTTTTTTATTTGCTCTATGATGTTTGTGGTAGAATAGCCGTTGACCAAGTCTATGGTTTTTACGGTTCCACCATTGGCAATTACGTTTTTTGCCCCTACAATGTTTTCCACTTTGTAGTCACTCCCTTTTACCAAAACATCTGGTAAAAGGTAATCGATCAATTCTTCAGGCGTTTCCTCATCGAATACGGTAACTGCATCAACGAATGATAAAGCTGCAAGCATGCGTCCTCGGGCTTCCTCGTTATTAACGGGTCTCCCTTCTCCTTTGAGTTTCCTCACAGAATTATCAGAATTAAGCCCAATGATTAGTCTATTTCCGAATGAGCGGGCTTTCTCTAAGTAATCAATATGTCCTAAGTGTAAAATATCAAAGCATCCATTTGAAAATACCACCTTTTCACCTCGGCTTTGCCAAGACTTTACAAGATCATTTAGCTTCTGTTTCGACTTTATTTTGGTCTTTGTTTCCTTCAATTTTTGAGGGTTTGTACATCGTATTCACTAAGATTAAGCTTATTGATCCAAATAACAAAACAGTTATATGCTGCGATGCATGGAGTATTAGGGCAAATATCTTTCCATCCTCAGAATCTATGCCATAAAGGACTAAGATGCCTGCCACAAAGGCATGAAACGGACCGAAACCATTTGGTGCAGGCGTTGCCATGCCAAAACTTCCCATTACCAGAATTGACATGCCAGCTAAAACTCCTAGGTCTTGCGTCATTTCCGATCCGAAGGTGATGACGTAAAGCATTAAAAAGTACAGCAACCAAATGCCTAAAGTAGCGGACCAAAATCCTTTTTGATTCTTTAGTTTTTTTAAACTGAGTATGCCTTCTAGTAACTGGTTAACAAATGACTTCACCTTTTGAACTAGGTTGATTTTTTCAGATAGCTTTGAAAAAAAGATCACGTAAACGCCGATCATACCTAAAACAAAAAGTATCATTAGCAGCCACCAATTGGATGATAGGGATTCAATAGCAGAATTTTTCACCCAAATGAATTTTTCATGGAGTAAATCGAATTGTAAAAAGAAGGTAATCGCTGATATGATCAAGAGCATGATGAGGTCAATAACTCTTTCTGTAACGACTGTTCCAAGCGAAAAGGCTACGGGCACCTCGTCGGTACGGTTAATCACTCCGCAGCGGGTAACTTCGCCTAACCGAGGTACGAGAGAATTGATGAGGTAGCCAATCATTACTGCGAAGTAACTTTTTAAAGTGCCTACTTTATGTCCTGCACTTTTTAAGAGCAAATTCCACCTCCAGGCTCTTAAAAAGTGGCTAATCAGTGAAATTCCTATACTCAATAGGATCCAAGAGTAGTTAAACTCCTTGAGCGCAATTTCAACCTTCTCGAAGGGAATGTCTTTGAATAAGTACCAAAACAGAATTGCCGTTATCGAAAGGATAACACTATACTTAATGATGGATTTTGGGGTTCTTTTCAATAGATACTTTAGTTTACTTTGTTGTCCTTGTCAGGAAAAATGATCGTTGGTTTGTGACTTTTTGCTTCTTCAAAGTCCATAATAGCATAAGATACAATAATGATTACATCTCCTACTTGAACCTTACGGGCTGCAGGGCCATTAAGGCAGACAGTTCCACTATCCTTTCCCCCTTTAATCACATAGGTTTCAAAACGATCCCCGTTGTTAACGTTCACGATTTGTACCTTTTCATTTTCAATAATATTCGAAGCTTCCATTAGCGATTCATCCAATGTGATACTTCCTACGTAGTGTAACTCAGCCTGGGTTACTTTGGCACGATGAATTTTTGACTTAAAGACCTCTATCTGCATTTTTCCTCTTGAAAACGAGCGCAATACTAAGAACTTAACATCAAGTTATCTATCAATCGTACTTGACCGATTTCAGCTGCAATGCACAGTGCAATCTTTTCCTTGTCTTTCAATTGCTGCGTTGGTTTGAAATCATCTGTATTGACAATTTCAAAATACTCAAGGACTAAACGTTCTGATGCAGAGAAAATATTTTTGACTTCGGCTGTCACAGTTGTGGTATTTTCTCCTGATAGAAGCCTTTCTTTAGCCTTATTTAGGGCTTTAATAATTAGCGCAGCTTCCATCACTTCCTCTGTCGATAGCCTCATGTTTCGAGAAGACATGGCTAAGCCGTTGGGTTCACGCATAGTGGGAACCATATGCATCGTGATGGGGAAATTGAGTTGATCGACAAGTGCCTTAATAATGTAGAATTGCTGAATATCCTTTTGACCAAAAAATGCATGGTTTGGTTGTATGATATTGAAAAGCTTAGAAACCACTAAGCCCACCCCATCAAAATGACCTATTCGGAACTTTCCCTCAAGCTCTTCCCCAATATTATCCAGTTTTATTTTTAGGGAAGGTGGTGAAGGGTAGATTTCTTGATCACTTGGTAGAAACAAAACATCACAACCAGCATCAGTTAGTTTGATAATATCTTCATCAATGGTCTTAGGGTATTTCGTGAGGTCTTCTAGGTTATTAAACTGAGCAGGGTTAACGAAAATGCTAGTGATGGTGAAGTCGCACTTCTTTTTTGAAGCTGCAACTAATTTGAGGTGTCCTTTATGAAGGGCACCCATGGTAGGGATAAGGCCAATTGATTTTTTGGCGTCTCTAGTATTTTGAAGGATGCTTCTTACCTCAATTATAGTCCTGCAGATTTCCATAGTGACTTTTAACCGTTATTAACGCTGTGCCAGAGATACTCTATTGCCTTTTTCTGTAAAATTGAAAGATTTTTGACCCAAATTCCGTAATTTTGTGGCTCTTTTTCAAGGAAAAGACTTCATTTAATTTCCATAAAATATGTCAAAATTAAGAATTCTGTACGTAGCAAGTGAAATTCAGCCGTTTCTGCAAACCTCTGAGGTATCAGACTTTGTCAGAAAACTACCTCAAGCAATGCAAGAGAGAGGTATGGAAATTAGGATTTTGGTGCCGCGCTTCGGGCTCATTAACGAGAGAAAGAACCGATTGCATGAGGTTGTGAGGTTATCAGGGATCAATATTTCAGTGGGTGATGAAGAGAAGCCTTTAGTGATCAAGGTGGCTTCTATTCCAAATGCCAAGCTTCAAGTCTATTTTATAGACAACGAAGACTATTTCCATAGAAAGACCGTTTTCCATGACAAGGAAAATAACTTCTACGAAGATAATGACGAGCGTGCTATTTTCTTCTGCAAGGGAGTTTTAGAAACGGTTAAAAAATTGGGCTGGGCTCCAGATATCGTTCATTGTAATGATTGGATGACTAGTTTGATCCCTATGTACCTAAAAACGACATATAAGAATGATCCAATATTTCAGAATACGAAATCAGTCTTTACAATATATAACAATGGCTTTGCACACCAATTTAAAGGTGATTTGTTAGACAAAGTCAAAATGATGGACATCGATGATAGTATGTTGGAAAACCTAAAGTCTGCGGACTTTGCTGGTTTTATCAAGACAGGTGCTGAATATGCGGATGCCGTTATTAGAGCTGAAGAAGAGGCTACCGAAGCATTGAGTAACTTGTTTAAAGAAATTGAACAAGGTAGAACTGTAAGTACAATTGAAAAGGACGATAACTTTTTAGACTCCTATTTTAACCTATATAATGAACTTGTTGGCTAAGATTAGAATAGGTGGGGCGCTGATATTGAGCCTCGCAATATTTAATTCTTGTGAGGAGAAAGGCGATTTTGGATTGGGCTCAGATGATGTAGCACCAATTGAATTCGATGTGGAGAGTATAAATTTGAGTTCAGGTATCGTCTGGCTTGATTCTATTAATTCTGCAAATTTGGGTCGCGTCTTTGTTGGAGAGCACTCGGGTTCTGGTTTTGGAGATATGACCGCTAAAGGTTATGTGGGGCTAGACTTGAATGAGGCTAGCCATCCTACGCTTAAGGCTGATGATATGCTCGATTCAGTAAAGATTAAATTCAATATTAACTTTTTGTATGACACTTCTTCGGTAAACCGTTCTTTGGGCCTCCGTGCTTATAAGATTGGAGAGTCGTTTCCCTCTGACCGATATATCACTCGAAGTGAGCTTATTCAGACGAATGAGTTAATAGCCTCTGGTGATTTATCCATAGAGAGGTTTGATTCAGTTTATAGTATTGACGTAGATTTGAATTGGGCCCAGCAAGTTTTTGATGGCATCCGAGATGATAACGTCACGTTTGATTCACAACTAGCATTTAATGAGTTCTTTCCTGGATTTGTTTTCCGCCATGAGGGCGCCTCAGATAATATTTTCGGGATAACTACGGGGGCTAATTTTGAGGTTGTTTTTTATTACTCTGTCCCTTTGACTGATGGTAATACAGCTAATCGAACAATCACCATGACAGGTGCAGGTCAGCCTACATTTCATCATTTAACTTCAGATCGGTCTGCAACCGACTTTGCCGTTGTCCAAGAAACTGGTGTAGCGTATGATCAGGTATCAAGATTGGTAGTTCAGGCGGGCGTGGGTTTAGTAACAAAACTGAATATTTCAGATCTTGAACGCTTTGCAAACGCAAATAATAATACAATTGTGAACTTGGCTGAGGTAACATTTGGGCCTATAGGCGATTTGCCACAAGGGCTTTCACCTCCATCTACTTTACTCCTTTTGCTTACGGATGAGAGAAATACCGTAATTAGTGATGGTGGAGCTCTCAGGGCTATTCAAGAAGATGGAGTGAATGTAATCTCTCAAGGCTTCCCACTACAACTAAGGTATAATGAGACAGACAGAACCTATACTTCGTCTATAACTTCCTATGTACGGTCTTACTTGAATAATACATTCAGAAGAAATGAGGTTTTTATATATCCCTCAAATATGAATTTGTCTGCCAATGGTTTGACCATTGGTTTAGACGATCTTAAAATCAAGATTTTCTACTCTCGGTTGAGGTAGCCGGTTTTATTATTATTTTTTTTCGAAAAATACATTCAGGATTATGTGTGGAATTGTTGGCTATATTGGTAAAAGAGAAGCTTATCCTATAATTATCAAGGGCTTGCAAAGGCTTGAGTATCGTGGTTACGATAGTGCTGGAGTAGCATTGTTGAACGGTAAACTCAATGTCTACAAGAAAAAAGGTAAGGTTGCTGATCTTCATGAATTTGCCAAAGATCAGGATTTGACCTCATCGATAGGTATTGGACATACACGATGGGCTACCCATGGTGAGCCGAATGATAGTAACGCACATCCTCATGTATCGATGGG
Organism: Roseivirga sp.; assembly: GCA_965660665.1. Lineage (GTDB taxonomy): Bacteria > Bacteroidota > Bacteroidia > Cytophagales > Cyclobacteriaceae > Roseivirga. The sequence goes on along the minus strand of CBFIAY010000002.1, from coordinate 77,406 downwards.
GGGTAAATTAGCCATGATTCACAATGGTATTATTGAAAACTACTCTGCCCTAAAAACGGATCTACGATCAAAAGGGTATACTTTTGAAAGTGATACTGACACGGAAGTATTTATTAATTTTATAGAAGATATCTTCTTAAATACTAAGTTAGATTTGGATGAAGCGGTAAGACTGGCTTTGAATAAAGTAGTTGGCGCATATGCTATTGCGATAATATCGCTTGAAGACCCGAACTTAATGATTGCCGCAAGAAAAGGCAGTCCATTGGTCGTAGGACTTGGTAAAGATGAATTTTTCTTAGCATCGGATGCTACACCAATAATCGAATATACAAACGAAGTGGTTTATTTAGACGATCAAGAAATTGCGATCATCAAGGATAACAAGCTGACAATTAAAAATATCGAGGACGTAGAAATGAAACCTTACGTCCAAACGGTTGATATTGAGTTAGAGGCAATAGAAAAAGGAGGGTATGATCACTTCATGCTTAAGGAAATCTTCGAACAGCCTAAATCTGTTGGCGACTGCCTTAGAGGGCGACTCAACGCTAAAGAAGGACACCTTCACTTAGGTGGTATTTACGACTATACTAACAAGATTTTGAATGCTGATAGAATAGTTATTCTAGCTTGTGGTACTTCTTGGCATGCAGGCTTAGTAGCTGAGTACGTTTTTGAAGAGTTTTGTAGAATACCAGTTGAAGTAGAATACGCTTCAGAGTTTAGGTATAGAAACCCAATTATCGGGGAGAAGGATATTGTCATCGCTATTTCACAATCAGGTGAAACTGCAGATACTTTGGCGGCAATTGAATTGGCAAAGTCAAAGGGAGCTACTATTATTGGAGTGTGTAATGTTGTAGGATCATCCATTCCTAGAGCAACGCATGCAGGATCTTACACCCATGCGGGGCCAGAGATTGGGGTGGCAAGTACAAAGGCATTTACAGCCCAAATTTCCGTGTTAACGATGATGGCTTTAATGATCGCTCAGAAAAAAGGGACGTTATCGGAGAGTGCATTTAGGAGCTTATTGGTAGAGCTTGAGGCTATTCCTAATAAAATCGCTAAGTGTTTAGATCTAAATGCTCAGATTGAAATGATAGCTAAAAAGTTTAAGGATGCTACTAACTTTCTTTACTTGGGTAGGGGTTATAACTTCCCTGTAGCCCTTGAGGGCGCATTGAAGTTGAAAGAAATTTCTTATATCCATGCTGAAGGATATCCTGCGGCAGAGATGAAGCATGGTCCAATTGCTTTGATCGATGAGAACATGCCGGTAGTGTTTATTGGCACAAAGGATTCTTCTTACGAAAAGATTGTATCCAATATTCAAGAGGTTAAGGCAAGAAAAGGTGTGGTAATTGCAGTTGTAACCGAAGGAGATACTGAGATTGCTGAAATTGCAGATCATATTATTGAAGTGCCACACGCGCATGAAGCATTAATGCCACTTATTTCAGTGATTCCGCTTCAGTTATTATCATATCACATTGCTGTTATGAGAGACTGTAATGTTGATCAGCCGAGGAACTTAGCGAAATCTGTTACTGTAGAATAATATTAAAAGGGAGTTTTACTCCCTTTTTTATTGTGCCCTTAGGTATTCCTTCTTCAGCGCTGGGCAAATCTTATAGCGCTCATCTTTAGTGTCCTCATACATCGCTTCAAGTAGTTCGTATATGTTTTGAATACCAATTTTTTGACACCACTCAAATGGGCCTTGAGGGTAGTTAGTGCCTAGTTTCATGCCTAGGTCAATATCTTTCTTAGTAGCAGTCCCCTCTTGGACAGTATAGAAGGCTTCATTAATTATCATGGCAATGACTCGGGGAGTGACCATTCCCACACGGTCATCAACAATTTCAAAATCTGTGCCGATTGATTCACAAATCGACTTCAATTTCACATTTTGGTTAGTGCTAGTAGAGGAAACTTCCAAGATTTCTCTATCAATGAAGGTTGGTAAACCATTGAATCCGAAAATATAATTGCTCAATTCACCTTCTTGAAAGTATAAGAGCTCTGATAATGAGATTTTAGGGGCATTCACAAATACTGTCAATCCTTCATGGCCTTGATAGTTTGAGAAAAGCTCAGGATCGTCCCCAACAAAAAAATCAAAAATCACATCGAAATCAACGAAGGTCGAATGGTATTGATACCTAGAATCAAAAGTTAGTTCATTCGTTAATCCGAACTTTTTTTCGAATTCATTAAAATCTCCTTCGGTACCAATAACGAGAATCTTCATAAATGATTAATTTGACACAAAAGTATTAATAATTAGACCATGTCAAAGACCATTGTTACAAGTGCACAAGCACCGGCTCCAATTGGGCCATACAGCCAAGCTGTAAAAACAGGTAATACACTTTATATGTCAGGCCAAATTCCTTTTGATCAACTTACCGGAGAAATGATCAATGAGAACATTACTGAGGAGACACATCAGGTAATGAAGAACATTGAAGCTATCCTTAGTGAGGCTGGAATGACCTTCGACCAAGTGGTGAAATGTTCTATTTTCATTAAGGACATGAATCAATTTGCTACAATTAACGATGCGTACGGTATGTATTTCAAGGAAAATCCACCTGCTCGTGAAACTGTGGAAGTTGCTAGGTTGCCGAAGGATGTAAATGTTGAGATTTCCTGTATCGCTGTTGACCTTTAAGGTATGATGCTAAGCCCTCCCTTGAATAAGTCTTCCTATATTTGCGGCCTAATTTATAGTCTATGAGTGTTCGTGTAAGATTCGCCCCCAGTCCAACAGGGGCATTGCATATTGGTGGTGTCAGAACGGCATTATATAATTACCTTTTTGCGAAAAAGCATAACGGTACTTTCATTCTAAGGATTGAAGACACAGACCAGAACCGATTCGTAGAAGGAGCAGAATCTTATATTGAGGAGGCCTTACTGTGGGCAGGAATCGTACCAGATGAAGGTGTTAATGCTGGCGGGGATTTTGGTCCTTATAGACAATCTGACCGACAGGGTAGGTATAAAGATTTTGCAGACCAATTGATTGCAGATGACAAAGCTTATTATGCATTTGATACCTCTGAAGAATTAGATGCAATGCGCGATCGATTGAAGGAGGCAAGAGTCGCTAATCCTCAATACAATGCCATCACTAGAATGCAAATGAAGAATTCACTGACTTTGTCGGCTGAGGAAGTAAATGAGTTAATTGAACAGGGTCATCAGTACGTAGTTAGAGTTAAGCTCCCGAGAAACGAGGATGTAAGATTTAAGGATATTGTCCGTGGTTGGGTGGTGGTTAACACGGCTACTATGGATGACAAAGTCTTGCTGAAATCTGATGGGATGCCGACATATCATCTTGCCAACATCGTGGACGATCATCAAATGAATATCTCTCATGTTATTCGTGGCGAAGAATGGCTACCATCGGCTCCACTTCATGTATTGCTCTATGAATACCTAGGTTGGGAGAAGCCAGAGTTTGCCCATCTTCCGCTGCTATTAAAACCTGACGGTAAAGGTAAGCTTAGTAAAAGAGCGGCAGACAAGCTTGGTTTCCCAATTTTCCCACTAAGCTGGACTGACCCGGTCACACAAGAAGTATCTAAGGGTTTTAGAGAAGAAGGTTATTTAGCCGATGCATTCATCAATTTTTTAGCCCTTTTAGGGTGGAATCCTGGTGGCGAAAAGGAATTATTTTCCATGCAAGATCTGATCGAGCTTTTCAGCCTTGAGAGAATCAATAAAGCAGGGGCAAAGTTTGATATCGGAAAAGCAAAGTGGTTCAACGAGCAATATCTAAAAGCAAGATCGAATGAAGAACTTGCTGAGCAGTTTAACGGCCTTTTAGATACACCTATTGAAGAGAGTAGAGCGCTTTTGATCGTTGATGCATTGAAAGAACGTGTAACTTTCATCAATGAAATGGTTGATGCAGGGCGTTTCTTTTTTGAGGCACCTGACGCATATGACGAAAAGACAGTTCGAAAAAAATGGAATCAGCAGGCGGTAGACAAATTACTTGGCTTTGCAAATAGACTTCAGGGCAAAGAGCAAATTGATAAGGAAGGGGCAAGACAGTTATTAATGAGTTACCTTGCTGAAGATGAAACTCCGTTGGGCCATATAATGCCAGCGTTGAGGCTTTCATTAACTGGTGAGGCGGGTGGCCCTGATTTGATGGCAATTATTGAAATTTTAGGGCCTAATGAGGTCATCAGTCGAATTAAGAAAGCAACAGAAGATATTGCTATAAACGATTAAAGATGGCTAAGAAAAAAGAACAACCTGGAAAAGCTAAAGTAGCGCCTGAGCTAGATGGACTAGAAGTCAATATTGACTCTTTTGGAGAGATTCAGAACTCTCTCTCAATTGATAAGATCAATGAGTTTTTGAATAAGAACGTTGACGACAAAAAGTTGAGAGATCGCAAGGATCTGGAGGAGAACAAAGATGAGGAAGAGGAGTAGTGAACTACTTCACTTTACTCACGTATAATTCGGCCCCACTTACTCCGTGCACCAAAATCGGATCACCACCAACGGTTAAGCTTACTGAAGATTTAATGTTTCCACTGGCTCTATAATTTGAGTTTTGGGACATCTTAAAGCTATTCAAGTTAGGGTCATAATAGACTGAAAAGCCATGGCCTGCATCATATTGGCCAACAGTCACTTCGGTACCATAGCTATTTCCACTTAATAAATAATCCTTGCCTACTTTAGCAATTGCGTTTAGAGGAGCGATTTGCGTTTCTTTAGGTAGTGGAATTGCTTTATATCCATCGGGAGAGCTCAGGAAGGCCATATGACTAAAGGTATTTGCCTTAAGGATATAAGCTCCGTCACGAATTTCTAAGGGCACGACCTCAGCAAAAGTTGCCTTTGCAAATTCTTCGTGCTTAACATATCTCTTCTTGAACCGAATGACTTGTTGTTCTAAAGTGCTTTTTGAATGAAGTACGTGCTCTTCACCTCCAATAAAGCAACTCATGATGGCATCGATCATTCCATTATCATCATAGTCTTTCGCGAATACACTTAAGGGTTCGTCTGCAGATACATCATACTTTGTATTCTCGCCCAAGTTTCCAGCAATAATATCCAATTTTCCATCACCATTAAGGTCTTCAAGGAACATAGTATTCCACCATCCTGTATGGCTTGAGAGCTTTAGTGTTTCTGTGGCATCTGTAAACCTTCCATTTTCTTGTAAGAAAACGGTGATTGGCATAAACTCACCTATAAGAATGAGGTCTATATCACCATCACTATCAATGTCTGCCCACTCTGAGTCAGTCACCATTCCTATGTTTTGAAGATTTTGAGCAATGTTAGTTGTCACATTAGAGAACTTTCCACCTTCATTTCTCAGTAGGTAAGAAGTTCCTGGGAAAGGATATTTCTTAGGGTCAAGGCGGCCTCCGATGAAAAGGTCAATGTCTCCATCATTATCAAAATCTTTTGCTGAGACAGAACCTGAGCTAGTAAGCATTTCTGGTAGTATGTTTTGCCCAAGCTTAAATTGGCCTCTACCGTTATTGATATATATTCTGTCCTGATATTCCTTGCTCAAAGCGTCAAACTCGTTGCTTCCCGAAGCTACATACAGGTCTAAGTCTCCATCTTTGTCAAAGTCAAAGAAGATCGCATCAGTATCTTCAGAATCATTCGCACCATCGAGCGCTCTTTTATTGAATTTTCCACTTTTACTCTGTGTAAAAAGGTAGGCAGCGTTTCCGGCAGAACCACCTACAAATAGGTCGTCTAGTCCATCACCGTTGATGTCTCCAGTAGCCAAGGCAGGTCCTGATTGTGATAACCTGTGAGGTAAAAGGGGCTCATAGTAGAAGTCTACGTAGTCATTTTCGACAGAAGTATGATCAAGGCCATACTCGCCAGATAGGTTCCCAGAAAGAATGTTTATGGCTTGACTGCTATCTGCTTCTGGTGCCTTTGCATTCTGAATTTCAAAACTCTCTGTTGTGTTGAGCGATGCACTTTTGATTTGGACTTGACCATTTGGCCATATTACTGTAACCTCAATTGGAGCATCATTCTCACCAAAACCGAAGTAGATTTCTGAGCTAACATTCGAAAGGTAGCCCCGAGTTTTTGCCTGATAATGACTTCTTGAAATATTACCTTGTTTGACAATAATTTTGGTGCCTAAACCATCTGGATTCTCATTGGTCCCCTTGAGTCTTACCTTGAGGTAGTTTGGTTTTATTTTGGCTTGATCTAATGTGTTTTCATAGATATGGGCATTATCATCAATATTGGATATTACTAAATCGAGGTCACCATCTTGATCGAGATCAGCATAGGCCATTCCATTGGACCATGTGGGTATTGAAAGCCCCCAGTCTGCAGTTACATCGCTAAAAGTTAAATCTCCGTTGTAAGTATAAGCATAGTTGGGAAGCTTTAAGTCATTCGTCTTTTTTACAATGGCCAGCGCAACTTCATCAGGGTCTTGCCCTTTTCCGTTCGCAATTTCGAGCTGCTCGCTAATATAATTTCTAAAGTCCCAGTCAGTAACATTTCTGCGGAAGCCATTGGTGATAATTAGGTCTGTGCTACCATTCGCATCGTAATCTCCGAATACTGGTGCCCAACTCCAGTCTGTTTCGTTGATACCTGCAAACTGACCGATCTCTGAAAAGCCTTTTTCCCCTTGATTCATTTGCAATGAATTTCTCATGTACTGTGGGGTATAGCCTTCCTTGACAGATAAGTTGAAGAAGTCGAATTGCATAGGTCCGAGAATCTTTTTCTGACGATAATTGTCCTCAGGCATCATGTCCATTTGAATCACATCGGGGAGCAGGTCATTATTGAAGTCTTGAGCATCAACCCCCATCCCGAAATGGCTGGTATGCTTCACGTAGTCTTTTGACTTGTCGCTGAAAGTCCCGTCCTGATTGTTGATGTAAACGATGTCATCAAAAAGGAAGTCATTACTAATATAGAGGTCTGGATACTGATCATTGTTAAAGTCATTCACAGCTATGCCTAACCCATAGCCTTCAATAAGTATACCTGCTTCTAGGGTTACATTAGTGAAGGTATTATCGCCATTGTTTCGGTAGAGTCTATCGTTAGAAAGTCCAGACCCGTCTATAATTTTCTTATTGACCATTTTAAGGTCAGTCCCTTCGTTGTTGCCATAGGTCAAAAGGTACATGTCCAAATCACCATCAAGGTCATAGTCTATGAAAGCGGAATGCGTAGAGTGACCATCATCATTAAGGCCATAGGCTTTAGCCTGTTCGGTAAAAGTAAGATCACCATTATTGATAAAAAGTAGGTTTTCTCTTTTTGTGATATCAGGGTTTGAAACTGCGATGTAAATATCGTTGAAACCATCAGCGTTAATATCTACAATAGAAACCCCATTGCACCAAGCGTCAGTCTCAACACCAGCTTTTTCCGTGATGTCTTCGAATTTCAACTCTCCTTTATTCAGATATAGTCTACTCGAAACGAAATTTCCTGTGAAGAAAATATCCTCAAGCCCATCGTTGTTGAGGTCACCAATAGCAACTCCTGCTCCATTGTAAATTGGTGCAAAGCTTAGCAGGTTGATTTCTCTATCTTCTTGCATCTCATTGTTAAATCTGATACCAGTCTGCTGTGGAGAAAGTAGTTTAAAAAGGCCTTTACTTTCGGTAGACTTATTACATGAGATGGTAATGATTGCCAATAATAAAAATACAACTAAACTTAGTCCTGACTTATTCATGTTCGCTGTGGTTCATTGAATCACTATCTTTTAAAAAATTGACACGAGTGCGTGTTCGGCTTGTAATTTTGTCATTTGACTCTATGATCTCAATAGCCTGATTGGCCGATATGTTTTTGAATACTTGTTTCGAGTTCCTCATCGGCCAAGTCACTTCAAGGACTTCGATAGACTCTGATTTACCTAGGCCTATTTCGAGTGCATAGCTGTTGCCTCCAAAGCTTGCTCCATTAGAAACTGTTCTGTAGAGATGTTGTCCTGAGGAAGTAACCAAATGCACTTTCGCTCCGACTGCTTTCCTATTTGATTTTTTACCGGTCAGTTGGATGTTGATCCAATTGTTGTCTTCGTTAGGGTTAACAAGCAATTGGTTTTGGTAAACGTCACCTTCGTGTGCTCCGCCCATGGTAATGTAAATATCATGATCACCATCGTTGTCGATATCGCCCCAACTGATTCCGTGGCCTTTCTGAATATTTGAAAAGCCTCCTACAAAACTCACCTCTTCAAAAAACTCACCTTCAACGTTTCTGAACATCCTATTAGGAATTATACTTTCAAAATTTGGGTCACCTGTCCCGAAGTATAGGTCAAGGTATCCATCATTATCAAGGTCTCCATAGTTGAACCCCATTCCATAGATCGACTTGAGAAATCCAGTAGATTCAGTGGCATCAGAGAATGTGCCATCCCCATTGTTCTTATACAACTTCGGTAGTGCGGCAGTTGGTGAATTGCCTTGAAGTTCAAAGGTAACTTCATGTGCTAGTGGATTATTACTTGTTGTGTAAGCGGAGACGAACAAGTCATCAAAACCATCATTGTTGTAGTCCATTGAACCTGTTGAGAAGCTTACATATGGCTCTGTTAAATTCAGCGCCTTGGCTTGATCAATAAACTTAAGGTCACCTTGATTGATCATCAATTTATTATTGCCACCCATGATGGAAATGTAGATATCGGCTAAGCCATCATTATTTGCATCAAGAGCAGTTACTCCTTTGATGAGTTCTTTGAATTCTAAGCCAGCATCAAGGGCCATATTTTTAAAAGTTCCATCCTTTTGGTTCACATAGAACTCTGACGCATGAACCTTGCCACGCGCTGCTCTTCCAATGGTCGAGGAGGTGGTGGTTTCATTGCCAATGAATACATCTAGCCAGCCGTCCTGATTGAAATCCCTCCAGACTGCTGTTTGTGTTGGATGAAAAGATAAGAGCCCGGCCTTTTCTGTTACATCGGTGAATGTTCCGTCACCATTGTTCTTTAGTAATGAGTTAGGGTGTTGTCCCCATTGACCAAACCAACCACCTCTCAGCACAAATAAGTCTATGAGTCCATCATTGTTATAATCGGTTTGCATGCAATTAAGTCCACCAAACAGACCAGATACTCCTGAATCTTCCGTTTTGTCAATGAAAGTCCCATCCCCTTGATTGAAGAAAATTTTGAGCTGATCCTTTTCAGTTACGCCACTTGAAGAAGCTACAATGTCCAAATGCCCATCATTGTTGAGATCTTCTACAATTGAACCTCCAGAAATGCCTTTTGATGCTATGCCTAGATTAGGGGCTCTATCTATAAAAGCTTTCAAGGTTCGGTTATCGTTTTCAAAAGCCTCTGGGGCGATCAGGAATTTAGAGGGCACTGAGCCAGGATATTCACCTATCGTTTGGTAACAGATGTTGAGAAGCCAAACGAGTTCTAAGTCTTCAGGGTAATCTTCTAATAATGGTTCGATGATTTGAATAGCCGATTCAGAACCCATTTTAAGTTGGTGGATACCGGCATTAGCGATCGGTAAGATACAGGAGGCCGAACTATGATTGATCAAGCAATTCTGCTGTTCGCCTAAACGGATGTAGGATAGTGCTTGTAAACGCTTATAAAAGTAATTCCATTGCTTGTCGAGCTTTTGATCAGCTTCTGAGATCTCTACATTAAAATTTTCAATCTCCTCAATGGCTTTTTCCGTGAAGCCACTATTCAGTACTTCACGAAAGTACCAATAGCTGAAAGAGACATATTCTTGAAAATTGTTCTTTTTGAATTGGCGCATTGAATCCAATACTTGAGCGCGCTTTTCATTGAAGTAATAAGTAATCTCAGATGGACTTACTTCACTATGCCTTTCGGCCAATAAGGAGACCATGTACTGGTTTCGCTCTTGAGCGGTTTTGTTCTCCTCAGAATCGCATGATTGCATTAGGAATACTATCGATAATAGTATGACTAGTTGCCTTCCCCACATATGGCAAATATAGTTAAATTTCAGTGGAGAATGTTACTCATAAGACCTTAAAAGGGCTGTCAGACAATGATTTTAGTCGTTTTCATCTGGCTCGTTCATTTCTAAAACCACTCTCCATATACTACCGAGTAGCATTAGCGTAAAGCCAGTGACCAACATACCAGAACGTATGTCAAAACGGATGACATTAAATAGCTTAAAGAGTAAGGACATTAAGACCAAAAAGAGACCAAAAAAAGCGATACGGGTAACAACTTTAATACTCACGGCTTTGTGTTTTTTCGATATAATATTTTTGGAAAAATGGCTGGAACATTTCGCTTATAGTCGATGTAGTCTTGTCCGAACTTTTGAATTAATTTTTTCTCTTCGAGTCTGATGCCAATCGGTAAGTAGATCAGCAAAGCCAGGAGGATGGTAAAATTGGATAGGAGCGGGTTGTATATGAAATAGCCTAAGAAAATCAGAATTGTACCAGAGTATAAAGGGTGTCTAACTTTTCGTTGAAGCCCTTTTTTTATTAGTTTTTGGTTATCATTTTCCGTTTTTAGGCCCAGAAAAGCGCCTGTGTTATAGTTGCGAAAGGCTCTTTTAATAATGAAGATTCCCATGGTTGCCATCATTAGTCCTACATAAAAATGAATTGGAGAAGGAATCATCAGCAAAGGACTTGGTATGATCGCCCCAACAAATAAAACTAGCCCAATAAATACCAATGAGATTAAATTGTAGAGCAGGCGATAAGTCTTTGGCTTTAATCCAATACGAGCTTTGACACTAGGTAGCTGTAATACACTGTGCAGTGTATAAAAGAGTCCCCAGCCCAAGAATAATATGGTATGATCTAGCCACATGGTCGCAATGATAAGGATATTTTTTATGTTTAATAACACGAAGTATTGTGAATAGAACTTGATCGACTTTGTGGGTTAGTGTGATTATGATAAACACTTTATAATGCTCATTGAAAAGTTCGTAACAATTTCGAGATACTCAATTTGCTAAGACAACATCCCCATAACTTCTTAATTAATACCAAAGCATCTCGCGCTGGTATTTTTATTTCCTTCCTTGATGACTATTTTCACATCCTATCGAGACCGAATCAAGACGCAACAGATGCCAGAAATTAATCCATCAAGGTTAGTTAACGAAGCCGAAAAAATTTTAGAAAGGAATACTTGGGAGGGTCGATATACCGTACCGAGTCCAAACCTTTATCCTTATCAATGGAATTGGGATTCTGGTTTTGTGGCCATGGGGTTTTCTAACTTTGATGTTGCTCGCGCCATAAGAGAGTTAGAAAGCCTATTTGAAGGTCAATGGGAAAACGGAATGTTGCCTCATATCATCTTTCATAGCAAGAAAAGAGAAGGTTACTTTCCAGGTCCTGCTTATTGGGAATCGAAAAATGTAGAAGGTGCTCCAAGATCGGTCGATACTTCAGGAATTACTCAACCTCCAGTGCATGGATTTATTTTAGAGAGGATATTTAATCAGCATTCCAATTCAGGCGATGTTAGGGATTTCGCGAAGAAACTCTATCAAAAAATTCTTCGACTTCATAGGTATTACTACGAGTACCGAGATCCCAATCATGAAGGTCTGGCATTTATCTATCATCCCTGGGCTTCGGGTAGAGACAATTCGCCTCTTTGGGATGATTTAGTGAAAAAGATCACGATTAAGCCAGGTGATATCCCTGCTTATAAGCGCTATGACAATTTGAAGGCTGACCCATCTGAAAGACCATCTAATAGAGACTATGATGTCTATGTTTACTTGATGGAGCTCGGTAAAAAGCATGGGTATGATGGGAAAGCAATTGCTCGAGAATCACCTTTTTTAGTACAGGACACCCTCTTCAATGCAATGCTAATTCGTTCGAATGAAGCATTAATTAATCTTGGCGCTGAATTCGGCTTTGATACTAAGGAAGTAGAGGAGTGGAATACCCAAAGTAAGCAAGCATTTGAAGAAAAGTTGTGGGTGGAGGAATTAGGGATGTATGCTCCCTATGATCTTGAGAATAGCAAGCATATCGCCTTAAAGGAAATTGGGGCTTTTACTGCACTCTTTGCAGGAATTCCATCATTGGGTAGGGCACAAAAACTTAATGACTATATAGGCATGCTTGCTAATCGTACAGAGGGCTTTCGTGTTATGCCCAGCTTTGATCCTGATCATTTGGTTTTTGATCCCAAGAAATACTGGAAGGGGCCTATATGGCCTCAAATGAATTGGTTGGTGTATCAGGGATTGAAGCGGTATGATTTTAAGGAGAGCGCTGACCAAGTCAAATCTGATTTTTTGGAATTAGTTGATAAATTGGGCTTTTACGAATACTTCGACCCCAGAAAATCTGTTGCAGATCAATTGAAAAATGGCTATGGAGGTGACCATTTTTCTTGGACTGCAGCGGTCGTATTAGATCTTATCGCTGATTAATGAACTTCCTCGACTATTCGATTATTATCATCTACATCGGTGGCTTTTTATATCTAGGCTACCGCTTCAAAAACCAATCTGATAAAAACGATTACTATTTAGGAGGTAGAAGCTTTGGTTGGTTTCCTCTGGCGATGAGTACGGCTGCAACGCAGCTATCTGCTGTAAGCTTTATATCCGCTCCGGCATTTGTAGGACTCAAAGAAGGTGGAGGGATGATTTGGTTGACATATGAATTTGCCGTGCCATTAGCCATGATCTTCCTTATGGTAGTCTTAGTGCCTTCCTTCTATAAGTCAGGTATTGTTAGTGTCTATGAGTTTTTAGAAAGGAGATTCGATGCAAGTACCAGAGTACTCTTGAGCATAGTCTTTCAAATAAGCCGTGCTTTTGGTACTGCTGTAATGATTTATACCGTGGCAATTATCTTGGAAAGTGTCATGGGTATACCCATGTGGCAAAGCATTGTGTTGATAGGGATTGTGACTATGATTTATTCTTTGCAGGGCGGAATGAAGGCAGTCGTTTATGGTGATATGGTACAGATGATAATTCTTTTCATCGGTATTATTGTCTGCCTGGGTTTCGGCTTGCACTATTTAGGCGGCTGGGGGAGTTTCTTGGAAAAAGTAGATAAAGAGAGGTTGATAGCGGTTGATTTTTCATCCCTTGGGTTTAGCGGTGACGAATTTGGCTTTTGGCCGATGTTGGTAGGAGGTTTCTTCCTTTATACCTCTTACTATGGCACTGATCAAAGTCAGGTGCAGCGGTTGCTTTCGGCAAGTAGTATGAAAACGATGAAGCAAACCTTAGTAGCAAATGGAGTGATGCGTTTTCCGATTACGCTGGCATACTGTATCATGGGGCTAGTCATAGGTACCTTAGCCTTATCCCAAACAGAATTTATTTCTCTAATCCCTAGCGATAAGCCAGACCGTATGATTCCTATTTTTATTCGGGATTATCTTCCGAATGGAGTGATAGGAATCCTGATAGTGGCAATATTTTCTGCTGCCATGTCGTCTTTGAGTTCAGCAATTAATTCATTGAGCGCAGCCTCGGTTGAAGACTTATTTGCCAGAGGTAAGAACTTAAGCGAAAAGCGATACATGAAACTTTCGAAAATGACTGCGTTGTTTTGGGGAGCAGTATGTGTAGTGATCGCCTTCTTCGTAGGAGATATCGCTGATACAGTTATTGAGGCAATCAATAAAGTTGGATCAGTTTCTTTCGGTCCGATCTTGGCCATTTTTGTAGCGGCTATTCTTGTGAAGAGAATCAATGGCTTAGGCGCCAATATTGGTTTATTGATAGGGGTAGGGTTAAATGTTTATATGTGGTTGGCAGTACCTGATGTATTCTGGTTTTGGTGGAATGCAATTGGTGCAGTGGTAACTTTTGCAGTCGCTTATTTAGTAAGCGTACTAAGACCATCTACATCTAACCATCAAGGTCAATTTCAGGTTGAGCCCATAAATTTCAACCAGAAGAGTGTTTATTTACTGGTAGGATTCTTTGTGTTGATAGTCATTATTTCCGTTCTGTTTCCTTACTTTTTTTAACGAATGAGAGTTCTGGTTTGCCCTGATAAATTCAAAGGTTCATTGACCACAAGTGAGGTATGTCAGGCTATCCATAATGGGCTGATGCGTTTCGATTCCGACATTGAGACTATAATGCTTCCCTTGGCTGATGGAGGTGAAGGAACACTCGATGTATTTGAATCAGTCCTTGAGACAGAACGGGTTGGGCTAATAGCCAATAACCCGCTGAAGAGACCCATAGCCACGTATTATCTACAAAGTAAAGATTTGGCGTTTATTGAAATGGCGAATGCTTCGGGGCTTCAGTTGTTGAAAAATTATGAAAGAAATCCTTTAAGCACAACGACTTTTGGGACAGGAGAAATGATCAGACATGCCTTAGATCGAGGAGTCAATCATATCTATTTGCTCATAGGGGGCAGCGCAACAAATGATGGAGGCATTGGAATGGCCAAAGCACTAGGATACGATTTTGAAGTCGGCGATGAGAATTTTAAAGCAGATGGTGCTGGCTTACAGTTTATTGATGGTTTGGTTAAGGATGATATACACAGCCGAATTGAGGACGTAAAATTCACGGTACTTTCGGATGTCAGTACGAAATTACTGGGTAAGGATGGAGCTTCGTATACATATGGTCGGCAGAAAGGTGCTGATGATCAGGCAATCTATCAGCTGGATCAAGGCTTAACCAACCTCTCCAAAGTTTTGAATAATGGTTTTGAGAACATCCCCGGTTCTGGTGCTGCAGGTGGTTTGGGTTATGGTGCAATGTCTTTCTTGAAGGCAGAGATTAAGTCTGGTATAGAAACGATTCTCGACATAGTAGGCTTCCACAAGCAGGTTCAATCCGTTGATTTAATCATAACAGGAGAAGGGAAGCTTGATGCACAAACTGCAGAGGGAAAAGTTATTTCTGGTGTTTTACATCAGGCTAATATTAATAATATACCGATTGGTATAATATGCGGGGTAGCTGACGTGGACCTGAGCGGAATTGACCCCAAAAGCATTTATCAAGTCACTGATTTAGCCTTAAATCATCGTGACGCTATGACTAATGCCAGAAAGTATGTTGAAGACCTCGCTTTTAATTTGATTAGTAACATTCGATAGTCATTCTACTTACTCGAATTGATTATTTTTGCTCCATGGAATCTATCAGCATCGGCATTATCAAAGAAGGCAAAGTACCTATTGATCATAGAGTGCCGCTTAAGCCGTCCCAGGTAAAAGATATATTAGAGCGGTATCATGACGTTCAGATTAAATGTCAACGCAGCGATATTCGGTGCTTTACAGATAGCGAATATGCCGCTGCTGGCGCCATTATGGTAGATGATGTTTCCGATTGCGATATAATTCTAGGCGTTAAAGAAGTTCCTATTGAAATGCTCGCTGAAGGAAAGACCCATTTCTTTTTCTCCCATACGATCAAGAAGCAGGAGTATAATAGAGAACTCCTTCAAGAGGTTCTGAAAAAAAATATAAGACTGATTGATTGGGAATGCTTGACGAATAAGGATGGTCAACGCCTGATTGCCTTTGGCCGATATGCAGGTATAGTGGGGGCCTATAACGGAATCTTGACATTTGGTAAACGATATAACCTCTTTCATCTGAGACCAGCACATGAGTGCTTTGATTTGGATGATATGAAAACGGAATATAGTAAAGTTGAATTACCACCGATAAAGATAGCTTTGACAGGAGGAGGTCGGGTCTCGAAAGGCGCTATGGAAGTGCTGAATGGCATGCGCATTAGAAAAGTAAGTCCAGCTGAGTTTATAAGCGAGTATTATAATGAGCCAGTTTATACTCAGCTTAATACGAGAGACTATAATCAAAAAATTGGAGGAGGAGATTTTGATAGAGATGAGTTCTATACTGATCCTCATCATTATGAATCTTCGTTTTTGCAATACGCTAGAAAGGCAGATATTCTGATTGCCGGAGCTTTTTGGGATCCTAAGGCTCCTGTTCTTTTCAATAGACTTGATGTAATTCAACCTGATTTTAAAATCCGCGTTGTAGCAGATATCACTTGTGATATTGAGGGATCAATACCTTCAACAAAAAAACCAAGTACAATTGATGACCCTATTTACGATTTCAACCCAAGCAATGATCGGATAGAGTCAGCCTTTGCTGATGAAGGAAATATTACGGTTATGGCAGTTGATAACCTACCTTGTGAGTTGCCGCGCAATGCATCAGAAGATTTTGGCAAGGAATTCTTGAGTCATATCTTGCCCAACTTGATTGGTGCTGATACGGATGAAATTATTAAGAGAGCATCTATCACTGAGACGGGAAAGCTGACGGAAGGATACGCTTATCTACAAGACTATGTCAATGGACATTAATCGATACATAGAGCATACTAACCTTAAGCCTACGATCACTGATAAGGACGTTGACCAATTGGTGTCAGAGGCTATTGAACATCAGTTTGTAGGTGTGTGCGTCCCACCCTTTTGGGTCAAAAGAGCCTCTCGTGAACTCGCGGATCATGACATCCAATTAGTAACAGTCATAGGTTTTCCATTGGGCTATCAGATGACGGATAGTAAGCTAGTTGAAATAGAAAAGGCTATTGATGATGGTGCTAACGAGTTAGACATCGTGATGAATGTTTCAGCCTTTAAATCAGGAATGTCTTGGGTGAAAATTGAGCTAGCCAAATGTGCCAACTTGATACACCAAAGCGGCTGTATGATGAAAGTGATTCTTGAGACTGCTTACTTTTCTGACGAAGAAATTATAGTGGCAACTAAGCTTTGCTCAGAGGCGGGAACTGATTTTGTAAAGACATCTACTGGTTTTGCACCCGCTGGGGCTAAAGTGTCTCATATTGAATTGATGAGAAAATATGCGCCTTCAAATGTCGGTATAAAAGCTTCTGGAGGGATCAAAGATTTGACCACGCTGAAGGCTATGGTAGCTGCAGGTGCTGATCGTATTGGTACGTCTTCTGGGATTAGTATTATGAACGAAGAAGCGAAGGTCTAGGCCGACTTAGCATTCAATTTTTGAATTCCTTTGTATTTATAGATGCGCAATCCGAAATGATCGAAAATACTCACTTTCATTCGGTTTTGGGCTAACTCGATTCTTTTTGAAGCATCGTGAAAAACGGAAAGCTCTAAGCCAGCTAACACAAAATTTTTCTTAGTACAGAGTTCGTTGACATATTCGTCAAAGGCTTTTGGCCAATCTGACATGTACATCTCATAATGGCTTCTTCCATCAAAAAGTAACTCTAGTTGATTATCGCCTAACTGGTAGCGATAAATGCCCGCAAGCACATCGTAAAGTTCATCGAAAAAGGAAAGGTGATTGGGCTTGAAGTCATCAATCTGATCGGTTGTCTCGTCAGGTAGCCTTAAGGGGTTGAACAGCGTGTAGTATCCTTCTTTGATAAGGTCAATTAGTCTTGCTTGAAGTTCAAGTTTCAAGTTTGACTGTACCTCTTTTAGGAGGTAATTTTTGTCAAGAAGAAATAAGCGATCAGACACCTAAAAAATTTTCACTAAGCTAAAGAATTATGCGTAATAAACCGAGAATAGACCTTTGAGGTCTTTTTTTCGTTGATATTGACTATTGCGCTGCACCTCTATTTACAATTCGGCCGAAGAAGATGGCATTCATCATTAGTTTGTTGGTGCCATACCAAAAGGCTCTGAAGTTTGGATTGTCAACCAATGAGACTATCCGGCCATTACCCATCGCACCAACTCTTATTGTAGAAGTACCTTTTAATGCTTCAAGGTTAGCATCACTAATCCAGCCACTTCGTAGTGGGTCTTCGGTATATCTACCTGGGTTGGCAAATTTGCTTTCGGAAGGCGCTATCATGGTATTGCCTCTTCTGAAAGTAGGGAGTTCTTCCTTGTAGTAGCCAAAAGCCATCGGGTGTGATAGATCAAGTGTGGACATATAGACGCCACCTGGTATGTTCTGAGCCCGAGAGAAATTTGAAATCTGATCATATGCGATTTCTTCTGCATTTGGCGCTTTCGGACTTACAGTCTTTAAGTTTGTTAGTTTATTTCTTGCCATCCAATTCACGGCTGAACCAGTTCCAATAAGTGTTCCTCCATTTCTAATCCACCGTTTTAGATTCTCCAACGAAGAATCGTTCAAATTAAGGCCGCCAGAAATGATGATGGTGTTGTATCTGTCAATGGCATTGGACCCAAGCCTACTTTCGGGAAGCTTAGTGGCTAGCATGTTCATTCTAGTGTCCAATAAATGCCATACTTCACCAATGTCATAAGAACTGCCAGATTCTACTACGAGTGCGACTTCAGGTTTTTCGAGTGTTACAAAGGAGTTACTGCCTAAAGAAACCCCACCCGTAAGGCCAGTACTGAGTGGATAAATATTAAGTCCATCCTCTTTGGCGATGGCCTTCAGCTCTTGGAATAAATCATATGCAGAAAGCTTTTGGTTCGCAACAGGAATAAGAATCGTTCCTCTGTCAAACTCTTTCTCATCAGCACCTTCGAATTTACTAGTTGCAACTTTTAACCTGATGCCTTTCGAAAGGAGCCTGTTTGCTGCTCTAGGTGCATAATACCCATGCCATTCAAAGGCATAAGCATAATTGCTTTGGCTACCGAGCACATCGCCTTCTGGGAAGGTTAAGTTTTCGACTTTATCACCAAGCTGGTTTCTTCCATAGTCACGACTTGACATTTCATCGTACTCAAGGTTGAATGCCATCGGATATGTCCATCCAGAGATGTCATAGAAAAGGCTGTCTTCAAAGGTGGTGCGCTGTTCGAACATTGCCTTTATGATTTTATAATTCCTTTGTTTCAGAGGGATGATATAACTGTTTCCAGGTAAATATTCTTCTTCCTCTAGACGAATATTTCTTGATGGGCGGTAGAAATCAATTTCTTGTTGGTCTAATATTTCTGCTAAATGATACGCCCTAACAGGGTCTTTTTCAGCTTTGAAGATATAGGCTTTATGATTATCAGAATCTGCTTCACGGAGCGCTTTCTTATAGAAGTCTCTTTGATACTCTAAAAGCTCCACACGCATTGCAACAGACGCTCGCCAAGTTGACAATGCTGTTGTGAACTGATTGCGTACGGTAAAAGGAAATTTTAAGACACCATTGTCACTCTCCTGTGCATGACCTCTTGAACTTGCTTGTTCGAAAAGTATACCAATGCCACCGTTAATGTCTGGGAAGGTTGAGCCTTTACCATAATAAAAGTCATCGTAACCTTCTTTTGTATAGTAGAGTGAGCCAATACTATCTAGCGCTTGGGCATGATATTCTCCAATTTTACCTGTGAGTTCCTGATTTAATTTAGGGGTCAAAGGGTGGGTTCGAGAGGGTACACCTGGTTGGAAAAAGAAGGTAGAGTTAGTTCCCATTTCATGATGGTCAGTCAAGACGTTTGGCTTCCATTGATGGTATTTTACAATTCTGTTTTGCGATTCTGGTTGCTGAAGGGGCAGCCAATCTCTATTCAAATCAAACCAATAATGATTGGTACGACCACCTGGCCATGATTCGCTATACTCTCTATCGTTAGGGTCAGGGTTCACATTTTTTCCCTTATGCATATTCGCCCAAGTAGAAAATCTTGTTAGTCCATCAGGGTTGTAAGATGGGTCGAGCAGTACTACGCTATTTCTTAGTGCATTTTCGACTTCTGGACCCTGTGCAGCAGCCATATAATATGCAACCAGCATCGAGGCATTCGAGCCACTTGGTTCATTTCCATGAATGCTATAGCCCATATAGACAACACTTGGCATCTTTTTAACGTCAAACTTGTCGGCTTCATTCGGATAAGTCAACCAAACATGGTCACTCTGAATTTTATCTATACCTGCATGGTTGCTTGGGTGAGTAATTGTCAAAAGAAGTTGTGGCCTTCCTTCATGCGTCCTACCCGTTTTTTCAATGGTGATCCGGTCTGAGGCAGCAGCTACTGCTTTCATGTAAGAAACTAACTTGTCGTGTGTGATGTGCCACTCACCTACTTGGTGACCAATTATTGACGCAGGAGTGGGTATGGCAGGGTCATATTGAACATTGTCTGGAAGGTAGTACGTCAAATTGACTTGGGCATATCCGATCGTCCCGATCGATAGCATGATCCCTAAAAGCAGCGTAAAAAAACGTTTGTTCATCATGAAATTTGGCTTACTCAAAGAAAGCAATATACAGATTCCACCTCCTTATTAAAAGGAGAAAAATTGTATGCACAAATTAGGCGGTAAACACTTTTTTATATGTCAAGTAAAATGTACTTTTATTACAGCAGTCTAGTGAGTCAGCAAACCTTTGTGTTGTACTCGCGGCAAATTTTGAAGATTACTGGTTTTATAGGCGTTTAACCTGTATTAGTAAGTTTTACCATTTTAATTGGAAGTTTTTGTTTGAAAATCTAATTATCAATGTTAAGAAATGGTTAATCGAATGTTGTAATCGTAGCGAAATCTTAACAGTTGTCAACTCACCCCGACCTTTATAACAATTACTTTTGCGATTGTAAAACGCGCGGAGCGCAACAAAGAATTGAATCGAAACAATCTAATCTACTTTAAATTTTCTTCTATGAAAAGACAATTACTTCAGTTACTCTTGGCTGGATTGATGCTCGTAACAGTAAACGCGGCATTTGGTCAGGGTACAACTACCTCTTCTATTAACGGAAGAGTGACAGACACAAGCGGAGAGACACTCCCGGGTGCGACTGTATTAGCAGTGCACACGCCAAGTGGATCTCGTTATGGAAACATCACAAATAGTGATGGTTTCTATAGAATTCCTAACATGAGAGTTGGTGGTCCTTATACTGTGACCGTGACTTTTATTGGTTACAAAGAATTCAAAAGAGAGAATGTTTATTTGACTTTAGGTCAGGCATTCAAAATCAACGCTGAGCTTACAGAGACTTCAGTTTCTCTAGAGTCGGTTGAAGTTGTTGCTGATAGAAATAGCGTTTTCGATGGTAACAGAACTGGTTCTGAAACTGTTGTTGGATTAGAGCAAATTAACGCTACGCCTACTGTTGCAAGAGCCATTGGTGATTTTGCAAGATTCACTCCTCAAGCGACAATTGATGAAGGAAATGATGGTTTTTCAATCTCAATTGGAGGCCAGAATAACCGATACAATTCAATATACATTGACGGTGCTGTAAACAATGATGTTTTTGGTCTTGCAGGCTCTGGTACAAATGGTGGACAAACTGGTGTATCTCCAATCTCGATTGATGCAATTGAGCAATTCCAAATTCAGGTGGCTCCATTTGATGTTAGGGTTTCTGGTTTTGCAGGTGGCGCAGTTAACGCAATTACCCGTTCTGGATCTAACGAAATTGAAGGTTCGGCTTATAGGTTCTGGAGAAATGAAAGTTTTGCAGGTAGAACGCCTAGAGATACAGAAGGTGATAGAGATAGACTTGATGAATTCAGTGCTCAGACTTACGGTGTAAGAGTGGGTGGTCCAATCATCAAAGACAAGTTATTCTACTTTATTAACTATGAAAAGCAAGAAGATGAGACTCCTCAGCCATTTGATTTTGGTGATTATGAAGGAGATGCAACTGCTGGGGATCTTACTGCACTAAGAAATTACCTAGGTACTTTTGGAGGTTACGATCCGGGAACCATCAGTGGTAACCCTGTAGTATTAGAGTCTGATAAATTGACAGCGAAGATTGATTATAACATCAATCAAAACCATAAAATCAGCGCGCGTTACTCTTATGTAAAGGCTGATAACATCGAAGGTGTTAGGTCTAGCCCAAGAACGCTAAACTTCTACAATAGATCGGAAGCATTCTTATCTAAGACTAACTCGCTTTCTGCTGAGTGGTCAAGTAACTATGGTTCTAACATCTCAAATAAATTGACTTTTGGTTATGTTAGTGTTCGAGATGATAGAGATCCATTGGTTGATTTTCCAACGGTTAACATTCAAGATGGCGTAGGTTTTATTAGACTTGGTGCAGAAGAGTTCTCTACTGCAAACTTGTTGAACCAAGATGTAATTACTATCAATAATAACTTCGAGTTATACAAAGGTCGTCATACCTATACATTTGGTGTGAATGCTGAATTCTATGATGTTGAGAACCTTTTCATTGGTCAAAACTATGGTAGATACCTTTTTGACAGTGTAAATGATTTCATTACGAATCAGCCTGCGAGCGATTACTTCAGATTATTCTCTAATCGAGACAACATCACAGGTGATGGTTCTGCAGCAGCGGCTAAGTTCAAATCTGCATTGTTCGGGATTTACGTTCAAGACGAAATGCAAGTGAACGATGACTTTAAGATCACAATGGGTTTAAGAATTGACAGACCGTCTTTTGATGATACTCCTCAAAACGATGTATTCAACAACCAAGCGATTCCTGAAATTGAAGCTGCCGGCTTTGATCTACAAGGCGCAACTATTGGATCTTTCATTCAGTCTTACTGGGCATTTGCTCCAAGATTTGGTTTTAACTGGGACGTAAAAGGAGACAGAACGCTTCAAGTTAGAGGTGGTGCTGGCGTGTTTACTTCAAGAGTTCCTTTGGTATGGCCAGGTGGTGCATATAATAACAATGGCTTTAACCTTGGGTCAATTGATGAGAGAGGCTTTGACGGTCTTTTTATTGGAGATCCATTTAATCAGCCAGGTACTCCTAGTAATACAGTTCAGTCAGGTAATATTGATTTGTACTCTGCTGATTTTAAAGTTCCTCAAGTGGCTAAATTTAATGTTGCTGTTGACAAGAGATTGTCTAATGGTTGGATTTGGAATGTTGAAGCGCTTTATACTAAAACCATCAGTGCGCTTAGATACGAGAACTTGAACCTTCGACCTGCAACGTCTGCCTTAACAGGTACTGGAGATAATAGACCTATCTATAACAGACGTAACGAGGTTGTACAGTCTAATAATTATGGTGGTATTTATTTAACATCAAATACTGGAAGAGGTTATGCCTATAACTTGTCTACTACATTGACTATGCCATTAACTAATGGGCTTCAAGGAAGTGCTACTTATGCTTACGGTGATTCTTATAACGTTTTTGATGGTACTTCATCTCAGAACTCGTCTCAGTGGAGAGGGCTTCGTTCAGTAGGAGGTAAGAATGTTGATCAACCTTTGGTGAGATCATTTTTCTCTCAAGGACATAGAATTATCGCTCAAGCATCTTACAAATTTGAGTATGCTCAGAATAAAATGTCTACACAGATCGGACTTGTTTATGAAGGTCGTGAAGGTCAGCCATTCTCTTATACTTATAATGACAGAGGTAACTTGACTAACGAAGATTCTCGTGAGGCTAACCTTATCTACGTGCCTGCCAACAGTTCAGATATCATTTTAGTTGACGATGCTTCTGCTGGTACTGCTGCTGAGCAATGGACTGCACTTGATGCATTTATCAGTGGAGATGATTACCTAAGCGAAAGAAGAGGCGATTATGCTGAAGTGAATAGAAGCAGAGCTCCTTGGAGACATATCTTCGATTTGAGGTTATTACAGGAATTCAAGGTTAACGCTGGTGGAAAATCACATACGCTACAGTTTACTGCGGATATCTACAACTTTGGTAACTTCATCAATAAAGATTGGGGTAGAAGATACTTCGTTCCAGGTAATTTCGAATTGTTGAACTTCGAAGGATTCCAAGCTGACGGTACAACGCCAACATTTACTTTTGATGGTGTAACTGACAATGATCCTTCTGCTAACAGAATCGATGATTCAGGTTTGGTTAGTTCAAGATGGCAAATGCAACTTGGTCTTAGATACACTTTCGGAGGTAACTAAGATTTGGTATAAAACGTTAAGAAGCCCAGCTACTCCGGTAGTTGGGCTTTTTT
The DNA here is from genome assembly GCA_965660665.1 of Roseivirga sp. GTDB lineage: Bacteria > Bacteroidota > Bacteroidia > Cytophagales > Cyclobacteriaceae > Roseivirga. The sequence goes on along the minus strand of CBFIAY010000002.1, from coordinate 53,556 downwards.
TATGCAGTTTATTGGAAAGGGAAATTTTTGAAACCTATTCAGGAGAATATTGTTAGATTAGCGGCTTAAGACATGTTGTACTATAAGACATATGATCACCCAGACTCAACGGAATGGGTCACGTTTATCCACGGAGCAGGAGGAAGTTCTTCTATCTGGTATAAGCAGGTAAAGGAGTTCAAGGCGCACTTTAATGTACTGTTGATTGATTTAAGGGGGCATGGTAAATCTCAAGAGGTTTTTGAAAGGTACTTTTCAAATGAGTACAACTTTGAGAATATATCTTTAGACGTGATTGAGGTTTTAGATCATCTGAAAATTAAGCAGTCTCACTTTGTGGGTATTTCTTTGGGGACCATATTGATTAGAACAATTTGCGAACTGGCTCCCGAGAGAGTAAAATCTCTCGTCATGGGAGGTGCTGTAACACGATTGAATATCAGGTCAAAAATGCTAGTGGTTCTTGGGAATGCCACTAAGAAATTCATTCCTTACATGTGGCTATATAAGCTTTTTGCTTGGATTATAATGCCGCGAAAGCGAAATCAAGAATCTAGGATACTCTTTGCTAATCAAGCAAAAAAGTTGTGTCAAAAAGAATTCGTCCGTTGGTTTGGATTGACGTATAAAATGAATCCTCTGCTTCGATATTTTAATGAGAACGATACACAATTACCTACCCTTTATGTGATGGGAGATGAAGACTATATGTTCTTGCCCCAAGTAATGCAACTTGTGAGAAGCCATGCTAATTCATCCTTACAAATAGTGCCAGACTGTGGCCATGTGTGTAATGTGGAGCAGCCTGACTATTTTAACAATACTGCGATCAAATTCATCTCTAGTAATTCGTAGAACACTCTTCCTAATACTTCCGTGTAGCCTTATATTCTGGCATTGCTTGATAGAGATCTCATCACTGAAATAAGTTGGTGTTTTATTCCTTTTACTTCTGCTATTGGTCTTTGTCGGGTCTAACGGTAGGTGGTGTAGCCTCTAATTAATATGCTCAGTCATAATTTTTGCCGAAAGAAGGCTCAATGGAATTCCACCACCAGGGTGAACGCTTCCTCCGCAGAAATACAAATGCTTGATTTTACTTGAGAAGTTTGGATGCCTTAAGAAAGCAGCAAATTTGTTGTTGGAACTATTACCATACAGTGACCCTGCCACCGAACTTGTTCTTGATTCGATAGTCCTTGGGTCGAGTACATCTTCTACTTCAATCAATGAGGCGATATCAGCCCCTAACATTTTTGACAGTTTGTCTAGAATGTTTTGACGTGCTTCTGTGATCAATTTCTCCCAATCCTGTCCTTGATTGTTTGGCACATTAATCATGGTAAACCAATTTTGGCATCCCTCTGGAGCATCATCAGGTTTTTGAGTACTCGTTATATTCACATAGACGGTAGGGTCCTCGTAAATATCCCCTGATTGAAAAATATGCTCAAACTCCTTTTTGTAGTTCTCCGAGAAGAAGATGTTGTGTAGATCTAATTGATCAAATTTCTTCTTGAGGCCCCAATAAAAGATTAAGGCTGAGCTTGATTTGGGTTGTGATAATAATTTTTTAGGCTGATATTGATCTTTTAGTAGCTTCTTGTAAGTACCTACCATATCCATATTACTGACAACTCGATCAGATTTATGGAAGCCCATGGCTGTGTTGATTCCTTTTGCCTTGCCTTCATATACTACGATGCTCTTCACGGGCGTATTGAAGTAGAATTTGACGCCTACACTTTTGGCGAGTTTGTAGATGCTGTTCGTAATATCATGCATTCCCTTAATAGGAAAGTATGCTCCGCGGCCAAATTCTAAGTGTGGAATAATATTTAGCGTTCCAGGGGTTTGATAAGGGTCTGAACCGTTATAAGTAGCATATCGATTGAATAGCTGTACAGTTTTTGGGTTTTCGAATCGCTTTTCATTCACCTGATTCATCGTTCGATCAAAATCAAACTTTGGCATTTTGAGATAAGTCTTAAGCGCTTCTCCACCAAACCACGTAGACATTTTGTGCAAAGACTTGTGCATAAAAACTGGTGCTAGGTTCTCGTAGAGAAACCTACTCTTATCTAGTGCAGATTGAATTCCTTTTTTTGGCTCCTTAAATTTATTTTGAAATTCGACTAAGAGCTTTTCTCGGTCCGACCAAGCGGTAAATTTAGTTCCATCTGGATAGAAATACTCACAAGTAGTTTCAAGCTTACGGTATTCAAAATATTGGGAAACGTCTAAGCCCGAGATTTCGAATAATTCTTCGACTTGTTCCGGTAACGTAAATAGGGAAGGGCCCGCGTCAAAGCGGTAGTTACCAAGCTTTATTTCTGTAAGCTTGCCTCCTGGATAGTTATTGGCCTCAAATACAGATACGATGTATCCCTTTTTAGCCAGTCGTATGGCAGATGCCATGCCTGCTATTCCAGAGCCAATCACAATTGCGGATTTGGCCATAAGTAGTCGTCAGTTTTCGTTTAGTAAGTTAATGATATGCGAAAATGGTTTTGGAATTTAACTTTATCAAGCCATTGATTGTTTAAAGGCAAAAAAAAGTGTTCTTTAAAGCAGATATTGTTGTTTAAATGGTTTTACTCCTTGGTGACACTGGGTTATCGTCTGTACCTGTCCACTGACAATAATTGAGATTGAATTGAAAGTGTTTTCCCCAGGATATCCTCACTTAAGATTTTGCCAGTGATCGGGCCTAATGTCCAGCCTAACATCGCATGTCCTGTACCGACTTGAAGGTTCTCAAGGCTTGCTGATCGACCAATATACGGCAGGCCATCCGGTGTGCATGGCCTTAGACCTGCCCAAGGTTTGATTTTATTGAAATCAAAATTTTCAAAATCTGGTATGGCTTCTTTTACTGAGTCTATAATTCCATTCACACGTTTCATGTTTATGTCAAGGTTCACGCCGGTGATCTCCATGGTACCTGCGATCCTCAAACCATTCAACATTGGGGTTGTTGCAATTCGACCTTCGACTAAAATGGAAGGTAGTTTTGGTGAAACTGGTGGTTTTTCAATGGTGAAGCTGTACCCTTTACCCGGTTGAAGAGGGATGTCGATTTTTAGTTTTTTGGCAAGTCTTGGTGACCAGGAACCTGCTGCAATGATAAATTCATCTGCCTCATAGCTGCCATGATTGGTTACGAATTCTGTTATTTTATTTCCAATTACACTGATTTCTTGGAGTTCAGTTTGGTAATCTATTTTTACGCCTCGTTGTATAAGCAGTGCTTGGAACTGATCCATAAAAACATTTGGAGTCATCCAACCGTCACAGCCAAAGTAAACCGAGCCAGCCATGTTATATGCTACATTGGGATCTAGCTTTTCCGTTTCTTCTTTTGATAGCGTGCTGGCTTCTAAACCATACCGATTAGCAATTTCAACGAGTTGAATCTCATGTTTTAAAGCTTCTTGCGTTTGGCATACCATAAGAAGCCCTGGCTTATTATAGCCTGCTTCTATCTTTTCCTCAGCCAATATTTCTTCATATAGCTGCTGACTCTGAGTGGTCAAATCATAAAGTACAGGTATGGCCGCTTTAACTCTTTTGTCTGTCGAAGCCTTTTTGAATAACCAGCCCCATTTTAATAGGTCTCGACTAAGTTTTGGTTGAATGTAAAACGGACTTGAGCTACTGAACATCCATTTCAATCCTTGACTTATTATTCCTGGTGAGGCTAGAGGGATCAGGTGACTGGGAGCCACATAGCCTGCGTTGCCATAAGAGCAATTATCATTGCCATTAGTACTTTCCATGATAGTAACGTCAATACCCGCCTTGTTTAAATAATAGGCAGTACTTAAACCAACAATACCAGCTCCGACTATGACTACTTTCTTATCCATAATTATATCACTGAAAACCCATGTGCGTACGGATCCTCATCATCGATGGTGATGTTGTTGTGCCCCGTAATTCTAGCCCAACCTTTAATGCTAGGAATAATGGCTTCGAATTCACCAACTTTTGTAATGTCCTCTACTTTACCAATAAACTGACTACCAATAATACTCTCGTGAATGAATTCATCTCCTTTTTGAAGCTTGCCTTTGGCAGACCATTGTGCCATTCTTGCTGAAGTTCCGGTTCCGCAAGGTGAACGATCAATAGCCTTTTCACCATAAAATACAGCGTTTCGTGCCGTTGATACTGCATTGATTGGTTTTCCTGTCCACATCAAATGACTCAGGCCTTTTATTGTAGAGTCTTCGGGGTGCACGAAGGTGAAATGCTTGTTCATATAATCGCGTATGGCCCGGCTCCATCCGATCAATTCCAATGCACTATAATCGGCCATGTCTCGATAGCCTTCTTGTGGATCAATAATCGCATAGAAATTTCCGCCATAGGCGACATCTACTTTGAGCGTCCCAAAGTCAGGGCATTCCACTTCTAGGTTTGTAGCTGCTAAGTAAGATGGAATATTTGTGAGTTTCACTGCTGTTACCTTTTCACCTTCTTGTTCGTAATCAATTCTGACCAGCCCTGCAGGCGTTTCAAGTCTTAGCTTCCCAGGTATTTTCGGTGTGACAAGCCCTTCTTCAAGCATGAAAGTCACAGTGCCAATCGTTCCATGTCCACACATCGGTAAGCAGCCACTGGTTTCAATATAAAGCACACCAATGTCGTTGGCTGGATCGCTAGGCGGATACAGAATAGAGCCAGACATCATATCATGTCCTCGAGGTTCGAACATGAGCCCCTTTCTAACCCAGTCGTATTCCTTAAGGAAATGCTGTCTTTTCTCACTCATGTTGGCCCCAATGAGTAATGGGCCTCCACCGGCCACTAATCTTACAGGGTTGCCACAAGTGTGCCCGTCTATGCAAAAAAAACGTTTTTTCATGTGATAGGTGATTTAGTTAAATCGCCGTTAACCACTCTCCATAAACTCAAAGGGTTGCTGTTTTTCAATGGGTCTGGAAGTAAGCTATCGGGCCAACTTTGGTAAGCAATAGGCCTCACAAACCTTGCAATAGCAGCCGTGCCTACTGAAGTTGTTCTTTGATCTGTTGAGGCTGGGTATGGTCCGCCATGTTGCATGGAATGACATACTTCAACACCAGTTGGTACACCATTGAATAGGATACGACCCACTTTTGTGCTTAGGGTATCAACAATTGTGGCATGGCTTGTTAAATCGTTTTCGCTTGCCACCAAAGTACCGGTCAATTGACCATCGAGCGCGTTGGCAACTGCTAACATTTCCACTGTGTCTTCACAGGCTACGACCATTGTGAAAGGGCCAAAAATCTCTTCATGGAGTTTTGGGTTGGAAAGAAAAGTCTTACCGTCAACCTTAGCCGTTAAAGGCTTCCCTTTGTTCGCTCCAGGATTATTAACATCTCCTAAAGGCTCAACTCCAGTTTGTGCTATCAATGCCCCTCTATGGGTATAGTAGCTTGTTGCAATCTTTTGGTTGAGCATTGTTACCGCATCTTTTTCTGCTAGCGCTTGACTCAGTGTTTCAATGAATTGGTCTAGTGCGGATGACTTTACTCCAATTAAAAGGCCTGGACTTGTACAGAACTGACCTACGCCTAGCGCCACAGAATTAGCGAAAGTGGTGCCAAGGCCGACTGGATCAGCGGCTAATTTTTCAGGCATTAAGAAACTAGGGTTCGTGCTGCCCATTTCGGCATAGACAGGAATTGGCTCGGGTCTCTGATTTGCGAGGTCAAAGATGGCTCGGCCACCACGTAGCGATCCCGTAAAACCGACTGCTTTTACTTTTGGATGCTTTACAAGTGCTTGGCCAGTTGCTATTCCTCCATTCATCATGGAAAAAACGCCATCAGGCATTTCACATTTTTCGGCAGCCCTAAGTATTGCCCGTGTCACCATGTCATTGGTGCCTAAATGCGCTTCGTGACCTTTTACGATGACTGGGTTTCCTGCTGCAAGTGCTGATGCAGTATCTCCTCCGGCTGTAGAGAATGCCAAGGGGAAATTACTAGCGCCAAAGACCACTACTGGACCTAAAGGAATTTGCATTTTTCTTAAATCAACCTTAGGAATAGGTTGACGATTTGGAATGGCCGTGTCAATGTTGATGTCTAACCAAGAACCGTCTCTAAGAACATTAGCAAACATCTTTAGCTGATTGCAAGTACGACCTCGCTCGCCTAGAAATCTACCAACTGGTAAACCTGATTCACCACTGGCTCTTTCTAAGAGTGCGTCTCCTAATGCCATGATTTCCTCCGCGATAGTATCTAGAAATTGTGCTCTTTGCTCATATGAAATGGCCTTGTATGTGGCAAAGGCATGTTGAGCTTTGGTAACTGCTTCATTGATTTCTTCATCTGTAGCAGCTACAAATTCTTCAGGAAAAATAGTGCCATCAGTTGGGTTGTGAGCTTTGAGAATAGTATTTCCCTTGGCGGAAGCATCGTTTCCTATATAATTCTTTCCTGTGATCATTTTCAAAGATTTAAGTAATCTGGCAATTCAGGCCTAGTGGCTAAACCTTCTTCAATAATACGCATTACGTGTGCTCTTTCATCACCAACCAATGGTAATCTCGGTGCACGAACAGTTTCTGTTCCAATGCCTGTAGCTACCTCAGCTAATTTGATGTTCTGAACGAGCTTAGCATTGATGTCTAACTCGAGTAGAGGAAGAAACCATCTATATATCTTTAGTGCTTCTTCTATTCTTCCAGCCTTCTTCAATCGGTAGATGGCCACTGTTTCTTTTGGGAACGCACAGACAAGTCCAGCGACCCAGCCTCCAGCACCCATAAATAAACTTTCTAGGGCAAGGGTGTCTACACCAGAAAGTATTTTAATGCGATTTCCAAAACGATTGATCATTCTGGTAATGTTAGAGATGTCACGTGTCGATTCTTTGACTGCTTGTATGTTCTCACATTCAATGAGTTCGGCAAACATATCGAGGGTGACTTCGATCTTATAGTCTACCGGATTGTTGTAGATCATGATGGGCAGGTCCGTTGAATTGGCCACTGCCTTAAAGTAGCTTACAGTTTCTCTATGATCGGCATTGTATCGCATAGGAGGAAGCATCATGAGGCCACTTGCACCATGTTTCTTTGCTTTTTCTGCAGCTATGATTGCGCCTTTGGTCGTTTGCTCTGCGATGTTCATGATTACCGGAACTCGGCCCTTACAAATCTCAACAGCTTTGGCCACCAAGATGTCTTTTTCATCCTCCATCAGTGAACTGGCTTCGCCTAGGGTTCCGCCTAGAATAATGCCATCAACACCAGCCGATAATTGCGCTTGAATATTGGTCTCGAACATCTGCAGATCCAAATTGTCATCTGCTGTGAATTTTGTGGTTACCGCTGGGTAAACACCTTCCCATGCTACTTTCATATTGCTTCGTTTTTTACCGTCATTCCTGCGCAGGCAGGAATCCCCTATATAATTGTTACAAACCTGAGATTCCCGCCTGCGCGGGAATGACGAAATGATAACGTAAATGTACTTGGCCGCTGCGAAATATTCCATTCAAATTTTTACCAATACTGATATGATATTATCATTTATGAGTAATTTGTGATCCATTAATAGATTATATCGTATTGATGAAGGCGCTTCCATTCAAGATTCCAAAGACAGAACAGACTTCTTTTCATACTCAAGTTGATAGGGAACCTTACTTCTATGATACACTGCATCAGCACCCCGAAATTCAAGTAACACTCATTGAGGAGAGTCATGGGACATTGATCTATGGTGACTACTTAGGAAGCTTTCAGCCAGGAGATGTATTTGTCATTGGGTCTAATGCCCCTCATGTTTTTCGAAATGATAGTAGTTACTATAAGTCGAATAGTGATGTGTATGCCAAAGCGTTGACCTTCTTTTTCGATAGAGACACCTTGGGTGCGCCTTTTCTGGAACTACCTGAAGCGAAAGGCTTAGTGGAACTGATTAATCAGGCAGGTCGCGGAATGAAATTCAGCGGGGAGGGCATTAGACCTTTACGAGCAAGTGTCCGAAAGCTTTTTGAGCAGGAGGGCCTGGATCGGATTATTTCTTTAATTCAGATTTTAAAACAGTTATCAAATGCCGAGCACTTTGAATACCTATCAGGTCAAATGCCGACTAAGAGGGTAAGTGAGGTTGAAGGAAAACGTCTCAATGACATCTTCAACTTTACAATTCAGGCCTATGATAGACCCATTCCATTGGCAGAGGTGGCGGCTGTTGCGAATATGACTACGACCGCTTTTTGTCGCTATTTCAAGCAGCATACGCGAAAGACATATTTAGACTTCTTAAACGAGTATCGGATTGGTCAGGCCTGTAAATTGCTTGCCGAAAAGGACAAACCCATTGCTCAGATTGCTTTTGAGTGTGGTTTTAATAATCTGAGTAATTTTAACAGGAGGTTTAAGGGGGTGAAAGGGGTGTCCCCTAGAGATTTTGTCATCGGCAGGAAGTTGGTGTAGAGTCAAAAGAAACTGTTATTGCGAACTTGCCTGTCCGCTAGGCAGGCGTAGCGCGGCAATCTGTTGCTTAAAACCACTAAAGCTTATTAACAACCTCTTCCAAGTCCAGGTTCTCCCAATTCTCCTCAATCCCTGGTCTAGCCAGCACCTCATTCATTATCGCTTGTTGTCTATCACCTCTCGCAATTGCTTCTGAGTAGCGATAATCGCTAAACGTCACCATGGAATAGAGTGGCACCCATTTCTCTGGGTATAATTCATTGAGTTTCTTCTCGATCTTCTTCTGAAGTAAGAATTTGTCATCCGCTACTTTATCACGCATTTCGATAAAGTTGTATAGTGCTAAGTCTGCAATGGCGTTGCCATCAGGAATTCGCAATTCTTGATATTCGGCTAGCAAGGCATCGTTGATGTCGCCATGCTTTTCTAATAACTGATCAAAGACATAGCAGTCTTCAAATCCTGAATTCATTCCCTGACCATAAAAGGGCACAATAGCATGGGCAGAATCTCCAATGAGTGCCGTGTTTCCTTTCACCCATGGATCACACCTTACAGTAATTAAACTTGATGTCGGGTTTTCGAAGAACTCCTTTTTCAAATTCGGAAGGTGAGGGACAGCATCTTTGAACTTGTCGTTGAAGAATGCTTCAGCATCAGCTTCAGTTTTAATGGAATCAAAACTGATTTCTCCTTCGAAAGGGAAGAAAAGGGTACAGGTAAAGCTTTTGTCAAGGTTCGGTAAAGCGATAAGCATATACTCACCACGAGGCCAAATGTGTAGTGCCCTAGGGTCTACCGCAAAGTCACCATCAGCCGTTGGTGGCATGGTCAACTCTTTATAGCCAGCTGAGATGTACTGCTGAGCAAAGTTAAAGCGGTCGGTTTTTTGCATTGCTCCACGCAAGGCAGAGAATGCACCATCACCACCGAAAAGGAAATCGGCAGAAATAGATGTTCCGTTGTCAAACGAAGCTGTCGCTGAATCAAAGTCAACATCAATGCATCGATATTCAAATTGAATGTTTACTCCATGCGCTTCGGCTTCATTCATCAAAAGCCAGTTCAGACCACCACGCGAAACAGAATTGATGTACTGTCCTTCTTTGCCGTAAGGCTGAAAGTCTAAGTTACCAGCTAAATCATGAATCATTCGGCCTGGCATCGGAATACAGCTTTCTTGGATTTTGTCTTTTAAGCCAATCCTTTCGAGTGCCTTTAAGCCTCGCTGACTTAAGGCCAGATTGATGGAGCGTCCACCAATGGCCCCCGCTTTTCTCATATCAGGCCTTCTTTCAAAAATGGTCACCTGATAGCCTCTTTTGGCAAGGAATATAGAAAGGAGTGAGCCTACTAGGCCGGCTCCGAGGATGCTGATATTTTTCTTTTTACTTTCCATGCTTACATCTTTTCGAGACTCTCTTTCACTATTCTTGTGAAGTGATAAACATCTTCAAATGTGTTATATAATGGGACAGGGGCTACGCGAATTACATTGGGTTCACGCCAGTCTGAGATGACTCCTTCCTTGGTTAAGACCTCAAAGAGCTGTTTTCCATTTTTGTGACAGAAAATCGATAATTGACATCCGCGTTCTTCAGGATTACTTGGTGTAATGATTTCGAAGATTTTATCCTCTCCACTCAATTCATTGACCAAGAATTCCATATAGCCCGTCAGTTTCAAGCTCTTTTCTCGAAGGGGGTTCATGCCTACCTCATCAAAGATTTCTAGTGAAGCTAAATGGGCGGCCGTAGAAAGCACATTGACATTACTCAATTGCCAACCATCAGCGCCAGGCATCGGTTTAAAGCCTTTCTTCATTAAGAATCGTTCTGACTCATTATGTCCCCACCAGCCAGCAAATCGATTTAAGGAATCATCCTCAGCAAAACATTCGTGAACGTAAATCCCAGATACGTTTCCGGGGCCAGAATTAAGGTATTTGTAAGAACACCAAGTAGCAAAATCTACCTCCCAATCGTGCAACGAGAGAGGTAGGTTTCCGAAGGCATGGGCCAAATCAAAACCAACCAATGCGCCAACTTCATGCCCGGCTGAAGTGATGGTTTTTAGGTCAAAGAATTGACCTGTATAATATTGTACGCCTCCGATGAGTACCAAGGCAAGCTCATCACCAGTAGATTTAATTTCAGCAATAATATCTTCTGTTCGGAGCGTATGTTCACCATCTCTGGGGCAAACTTCAATTAAGGCGTCATCAGGGTTTAATCCGTGAAACTTCAACTGGCTTTCAAGCATATATTGATCGGAGGGAAAAGCTCCTGCTTCGCAAATGATTTTGTATCGTGTGGAAGTTGGTCTGTAAAAAGAGACCATTAATAAGTGAAGGTTGACTGTCAAATTGTTCATGGACACCACTTCCAAAGGTTTGGCTCCTACAATTTTAGCGAGTGCTTCCTTACTGAATTTATGGTAATGTGCCCACGGTTTGCTATGTCCATCGAAATGGCCTTCAACACCAAGGGTTTCCCAGCCCTTTAACTCTTCTTCAATAAATCCTCGAACGGATTTGGGTTGGAGTCCTAAAGAGTTACCAGTGAAATAGTAGCTGTCTTTTCCCTTTACTTGAGGAATATGAAAATGATCTCTATAGGACCTCAAAGGATCTTCAGCGTCCATTTTCTGTGCGAATGAAAGGCTATTCTCAAATTTCATAAGAACATGCTCGTTTGATTTTGACCAGGCATGCTGTCTTCATGTCTTAGCAGCCATTCTTTTTTATCAAGTCCACCAGCATAACCTGTAAGACTTCCATCCGTGCCTATGACACGATGGCAAGGTATGATGATTGCGATAGGATTCTTACCGTTGGCAGTGCCTACAGCTCTAATTTTTTTAAGATCGCCCAAATCCACGGACTGTTTGGCATAGGTAGATGTTTTACCGAAAGGGATGTCTAGTAGGGCACCCCAAACTTCCTTTTGGAAATCTGTGCCATCCGGATCGATCGGTACGTTGAACTCTTTTCTTTTCCCTTCGAAATACTCTTTGAGCTGTTTCTTGCAGTGTCGTACTGCGAGTGTGATTGGTCCTTCAGTATCTCGCTCTTCGCCTTCAACAAAGCTGACTCTTTTGATGATATCATTTTCACCAACAATTTTGATTTTGCCCAAGGGCGAATCCATATACGCTATTGCCGTATCCCTCATAATTCAAATTGACTTTTTGGTAAGTCGAGCCACTCTAGTGTGGCGTTGCAAAATATATCCTCAACAATTTCATCCGATAGACCCATCTCCTGAATATAGGCGCCAATCTCTAAGTCGCCTAGTGGGAATGGATAGTCTGATCCTAAAGTGATTCTTTTCGAACCTTGTAATTCAAGGACGTATTTCAGAAGTAAGGGATCATGGGTGATGCTATCAATCCAGAATTTACCTATGTATTCTCTTGGGTTAACAGGGTTGTCAATGGCAACCAAGTCTGGTCTGCAATTGAAACCGTGTTCTACTCTTCCTAATGTAGTTAGGAATGATCCTCCTGCATGAGAGAAGTTAACCCTCAGTTTTGGTAATCGTTCTAAAACGCCACCAAAAATAAGAGAGCATGCTGCCCTAGATGTTTCTGCAGGCATACCGACCAACCATGGCAACCAATAGCGGTCCATGTTGTGAAACCCCATCATATTCCATGGGTGAATCATAACCGCCATACCGAGACGTTCGCAGGCTTCGAAAATTGGAAAGAAGCGCGGACTGCTTAAATTCTTATCGTTGATATTAGAGCCTATCTGAATGCCTGGTAGGTTTAATTCGTTTTTACAACGTTCTAATTCTTTTATGGACAGAACCTCATCTTGCATTGGGATAGTTCCTAGGCCAAGGTAATTCTTAGGGTATTTATGGCAAAGCGTTGCAATGTCATCGTTTAAGAAACGAGATACTTCTAAAGCGTCTTCTGGCTTTGCGTCATAAGAAAACATAACAGGAATCGTGCTGACCACTTGTACCTGGGTGCCATGGATGGCATATTCATCTATTCTTTCTTGTCCATCCCAGCAATTAGATTGAATCTCACGAAAGAACTTGGAGCCCTTCATCATCATGGCTGCACCTTCCTTATGATGATGCAAGTTGATGAAGTCACCATATCCAAACTTCTCTGTCCATTTGGGCAGATGCTTTGGAATGATGTGAGTATGCATATCTATCTTTAATTTAGTCATTGGCTAAATAGTCAATTGTCATTAGTGGTTTTGCCTAGAGTTTTTATGTATGCATTCAATGATTTGTGTAGTTCGTCCAATTTTTGATCAAGTCGATTGTATGTGTCGATGTCAATTATAATCCTTCGGTGACATTTCCCGAGCCAATTTTTTGACTCGTTGAGCGAACCTCTAGAATAAAAGCAGAACTGTCTATTCTCCTTGAAAAAATATCTACCATATCCTTCGGCAATATTAGCACTTATCGACTCAGCGCTCTTAGCAAGTTGTTTACCAATTGTATCTTTTTCAAAGTAATTCATAGATGTAACTACTTCCCAAATTTCATCAAATATGTCGTTAGCTGATTTATATATCCGTAAATCTTCTAGTTTCATAAGTGTGTGTTTATTAAAACTATTTTCCAATGACCAATGATCAATTTACTGATTTACAAACCTAGGGTCTGTTTCCATCGTATGTCCACAGCTTTTGCACTTACGGAGTTCTTCTGAACCATAGAATTCTTTGAATCTCGGTAAGAAGTCTTTTTCAATATTAGTTAAAGGAAAATAAGTGTCATGCAGCTTGTTGTTGCAGTTGTCACAAAACCACATGAGGCCATCCGTATGCTCTGGTTTTCTTACGCGTTCGATGACTAAGCCAATGGAGCCTTCAGAACGAACGGGAGAATGGGGCACTTTAGGAGGGTGTAAATACATGTCACCAGGGCCCAAAGGGATATCAACGGCCTTACCATCTTCTTGAATTCTGACGGTAATATTTCCTTCTAGCTGATAGAATAGCTCTTCCGTTTCGTTATAATGGTAATCTTTCCGAGCGTTAGGTCCAGCTACAATCATTACAATATAGTCTGTTCCTTCAGGGTAGAGGTTTTTGTTGCCAACAGGTGGCTTCAATAAATCACGATTTTCTTCAATCCATTGGTTAAGATTGAACGGTCTTTTAATGCCCATTTCCTTTCTATTTAGCGTGCCTCTAAAATACGGAAAATCACGGTAGGACTAAACTCGATTTTCATAACTTTGGTAGATAGCCAAAACCTATGGATCTTAATTTAAAAGGAAAAAACGCCTTAGTCTGCGGTAGTACGCAGGGTATTGGTAAAGCAATAGCCGAAGAACTAGCAAATCTTGGTGCAAGTGTCACTTTGTGTGCTCGCAATGAAGATAGGCTGAGTAAAGTAAAAGCCGATCTCTTTCATGCCTCCGGACAAAATCATCAGACTTTAGTAGCTGATTTTTCAAAACCAGATCAGTTAAAAGCGGTGTTAGATGAGCATATTGGTCAGGGAAATGCATATCACATTTTGATTAATAATACAGGAGGGCCTCCAGGAGGTCAAGCGATTGATGCGGGAATTGATGAATTTAGAATAGCTTTTAATCAGCATTTGATTTGCAATCATATTTTAGCTCAGGCAGTAGTTCCTGGAATGAAAGACGCTGCTTATGGTCGAATTATTAATATTATCAGTACTTCAGTAAAAGTACCTCTGACCGGTTTAGGTGTTTCGAATACTATTAGAGGTGCCGTTGCTAATTGGTCGAAGACTTTAGCAAACGAATTAGGGCAATTCGGAATCACAGTGAATAATGTGCTGCCAGGAGCTACCGCCACGCAGCGTTTGAGCACTATCATTGAGAACAAAGCCAAGAAATCAGGAAAAAGTATTGAAGAGGTAGATGCAGCAATGAAAGCCAGTGTGCCAGCTAAACGTTTTGCGGATGCCTCAGAGATTGCAGCAGCAGCTGTGTTCTTAGCGACACCTTCGGCAAGCTATATCAACGGAGTCAATCTTCCTGTTGATGGGGGCAGAACAGGGAGCCTTTAATATGCCGGGAGAACCAATTATCGATCTTCATTGCGACCTTTTGGTCTACCTACTCATGAATAAAGAGGCCAAGCCTGAGACAAAGGCTTTTGGTGCGGGGTTACCATTTCTTAAACAGGGTAGCGTGGCTATGCAGGTCATGGCAATTTATACAGCAGTTGAAGAGGCAAGTTCAAGAAACGGAGTCGCTCAATCAGTCATTTATAAGAAGCTCCTTGAGGAGTATTCCAAAGATCTTTATCAGGCGGATTCCGACTTTAATGCCGAGAATGAAGGCGTAGGAATGGTTGCCTCTTTAGAGAGCGCATCGGGCATATGTAATGAGACTGAGCCATTAGAGAATGCTTTTAAAAATCTTGAGGCCATCATATCGAATGTTAGTAGACTCTTTTATATCAGCTTTACTCATCATGCAGAGAATAGGTTTGGAGGAGGCAATTATGCTGAAGCGGGTCTGAAACCTGATGGAGAAGCACTGCTTGACTATATGGACGACAGGCAAATAGCGATTGACCTTTCTCATACTTCTGATGCCTTGGCTCGTGATATTCTTGACTATACCTACAAAAAGGGCTTGAATGTACCGGTAATGGCGAGTCATTCAAACTTTAGAGAGATTTGGGATCATCCACGCAACTTGACAAGAGAGAATGCTCAGGAAATCATCAATAGAGGTGGTTTGATTGGGATGAATTTTGTGAGGGCTTTTGTCAATAATGACGAACCTGAAGCACTGCTCGATCATATTCAGTATGGTTTTGGTTTGACGGGAGGTGAAAATTGTATTGCCTTTGGGGCGGATTTCTTCTATACCGGAGACTTTCCTGACCCAGCGCGCGATCCTTACTACTTTCCGCAACACGAGGATGCTACAAAATATCATGGAATTTTAGATCAATTGCGCAAAGCTTTGCCAGCCAATGAGCTCGAAGGGCTGGCACATAGGAATGTGGAAAGATTTATAGCCGCTAACTGGAAATAATCATGGAAATCATACAGAATTATATCAATGGGAAATTAGTTGGAGCAGAAAACGGTCAGTCTTTCGATAATTACAATCCATCCAATGGCGAGGTGTATAGTCAGATTCCAGATTCAACTCAAGGAGATATTCAAAGTGCAGTAGATGCAGCTTCAACTGCCTTCCCATTATGGTCTGCTACTACCCGTCAGGATCGATCGAATCTACTTTTAAAAATTGCAGACCTCATTGACGCGAATCATGATCGATTGGCAGCAGCAGAGTCAAAGGATAACGGTAAGCCAATCAAACTCGCAAGTCGGGTCGATATACCAAGAGCTTCGGCAAACTTCAGGTTTTTTGCCACAGCTATTCTCCATGAATCAACGGAGGCCCATCAAACAGATCAGGATGCGATTAATATGACTTTAAGGACTCCGATAGGGGTCGTAGGGTGTATTTCTCCATGGAATCTGCCGTTATATCTTTTTACTTGGAAAATAGCCCCGGCCATCGCTGCTGGCAATACCGTAGTCGCAAAGCCTTCAGAGATTACCCCAATGACGGCTTTTCTTTTGTCTGAACTATGCATTGAGGCGGGTCTTCCTGCGGGTGTTTTGAATATCGTTCATGGAACAGGTCCTAATGCAGGCCAAGCCATCTCGGAGCACCCTGAGATTAAGGCCATTTCGTTTACTGGAGGTACTGAGACGGGTAAGCGCATTGCAGCTACAGCTGCTCCGATGTTTAAAAAATTATCGCTGGAGTTAGGAGGGAAGAACCCGAACATCATTTTTGCAGACTGCGATTTTGATGAAGCACTAAAAACTTCTGTGCACTCAAGTTTTGCCAACCAAGGACAGATATGTCTTTGTGGATCGAGGATATTTGTAGAGCGATCTATCTATGACCGCTTTAAGGATGCTTTTGTGAAAAAAGTGAACAATCTCGTAGTAGGTGATCCTGCCGATCAGAATTCTAATTTGGGTGCTGTAGTATCAAAACCTCATATGGAGAAAGTCCTAGGTTTCATTGAGCTGGCCAAAGAAGAAGGTGGCACAATTCTTACGGGAGGAAAACAAATTCTATTGGAAGGCAAATTGTCTGATGGCTACTACTTGGCGCCTACGGTGATCGAAGGTTTATCCTATGATTGTCAAACGAATCAACAAGAAATTTTCGGTCCAGTAGTATCGATCACTGCATTTGATACAGAAGAGGAGGTTCTGATGATGGCAAATAGCACGCAGTATGGGCTTTCTGCAACCGTTTGGACGACTAATTTGCAAAAGGCGAATAGGATCAGTTCAGCGTTAAAAACGGGTATTGTTTGGGTGAACTGTTGGTTACTCAGAGACCTTCGAACTCCTTTTGGTGGTGTTAAGAAAAGTGGTGTTGGGAGAGAGGGTGGATGGGACGTGCTTAACTTTTTTACCGAGAAGAAAAATGTGTGCATAAAAGTATAGTCTCACTTTATACAACATAAAAGTGTATTTAAGTTGAATTAAAGGCGTGTTTCTGTGCTTGTTTAAATTTTTTCAAATTATTAAATTGTTAATTTTTATTTAGTTAAAAATCCTATTAACTTTGATTTTACAGAATAGAAGATAGTAGCTCTATTCTTGTTCTTGAAAGAACATTTACCGCCAGGTAAATTAAAGATAAGTCTGGGTGTAGGAATCGAAAGATTCACTATGAGTAGTTAGTTACCCAGGTGTTTAGGTGAAAGGGAGTCGCTCCAACGGGGGTGACTCTTTTATTTTGTCCCTACTAGACTTAAATATTATTTCGTGAGCTATTTCATCAAGTACTTGCCTTTACCTTCTAACTCATGTGATTGCTTTTGCGCACCGTAATTTGGTAGGTCATTCCCAATAATCTATTGGCATTTTCCTGAGAGGCCTCAGTGAGATTGTGTATGCTTCTCAAAATCAGGTTTATACTTATCGCTTTCAGTCTTCATCCATTTATCCCAAAAGGTAAAGTATAGTCCGAAGTTGAATTTATACTGCGTATGGTGGAGACTATGGTGAGTCGCGCCAATCATCCATTTACCTAGCCAATGTTTATGAAACCCTTTTGGATAGATTTCTACATTAGAATGATTGATGGCACTGGTTAAGGTCATAAAGGTGAGCAGTGTTACAATGGTCCAATAGTGCATGGGTAGGAAAAGAATCACTACTGGAATGATCACTGACTGTAGAACACCTTCACCTGGATGAAACGAAAATGATGTCCATGGTGAAGTGATATGGCTGTCATGATGAACCTTGTGAATCAGTCGATAGACCTTTGGTCTATGCATCCAGCGGTGTAGCCAATAGTAATACGTTTCGTGAATTAGCGCAGCCATGAAGAAGCTGACTGGCAGCCACCACCAGCTAAATTGGTTAATGTCTTCGTAGATGGCCGTGTATCCTTTCTGCCAAATTACCACCATTACTGCGCCTGCCAAAGCAAAGAAAAGGGAGGTAAGGGTTGACCACATCACTTCTCGTCTGTACTGTTTTTTATCCTTTGTTGGGGCAAGCACTCTACGGCTTCTGAAGTCTTTTGGGTCAATGATGTAGAACACCACGTAGAAAATACCCGCAATTAGGGTGTATCGAAAGACTACCATTAGAAACATAAGGCTAGTCAATGTCAAAAATGTGATAGGATCTGTAAAGTCGTATTGATGCATTGAAAGTAAAGTCGCCTTATTTAAGGTTCTGTGAAATTAGGGAACAAATAAAAGACTTCTTAGGTTTTAGAAGTGCATAATTTGATAGTGATGAAAGGAAAATTTGAAACGTTAATAGCTCAAGACACACCAGTATTGGTAGATTTCTATGCGGATTGGTGTGGGCCATGTCAAATGATGGCGCCAGTGCTAAAAGAAGTGGCTGATGAAATGGGTGACAAAGTTAAGATCATTAAAATCGATGTTGACAAGAATCAACCTACTGCCCAGCGCTTTGGTGTAAGAAGTATCCCGACCTTGATTTTATTCAAGAATGGTAAAATTTTAGAGAATAAAGCTGGCGTGATGACTAAGCGTGATTTGACGGAGATGATTGAAAAGGCATCTTAGCTTTAAAAAATTCTTCTTAAATTCATCCTATGAATATCTAAACGCTTGATACTGGATTGTTTATTTTTCAGACATCAGTACTGATTCATATAGCGTTAGTAGGTTATTGTATTTATCGGCTGTTCAAATCTGATAATATTGATTCCGGCTTGCAGAGGTTGTCTAGTTTCTTACTATTGATTTTCATACCAATATTTGGGTCGGTAATATACTTGAGCCAAGAGAGGCGTATCAGACGGAGAAGGAAATTTAGCTTAGATCGAAAAGCTTAGTTACTTATTCGTTTTTCGAGGTTTTGACACCTACAAGCTCACGAACTGTTTTAGTAATACCATCTACATCGAAATTACATTCAGCATGTAATTGCTCTTGCGTACCATGCTCCACTATGGCATCGGGAATACCTAATCGAATTACTTTAGCACCGTAACCATTATCAGCCATAAACTCTATCACTGCACTTCCAAAGCCTCCCATCACACAGCCATCTTCTACTGTAATAACCTTCTTGAAGTTTCTGAAAATATCGTGTAGTAATTCCTCGTCAAGTGGTTTGACGAATCGCATATCATAGTGGGCAGGGTTTAAGCCTTCCTCTAGCAGTTGCTCTTTCGCAGTAACGGCATAGTTACCAATATGTCCGAGGGTTAGAATAGCTACCTCTTCACCGTCAGAGATTTTTCTTCCAGTACCGATGGTCATTTTCTTCATCTCAGTTCTCCACTCAGGCATTACACCATTACCTCTTGGGTATCTAATGGTAAAAGCTTGTCCTTCACGAGGTAATTGAGAGGTATACATCATGTTACGTAACTCTGCTTCATTCATCGGAGCAGCAACAATCATGTTAGGAATGCATCGCATATAGGCGATGTCGTAAGCACCGTGGTGTGTAGGGCCGTCAGCACCTGCAAAACCAGCCCTATCTAAACAGAAGGTTACTGGTAGGTCTTGGATACAAACGTCATGTATGACCTGATCATATGCACGCTGCATAAAGGTACTGTAGATGTTACAAAAAGGGATAAGGCCTTGAGTGGCCAATCCTGCTGAGAGCGTTACAGCATGCTGTTCTGCAATACCTACGTCAAAGGCACGATCTGGCATGGCCTTCATCATAATGTTCATTGAAGAACCGGAAGGCATTGCTGGGGTGACACCCATTATTTTCTCATTCTTCTCCGCCAATTCTACTAAAGTATGGCCGAAAACATCTTGATATTTAGGTGGCTGCGGTGCATCAGGTACTTTTTTGAATACCTCACCTGTTACTTTATCAAATTTACCAGGAGCATGCCATTTAGTGGCATTTCCTTCTTCTGCCGGCTTATACCCTTTGCCCTTCACCGTAACACAATGAAGAATTTTAGGGCCAGGAATATCTTTTAGGTCGTTAAGTACATTCGTCAAGTGATGAACATCATGACCATCTACCGGACCGAAATATCTCAGATTCAGTGCTTCGAAAAGGTTGCTCTTTTTCAAAAGCAACGATTTCATAGATTGCTCAACTTTTGAAATGACTTCCTGAGCACTTTTACCAAACTTTGAAAATTTACTTAGAAGCTTCCAGACATCATCTTTCGCTCTATTGTAAGTATGTGAAGTAGTGACATCTGTTAGGTAGTCTTTCAATGCCCCAACATTTGGGTCAATGGACATACAGTTGTCATTCAAGATAATTAGTAAGTTGGCATCTGTATCACCAGCGTGGTTCATGCCTTCAAAAGCTAACCCCCCGGTCATGGCGCCATCGCCTATCACGGCAATATGTTGGCGATTATTTTTTTTGTATTGATTGGCAATTGCCATACCCAATGCTGCGGAGATCGAGGTGGACGAATGTCCTACTCCGAATGCATCGTATTCACTTTCTTTTCTTTTTGGGAAGCCAGAAAGTCCATTATGAATTCTATTGCTGTGAAAGATATCTCGTCTTCCAGTTAAAATCTTGTGACCATAGGCTTGGTGACCTACATCCCAAACGAGTTGATCTTTTGGCGTATCAAAAATGTAATGCAGGGCTACAGTGAGCTCCACTACACCGAGAGAAGCTCCAAAGTGTCCACCATACACAGATACATTGTCAACAATAAATTGACGCAACTCGTCACAAACCTTTACCAATTGGGTTTGATCTAATTGCTTTAAATCGGCAGGGGAATCAATTTTCGAAAGTAGGGGTCCTGGCTCTATTAACATGAATTTGTAAACTAATGCCTTTACAACATTTATACGTTGTAAATGTTTGGCATAGATTTCTAATCAGCTACAAAATTAAAATTTTTTTCCGCACCAAATGAGACATTTACCCATTCTCTATATATTTGATTGAAAACACGCCAGAATCGTTGAGTTTCGAGATAAAACTTCCCTTGTTTGAAGGTCCCTTTGACCTGCTGCTGTTCTTTATCCAAAGAGACGAGCTCGATATACATGATATTCCCATCAATACAATCACTTCTGACTTTCTAGATTATCTCCATCATTTGGAGAAAATGAATGTGGAGGTGGCAAGTGAATTCATCCTAGTGGCCGCTACGTTGATGCGCATCAAGGCAAAAATGCTTTTACCGAGACCGGTTTTAGATGAATCTGGTAATGAGGTTGATCCAAGGGAAGAGTTAGTTCGACATTTGCTAGAGTATAAAAAGTACAAATCTGTAATTGAAGAGTTGCATCAAATGGAGGGCGATCGCCTTCAAAAGGAAACTCGTGGCAACATTTCTAGGGAGTTAAAAAAACTAGCAGAAAGTAGTAATGTGGAATCGGAGCTTCAGGACCTTGACTTGTACAAGTTGCTCAAGGTGTATCAGCGAGTTACCTCACGCTTTGCGTATGAACAGCAAAAACCTAGGCACGAGGTGGTTCAATACCCCTACTCAATCGCCATACAAAGAGAGTTTATCCTCGATAAACTAATTGACTCGCCAAGGTTGTCTTTCCTTCAGTTAATGGAATTCGAACCCAACAAGATTGGAGTGATTTTCAATTTTCTGTCCATTCTTGACCTGCTCCAAATGCGAAAGATTACAATGCATTTAGGAGAAGGCTTCAATAATTTTTGGATAGAAAAAATAGAGGGCGATTTGGTTGAAATTAGTAGTCAGCCTGAGTAGTTAAATAAAAAAAGCCCATTCACTCTTGAGTAAATGGGCTAGTATTCTCTAAAGGTTCTCCTTAGAATCTCTCAGACATTGAGAAATAAAAGTTTCCTTCGATAGCCGCATTCTCATCAGAGTCAGATCCGTGAACTGCATTTTCTCCTATAGACTTCGCATATATCTTTCTGATAGTACCTTCAGCTGCATCAGCAGGGTTGGTAGCACCAATTAAAGTTCTGAAGTCTTCAACAGCGTTATCTTTCTCAAGAATAGCTGCTACGATCGGTCCAGAAGACATATAGTCTACTAGTTCACCGTAAAAAGGTCTTTCCTTATGCACTTCGTAGAATTTACCCGCTAACTCAGTGGTCAGTCTAGTATATTTCATTGCAATGATTTTAAAACCCGCTTCCTCGATCATCTTAATGATCCCACCAATGTTACCATCCGCTACAGCGTCAGGCTTAATCATTGTGAATGTTCTGTTAGTTGCCATAACTTTTTTATAGTTCCTTTTTAAAATTCGTGCGCAAAAATAGAAGATAATTTCTAATATGGTGTAGCCTGATAATGAATCTTTTAAGGACTTTATATTCTGATAATCCACAGCCCATGATTGTTTCATACCCGATTTCTTGACAACTTTGCCCATTCTTTGATAGACCGACTTTGTCGGAATTCTTGCATGCAGAACATAGACTTACTTAAATCCAAGCTCAGCAATCCAAGTAAAATCATGATTACCACCCACGTGAAACCAGATGCTGATGCACTGGGCTCTTCATTAGGGATGGCTAATTATCTGATTAAAAAGGGTCATGAGGTTCAGGTAATCACCCCTTCAGAGTATCCGGCCTTCTTACATTGGATGAAAGGAAATGACGGTGTTCTTGTGTATGGTGAAGATACCGAGAAACAGTGCCAAGAAATTATCAACCAAGCTGACATCCTTATCACACTAGACTTTTCAAGACTAAGTCGTATCAACCTATTGGGCGATATGGTCAAGGAAGCAAGTGGGTTTAAAGTGAATATAGATCATCACCTTGACCCTGAAGATTTTGCTGACTTCAGACTTTGGAATACCGGTGCAGCCGCAACCTGTGAGCTTTGTTATGAACTAATTTTAGCCTTGGGTGACGAGTCCTTAATCGATAAAGATATTGCAGAGTGCTTGTATGCAGGTATAATGACGGATACTGGTGGCTTTAGACATCCTAATACAACACAGAATGTACACGAGGTAGTGGCAAAACTCATATCTCATGGGGCAGACAATAGTCGGGTTGCTAAAGAGGTATATGACAATAACTCAATTAATAGGCTTCGTTTTCTCGGTTATGCTTTAAGCCAAAACTTACAAGTCCTCTCTGAAGAACGCGTAGCATTTTTTGCTTTATCCACAGACGAGTTACAACAATATAGTTCTAAGACAGGTGACACAGAAGGTTTGGTAAACTATGCCCTATCCATTGAAGGGATCACCTTAGCTGGTTTATTTAAACAATCTAGTGATGGTGTGAAAGTCTCTTTAAGGTCGATAGGGAAATTCCCTGCGAATGAAATTGCAGCTAAATACTTTGAAGGTGGGGGCCATAGAAATGCTGCAGGAGGTAGGGTTGATTTAACTTTGGAGGAGGCAGTTACACGTTTCAAGAGTATTCTCGTAGAGTATAAAGACCAGCTAGAAGAAGAACATAGAAAACTATGAAAAGAAACATCCTCATATCCTGTGTAGCTTTAATAATCCTTTTCATTGCCTGTGATCAAGCACCTCCTTACGTAGTAATGGAGTCAGGTCTTCGGTATAGGCTAGTAGATGACAAAGGCTCAGATAAACCACGAATGGGTGATGTGATAGTCATGGATATGGCCCATTACCTTGGCGATTCTGTCATTTATCAAACAGAGGAAAGCGGATTCATCATTAATCCAAATATAGGAGCACCCCCTGAAATAAGAGATTTACTAAACTTGGCTGGGGAAGGTGATAGTCTACAAATTCAAATGACATTGGGTAAATATGCCAGCTTTACTGGTCTGCCAATCTCACCCCTAATGGACACCACTCAATTGGTTACTTGGAATATTAGGGTAAAGGCAATAGAGAATGAATCAACCCTTCTCGAACGAAATAAAAAGGCACAAGCCAAAACAGATAAAGAATTAATTGAAGCTTTTGTCGTTAACAATAATTTAGAAGCACAGACAACCGATGAAGGTCTGTATTATGTAGTTTTACAACAAGGGAACGGTGTTTCCCCGAAAAGTGGCGATGAAGTATTTTTAGAGTATTCGATGTCGTTATTAGATGGGACTCTCATCGATACAAGTAGCGAAGCGCTAGCCAGAGAGAGTGATATGTTTAACCCAAATAGAGTTTATGGCGCTAGGTCGTTTATTCTTGGAGATAAAGAAATTTTAGAAGGCTGGACCATTGGGATGCCTAAGTTTAGCAAAGGGGCAAAAGGAAAGCTTTTGATTCCTTCAGCTCTAGCCTATGGACCTTCTGGTTACGGTTCGCAGATTGGTCCTAATACCGTTATAGTGTTTGAATTAGAATTAGTTGATAT
The DNA here is from genome assembly GCA_965660665.1 of Roseivirga sp. Lineage (GTDB taxonomy): Bacteria > Bacteroidota > Bacteroidia > Cytophagales > Cyclobacteriaceae > Roseivirga. The sequence goes on along the minus strand of CBFIAY010000002.1, from coordinate 29,373 downwards.
CAAGTGATGAAGAAATTAGTATACCTATTGCCTGTCTTGTTTTTCTTAGTTGCTGCTTGCGATCAAGACAATGTTTTCGATGATGCTGAGCAACTTCGCATAGACATTGAACTCATAGAAAATTATTTATCACAGAATAATTTGGATGCAGATACCCTTCAGCCCAGCCAAATGAGAATTCTTGTCACACAAGAAGGGACAGGTCCAAAACCTGGTTTTGGGAGTTCGCTAATTGTAGACTATCGAGGGTATTTGCTGGATGGCACCGAGTTTGATTCGTCAATTGGATTAGAGGCGATTGATGTAGTGTTGGGGCGTGGTGATGTAATTCAAGGCTGGGAGATTGGTCTACGTGAACTAAATGCAGGATCTTCGGCTACACTTTTTATCCCTTCGGCATTAGGGTACGGAAATAACCGGCAAGGTGCCTTTATCGCTCCGAATACAGTTCTATTGTTCGATGTTCAAGTACTAGACGTAAGATAAAAGAGTGCCTTTGGGTACTTAACTTTAGGCATGAAAAAGATCTGTTTCGCTACTAATAATGCACACAAATTAGAAGAGGTTCAATCGATCCTTGGTGATCGGTTTGAGGTTCAATCGCTCAAGGATATTGGTTTTGAAGGTGAATTGCCTGAAACTCATGAAACCCTTGAAGAGAATTCTCTAGAAAAGGCTGAATACCTGTTTAAACAGTTTGGAATCCCCGTATTTTCTGATGATTCTGGCTTGGAAGTTACGGCTTTGGGGGGTAAGCCGGGTGTTCATACAGCCCATTATGCGGGGGATAGAAATGCAGAGAAGAATATGGATAAGGTACTTTCTGAATTGGATGGTGCAAATGATAGGTCTGGCCAATTTAGGGCAGTAGTTACTTATATTGATGCAGCAGGTGTTCAACAATTTGAAGGTATTATCAAGGGGCAAGTTGCTTTAGAAAAGATTGGGAAGGACGGTTTCGGGTATGATCCTATCTTTATACCAGAGGGCTATGATCAAACTTTTGCAGTATTATCAGCAGAAGTGAAAAATACAATGAGCCATCGGAAAAGATCCGTTGAAAAGCTTGCTCAATTCTTAAAAAAGCTGAATTAGTCGCTAAGCTGTCTATTTTTACAACATGGAAAAGCCATATATCATTGGTATTACTGGCGGAAGTGGTTCTGGAAAGACCCGCTTCTTGAAACAATTAATCGAAGGCTTTGACGAGCGGCATGTAACCTGCATTTCACAAGACGACTACTATCGTCCTAGAGAATATCAATTGATAGATAAGAATGGAGAGCTAAACTTCGACCGCCCTGAATCTATTGATTATGAGCATTTTGCCACGGACTTGAAAGCATTGAGTGAGGGGAAAAGTATTCAGAAGGAAGAGTACACCTTTAATAACCCGAATGCTAAGGCTAAAACTTTGATCAGAAAATCTGCGCCTGTAATATTAGTTGAAGGTATTTTTATTTTCCATTACGAGAAGATTTCTGAATTGATCGATCTGAAAATATTTATTGATGCCAGAGATTATGTGAAGCTTCAGCGCAGGCTAAAGCGTGATAGAGAGGAGCGTGGGTACGATGCCGATGATGTGCTTTACAAATATGAAAACCACATTATGCCTTCTTATCAGAAATATATTGAGCCATATAAAGAAACCGCAGACCTAGTTGTGCCAAATAATAAAGACTTTGGTAATGCACTTCATATGATAGGAGCGGCTATTAAGAGCAAAATAATGCCGCAAGGCTAATCTTTTCTTCAATCGTTTTACTAAATTCGTGCCGCTGAATGAAAAGCTATCAATACATATCGGGTTTCAAAAGGTCATTATTTTTCCTGCTAGGAATTTTTGTGGCGGTGTTCGTAGTCTCTCAAGAGGTTGTGAGTTACCAGTGTAATCAGATTAGTGAAGAAATCATTGCGGCAAATGAAAACCCAGACGAAGCTCCCCAACAAGAGATAATTTACTCTCTCACTTCACAGGTAATATTACCTTTATCGGGAATAGAGATAGAGCCTTTCCAGGCAATTTTCATTGGAGAGATTATTAACGAGACGGAAGAAAAGACACTTTTCTTGCCTGAAGTTTCGATAAATGATTCTGGATATTTCAAAACTTTGTTTCGGCAGTTTCAATCGCCAAACGCACCCTAGGTAAGACTTTATCAATTTTTAGTACATCGATTACTTCGTAGTACTTCATGGCATTTTCGCTCTAAATATCTCAATTAACCTTTTTTGAATAACCTTTATTACTAATGAAAAATAAGAATACAATCGTTTTTCTGACCGTTGTCATTACTGCGCTTTGTTTGTATTACCTATCAATCACCTTCTTTTCTAGAGGGATACAAGCAGATGCTGTTGAATATGCTCAAGACGAGTCGGGTGTAGTCGATCAGACTAAGAAGCAGGCCTATCTAGATTCAATTTGGATGGAGCCAGTGCTTAATATATTAGGGGCAGAGTTTACCTACAAAGAAATCAAGGAAATAGAATTAAACCTTGGGCTTGACCTTCAAGGAGGTATGCACGTTACACTTGAAGTTTCTCCTGTAGAGATTATCCAGGGGCTTTCGGGCAATAGCCAAGATGTAGATTTCCTTACTGCTATTGAATTGGCTGCACAGCGAAAGAAGGCTAACGGACAAACTTCATTTACGGAATTGTTCCAACAAGCATATGTTGAGACTGCTCCCAATGGAAAGCTGAGTAGAATTTTTGCAAATGCTGCTAATAGCGGAAGAATCAGTTTCGAGTCGACCAATGCGGAAGTAATGGGAGTCATTAACGAAGAAGTTGATTTGGCAATTGATCGTGCGTTCCAAATTTTAAGAACTAGAGTTGACCGTTTTGGCACATCACAGCCTAACATCCAGAGACTCCAAGGGACTAGCCGAATTCAGATTGAATTACCAGGAGTAGATAACCCAGCAAGGGTTAGAAAACTTCTTCAAGGTGTTGCAAAACTAGAGTTCTGGGAGGTATATGAGGCAGGTGAAATTGCTACAACCCTTAACGCAATAAACGTAGAGTTAGACAGAATAGAAACAGCTGCTAAGGCAACTGCTAGTGCTGACTTAGCAACTGAAGCTAAGCCTGCGGATACGCAAACCGATAACTCATTAGAATCTGAAGTGCCTCAAACTGCGGCTGCTGATTCAACGGATACTTCTACACCAGGTATTTCAAGCTTTTTTGCATTGCAACAGAGTTACCAAGGTTTTACAGGTTTCTATTATAACCTAGCGGATACTGGGAAGATCAATAGAATCCTTAATAACGAGGCTATCGCGCGATTGATTCCTAATAACTTGTCATTCAAGTGGGGAGTAAAAGCTGAAGAAGATTCAGAGCTACTACAGTTATATGCGATTAAGTCTGGTAGAGGTGAGGCACCACTTACAGGTGAGGTTGTGACTGATGCACGTCAAAGCCTTGACGAAAGTGCAAGACCTGCTGTAAGTATGCAGATGAATTCTATTGGAGCTAAGAAATGGAAAAACTTAACAGGAGCGAACATCAATAGGAGACTTGCTATTGTGCTTGACAACTATGTGTATACGGCACCAAATGTAAATGGTGAAATACCAAATGGTAGCTCTCAAATCATGGGTAACTTCTCTGTTGAAGAAGCACAAGATTTGGCGAATATATTAAAGGCAGGATCGCTTCCGGCTCCAACGAGAATTGTTGAAGAAGGTGTGATTGGACCAACTTTGGGTGTTGAATCTCAGAAGCAAGGGGTTACTTCTATTCTAGCTGGGTTGTTGATAGTGGTGATCTTTATGGTCGTTTATTATGCTAAAGGCGGTATCGTTGCTAACGTTGCATTGCTTTTCAACATCTTCTTTATTATGGGGATTTTGGCTAATCTAAGTGCAGCCTTAACGCTTCCTGGTATCGCAGGTATTGTATTGACCATCGGTATGTCGATTGATGCGAACGTGTTAATATTTGAAAGAATAAGAGAAGAGCTTCGTAATGGAATTCCATTGTTGCAAGCCATCAGTTCGGGTTATAAGAAAGCGTATAGCTCAATTATTGATGCAAACGTAACTACGTTCTTGACAGGTTTAATCCTTTACTTCTTAGGACAAGGCCCAGTGAAAGGATTCGCAATCACCTTAATGATTGGTATTATTTGTTCATTCTTCTCTGCAGTATTCATCACAAGAGTAATCATTACTTGGATGACTAAAAGAGGTAATGAAAGTAACATTTCCTTTGATACACCTTTGTCAAAAGGTTGGTTAACCAATATCAGCTTTGACTTCTTAAGTAAACGTAGAATTGCTTATCTAGCCTCTACTATCATCATTGTATTAGGAGCTATTGCACTTTCAACAAGTGGCCTTAGGCTAGGTGTTGACTTTAAAGGTGGTCGTTCTTATGTCGTGAAGTTCGATGAATCAATGGTCGCTTCTGATATCAAAATAGCCCTAGCAGGTGGTGTTTTTACAGAAGATGGAGTTGAAGTGAAGGAGTACAATGCTAGCAATACGCTAAAAGTAACTACTTCTTATAAAGTAGGTGAAGAGTCAACTGAGGTTGACAATGAAGTGAGAGGCTTATTAGTAAGTGGAATTACTACGGCAACTGGAAAAACCTTTATTGATGGCACACTAGAAATTGATGCTGGTCAATTCACCATAATTGGATCTTCTAAGGTGTTGCCAACTATTGCTGATGACATTAAGGATTCATCTTTCAAATCATTTGGCTTCGCTATTCTAGCCATCTTTATCTACATCTTAATCCGGTTTAGAAGATGGCAGTTCTCACTAGGTGCAATTGTCGCTTTGGTGCATGATGCATTCATAGTGCTTTCGGCTTTTGCCATAGCAGGTTGGTTTGGCCTAAGTTTTGAAGTTGATCAGGTATTCATCGCAGCCTTATTAACAATTATGGGTTACTCCATAAATGATACAGTGGTAGTATTTGACCGTATTCGTGAGAACCTACAACTGAAAGGTTCGAAAGACCTGATTGGAACTTTTAACGAGTCAATTAACTCTACAATTAGTCGTACGTTGATTACATCAATGACCACATTTATTGTGGTATTGGTATTATTCATCTTCGGAGGTGAAGCATTGAGAGGTTTCTCATTCGCCTTGTTGATCGGTATACTAGTAGGTACCTACTCTTCAGTATTTGTTGCAACGCCAATTGTCGTTGACTTAACTAAGAAGACACTAGGTGCAGCTGCTGACAAGGAGAAAGAATCTGCAAGAGCGAGAGCATCGGCTAAGGCTGAAGCGACTGCACAGCAGGCTTAATCCAAGTCAGACATAAAACTAAAAATGCCACTTCGAGAAATCGGAGTGGCATTTTTTATTTTCCTAAAGGATGATTTTCTGTTCGACTAAACCTCTTCTACAATAAAAAAGCCATCATCACCAGCATTTTGGTAGAGAGGCATAAAGATTCGTCCATCAATTGGGGCCTTTATCTCACCACTTTTATCTTCTGCCAGTAATTCACCTTTTTCTACAAATTGGAAACTGCCAAATCCAGGCTTCATATGGAAATAGTCCTTTGGCTTGACTTCGTGCCTATGCAATACCCGCACAACATCCGGCTGACCTTTCTTCATAGCACCAAGTAATTCTTGATAGTGGAGGAGCATTGATAAGTCGTGCTGTTCATCAATTAATCCTGATTCAGCCATAAGTTGCCAAAGGCCATAAGTATGTACCTCAGCTGTTTTGTCTGAACCAATCTGGCCGCCTTCAAAAGCAAACGCGGTTACGTTTGGTCCTTTGAAGTAGCGGAGCAGTGTACCATGAATGTAATCGTCAAGGTTCATGACAATGGGCAGCCTTAAGGATTTAACTACCGAATCTTGTGCTGGCATACCTGCATTGACAATAAAGCTGCCGTTGTCAGCTGATGTAGCGTGGAGGTCTACGATGATCGTTTGCTGATAGCCTTCGTTGAGCAGATTAGAGATCAAATGATAAAGTTCCTTAAGCTCAATATCTTCATTTTCACAAAGCTCGCTTGACTTGGTAAGTGTTGCATCAATGAATTCTTGTGTCCAACATCGATTGAGGTCATATTTTAAAAACCTCTTCTTGGCTTCGATGGCTTGTAAATTACCAGCAATACCGATGATCTTACCATGTATCGAGATGTTGGATTCTTCGAGGGTGGCAAAAGTGTTATTTATAGCTTTTACACCAGATAATTCATTGCCGTGTATGCCGCCAATGACAATCATCAACACTTTTTTATCAGATCCTGACTTCTCGTTTACTATTCTATTCATTAAGATCCTCAGCCCCTTTTAATATTTTAAGTATTGTGGAAGTCAAATTTAAGAAGTCGCCCTCAGTAACAATACCGATTAGCTTTTGATTTTTTACAACGGGCAAACATCCAATGTTATTAGTCTTCATTAAAGTCATGGCATCATGGACTGTTTTGCCAGGATCTATTGTAATTGGGTCCGTAATCATGATGTCTTTAACCATCTTTTCACTGCTGTCCCCACTTTCACTTTTTCGATAATGCCGTAGCATCATACGAGCACTAATCAAACCAATAAGTTTTCCCTTATCATTTTCCACTGGGGTAAATCGAACATTTTGCCAATCCATCATGTCTGCAACAAGTTCAAGGATGTCTTCTTTCTGAACAGTGAACAAATCAGTTGTCATGAACTCTTCGACTAATATTGTAGCCGGATCGAGATGGATTAAATGACTTAAGTCGGCAAGGGGCCATTTATGTACTGGTAAATTAGCTTTTTGATGCTTATGCATAGATGAGGTCACAGAAAGTAGAATTTCTTCTTTGGTGGCATCTTTGGCCAAATGACTATAAGACCTGAGAATCCAATTTGATCCATTCTGATTGGCTTTCACACGTTCTTCGATCACTCCTAAATATTTGTCAATATCACTCGAGTTCACTTGGTTTTTAACCAAGCCCTCTTTCGCTATGGGCAATAGTTCCTTAAGAATAACTTCACTCATACTCATGCGCTGTCCATTGAGCCAGCGCACTTTTGTGTTCATACCATGTGTCGCAGCGTTATAGAAGTTCGATTTTACGTGATCAAAATCTATCAAGCTTGGGATGTTTTGATACTGATCTTTGAAACCATTCATAGCGCCTATCCAAAATGCTGTGTTCGCCATTTCATCTATTACGGTTGGACCAGACGGTAGGATTCTGTTTTCAATTCTTAAATGAGGTCTTCCATTTGGACTTATACCATAACAAGGCCGATTCCACCTATAAACTGTAGAGTTATGAATTGAAAGCGCATTTAATTTGGGAGTGAGACCCTGTTTGAATTCTTTTTCTGAGATGTCTTCTAGGTCGGTCATTAGCATTACCCTAAACCTGGAGATGTCTTCTTTGAATAAATCAAGTACTGAGTTTTTGAGCCAACTGTTACCAAACATTACCCTTGGACTTCTATCTCGAATATGCTCGTTAGTGATTCTCGTATCAACAGATTTTTGGAAAAGTGAGATACGTGTCTCGTGCCAAAGGCGTTTCCCAAAAAGCATTGGGCTGTTGCTACCGACTGCAACTGTAGGGCCAGCAAGTAGTTGAGCAATATTATACTGTTCAACGAACTCATCAGGTCGGACTTGAAGGTGCACTTGAAAGCTCGTGTTACATGCTTCGAGCATAACAGAGTCTAATTTTAAATTGATCTCGTCATAGCCTTTTAAATGTAGTTCGAAGGGTTTGCCACGCATCTTACTAATCGCTTCGTTGAGGGCGTAGTATCGTTGGAGAGGGGTAATGTTGTCAAGAGAGAGGTCGAACTTCCTGAGGGTAGGAAGAATCCCTGTCAGTAGGTAGTCAATACCCATCTCTTGACAAACCGATTCTAACTTAGTTAGGAGCATGTTTAATTCTCCCTCTAGCTTTGAAAAGCAGTCCTCTTTGAAGGCCTGTGGGGCCAAATTGGCTTCAATATTGAATTGCCCTAATTCTGTTGTGAAGGATCGATGATTGAGCTTTTGCAGTAGATCAGTGGCTCTGGTAGCAGGCTTGTAGTGTTTGTTAATCAAACAGAACTCTTGCTCTGCACCAATGTGCATTTGACCAGTTTCAAACCAGTCTTTTTCAATCATTTGTTCAAGAAGGTGATAGTCTCGCAGTAAGCAACGCGTAAAATCGTTAAGCTGTTTTTGAGTTTTAATCACCTGTACATTCAAGTTACCCATACTAACCAATGATATGTTCTCAAGAACAAGATTAGTACGATAATCTCGAAATAAGTGTGACATTATCAGGCTTTTGTCCTGACTTTTGTCATGAAATGAGTGTGGTCACTGCGGTATCTGGCTTTTGCTGGAAGTCACCCTCTGTCCAACGGGCACCTCCCTCATGATAGGAAAGATTAGAGTGTCCCCTGCCCCTTGATGCGAGGGGGGTATAGTTATCAGTTACTTTAAACTGAGAATCGTGTAATAATTATCTGCTGTAATTAGGAGCTTCTCGCGTAATGAAAATATCATGGGGATGGCTTTCTGTTGCGCCAGCACCTGTAATCTTAACAAACTTGGCATCTTGCATTTTCTCAATGTCGGCAGCGCCACAGTAGCCCATTCCAGCCTGTAATCCACCAACCAACTGAAACAGCACCTCTTGAACCGAACCTTTAAAAGGAACGCGCCCTACAATACCTTCTGGTACAAGCTTTTTGATGTCGTCTTCGGCATCTTGGAAATATCGGTCTTTAGAACCGTCTTCCATTGCTTCTACAGATCCCATGCCTCGGTAAGACTTGAACTTACGACCTTCATAAAGAATAACTTCTCCAGGGGCTTCTTCTGTCCCGGCCAGCAAAGATCCGATCATGACAGTACTAGCGCCTCCAGCAATGGCTTTCACCACATCGCCAGAGTAGCGAACGCCACCGTCAGCGATGATAGGCACACCCGAGCCTTTGATCGCTTTAGCGCATTCGTAGACGGCAGAGAGTTGTGGCATACCAACACCGGCAATGATTCTAGTGGTGCAAATACTACCAGGACCTACACCGACTTTAATCGCGTCAGCACCGGCCTCAACCAAGGCTTTAGCCGCTTCAGGTGTAGCAACGTTTCCAACGATTACATCAAGTTCTGGATAGGCCTTTTTAATTCTTTTTGCAGTGTCAATAACACCTTTTGAGTGTCCATGAGCAGTGTCAATACTTACCACATCGACTCCCGCATTCATCAAGGCGTCAATTCTTTCATCTATATCTGGTGTTACACCCACTGCAGCACCAACGCGTAGGCGTCCAAACTCATCTTTACATGCATTCGGTCTATCTCTGTTCTTTAGAATATCCTTATAAGTAATTAATCCAGTTAATTGACCTTTGTCATCTACGATAGGAAGTTTTTCGATTTTGTATTCTTGCAGCACGCCTTCTGCACCGTCCAAGCTGATTCCCATTTTTCCAGTAATGACATTATCCTTAGTCATAATGTCTTTTATGGGAGTCGCCATATTTTTGATAAAGCGCATGTCACGGTTAGTGATAATGCCTACTAGCTTCTCATTGCTGTCCACAACAGGGATGCCGCCAATTTTATTCTCGCGCATGATCAGTTCAGCATCTTTGGCTGTACTATCAACATGCAGTGTGATAGGATCGAGGATCATTCCACTTTGAGAACGCTTGACCTTTCTCACTTGTAGTGCTTGCTGCGCTACCGTCATGTTCTTGTGAATGAATCCAAGACCACCTTCAAGCGCCATTGCAATGGCTAGTTCGTGTTCTGTAACGGTATCCATAGCAGCGGAAACCAAAGGAATATTCAATTGAATATTCTTAGTCAACCATGTTTTGGTGTTGGTATCTCTTGGTAAAACTTCTGAATAACCTGGAAGAAGAAGCACATCATCATATGTAAGTGCTTCGAAAAGGAATTTGCTTGAATCTAGTGGCATGGCAAATAAATAAGTGGCTTTATTTGCGGGACAAAAGTACAGAGATTGACTGATTCAAAAAATTGCTAGGCCTATTTATTTTTTAGGTACCGTTTATTAGCTAATGGGCCTATTATTCTGGTCAAGTCAACCTGTCAGTTTTATTAAGCACGATCCATTACCTTGAAACTGTCTACTAATCTTTCAAGATCTCTCTCTAGATTATAGAGGTTCGGAGAGATTCGAATGGAATTGCCTCGAATAGAAACAAAAATTTTTCTTTCCGCGAACTGCTTCTTGATTTCTTCCATGTCCATATGGTTCGACAACCTAAGTCCGAAAAGGTGTTGACCTCGATACTCGTTTGCTTCTATCTGGACACCTAATTCCTTTAATTCCTTGATGTAAGGTGATGTCAGTTTTTTACAATAGTCTTGAATGTTTTGTGGTCCCCATTCATTTACTTGTGAAATGGCCTTTGTGAGCATAGGAGTTAAGATAAAGTTGGCGCTTTCACCTACCTCATATCGAATTGAGCCAGGTTGATATTGCTCTTGGTAGTTGATCAGGTTGCCGAAATCTTCGCTATTCAAGCGATTCATCCAGTTATTCTCTATTGGATTACCGTCTTGGAAGTATTCACCAAAATAGGAAACGCCAGAGGCGTAGGGTCCCATCATCCATTTGTAACCCGCAGCGACTACGGCATCTGGTCTAAATTTCGCTACGCTAAACGGTAGCGCTCCGATGGACTGTGTTCCGTCAATGACCAAAATAGCGCCTACTTCATCAGCTCTTTGACGGATAGCGGCTAAATCGAATTTGGTGCCATCAGCCCAATGCACATGTCCAGTGGCAATCATTTTTGTGTTGCTATCGATAGCTTCTAATAATAACTCATTCCATCTTTTGCCCCGACCTTCGATCATATCAGGAGCGGCAACTACTTTGAGGGTAATGCCTTTTTCTTTTGAAACTGCATCCCAAGCGTAGAAGTTGCTTGGGAATTGTTCGTCAGCGATTACAATATTATCGCCTTTACCTGCTTTTAAGTTTTTGGCTACATTGGCTAGTGCATAAGAAACCGAGGGTGTGATGGCGCACGATCTTTCCGATGGTGCATCGATCAGTTTGGCAAACTCTGTTCTTAGTGCGCTAGTGTTATCAAAAAAGCTTTCGGGTTTGTTAGAACTCGGATCATCTTTAGCATATATGGCATGAACGCCAATTTCTGCTACAGATTTCAGCATAGGGGACATATAGCTACAATTCAAATAAGAAATGTCGTCCGGTAGATTGAAGAGGTGTCTTTGGTTTTCTAGCATGTTATTTCAATATTTTCTCGAACGCTTGTTCGAATGATACTTCAGGCTCTTCCAATATGCGGGCTATTTCCACTCCATCACGCATCAAAATGATGGTCGGTGTATTTTTTATATTATAGCTTTGCTCTCTTCCTAATTGGCTCTTTTTATTCACATCAACTCCATAGAGTTCGAGTTGATCGTAGATACCTAATTCCTCGCAAACGCGGATCAGACGAGGAATTTCGCGATTACTATCGTGACACCAGGTTCCCATAAAGGCTAAGATTTTTAATCCTTTTAATTGCTTACGTTTGATGTTTTTAAGCGCATCGGTATCTATTAGGTAAGTCTTATAATTGGTGTTAAACCAAACCTTATAAGGCATCTTTTGAAGGCCCTCTTTTGTAATGGGACCGTTAAGGATTTTATCTATATACTCCGAAACACTTTCAGTTTCAACATTGTAATTTTTCTCTTGAGCGGATGTAGCAAGAGGAAAAACGATCAATAGAATAATGAGAACAATAAGGGCTTTATACATTTCCATAAGGCATGGTTTGAGTCATTGAAATATACTGATTAATCCTATATTTGGCGCCATGACATTCAACGAGATATGGCAAGATGTCGTCTCCAATATCAACCAGTTTGATTTTTGGGGAGTTGTTGCATTCGTTTCTGGAATTCTTGCTGTTATCTACCTCATTAGAGAGAATATCTGGACATGGCCACTAGGCATAATCTATACGATTATTTCCGTTGTGGTGTTTTATCAATCTAGGCTTTACGGTGATTTACTCTTGCATATATTCTATTTGGTACTTAACGGATATGGATGGTATTATTGGAGCAGCGGTGGAGCAAAAGCTGAGGGTAATATTAAGGTCACCCATTCAACCCTCAGCGCAATGGTTGTGACAATAGGGGTTACTGTCCTAGGGGTGATTGTTTTTGCTGAAATGTTGATTGCCATACCAATTGTTTTCGTAGGTGCTGATCCACCTGCTTTGCCTTACTGGGATAGTACAACCTCGGTGCTCAGTGTTGCAGGTATGTGGTTGACCACGCGTAAGAAGATCGATAATTGGTACTACTGGTTTGTAGTTGATGTACTGGCCACGGGAATATATTTTTACAAAGGACTGTACTTCTATTCTGCCCTTTACTTGGTTTATATTGGCATGGCTGTAGCGGGCTACTTGGCGTGGAAAAAATCTATGAAGTCTTCAATCGCATGATTTCAGTCGCAATAGTTGGTCCCGAAAGCACAGGTAAAAGCACGCTTACAAAGTTATTAGCGGAACGCTATCAAACCCTTTGGTCAGAAGAGTATGCACGTGAATATTTGACGGCATTAGAAAGGCCTTATGAACAGTCGGATCTACTTGAGATTGCCAAGGGGCAATTGGAATTAGCAGAAAAGGCAAAAGTGAAAGGAAATGGAATTGTTTTTCACGATACTGATCTACTTGTCATAAAAGTCTGGAGTGAATTTAAATATGAAGATTGCGATCCTTGGATCCTTGAGCAATTTGAGGCAAACCAGGCCGAACTCTATCTTCTAACTGACTTTAATATCCCCTACGAAGAAGATTCTCTACGTGAAAATCCAAAACAGAGAAGAGAGCTCTTTGAAATATATGAGCAAGAACTCATCAAGAGTGAGGCTAACTATCAGGTTATCAAGGGTGATTTATCTGACAGGCTAGATCAGAGTATACGGTACATTAATCTTATATGCTAAAGCATATCGCTATTCCAATATCTTCTTAACTTTACCCTCATTAGGGGGGTGCCTATTTCCAGAATATCCGGAATTAAATAAAGGCTGAGATTATACCCATTGAACCTGATGCAGATAATGCTGTCGCAGGGAGGTATGGTAAAACAAAAGGAAGGAAAAGCTACCCCTTAGCTTTTCTAAGTTTAACCATTAAAATTTTATTCATGAGAAAAATTATTGTGATGTCAGCATTGCTGTTGTCATCGTTGAGTGTATTTGCGCAATACACCATCACAGGAAAGGTGACTGATGCCGAAAATGGTCAGGCCTTACAAGGAGCAAATGTGCTATTAGTTAATAGTAAACAGGGTATGCCTACAAATGATCAAGGAGAATTCTCCTTGATCGACTTGGCAGCAGGAGAGTATAAGCTTGTCATTAGAATGATTGGTTATGCCAATTATGAGCGTTCGATTGACTTGAAGAGCAACGTTGACTTAATCATTACACTGGAAGGAAGGACCACCAGTTTATCTGATGTAATTGTAACAGGAACACGTGCCACGGAAAAGACACCAACTACTTTTACCACGGTAACTAGTGAAGAGATCAAGAAGCAGAATCTAGGGCAAGACTTGCCTTTTTTATTGAATTGGACACCTTCGGTGGTAACTACTTCAGATGCTGGAGCAGGTATCGGTTATACGGGTATTCGTATTAGAGGAAGCGATGCGACAAGGATTAATGTGACAATTAATGGGATTCCTATCAACGATTCGGAATCCCAAGGCGTGTTTTGGGTAAATACCCCAGATATCGCTTCATCCGCTGCCGACATTCAAGTACAGCGTGGAGTCGGTACTTCGACTAACGGGGCTGGAGCTTTTGGAGGGTCCATTAATATCTTGACCAATGGCCTTAGTCAAGAAGCGAGAGCAGAAGTAAATACCAGCGTTGGTTCCTTCAATACCCAAAAGTACAATGCCATTTTCTCAACAGGATTGTTGAAGGATCGTTGGGCATTTGAAGGAAGGTTATCACAGATTACATCAGATGGTTTTGTAGATCGAGCTTCTTCAGACTTGCAGTCTTATTATCTATCAGGAGGATATTTCGGAAAAAAGACCAGTGTGAAGTTCATCACTTTCGGAGGTGACGAAGTGACCTATCAGAGTTGGTATGGAACACCAGAAGCTCGTTTGAGAAACGATGCAGCAGGAATAGAATCGGTAATCGCTAATAATGGTTTTAGTGTCGCTCAATCAGATAACCTGAGAAATTCTGGCCGTAATTATAACTTCTATGAATATGACAACCAAGTGGATGACTATGGACAAGACCACTATCAACTCCATTTGGGTCATAACTTCAATACGAACTTGAATTTGACCGTTGCGGGTCACTACACTAAAGGAGGGGGATTCTTCGAAGAGTTTAGGAATGATGATGATTTAGCCGATTATGGTATTGCAGATGTGGTGCTCGGAGGAGCGACTATCTCTAGTTCAGATTTGATTAGAAGACGTTGGTTAGACAATGACTTTTATGGTGTCGTTTATGATTTAAATTATTCAACTGATAAGATTGATGCCACTTTTGGAGGAGGCGTCAACGAATACATTGGAGATCATTTCGGAGAAGTGATTTGGGCTAGGTTTGCAGGGAACAGTGATATTAGAGAACGTTACTATGAAAGCACTTCTGAAAAGGTCGATTTCAACACCTACCTTAAGATGAATTATCAGGCGAATGAGAAGCTCAACATCTTTGGTGATTTACAATATCGAACCGTTGATTATAGTGGTATAGGAGTAGACAATGACCTTCGCCCGATAGATTTTGACAAGAATTTCAATTTCTTCAACCCGAAAGTTGGTGCTACCTACCAACTTACCAATAATGCTAACTTATATGCCTCATTTGCTGTAGGGAATAAGGAACCCAACAGGTCTGACATCATTGATGCTGCACCGGGGGTAGACCCTCAGCATGAGACGCTCAATAACTTAGAAATAGGTTATAAACGTCAATCTTCAACTGGATCATTCGAGTTTAATTACTACTTGATGGATTACAAGAATCAGTTAGTGCTGACAGGTGAAGTGAATGATGTAGGAGCAGGTATCAGAACGAATGTGCCAGACAGTTACCGCATGGGTATTGAGCTTTCCGGAGTGATGAAACTAGCCAAAGGGCTCTTTTGGTCAGCGAATGTGGCTTTGAGTCAGAATCGTATCCAAGCTTTTGATGAAGTGATTTTTGACTTTGGCGTTGCCTTTGATGAGTTTAACGAGGTGAGGACCACTTTTACAGATACTGATATTAGTTTTTCTCCAAGTGTCGTGGCGGGTAGCCAGTTGTCATTTATTCCTACTTCAGGTATTGAAATTGCCCTGCTTTCTAAATATGTAGGAGAGCAATTCTTGGATAATACATCTAGTGATAGTCGAAAAATAGATGCCTTTTTCGTGAATGATTTGCGTATCAACTATGCTTTTAAAACTAAAACCATCAAAGAAGTATCAATCAATCTGTTAGTCAATAATATTCTGAATTTGGAGTATGAGTCTAATGGCTATACTTTCGGATACTTTGGAGGTCAATCTTTTGAGGTAAGAGAGAATTATTTCTACCCACAAGCAGGAACAAACTTCCTTTTATCACTTGGCCTTTCATTTTAAAAGGCTTTAGAGATAATAAAAAGGGGTCACTCAAATTGGGTGTCCCTTTTTTATTGATTTCAATAAGTGGCTAGATGCTGTGCAAACGTTTACAGAGAAAAGAACACCCGTTCAGAAAAGCAGGTCAATCTATTTCGGATATTGAATTATATTTAACGTCTTCATAGTGAAGTTTTGGATACGCATTTGGTGAAATATGACCGATTAATGCGCTTTTATAGAGCATAAGTACAATGAAGGAAACAGCAATTGGAATAGATATCGGAGGCACATTTACCAAGTTTGGTTTGGTAGATGTGGAAGGGAATGTACTAATGGAAGGCTCAATTCCTACATACATTCACGAGACAATTGAGCCTTTTCTAGTTGCGTTGAGTCAAGCCATTAATAAGGGTCTTGACGAGGTGGCTGATCCTTTTGAAATTCTTGGAATTGGAATTGGGGCGCCAAACGGTAACTACTATAAAGGCACGATTGAGCATGCGCCAAACCTGAATTGGAAAGGAATTGTGCCTTTCATCGATCTGTTCAGTAAATACTTTGACCTACCGATGGTCTTAACCAATGACGCGAATGCAGCGGCAATTGGCGAAAAGGTGTTTGGTGGTGCGAAGGACATGAACGACTTTATCGTGGTAACCCTTGGAACTGGACTTGGTTCGGGCTTGGTTACGCGAGGAAAACTCATTTATGGACATGATGGTCTAGCGGGAGAGTTGGGTCATACCAACGTTTATCCTGATGGAAGAGAGTGTAACTGCGGCAAACGTGGTTGCTTAGAGACCTATGCTTCTGCTTCAGGGATTAAAAGGACTGTTTTTAAGTTGCTGGCTACCAATAATGTGGCCACGCCTCTACGATCATATACTTATGAGTCGCTAACAGCAAAAAAGATCACAGAAATGGCCCTAGCCGGTGACCCAATTGCGCTAGAGGCATATGAGTATACTTCAGATATTCTTGGGTTGAAGTTGGCTGATGCTGCTGCTGTAACTAGCCCAGAGGCCATCTTCCTTTTTGGAGGCCTAGCTAAGGCTGGAGATATCATTGTAGAGGCTACTAAGAAGTCATTCAACGAATACCTTTATCCAGGTTACAAGGGTAAAATCAAAATCAAATTGTCTAAGTTAATGGATAAAAATGCTGCCGTTTTAGGTGCAAGTGCGCTTGTTTGGAGCGAAATTGCGAACAGCGATGTTATCCGTGTGCCACAACAAGCACGCACAATTTAGACTATGTCATCACACCATATTGTTAGAGACGAACAAGAGCCAGCCTTGCTGATAGATGATCCTATCGCATTAAGTATGGAGTATATAGACTTGCTTTTAGAGTGGAGTCCAACAGTTATTGTGACGTCAAATGCCTTAGAGGAAGTCTTAACCTGGGGGATAAAAATTGATGTAGTAGTTGCCCAACTTTCACAAATTGAGGCCTTAAAACCTAAGCTGAAGATCCAATCTCCAGTGAAACTACTTGGTTTTGAATCCACCGATCTACTGAATGCAGCCTATATTTTTCTGAAGGACCACGACCACAAAGCCGTCAATGTCTTGGGAGATATTTTTAACTCTAAGGTTTTAGACCTGATCAAAGAGTTCTCAATTGATATGGACTCAGTGCTTTTTTACAATGATCAGAAATGGGTGTATGTAAAGTCTGGGAAGTTTGAAAAATGGGTGTCAACCGGACAAGTCTTCGGAATTCATCCAGTAGCTAGTGGTACTTTCTTTACTTCGAAAGGATTCTACACCGATTGGCAGAACGAGTTATTACTAGAACCCTTAGAACTTACGGCAGCACAAAGTGGAAAAGTAAGCCTGGTGACTAAGAATAAGCCGTTATGGGTAATAGAATCAGTGCAGACAGATATCTATAAATAAAGAAGGTGAATTAATTGGGTAGGGTTATTCCTTTTTTGCCTTAACCATCCTGTCTTTTCCTTGCAGGTCTTTTCTCAGCTCAACATCAAAATATCCAAGTGAACTTAATAATTCACACACTTCCTTACCGAAATTCTCGTGTATTTCGAAATACAATTTTCCGCCCTTTTTGAGGCTATGTGCCGCTTTTTTGGCAATGGCTTGGTAGAAGATCAAAGGACTTTCATCATCAACAAAGAGCGCTAGGTCTGGCTCATAATCGAGGACGTTCTTATGCATTTGGGCACGATCAGCATTCGGAATGTAGGGTGGATTGCTGACAATAATGTCAAATGCTTTTTCTGACAAATCTTCTTTCAGAATATCCAAAAATGAAAAGTCAACTACCATTTCATTTTTGGAGGCATTGTTTTTGGCGACTCTAAGTGCCTCTTCTGAAACATCAACTCCAGTACAGGAGGCACCTGGTATTTCACCTTTCAGACTTATTGGAATACAGCCTGTGCCTGTTCCAATGTCTAAAATCATTGGTGTAGAAATCTCGTTATCCTTGACTATCCAATCGACCAATTCTTCAGTTTCTGGCCTTGGAATGAGCGCATGCTTGTTGGTGAGAAACTTTCGGCCATAAAATATTGTAAAACCTACCACATGCTGATATGGTGTGCCATTCACTAATTGTCTGAGGTCATGCCTCAAAAGACTTTCGTCAAAAGCAATCTCTGTATTGAGGGAAAGCTTCATCCTGTCAATATGCAGACGATCTGTAAGGTAGTTTTTGGCAATAGCCATGCTTTCCCGTTCATCGTAGACATCAGAAAGGGAGCTTATAATTTGTTTAAATAGATCCTTAGATCGCGCAGTAGGCATGACACAAAATAAGTGAAATAATTAGTGGCTTTGGCTAACTTGTGCCACCAATGAATAATCAGGATACTTACTTCATGGAGCGCGCGCTGGAACTTGCCGAATTAGGTAGGGGAAAGGTGAGCCCGAATCCTATGGTGGGTTGTGTGATTGTGCATAATGATAAGATTATCGGAGAAGGATGGCATAAGCAATATGGCGAAGGACATGCGGAGGTAAATGCCGTTGCTGCTGTGGAAGATCAGTCTCTGCTTTCAGAAGCAACTGTATACGTCACCCTCGAACCATGTGCTCATCATGGCAAAACACCTCCTTGTGCTGATTTAATGGTGAGCAAGCATGTCAAACGCGTGGTTATTGGTGCTGTCGATACAAATCCATTAGTCGGAGGAAAGGGCATTGAAAGAATGGAGCAAGCTGGAATTGAAGTCAGTCAGGGCCTGCTTGCCGATGCTTCTCGAAATTTGAACGCACGATTCTTCACTTCTATAGAGAAAAAAAGGCCCTACATCATATTGAAATGGGCAGAAACGGCAGATGGCTTTGTTGCGAGAGAAAATTTCGATTCGAAATGGATTAGTGGCGAACCCTCCAGAAACCTAGTGCATCAGTGGAGGGCTGAAGAAGACGCAATTATGGTTGCGACGCGTACCGCACAACATGACAATCCGAGGCTTAATGTTAGAAAATGGGAGGGTGCAGACCCCATAAGAGTTGTGATTGACAAAGAGCTGAGCCTCTCAAAGGAGTTAAACTTGTTGGATGGTCAACAGCCTACTTTAGTCTATAATGGCAAGAAGAATCAATCACTGGAAAACCTCGAATTCATTCAGGTAAGTGATGAGGAATACCTTCCTTTCATCTTGAAAGACTTGTATGAGAAAAAGGTACAATCGATTATCATCGAAGGAGGAAGCAGTTTATTGAATTCATGTCTTGCGACTGGCCTCTGGGACGAAGCGAGGGTATTTACAGCAGATGTTAAATTTGATGCTGGTATTGCGGCACCGAGCATACAAGGGTTAGTGTCTGGTTCTTTCCAAGTTGGAGATGACAAATTGGACATCTATCATAATCAGGAACCATCTCTTTTATAAACTAGTTAGAACAAATATGGCAGAAGAATTAATCATCGAAAACAGTGCTTCCAAAGCTGAAAAGTACAACTCACTCATTCCTCAAATAGAGGCTCTAGTCACTGGTGAGCCTGATTTGGTGGCAAATCTTTCTAATATTGCTTCGGCACTCAAATATGGTATGGGCTATTTCTGGGTAGGTTTTTACTTAGTGAAAAACGATGAATTAGTGTTGGGGCCGTTTCAAGGACCTATTGCTTGTACACGAATTGCCAAAGGTAAAGGCGTTTGCGGAACGAGTTGGGCGGAAGGTTCTACACTGATAGTGCCGAATGTCGATGAATTCCCAGGTCATATTGCCTGCAGTGGCGACTCTAAATCAGAGATTGTATTGCCTGCCTTCAAAAATAGTGAGGTTGCACTAATCCTTGATGTGGATTCTGATGAATTGAATGACTTTGATGAAGTGGATAAAGAGCACTTAGAAAAGCTGATGGGTATAATTGAAGGCTTACTCTAGCTCTGCAATAATTGTTTCACCACCTCTAGTTTTTTGTCCTTTTTCAACGTTAATTTTTGTGCCAAGGGGTAGAAATAAGTCTACTCGTGATCCAAACTTAATAAAGCCAAACTCTCGGCCTTGAATCACACTTTGTTCCTCTTTTACATACCACTTGATTCTTCTTGCAGCAGCTCCCGCGATTTGTCTTACTAGGATTTCAACGTTGTGATGGATTTGATAGACTAATGTCGTTCTCTCGTTCTCGGTGCTCGACTTTGGGTGCCAGGCTACTAAATATTTACCAGGATGGTATTTGAAGTATTTAATGAGTCCGGTTACGGGGTTTCTATTGACATGCACATTGAAAGGTGACATGAAGATGGATACTTGAATACGTTCTTTCCCATGAAAATACTCCTCCTCAGTAGTAGTCTCAATGACTACTATTTTACCATCAGCAGGGGCAATAATATGTTTTTCGTTGAGGTCAGTTTTTCGACTTGGGTTCCTGAAAAACTGAAGAACTAACAAAAACACTATTGAACTTGCTATTAAAGTTGCCCAAAAGATCTCGCCTTGAATTTCCAATAGATAGAAAAGGCTGATGTTGAGTGCTGTAAGAACAAGAAAGAGTACCACCAACAGTACTCTTCCTTCTTTATGAATTTTAATCATTAATATCTAATTAGAAGCCACCTCGATATTTATAGGTTTCGGCTACTTTGTCGATTGCCACAATATAAGCTGCAATTCGCATGGGTACATTGTACTTCAAAGATGCCCCATAGACTTTGTCAAAAGCATCTTTCATAATCCTGTCTGACCTACGGTTGACTCTTTCTCTAGTCCACTTATAGCCCAATCTGTTTTGAACCCATTCGAAATAAGAAACAGTAACACCTCCAGCATTTGCTAAGATATCTGGTGCAACCATTATTCCTTTTTCATTGATAATGGCATCTGCCTCAGCCGAAGTAGGCCCGTTTGCTCCTTCAACGATAAGCTTTGCTTTCACATCGTTGACATTGCCAGAATGAATCACATCTTCGATAGCTGCAGGTACTAAAACATCAACATCTAGTGTCAAAAGGTCTGAAGCATCTTTCATTAATTCAGCACCATCGAAACCTTCGAGTGTACCGTTATTATTGTTTCGATAGCCTATTGCTTTTTTGACATCAATGCCATTTTCATTGTAGTAGGCGCCAGAAATATCACTAATAGCCGTTATGGTACACCCACGTTCAGACATTAGTAATGCAGCATAAGAGCCAACATTTCCAAATCCTTGAACCGCAATTGAAGCATGATAAGGATTGATTTTGAGTTTTTCCATGGCAGCAAGTGCTGATACCATTACCCCACGACCTGTCGCTTCAACTCTGCCGAGTGAACCACCAAGTACCAATGGCTTTCCAGTTACAACGGCATTTACCGTAGTACCCATCGAGCGTGAGTATTCATCCATCATCCAAGCCATTTCCCTTGGGCCAGTGCCCATGTCAGGAGCTGGTATATCACGGTCTGGGCCAAATACACCAGCCATAGACTGTGTATAGGCTCTTGTCAATCGCTCAATTTCTCCAGCTGACATTTCTCTCGGGTTACACTTGATCCCACCTTTTGCACCGCCATATGGTATGTCTACCACAGCGCACTTCCAGGTCATCCAAGCAGCAAGTGCCTTTACTTCGTCAATATTGACGTCCATTGCATAACGCACACCACCTTTGGAGGGTCCCAGAATATTCGAGTGGATCACACGGTGACCCTCAAACACTTTGATCGAACCATTATCCATAGTGACGGGTAATGAAACAGAAACTTGTTTGGATGGAGATTTTAAAACGTTGTAAACTTCTTCGTCTAGACCCAGTGCTTCAGTAGCAATATTGAATCTGGACATCATTGACTCGAAAGGATTTGCCTTGTCCTTAATCGGAGCCGGTTCAATGTAACCCATAGGGAGCTTAATATTGTTTTAAGACTTTGTCAAAATTAGTGAATTTTTAAGCGAATATCTCCAATAAGAAAAAGCTTATTTTCCCCTTATATGACGAAGTGAATGTAGGCGGTTGCGAATGGTAATGCAAGGATGAGCCCATCAAACCTGTCGAGGAAGCCACCATGCCCCGGAATGGTACTTCCTGAGTCTTTAATGGCCAATGCTCTTTTGAAAGTAGATTCAACTAAGTCTCCTAAACTTCCAAAAATACTGATTACAATGGCTAAGCCAATCCACTCTAAATAACTCATTATTCCAAAGAAATGGCAAAATACCATTAGGATTCCTATCGATAGAACTAGTCCACCGATAGACCCTTCCCAGGTTTTTTTAGGAGATACCTTTTCAAATAGCTTGGTCTTGCCGAAGGCTTTGCCTGCAAAATAGCCTCCTGTATCGTTTGCCCATTGGGCGAACAGAATTCCCAAAATTAATTCATATTGAAATTCTCCAGAGATGAAAGCTAGGGGAATCATCAAACAGAAAGGCATCGCGATATAGAATATGCCTAGTACAGAAACGGCTAAGGAGTTGATCGCATGACCTTGTCCATAGCGTATTAAGGGGTACAGGAATACGATTGAAATTAATGCAGGGAGCATCCAGAAGGTGCTCGTGTCTATCGCTCCTTGATAGGATAAGAAGATTAGGGTGAACAAGATAAAACTAAAGACTAGTCCCCAAACCTCATAAGGCTTAGTCTCACCTTTTCTAGCTAATCCATAAAACTCTCTCAAAGTTAAGAGTGCTATCACCAAAATGACAACAGCAAAAGTCCATGGGCTAAATACTATTCCAGCGATAATGATTGTAACCCCAACTATTCCGGTGATGACTCGCTGAGCAAGGTTATTCATGATCAAATTTGATTTCTTCTTCAATGATTTTTAAGGCGCGCATGACGGAGTCTGGATCTACCATTACGTCTATGCTGCCAAACTTGTAGGCATGATCCTGCTTATTGAAAACGATGGCGTTTAGTCCAGCATTGATCAAGACATCTTTAACAATTTCAGTCTTGTGAGGACTCGCACTCTGATATACTGTTTGCCAACTACTCAATGGATTCCTTTGTTCTAAGGTAGTGATTTCTGAAAAGGAACATGAATACAATAAATACAGTTACACCAATCACTTGATAGATTATAGGTACGGCTTCCGTCTCATCTAAATTGACATCTGACATAGCATAAGACATAATTACTGCAATACCATTATTGGCGATATGTGCTATGATCGGATACCAAATATTCCCTGACCAAACATACAAATAGCCAAACACAGCCCCGAGAAGCATTCTAGGAACTAATCCATAAAACTGCATGTGAATGGCTGCAAAAATGAAAGCAGTTATCCATATGGCAACATGGGAGTTTTTAGTCCATTTGTGAAGACTGTTCTGTAAAACCCCTCTGAAAAGAAACTCTTCTCCAATTCCTGCAAGAATCGCTATAACAAAAAATCCAAAGAGGAATTGGCCAAAACTATTGAATGAGGTGAATTTTTCAGTTGCCGCGGCTAATTGTTCCTCTAGATCCCTAGCCCATTCTTCAAATCCCGACATGAATTCAGGAAACTGGAAATTGGCATTCCATTCAATAAAGTAGGCGTTGACAAAGAGAAAACTGAATGTTCCGATAACAGTGGCAATAGCCAGCTTTGGGTCTACGTTGGTCTCATTTGAAACAGACGAAAGTGGTTGTTTTGCAATCAGTTTCAAATAAAACCATGGAGTCACGAAGGTAAATACTATTGTATACAGCATTTGTGTAGTCAACACTTCGCCCAGCCCCATGTAATTATAGAGTGCATTTGGGTTCTCTGTCATCTCGTTCATTCCCATGCCGTTTGCCATGGCAAAAATGAATGAGGCAATTGCACCAACGAATTGGCCAACAAAAAAACCAACGAATAATAGCCCTAAAACAATAATAAAGGAAGAACTGGGAGCTCTTCCACCTGTGACGTCTATACCTGTATCAATTCTCGTCATAATGGCGTAAATTTACGCGAATTTTGGAATAGGGTTTGGTAAGAATAGGAAATATAGAATTAGGAGATTTTCCATTGCTGTTAGCACCGATGGAAGACGTCAGTGATCCACCTTTCAGAGCAGTCTGTAAGGAAAATGGTGCAGATTTAATGTATACAGAATTTATTTCTTCTGAAGGGCTGATCCGTCATGCAGAGAAAAGTGTGCAGAAGTTGGATATCTATGACTATGAACGGCCAATTGGTATTCAGATTTTTGGGGATAAGATTGAATCTATGCGTCAGGCAGCGGAAATCGCTGAAAATGCTCAACCAGAAATTGTTGATATTAATTATGGATGTCCAGTAAAGAAAGTTGCTTGTAAAGGAGCCGGGGCTGGTATTTTGCTTGATCTTCCCAAGATGCAAAAGATGACTGAAGAGATTGTGAAACAAGTTTCTCTTCCAGTAACAGTAAAAACCAGACTAGGCTGGGATGACAGTACGATTCAGATTGTAGAAGTCGCAAAAAGGCTTCAGGATGTTGGAATTCAAGCTTTGAGCATCCATGGTAGAACACGTCAGCAGATGTATAAAGGCGAGGCCGATTGGACAAGAATCGCAGAAGTGAAGAATCACGCTGATATACATATCCCAATTTTTGGCAATGGTGACATTGATTCACCTCAAAAAGCCCTCGAATACAAAAATAGGTATGGAGTTGACGGTATCATGATAGGGCGTGCAGCGATTGGTTATCCATGGATTTTCAATGAGATCAAACACTTTATGAAAACCGGTGAAACGCTACCTGTTCCCGATATGGTAGAACGTGTAAATGTGGCAAGAAGGCACCTAAAATTTTCACTTGAGTGGAAAGGTGAGCGCCAAGGTGTTTTTGAAATGAGAAGGCACTACACTAACTATTTCAGAGGTGTCCACGATTTCAAACCATTCAGAACTAAGTTGGTGGAATCTGAAAATCCCGAAGAGCTGTATGATCTCTTAGATGAGATTGCAGTCACATTCGAAAACGCATTTGAGCTAGCCTAAAATTGGGCTCTAAATATTTATCGAAAATTTTACATTTAGTCTGATGATTAGCCCATGAAAAACAAGAAAGTGCTCGCCTGGACTATACTCATCGTTCTGGCATTGGTCTGGGGTACATCTTTTATCCTGATTAAGAGAGGACTAGAAGTATACAGTGCTGGAGAAGTAGGTGCCCTGAGAATCTTAGCTGCTTGTATTTTTATGTTGCCCTTGAGCTTACCCAAGCTGAGTAAACTGTCCGCACGAAATTTAAAAATGCTTTTTGGTATTGGTATGCTCGGTAGCTTTATTCCAGCTTTCCTTTTTGCAATTGGCCAGACTCGCCTTGATAGTGGTGTGACAGGAGTAATGAATGGGCTGACACCAATTTTTGTCTTACTAATGGGGGCAACAATTTTCAAGCAGAAGTTTGAAAGAGCAAAATATGTTGGTGTGGCATTGGCTTTTATAGGAACAGCAATTCTCTTAACCGCGGGTTCAAGCGAAGGAGGGTTTTCGGGCTTTAATTATTACGCCATTTTCATTGTAATCGCTACTATGTGCTATGGGGTTAACTTGAATATTATAAAGTACTACTTCTCAGACCTCAGTGCAGTTGTTATAACAAGTGTCAGTATACTTTTAGTAGGACCTTTTGCGGCTATCTATTTATTTGTGGGGACAGACTTTGTTAATAAAGTGTCTAGTGCTCCTGGGGCGCTAGAAGCACTCGGTTACATCAGCCTCTTAGGGGTAATGAGTACCGGGATCGCGCTAATCTTATTCAATCGGCTGGTTCAAATTACTACGCCAATCTTCACCAGTATGGTGACTTATTTGATCCCAATTGTTGCGCTCACTTGGGGTATTCTTGATGGGGAGACGTTAGCAGCAGGACAAGTTGGCGGAATTGCAGCGATATTGCTAGGCGTGTTTATTACGAACAAAAAGAAGAGGGCTAAAATTACTTTAGCTGAAAAGTAGCTACTAGCGGATAATGATCTGATGGGTAAAGTTGTTTGCTTTTCCATTGATCAATTTTGAAACTACTCAGGCTAAATTTTTCTGAATTACCATAGAAAATATAGTCAATCCGTTCACAGTGGCTTCCGCCATTCCATCGATGGAAGGTGCAACCCTCTAATTCATCGCCTTGATAGGCATCTTTGAAGAATTCTTTGATTCTAAGGATGATCTCATCATCGAATGGTGCATTAAAATCCCCTAAGAGAATGGTTGGTGTAGCATCTGTTTCCGTCATTAAGGTTCTTAGGATCAATTCTACACTTCTCACACGACTATTATTGGAAGCTCGGTCTAAGTGTGTATTCAGTATTTTGATCGTCTTACCGCTGGTTAGGTGTTGAAAGGTCACTTGCGTACTAATGCGGGGTAAACTATTTCCCCAACTTTTTGATGCAGGTTTTTCAGGAGTCTGAGAAAGCCAAAATGTTTCGTGATTGACTACCCTCCAGTTCTCCTTATTGTAAAAAATTGCATTTGATTCTCCAGCTTTATCTTCCGCGGTTCTTGAACGATAAACAACACCGAGTTGAGGGACTTCTTCGAGTATTTCATCGATTTGTAAGGGGAGCGCTTCTTGTGTAGCTATGATTCCTTCCTTATACTTTTTGAAAATACTGAATACCCTTTCTCTTCTGCTTTTCCATTTATTTTCACCGTCACCAGGCGTACCATAGCGAATTTTAAAAAAATTATGGGTAATAAAAGACTATAGTTGAAGCAATGCTGAGCCTTTTGAATTGAGATCTAAGTGACTATCTCGGTCTATTTTTATTTATTAACTCAAAACCAAAACCCATCGCTATTCCTACCCCGATGCCGATGCCAATATTGTCCATAGCCACCCCAATACCAATACCTATGGCAATTCCAGTACCTATTCCACCAAAACCTCTTCGTCTTGCGTAGGGTTCTTCGTCTTTATTTTCTTCTTCCTTCGACATGGTCTATATACAAGTTAGGAAAATAGATAGGTTACCTACTTACCACCGACCTAATTCTTCTTAATTGTATTAAGTGACTTTCGGCATGCGTAGTGATAAAATTATGATTGAGTTGAGACTAGTATTATTTTTTATGTCAAAAGAAGAATAGTTTGATCGCAAAAGCAGAAGCGGTAACCATAACGATATAGCGAATCCAGTTGTCCCCTTTATTGACGCTCCAGCGACTTGCCAGCCAACCACCTGTTGCATTTCCGATGGCTAATGGAATGCCAAATTCCCAGTTGACGATTCCGTAATAGATAAATATACCCAAAGCCACCAGTGTATAAGTGAGTGCAACAAAAACTTTAATGCTGTTGGTTTTTACTAAACTGAATCCATTCACTAGAGTCAAGGCCATGATCATTAAGTAACCCACACCGGCTTGAATAAAGCCCCCGTAAATCCCCACGAAAAAGAAGATAATGATCGAAGTGATTGTCGCCTTCTTTCCCATATTTTCAGGCTTGTTGATGTTCTTCAAAGGATTGATAGCCATGTAGACCACCACTGCCACAATTACTACTGCCAGAATTCGGTTGAAGACTTCTTTATCTATATCAACTGCTAGAAATGCACCTACAATTGCACCGCAAAATGCTGAAATGCCAAGCCACAAATTAAAAGGGTAGACAGATACTCCTTTGCTTTTAAAACCTCGAACTGCAAAAATATTTTGAAGTACAAT
>CBFIAY010000002.1:0-1728 GCA_965660665.1 Roseivirga sp. | reverse complement strand
GAAAATAAGAACTGGCAACGAAAGTAGAGACCCACCACCCGCCAATGTGTTTAGGCAGCCTGCAAAAAGGCCAACTGCTAAAAGAATAAGGATATTAAGGAGGTCCAACTATTAATCCTCCCAACGCCAATCGCCACCAATTTGAAGCTTCAACTTAAGGTTGTTTGCTTCCAAAAAAACCTTTGTTTCGGCATCTTTAAGCTTTTGCGAAGGCAGTGCATCCGCATTGGCCAAGGCATAAAGCATCATTGAACTGAACCGCACGTTGTTGACCATATGCTCTTTGTTCACTAGATCAAAGTCATCACAATCTGAATGATAACAACCATAAATAGATCGATCTAGATTCGACATTGGAGAAGTATAAGGAATGCCTTGTAGCATAAAGGGTTGATGATCGCTATGTAAACCAGCACCTTTTGAAAGTTGGTTAGTATAGGTAGAATCAATTGACTGAATTTGAGCACCTGTTGTTGTAAAGAAGGCTTCAGCCTCTGACCTGCCACCTGTGCCGAAACCGATTGGGTTACCCGACATGTCTTGGTTCATTACATATTTGATTTGATTGATTGTCCCGTTGGCTACAGCTTCATTTACTAAATGTCTTGAGCCCAATAAACCCTCTTCTTCACCCATGAACATGATGAATTGAACAGTTCTTTTCGGTTGAAGCTTTAAGGCTGAAAAAGTTCTGGCCATGTCTAAAACTGCAAACGAACCGATTCCATTGTCAATTGCGCCAGTGGCTAAATCCCATGAATCAAGGTGACCACCAACGATAATTTTTTCTTCTGGAAACTCACTTCCTTCAATTGTGGCTATTACATTTCTAGCGTTGATCAAACCAGACTGATTGGTCATTTTAATGGATGAGTACTGCTTAGTTTTAGCAAGAGTTTCTTTTAAAGCCATGCCGTCTTCTTTGCCTATACACACTGCTGGAATTGGAATGAGACTTCCAGTGACAGAGGCGGTTCCTGTTAGCAAAACACCACCGTCAACTTGATTGATAATGATAATGCCGATGGCACCATATTTTGTAGCTAAAGCTGTTTTTTCCGACCTGTGTAATCCAGGAGTTCCTTGCGGGCTATTAGGTAGTGTGCCAATATAAACTAAGGCGATCTTGCCTTTTACAGCCTCTGGCTTCGCTTCATAGTCGGCATCTACACCGTTGCCCATGTCTATAATTTCTGCCATCACATCGGCTTTGACTGGCGAATGTGCTAAGGTTACTGCTGGTGTTGGCTTTAGTTGATTCCTGCTACCAATTTTTACATCTATGTCTCCTCTAGACCAAGATTCCACTGCAAATGGTTGATACGCTACATTCAATCCATAACTCTTAAGCAAGTTGAAGGTATATTCTTCTGCTTTTTCGCCTTCCTCTGAGCCCGTCAAGCGATGACCTATAGTTTTGGTAGCTTCTTCAAGTGTTTCATAAGCTCTGGAGTTAGCCAAAACTTCAGTATTTATCTTCCGGAAGGTTTCATCCAGCGTTTCTTGCTTTGGAGTACAACTAAAAAGTAGAAGCGTTGCTAACGTAGGTAGTAAAAAGTGTTTCTTCATAGTCTTAATTAAGGAGCATGAAGATAAAAATAAAATGCAGCCTATTGGCTGCTTTTTATATAGTATTTAAACGCTAATGTGTATCGTTCACTCTTAAAGTCAAGAACCCTGAAATAATCATTGCTACGCCACCAGTGACTAAGATCATTATGGTTTCAC
>CBFIAY010000001.1:0-368165 GCA_965660665.1 Roseivirga sp. | reverse complement strand
AAAATGATGTTAGCCCAAGGTAATCTCCTGTTAATTGATGAGCCTACTAGTCACTTGGATCTAGAATCTATTCAAGCATTCAACAACGCATTGAAAGACTTTCCAGGTACGGTGCTATTCAGTTCTCATGACCATGAATTCACCCAGACAGTAGCCAATAGAGTACTCGAGATCGGTCCAAAAGGCTTTGTAGATAAGCTTTGTACCTATGACGAGTACATTGCGAACGATGCTTACATGGCGCAACGAGAAGCTATTTACTAAGCCCGAGTAAAAACTACTGTAGCCACTCGGGTTAGGCGATATCTTCATGTGCTAGATTAAGTATGGTGAACAATATGACTCGCATAACTATGTCGATAGGCCTAGGCTATTTGACATCGATGAATGCTTATTTTTTCTTGATCGCGGATATGACGAATGCCTTTACCAATTAGAAGGACGCATCGTTCATCGGGAATAGAACATGACGGTGCTATGCTCCGGTTCTCACTTTCGTAATGCAATAATGATCTTTCAATAGATATACCTCAGGAATACGGTATACTTCATGAAACCGCAATTAAAGATTTCATCACGGAATGGTTAGACCTAGAATTAGAACCCTTTTATGAGCTTCTTTTATCTAAACCTATGCTCAGTACATACAAAATGAAAATAAGTGAAATGAATCTCTGATTTTCAGAAATTAGCAGAAATTCATCGATAACAACTTTCAATACTGGTTCAATATAAGTAAAGTACATACCTTAGAAACTGTTGAAAAATCAAACTTCATTAGTAACAGGAGGAGCCGGATTCATTGGATCTCATGTCGTGGATCACTTGATCGAAATGGATCATCAGGTAATTGTTTTGGACGACTTAAGTGGTGGCTTCAGGCAGCACATCAATCCGAAGGCTACTTTTGTTGAAGGGAGTATTCTAGATCATCATCTGATCGAAGCGCTTTTTGAAAAACACCACTTCACTTATGTCTACCATTTAGCAGCATATGCGGCAGAAGGGTTGAGTCATTTCATTCGTAGATTCAATTACACCAACAATATTACTGGAAGCGTAAACCTGATCAATGCCTCAGTAAAGTTTAATGTAAAACGTTTTGTGTTTACTTCTTCCATTGCTGTATATGGTGATGGAGCATTACCTCATAGAGAAACACAAATCCCTCAACCAGAAGACCCTTATGGCATTGCCAAATATGCCATTGAAATGGACCTAAAAGCAGCAAAATCGATGTTCGGACTTGATTACATCATCTTTAGACCGCATAATGTTTTTGGGGAGAGACAGAATATTGCGGATCGCTATAGAAACGTAATTGGCATTTTCATGAATCAAGTTTTACAGCAGAAACCATTGACGATATTCGGTGATGGAGAGCAGTCAAGAGCCTTCAGCTATATAGACGAAGTGGCTCCAATAATAGCACGGTCCGTAGCTATTGAAAGCGCCAAAAATCAGATCTTTAACATTGGAAGTGATCGTCCCACCTCACTAAATCAACTTGTTGACGTCCTGAGAGTAGTGACAGAATTAGATAGCGAAGTAGTTCATCACCCCACAAGAAATGAAGTCACCCACGCCTATGCCGATCACTCGAAATTGAGAGAAGTCTTCGGTGCAAATGCACCTGAAATTTCATTCAAAAGAGGCATAGAAAGTATGTGGAAATGGGTTCAAATCCATGGTGCTCAAGAAACATCCAATTTTGGATCTATCGAACTCACTAAAAACCTACCTGCCAGTTGGAAAAAGCAACCATGACAACAACTACTCCCCTTGTGTCAATCATTATGGCAGCTAAAGATACTGCACCCTACCTAGTTGACTGTCTTGACTCTATCTTAGCTCAGACCTATAAAAACTGGGAACTTATTGCTATTAATGATCACTCAACGGACGGAACTCCCGAAATATTCGCGCATTACGCAGCCAAAGATTCTAGAATCAAAGTATGTCACAGCGATCGGCCTAAGCTTATCCCTACCCTAAAATACGGATATCAATTTGCCAAAGGTGAACTTATCAACCGCATGGACTCTGACGATAAAATGCCTTATGACAAGTTAGAAGTCCTCGTGACAGAATGGTTGAAGTATGGCAAAGGAACAATCATAGCCGGAGGAACGGAGCATTTTGTAGATGAAGGTGAAGTCGGTGGTGGATTCCTTCGATATGAAGAATGGCTAAATGATGTGGCTAAAAACAACAAGCATTACCAAGAGATTTACAAAGAATGCGTAATTCCCTCCCATTGCTGGATTATCCATAAGGATGACTTTGAAATGGTTGATGGCTTCAACCCAGAGGTTTACCCTGAAGACTATGACTTATGCTTCAGGTTTTATCAAAATGGTCTGAAGGTTGTCGGTATTGATAAGATACTTCATCATTGGCGAGACAGATCCAATCGTATTTCTCGTACGTGGGAGGAATACAAAGACAATCGCTACTTCGATATGAAGTTGAGATACTTTTATGAGATAGATCGAGATTATTCACGCCCCTTGGTGCTTTGGGGCACAGGCAGGAATGGTAAGGATATGGCAAGATTACT
The DNA here is from genome assembly GCA_965660665.1 of Roseivirga sp. GTDB lineage: Bacteria > Bacteroidota > Bacteroidia > Cytophagales > Cyclobacteriaceae > Roseivirga. The sequence goes on along the minus strand of CBFIAY010000001.1, from coordinate 365,605 downwards.
CCTTGAAAGAGGTGATACTTTTCATTGGGTCTCGGATAGCGAACGTAAAATTGGCGTTGACATCTATGGTGTGATTACCGAGCATTTCGAAGACATTCAACAGCTTGACAACCCTCAGATAATGATTGTTGTGGCATCTCCAGATGGAAAAGAAGAAATCAGACATCAGCTAGAGGAATGGGACAAAAAACCAGTGAGCGATTATTGGTTTTTTGCATAGATTAGAAAATCATGAGTAACAATAGCAGAGATCATAATAAGAAATGGCTAATCACACGCTTAAAGACTTCAGGAAGTAAAAAAAAGCATGTAGAGTCTGGTGACTATGCTGATACGCGTAATGCTAAGAAGCAGAAACACGTGGAAGACTTACCCAAATATGAAGGTATGGGGCAGGCTAGAAAATTTTTCAATAGCCGAGTAAATTACGGCCTACTGATCCGCTTCTTACGCGGTAGAATTGGGGACGATTGGAACGAAGTTCATGAAGAAATAATGGAGCGAATTCCCAGTAACCTCTCTGAATATAGAATGTGTGTAGAATGGTTTGTTGCCGATCTGGTTGAAGAAGAGGAAAATGAACTCTTTGACAAAAGAGATCAACGATATCTTAAACTGGATCCTGACGAACGGGCTGATCCAGACTACTATACATTTAAAGAATTCTATGTTGATCCGGAAACGAATAAGCTTAGTAAAATTGCCGATGCCCCGTCAAACAAACATGTAAAAGGATTAACCAAAGACGAACTCCGAGAGTTTCGCGAATGCCAACAGCAATACAGACTAGAGGCACGGAAAGCCAAAAACAGTGATACTATTACAGTCTCAGAAGCTATTAAACAAAAAGAGCAGCCCTAGGGCTGCTCTTTTTGTTTCAAAATCTACGCTTATCGCCTTCTTCTAATCTGCTGTGCAGGAAAAACAACAGCTGATTCATTGCCATCCTTACCAACTGCTGCAACTCCGAAGTAATAGTTATCGATAACTATACCTTCTAAAGTATGCTCATTGACGCCAGATACAAATTTGAAATTATCCCATGTTGGAGAAGTTGTTAATCTCCAGTACAGTTTGTAACCAGCTATATTTGGATCATCTGTCTCAGCCCATTGAAGGGTTGTTGAAGGTCTTACAGCTCCACCAATACGCACATCTTTCGGTGCAGGTGGTGCCCATGCTAAGCCAGCCATTGAAATGGCGTTGACTGCAGTTAACTTCTTAGCGTATGGAAAATTCACTGCTTCAATAACATCACCATACTTTATTCCATCCTCTACTCTAATGTCCTGATGCTGTTGTGTGTAGTTTTCATGTGCTTCCATGATTCTTACACCAGCAAAGCCGAGGTCATTAAAAGGTCTGTGATGTCCACCTCTTCCAAAGCGATCTAATCGATAGATCATCATTGGATTCATTTCAGGCATATACGTTTTAACTTGGCCATGAATATATCTTGCTAACTGTCTCGAAATACCATCTACTTCGCCACCAGCAAACCTTCTAGCACCACGTTGTCTATCAGTCTCATTAGCCGGTGTCGGTTCTGAGAAAATTCTAAAGGCGCGGTTGTCAATCACTCCGTCTACGCCTTCGATATTTCCGATCATGTCATTGTTCAGAATACCAATCATTTCCCATTTATTATCCTGAGCAAATTTAGCCAATCCCTTACCGCCAAAAAGACCTTGCTCCTCACCGGAAAGGCCAACGAAAGCGACACTGTGCTTAAATTTATACTTCGACATTACTCTTGCAGCCTCAATTGCACCTGCCATTCCCGAAGCATTATCATTTGCACCAGGTGCATCAATTTCGAAATTCATAGTATTTGAGGCCCTTGAATCGATATCTCCTGACATCATCACATATGAGTTAGGATAATCAGTCCCACGTAGTACAGCTACTACATTTACTATCCAAGTACTATGCGGTACACGACTGCCTTCTGTTTTTTCAACAAAATCTCTTTGATAAAACACTTCTAAGCAACCACCACATTCTTGCGAGATCTTTTCGAACTCAGATTTTATCCATCTACGGGCGGCACCAATCCCCCTTGTTTCAGAAACAGTATCTGAAAAAGTATTACGCGTTCCAAAGTTTGCCAACTTTCGAATATCCGCTTCAATGCGATCTGCAGAAGTAGCGTTAACGATATCATAAATCCTTGTGTCAACCTGTGGTGGCGCATCTTGTGCACTTATGGTTTGAAAAGCAGCCATCAGGCCGAGTAAACACATTGTCTTAAAGACTTTCTTCATAAGAATTAAGGGTTAATCTGAAACTAAAAATATAAAAGATTCATCTACACTAAAATGGATTAGTGATGGGTGGAGTTTATTTTATCAACATAGGGGTTTTCTCCTTTTGAAGTGTCCTATAGGTGCAATCTTCTAGAAGAAAACTTTTTCTAGTAGTGGAGTAAACTTGGCACATTGATTGTCGTATAGGAGGAAGTAAGAATATAATTAAGATGAAAAAGAAGACATTATTAATCACAGCAGCAGCAGTAATTGCCACAGGTCTCGGTATTTTCAGCATTGCGAGTAAGAAGATATCCTTCCCTAAGAAAAGGGTGTCAGCTAAGTCGTAAAGCTTGAGCGTATAGAACTACGGGTTAAATACTGTTAAGTTCGTCAGCCTCGGTGATACCGAGGCTTTTTAATGTCTAAACTTTGTTAATTTAGTGCAAGAAATCCTCGCATGAAGAAAATACTCCTAATTTGTATATTGTCTGTTTTCGGTGCCTTAAGTATGCAGGCTCAAATTAGACCTGAAGACCCAAGATTATTTATTGATTCGGCCATCGTTTTAATGGATCAGGAAAAATATGTGGAGGCCGATGGCTATTTCATGAATGCCCTGAACAGAATTGATGTTCTTCCTGCAGACTTCTGCTTCTACTTCGGCAAGAACTCGCTCTTCCTAAAGAAGTATACACAAAGTATAGATTGGCTTAATAAATACCTCGAATTAAAAGGAAGTCAAGGTCAATATTCTAAAGAGACACTTACTATTCTAGAAAAAGCTGAAGAAGGCTTTAGAGAAAATAGAGGCATCACCACCTCTGCTGATGTAAATAGTAAATTCTTCTATCGCAATACTATCAGTTGTGATGACAGCAAACCTATAATATGTCCAGTCTGCAGAGGTGATGATATTATTATCTCAAGAGATGGATTAGGAGAAAAAAGATATAAACAGTGCCCTTATTCCAATAACGGTGTACTGACTTGTACAGAATTCAATTTACTGATTCAGGGCAATCTCAAGCCTAAAAATGGTTCTCACTAAACTATATCCTGTCTAAAGTTTTTTGAATAAGGCCATCAACAGCTGCCTCATGGTTTTTGGAAAATTCCTGACGCGCTCGATTAGCAATTAGCGCATTCAAACTGACCATTTCGTGACCTAACAACTTGGCCATGGCATAATAACCGCTAGTTTCCATTTCTAAATTTGTAAAATGACCAAAAGGAGTCTCCATGCAGGCGAGCTTGTCCACCAAGTTATCTACTTTCGGCTTTAACCGAACTTGCCTTCCTTGAGGGGCATAAAAGCCAGGAGCGGTTATCGTAACCCCTTGATAAAACTCTTCTTTGAACAAATCTAATAGTGCATTAGACGCGTGTGCAAAATATGGCTGAAATGTTAGCCCAAGTTCATTTTTGACACGTGTCGTGAACGCATTGGCCTCAAAATCGCCTTCCCATTGATAGAAACTCATCAAGGTATCTAAACCTAGTGCCGAGGTGGACACCAAATGTGCATCAAGAGGGATTTCGGCTTGTAAACAACCCGAAGTACCAACCCTGATTATCCGCAGACTTCTAAGTGACTCTTTAACCTTCCTAGTCTTAAGATCGACATTGACCAATGCATCTAACTCAGTCATCAGAATTTCGACATTGTCAGTACCCATTCCCGAACTCATAACCGTGAGACGATTACCTCCTATGGTCCCGGTGTGAGTTACCAATTCCCGACTATGCACCTGATGCTCAATCTTATCGAAATAGCAACTAACCTTAGGCACACGATCAGGGTCACCCACCACTATGATAGTATCAGCCACCATCTCTGGAAGTAGGTTCAAATGATATACTCTTCCCTGAGGTGTAAGTAATAATTCGGACTCAGGAATTCGCTTGTTCATTATTTAATCGTTGCAGGCTCTCGCTTCACTCCTTTTAAAGGATTGTAGTGGTTAGTGTTCTTTTGGTAGTAGCCCGTGCCATCATATGGTCTTCTTGAAGGGCTTTCTCTGCATTCATCTGAGCAACATCCATCCTTCAACCACCCTGCCTCTTCACTCATTGGAATGTGTGCATTGCATTCAGCGTTAGCACAATTGATCATTCGATCAGTAGGTTCTCCAGTAATGTGGCACTTTGAAAGAATACTCGGATTGACGTGGTTTACATCTGCCGTGATACGATTATCAAACACGTAGCATTTTCCTTCGAAATCTTTCCCCTCTGCTTCTATACCGTATTTAATGATTCCGCCATGCAATTGATAGACATTTTCAAAGCCCTGCTCCAATAAATAAGCACTGGCTTTTTCACATTTAATTCCACCTGTACAATAGGTAATTATCTTCTTATCTCTGAGATGATCCAATGCCTTCACCCTTTCCGGGAAATCTCGGAAATTATCAATATCTAGTGTTAGTGCATTTTTGAACTTACCAACGTTGTGTTCATAATTACTACGCACATCTAGAATCACAGTGTCTTCTGGTTGATCTTCTAGAATCTCTTTGAATTCATTGGGTTCAACGTAAGTACCAGTCTCTTCTCTTGGGTTGAGATGTCTTAGGCTAGAGTGAACGATTTCTGGTTTTACCCTTACATGAAGCTTGGCAAAGGCCATAAGATCGTGAGCCTCCACTTTAAATTCCGTATCACCAAAGCGCTGATCAGACCTAACATAGGCCATGTACTTCTCACAGTCTTTTTCAAGCCCTGAGACTGTACCGTTTAAGCCTTCTGGAGAAATAATGACTCTTCCTCTGAGGTTATTTTCAACACAAAAAAGATGATGCTCTTCTCTATACGCTTCGAAATCTTCGATTTCGGCATAGCAGTAATAGAGTAATATTGAATAGTTCTTTTCCATAAGTTCTGCCCTATTGCTTGTAGGGTGATTATGAGTTTCTAGCTTCTATGTTATACTATACTTCTTTGGCAGGGTTGCCAAATACGGTTTTGCCTTCTTTGACATCGCCTATGACAACAGATCCTGCACCAACTCTGGCGTTCTTGCCAATTGTTACGCCTGGGACAATGGTTACACCGGACCCAATAAATACGTTGTCTTCGATTTGGGCTTCAGCTCCAATTGTACTACCCGCGCCAACCTGGACTAAGTCACCCAAGGTTGCACTATAATCAACAACAACATTGGTGTTTAGCATACAGTGGTCTCCAATCTTTGCATTAGCTCCGATAATGACACCACTATTGATAAACTCACCATGCCCTACATGGGCAGAGGGCGCTATTTCTGTGTTACTATGAATCGCATTGACAGGCATCATTTTCCTACGGTCTTTCATCAGTTTGACGATACTCTTTCGAAGGTTTCTATCATCTACCGCTATAAAACCCTCGCACTTTTTTCCTATCAATTTCAAGAAACCATCATCATCAGTTCTTCCAAGAATAGCCAACTCGTCTAACTCCGTTCCGTGAAGCTCCTCGTTGTCGTCTAAATAGCCGTAAACGATGATATCGTTACTTTCAAAAATCTCTCTTGCTGCTTGGCCTAAAGCGCTGGCACCAAATATAACTACTGGGTTTTTCATGCATCATTCAATTGGAGGGCAAAGATAAAGCATTTCACAAGAATTAGCTTAATTGGATTTAATTAAGCCTTAATCAGTTCCGCACCGATACTACACTCGACACATCGCTTATGCTTGCAAAAACTATTGTGAAGTTCAATTAATCCCTGGCTATCAAAAGCTGAAGAAACATTCCAGCCCAAATCCTTCCACAACCGAGTAATCCTGTTCTCTTCCTTGGGTAGGGCCATTAATAAGTTAAGTGCCTTGTCCAACGGTTCAGTTCTATCTTTATACTTCGCATAAGCCACAAGCAAAGGCACTGTTGTGTTGATTAGCAAATTCTCTTTAGCGACCTTAGTCAAACCAAGTGTCCTCATTTCACTCTCTTTATCTATCATTACATGCGTTTGCCAATAGAGAGACTGTGAGACATGGAGTTCACTAATCAATTCTTTTGGGTTCTTGAACTCAGTGAAAAGTGAGAATATATTCTGACGATTAAATAGCAAAGCAGCGAGTTGAGCAATTCGTATAGTTGGGTAGTTACTTGGTCTGGCACCTGCAAAATGCCATTGATTATAACTCAGTTGCTGAGTGAGACCGTATTTTGCTGATAGATACGTGAATTCAGTCTTTAACTCCTTTAAATACGTATCATGTAGATCAACATTCAATAGCCCTGACACCCCAAACAAGATTGCCTCATAGTGCTTTAGGTCATTATGTTTATGCAAAATTTTGACCGGTATCAAACGAGCTAATTCCAACATAGAGTCTGAATTAATCCTAAATCCTAAGCCTTTTGCAAGCCACTGGTAAGCGGTTTCTTCCCAGTCTGAATTGTTTTCCATCAACAATGTCGTAACAGCTTCTGCCTTGCTTTCAATTCGACCAATTAAGGCCCTTTCTAACATAGATAACCTTGTAATCACTTTTGTATCTTGAAGCGTAGAAGTACAGGCTATAGGCTCCCCATTCTCTAGCATCTTCTCATAGCGAAGTAGCATTTTCGGTTTGATAAGACCCCGAAGCGATAGTGTAGGAAGTGGGTTTCCGTCTCTATTTATTACCTCTCGGTCATGGTCATAAACGACATGGAGAATGACATTATCATAGTTTGGGTCGCTTTGGTGCTTATGTTTATACCAGTCTGATGAGCTGATATGGATTTCAACTGCACCAACCCACTTTATTCCGCCAATAACAACCTCGGCTTCACTAAAGTCTGGACCGGCTAAGTGGTTGTGAAAACCCACTTTCTGGATTTGAATCGGTTCTCCCGATTGCGTGAAAATCTTGGTTTTATTAAAATACTGATTTTGCCACACGAAGTGCAAAAAGGCCTCTTTAATCATACGGTGTGTGTTTACACCTAGAATTTAAAGATATTTTCCGAGATATCCAGCCATTTCTTGTTGCAGCTCCTTGGCTTTCTGAGCTGCAACTGTGGCAAAATCTTCAGAACTATCGGCATAAATGATGCCTCTGGAGGAGTTTACTAAGAGACCACAGTGACTATTCATTCCATATTTAGAGACCTCCTCTAAACTCCCACCTTGTGCGCCTACACCCGGGACAAGTAAAAAATGCTCCGGAACAATTCGCCTGATATTCTTCAAGGCTTCAGCGCGCGTAGCACCTACAACATACATCATCTGGTCAGTATTACCCCACTCTTGGCTTTTGCGAAGTACTTCTTCGTAGAGTTCTCCCCCTTTGTTTAAACCAAGGTTTTGGAAGTCTTTACCTCCTGCATTGGATGTCAGTGCCAATAGGATGACCCACTTATTATCAAATTCAAGAAATGGTTTAACTGAATCTTCGCCCATATATGGAGCGACTGTGATTGAATCACAATCCATTTGCTCGAAGAAGGCGCGGGCATACATCTTAGAAGTATTACCAATATCTCCTCTCTTGGCATCTGCTACGGTGAAAATATCCTTAGGGATATATTTGATGGTTTTCTGAAGGCTTTTCCAACCCTCGATGCCATGTGCCTCATAAAAGGCTATGTTAGGTTTATAAGCTACTGCATAGTCTGCTGTAGCATCAATGATCTGCTTATTGAACTCAAAGATTGGGTCTTCGTGATCTAAAAGGTGTTTTGGGATTTTCTGGATATCGGTGTCTAAACCGACACACAGATAAGATGACTTCTTTTGAATTTGCTCAAAGAGCTCTACTCTGTTCATTCGTTACGCAAATCTTCTTTGTGTTGTACAGGGTTAGCTTCTTCATCAAACTCGAAGTACTTAGCATCGAATACTTGATCTGGCTTAAAGGCAGCCACCTCAAAATTGGTTTTTGCACCATCATAATCAATCAGATCCCAAGCTTTCAAATAAGCGTCTTTCTGACCGATGTACATTATGATGTTAGTGAAATCCGCATCTTCATCAGTAGATACCAGCTCTACCACATCTACCAACTCTCCTTTAACATTATCTTGTCGTTTGTACTCGAAAGTAAATCCATTCTTATAGATATCGTAGATATTGGCCGGGTTAATTGCTCCTTCTTCCGGCTCAAAATTACTAATCGTCAATTCTTGAGATTCTACTAAGTACGTCCATAATACAGGCCCATTGCAATAGATTTGTTGCCCTTCTATTTTAAGCACAAACTTCTCTTTAGAAACAGCCGCAGACCCTGCGGTCTGAGCAATAACCTCTGCTTCACTGAAATTCTTTTGAACAAAAGATATCTCATAACCAGACATCGCTTTATAAGTACTGCTCATTTTATCAAGGACAGCTTTTGCATCTCCACTTTGCCCCTTAGCTGCTAATGCAACAACAGCAAAAATCAACACGTATATTACTTTTTTCATCTTCTTTCTATTCTTCAGAATCATTTGTCATCGATAGTATTCAATAACTGTTCCAAACTATATTCATCTGGTATTAATACTTGTCTCGCCTTACTACCTTCAAAGGAACCTACAATTCCAGCAGCCTCCAATTGATCTATTATTCTACCGGCTCTATTATAGCCTAATTTCAGTTTACGCTGAATTAAACTAGTACTTCCTTGCTGATGCGCCACGATTAGTTTAGCAGCCTCTTCAAACAGGTCATCCCTATCTGAAAGATCAACATCACCAGTGTTTGCATCTACTTCATCACCTGTAAACTCTGGAAGCAAGTAGGCTGTTTCATAGCCCTTCTGCGATCCAATAAAGTCGCAAATTTCGTCTACTTCTGGCGTATCTAAAAATGCGCACTGAAGTCTTATGATATCTGATCCCATGGATAATAGCATATCACCCTGACCAATTAGCTGATCGGCACCACCAGAATCTAGGATCGTTCTTGAATCTACCTTGGATGTTACCCTAAACGATAGTCTTGCAGGGAAGTTCGCTTTAATAATACCCGTAATCACATTTACCGAGGGCCTCTGCGTAGCCACTACCAAGTGAATTCCAATTGCACGTGCCAACTGCGCCAAACGAGCAATAGGTGTCTCCACCTCTTTACCAGCAGTCATCATCAAATCTGCCAACTCATCTATCACCAAGACGATGTAAGGCAAAAACTTATGTCCTTTCTCTGGATTCAGTTTTCTGTCAACAAACTTTTGATTGTATTCTTTAATATTTCGGCAAGCGGCATCTTTCAACAAATCATAACGCTGATCCATTTCAATGCAGAGAGAATTGAGGGTATTAATTACCTTCTTAGTATCTGTAATGATCGGCTCTTCGTTGTCTGGAAGCTTTGCTAAATAGTGTCTTTCAATCTTATTGAAAAGCGTTAGCTCCACCTTTTTAGGATCAACCAGAACGAACTTCAGTTGTGATGGGTGTTTTTTATACAGTAAAGAGGCTAGAATAACATTCAGCCCGACTGATTTACCTTGCCCCGTAGCTCCTGCCATCAGCAAGTGTGGCATTTTAGCTAGATCCGCGACAAAAACTTCATTTGAAATGGTCTTACCAAAACCGATCGGAAGCGCCATATCTGAATTCATGAACTTTTCGGTTGAAATCACCGACTTCATGGAAACCATTTCCTTGTTCTTATTCGGCACTTCAATACCAATTGTTCCCTTACCCGGAATTGGCGCAATGATTCTTATACCCAAGGCTGCTAAACTCAAAGCGATATCGTCTTCTAGGTTCTTAATCTTAGAAATCTTGACACCCGCTTCTGGTACAATCTCATAAAGAGTTACTGTCGGACCTATAGTCGCCTTGATGCTTGAAATACCGATCTTAAAGTTAGTCAGCGTCTCTACGATCTTATCCTTGTTGGCTTGAAGCTCTTCCTTAGTCACAGAAATCTTCCCAGTAGAATACTCCCTTAACATATCCACTCTCGGAAACTGATACTTTGGTAAATCTAAAGTTGGGTCGTAGTGACCTGCGATTTCGACTAGCTTTTCAGCCTTTTCATTAATCTCTACTTCAAACGTAGGTTCAGCATCTAATGCCTTAGGTATTGGCTTGTTAACTGGTGTCACTTCCAATTCCAAAGCCGTATCTGCTGACTCTTTGGCTTGATCAATAGGTTCAGGCACCTCCTCATGAGGTTCTTCAATGGCAGCTAACGCCTCTTGGGCCATTTCAGCTTCTTTCTCTTCTTTCTCTTCTTTTAAGGAGACTACCCAGTCTTTCAACTCCGTCTCGCTATCAATATTTTCAACAGGCTCATTATCTTCAACCTCCTGATTCACAGGAAACTCCTCGTCTAAATCAGAGGCAAGGAATGGCGTATCATCTTCTGGATCAGTTACAGCAGGTGTCTTCTTAAATGATAGGATTTCTGTGATATTGAAGAAGAAGATCACAAAAACAAGTAAAGTAAAGGCTAAAAAAAGAATAGTTCCATAACCCAATAGATTGTCAAAGAAGATAGAAAGCTGATAGCCTAAACCTCCACTATAAAAGCTCCATTCAGAAATCGATTCGTCTCCTTTGATCATCGATCCCATCAAAAGGCTTACCCAAATCAGGAAGAATAAACTAAAGCTGATTGCTCTTGATAGCTTGACCAATGCTTTGCCCCAAATTACTTTATATCCAAAGAGGAATAATAATGGTGGTATAAGGAAAGCCGCAATACCAAACCAAGAGAATATTAGTCTGTGTGCAACAAGGGCACCGAGTAACTTCATCCAGTTACCTGCCTCTTGGCCTAAGGATTTAACAGTTTCGTTTTGATCGAAGAAGGCCTCTACCACACTTTGATCCATTTTACCTGTAAAAAGGTAACTCACACAGGCCAAAAAGATAAATACAGACGTTAGCAAAAGGAAGAACCCTATTGACAATTGAAATCTCCTATCCCTTAAAAAGGGGATGTCGATTTTAAAAGAACGTTTCTTTTTGGGCCCTTTGTCCTTAGTGTTGGACTTAAAAGTATTGGACTTATATGCGTTTTTGGTCATCTAAAAATCTAAAACCTTATAATACGAATTTAATCGAATTTTATGAACCTAATGCGATCATTCATCAAACGATCTAGAACTTGTTTTCTTTCCATTTCGCAAGACCTTTGTTTATTCTCTTGACCATACCCGGTCCTTCGTAAATAAACCCAGTATAAACCTGAACTAGGCTTGCTCCTGCTTCTAGTTTCTCTCTTGCATCATCCGCTGTTTGAATTCCTCCAACGCCAACAATAGGGAACGAACCCTTAGACTTTTCATGGAGAAAACGAATCACTTCTGTAGATCGTGACTTCACAGCCTTTCCGCTCAACCCTCCTGCACCAATTTCATCAATAGTACTTTTTGAGGTTTTTAAACCATCTCGAGATATCGTTGTATTGGTGGCGATTACACCATCAATCTTCGTCTCGTCAACGATTTCGATAATGTCTAGCAACTGATCTTCAGTTAAATCAGGTGCTATCTTAAGGAGGATAGGTTTTTTGTCGGCAAAAGCTTTCCCAGCTTCTTGAAGGCTATTTAATATATGCTTTAACGGTCCTTTTTCCTGAAGTGCTCTCAGATTTGGCGTGTTTGGAGAACTCACATTCACCACGAAGTAATCTACATAAGCATGAAGGCCTTTAAAGCAGATTAAGTAGTCGTTAACCGCCTCTTCGTTTGGCGTCACTTTGTTCTTGCCAATATTTCCTCCTATTATAATATCCGTATTTCGATGCTTTAATCTTTCGATGGCTTCATCTAGCCCCCCATTATTGAAGCCCATTCGATTGATAAGGCTTTGATCTTCTGGCAAGCGAAAAAGTCTTGGTAAAGGATTACCGTCTTGTGGCTTTGGCGTAATTGTTCCTATTTCAATAAAACCAAAACCTAGAGCAGAGAGCTCATTATAAAGTTTAGCATCCTTATCAAAACCTGCTGCGAGTCCGACTGGATTCTTAAATTTTAGACCGAAGCATTCAATTTCCAAACTACCAGCTCTATAGTCATAGAGATTTTGGCTGATACTTTTTACGCCAGGAATCTTAAACAAACGTTTAAGCCACCTAAAAGCAAAATAATGTGCTGATTCTGCATTCTTGGTAAATAGGAAAGGACGTATAATACTTTTGTACACTGGGAGATTTTCAGCAAAAATAGAGCTTATAGTCGAAACGTATAATTCTTTAAGGAGGAATTCCTCAACTTCAACCTCAATTACATAATTTTGATCCTATGAATGATCTTTTGGAAGTTTTTAATCTCACACAAAGTCAAGCATTAAACTATTTTATTTTTGCTATAGCGGTACTTCTAGTGGCCTTCATTATCCTGAAGGTTTTAAGGGCAATTCTCAATCGATACATCAAGAAGTCGAGCCATGACCTTCAAGTAGACCCTACCCAGTATAAGTTCTTAAACAACGCCTTAGGATTTATCATTTATCTAGCCGCTCTGGTAGCTATTTTCATGGTAATCCCCCCATTAAAGACCGTAGGTGTTACACTATTTGCTAGTGCAGGGATCTTCGCAGCTATTATAGGTTTTGCTTCTCAAGCAGCATTCTCAAATATTGTTAGTGGCATCTTCGTTGTCATCTTTAAGCCCTTTAGAGTTGGTGACATCGTGAAGATTAGCAACCTCTATTCAGGCATTGTTGAAGACATTACTTTAAGACATACCGTAATTCGAGATTTTGAAAACAAAAGACTAATTATCCCAAATGCCGTCATTAGCTCAGAAACCATTCACAACTACAACATCATTGATGACAAAGTCCGGAACCATATTTTTTATGGCATTAGTTACGACTCCAACGTTGACTTGGCCATAAAGATTATCCGTGAGGAGGCAATGGCTCATAAACATTACATTGATAATAGGTCTCAAGAAGAGATTGAAGATGGCGAACCAGCTGTAGTCATCAGGTTAATAGAGTTTGGTGAATCCAGTATCAATCTCCGAGCGCAAGTTTGGTCAAAGGACCCTTTCTTGGGTTTCGAATTGAAGTGCGATATCAATAAATCTATCAAAGAACGCTTTGACAAAGAAGGAATCGAAATTCCTTTCCCACACCGAACCATTGTCTATAAAGAAAAGAAAGCCTGACCTTAACTCCTTGGGTGAAATTCTTGGATCACCTGCCTTAGGTAATCTCTGTCAAGGTGCGTATAAATCTCAGTGGTTGTGATGGACTCATGGCCTAACATTTCCTGTACCGCCCTAAGGTCTGCCCCACCTTCAATCAAATGGGTGGCAAATGAGTGCCTAAATGTATGAGGGCTTATGGTTTTTTTAATCCCGGCTTTGACCACCAAATCTTTCAAAAAAGTAAAGACCATCTGCCTGGTCAATTGTCTACCTCGTCTATTCAGAAAGAGAAAAGCTTCGTGCCCTTGCTTAATATCCAAATGTACCCTCACCTCTTCTCGGTAAATATTAATGTGCTTAAGGGCTGTTCTACCAATCGGAACAAGTCTCTCCTTATTCCCCTTTCCGGTTACTCGAAGAAAACCTACTTCGAAATGCACGTTGGAGGTCTTCAAGCCAATTAGTTCGGATACACGCAAGCCTGAACTATAGAGCGTTTCGAGCATCGCCCGATTACGGGTTCCTTCAGGAGTTGAATGATCTATGGCTTCTAGAATTTGATCTATCTCCTGTATGCTCAGCGTGTCCGGGAGTTTCCGCCCAAGCTTGGGAGCCTCAAGAAGTGTAGTCGGATCAACATCCATCTCACCTTCATAAATGAGAAATTTATAGAATGACTTGAGGCCGGAAATGATTCGAGCTTGCGAAAAAGCACTCATCCCCAATTCATTAATCCACTCTACCATGTCTTGAAGCTCTTGGAGTGTGACTTGAAGTGGATTTAAGTCCTTCTCCCTCAATTCAAGAAACTGTTTTAGTTTTACGATGTCGCGTACATAAGCATCCACTGAATTTGCACTGAGCGATCGCTCTAGCTTCAGATAATTCTCATACTCCTGAATATATACATCCCAAGACATGCTCAAGTATAAGCAAAACTCTCTATAGATTCTGAAAGAAATGTAAAATGGATTAGATTTGTCCATCATGAAGGTAATTATCATCAACGGACCAAACCTTAACCTACTCGGCACCAGAGAAAAAAGCATCTACGGTAACGAAACATTCGAAGACTACTTCGGGGAATTAAAAGGGCGATTCGATGACATTAGTTTAGAATACTACCAAAGTAATGTCGAAGGAGAGCTGATTAACAAACTCCATGAAGTTGGTTTCTCTTACGATGGAATTGTTTTCAACGGTGGCGGATATACACATACTTCAGTAGCCCTCTCGGATGCGATTGCAGCCATTCATACGCCAGTTGTAGAAGTCCACATCTCCAACATCCATGCGCGCGAAGAATTCAGGCACATAAGCCTAATTACGGGTTTTGGCTTAAAGGGTTATGATATGGCTTTGTTCGCTTTGAAAGCTGAATAAGCTAAACTTCCTCATAAAAAACTGAGGGTTTGATATCGCGTTTTCTAGCTTTGCAAAAATATTTTTTTCATGCTCAGCTTTAAAGCAATCATCTCAGTTACCCTGATACTTTTTTCAGTAATCGATATCCTAGGGTCCACCCCAATCATCATTGATTTGCGAAAGAAAAATGGTGGCCATATACAGTCAGGAAAAGCCACACTAGCCGCGGGTGTATTAATGATCCTCTTTCTGTTTGTGGGTGACAATTTACTCGGCCTTTTTGGGATTGATGTTGGCTCTTTTGCCATTGCAGGCTCAATCGTGATGTTCATCATCGGACTTGAGATGATTCTTGGAAGAAATTTCTTCAAAAACGACCCTTCTGCTAGCGGCACCTCTTCTATTGTCCCGATCGCGTTTCCCTTGATTGCAGGCGCTGGAACTTTAACGACAATCATTTCAATCAGAGCAGAATACAGTGAATGGGATATTTTAATTGGTATCGTGGTCAACTTACTATTCGTCTACCTAGTCCTAAAATCTACTAACTGGTTAGAACGTAAAATCGGTCCTGCCGGGTTAGGCGTTTTACAAAAGGTTTTTGGAATAATCCTGCTCTCTATTGCCATCAAATTATTTAAGGATAATATTGTCAATCTATGATTGTAATCTATACTGACGGATCTTCGAAAGGGAACCCTGGCCCGGGTGGTTATGGTACTGTTATGAAGTACAATGAACATCGCAAGGAGCTATCTCAGGGCTATCGTAAAACCACCAATAATCGGATGGAGCTGATGGCAGTGATCATTGGTTTAGAAACCATCAAAGTAGAAAATGCTAAAGTAAAAGTATATTCAGACTCGAAGTATGTAATTGATTCTGTTGAAAAAGGATGGCTTTGGAACTGGATGAAAAAAGATTTTAAAGGGAAGAAAAACAAAGACCTTTGGCTTCGATTTGCAGAAATCTATAAGAAACACCATGTCTCATTCCAATGGGTGAAAGGTCACGCAGGCAATGTTGAAAATGAAGTATGTGATCAGTTAGCAGTTGGTGCTGCTGAAAGCAATGACCAGCTGATTGACGAGGGCTTCGAGTCTGGACTTTATTCATAACATCTGATTTTGCCGAATACTTACTTTCAATTCAAGCAATTCCTAATAGACCAAGCAGTGGATGGAATGAAAGTAACCACCGATGGCTGCATTTTTGGCGCGCTCATTAATGAGGTTTCTAAGGGTAATATTTTAGACATTGGAACAGGTACGGGCTTACTTTCGTTAATGCTCGCTCAGCGTACAAAAGCTGAGATTCATGCGTTGGAAATTGATGAAAAAGTCGCCCAACAGGCCGTTAAAAACATAGAGAATTCACCTTGGCCTGATCAGATCAGCGTGTTACACCAGGACTTCAAAACATACGAAACTGATACGGTCTATGATCAAATCATTTGCAACCCTCCTTTCTTTAAAAACAGCCATAAAGGACAGTCAAAATCCAAAAACATAGCAATTCATGACGATAGCCTCTCAATGGATTCTCTTATCAAGAAATCAAAAAAGCTACTGGCAAACCAAGGCACGCTTTGGGTGATGTACCCTGCATACGAAATGGATCAGTTAATACAGCTCGCTACTGCATCAGGTATCAATTTAAATCAACAAACCTTTCTCTATAACCAATCTGGAGGATCCGTTTTTAGGGTAATCGCTGAATTCATCAATGGCCAAATCAAGAAATCGAATTCACGGAACCTGACCATCAAAAAAGCTGATCGTTCATATACAGAAGAATTCTCTGTCCTTTTGAAGGACTATTATCTCCACTTATAACGTCTGCTTGGACGACAGAGGCATTGGCTTGCAGTCCCTAAAAAATTCCAATACCTTGCGCCATTTCAAAAATTACCATGGAGATATTAGGCATAGACGTTGGAGGAAGTGGCATCAAAGGAGCCATAGTTGATACAGACAAAGGATATCTGGTTTCAGACAGATTCCGAGTCCCTACTCCCGAAGGTCGCAGGCCAGACGACATGGCCGATGTCATTAATCAAATCAAGGAGCACTTCAATTACAATGACAACATAGGTGTAGCCTTTCCTACTGTTGTAGTCAATGGAAGAGCGAAGTATCATAGTAACCTTCACGAAAGCTGGAAAGGCATGCAAGTAGATGATCTTTTTTATGGTCGATGCAATCAAACCTGTAACGTAATCAATGACGCTGATGCTGCTGGACTTGCTGAAATGAAATTCGGAGCAGGCCGACACCATTCAGGCGTAGTTTTGATGGTCACCATTGGCACGGGACTTGGTAGTGGACTTTTCTATGATGGCGTCTTAACTCCAAATTTTGAACTCGGACACCTCTTCTACAAAAATGGAGAACTCATAGAACACTTCGCTGCAGATTCAGCGCGTAAAAGAGAAGGATTAAGTTTTGATGTTTGGGGTGGGAGACTCAATCAGTTCTTAAAACACATCGAGCGTGTAATTAACCCTGACTTTATCATTCTGGGTGGTGGAGTGAGTAAACACATTCACAAATACAGAGATCAAATCACTATCAAAACACCATTCGTGGTCGGTGAAAAAGAGAATAACTCTGGCATTATCGGTGCTGCAGCTTATGCTGCTGATCATCATAAGTGATTCATTGACTCCTCCACTTCTGGAAAAGCTAGAGGGTCAAAAATCAACTCTCCCATATTCAAAAAACGCTGCATGCCTAGCATCACTTCAAAGTTAGGTTGATGCAAGTGCTTCGGGATTCTATAGATCTTAGGGTCCTTCTTTTCGAAAGGCGTAGGGATTTTCGATCTATACAAGAAAGGCATTAATATCTTCGAACAACTGAAAGCAATCCGATCGAATTCGTTTTCATCAAAATGCTTGGTAACGCGTTCATTAATATGCTCGAAGAACTCTAAGGTCTTTGCCAAGCGCACTCTCGATCCAGCCCTAGATTTCCCCTTGGTTTTCAGGTGTTTGATCTGACTTTTCCCCTGCTTCTTTCGCACCATGTAAGCACTCAACACTTTATGTTCTAAACACTCATCTCCTTCAAAAACACCGATGGCTGAACTACCTGTCTGAACCAAAAGCATGAGGTACTTTACGACATGCACATCATCAATCGTATCATTTTTAACAGCCAAGGTTATTGGTAACCTTACTTGAAATTGATCCTCACCCTTTCCATAATTAATAGCATGCTTTTCAAAGTCATAATGCTTTGAAAAGCCAAGCTGATCAATAGAATCAGTCGCCTTAATGATACTTTCCCTATTCAGAAAATGGTGCGCTAAATTCACTTAACAATAATCCTCAATTTCGATCATAAAACACAGCATTTGAACAAGAAGGGTTAATGCATGAAAATTCTTTCCAATCAAAAGCCTCAATTCTCAGGAATTCAGCACATTCTTATAGCGCTATTACCTAGAAAAAAGAGGCCTTTTTAGATGTATGTATGAGAACAAGTAAGCCTAGAAAGGCGCCTAATCTAGAATCACTTCCTCCTCCACAAACTCAAAACCCAACGTATCGAGTTCATCGAGAATTGGATTATAGAACTCAGGTGTAATTGGTATCTGCACCCCTCTTGCTTCTATTTTACCCTCTAGGAGCAGCTTAGTCGCAATACCCAGAGGCAAACCGACCGTTTTAGACATGGCAGTATCAGTAGCGTTTTCTCCAGTAGCCACCATCGCAGATCTAATTCTTTTGGTTTGACCATTTTCTTCATAATCAAATAAGTGCCACATAACTATTTGATCTTTCTTATCCGGGCCAATTGTCCATTTCTTCTTCAGAATATGTTCGAGGATTTGAGCTGGAGTACCTTTCATCAAGCCGACTAAGTCATCTTCAAACATACCCAACCAATTAAGTTTATACATCTCTGGTCCATCTAATTCTAACTTAAGGTAGTGCGCGAGTTTTAATTCGACAGAATCATCAGGGTTATAGGATAAAAAGGAATTGATAAATTGACGATGGGTCAAATCAGCAACATTTTCCATTGGATAAGTATCCTCAGTGGCACCTAACTGAACAAAAACATCCCAAGCCTTAGAGAATCCAGGTCTACGTAAGGTACCACGATATAGGGTGCTAATACCATGTAGTCCATAGACGTCAAGATACTTGAGCGAATCTCTATTGGCATAGCCTTCGAAATATCCATGACCTGGAATATGGATCATTTCAATTCTTCTAAAAAGTTTAGGATATGGAATGTACTTATAACGCCCTTCTTGGATGAATTTTACTGTTCCTTGGCCTGCCAATACTACATTTCTAGGATTCCATGTAAACCCGTATTGCCACGGATTGTCATCTGAAGGATCAGGTGCTAATAAGCCACCAGTAAATGATTCAAATGCTCTTAGTGAAAGCCCTTTTTCTTCTCGGATATGGTCAATGACTTTTTTAGCCGACATATGATCTATTCCTGGATCGAGGCCACACTCATTTAAGAAAAGGAGTCCTTTTGCTTTGGCCTGTTCATTCAAACTTGACATGTCATCCGAGACATACGAAGCGGTTAACAAGTGCTTTCCAAACTTCAAACATGTTTCAGCTACAATGGGATGAAAAGAAGCCGGTAGCATAGAAATTACCACATCTGAATCCTGAATCAGTACATCACGCTCATCTTCCATATTAATGTTGAAAGCGACTGCTTTTCCATTGACATGACCAGCTACTTTCTCTTGTGCAAGTTGAAGTGCATAATCTGCTATAGTTACTTTCCAATCTCTTGAAGCTCCTTCATTTAACAAGTAAGAAATGAGTGAGGTAGCAGAGCGGCCAGCGCCTAAAACTAAGATGCGATTCATAGATGGATTCGTTTAACATCGAATTAGGTGAAAACCATTCTAAGTTCAAATAATTAATTGAATTGCTTCCTAGACAACCTTGCTTCAAAAGATTCGTATCTTCCTATCCTCTTCAAATCGATACATGGCAAAAAAAATCAAACGAGAAGTCTCACTTCTCTTGTACACATCCACCGAATTAACTACTCAAGTAAAAGATCTTATCCGTCAGGCAAAGGAAGCAGCTCAAAAGGCAAGAGCACCCTATTCGGGTTTTCAAGTTGGGGCAGCATTATTGCTCTCTGATGGATCAATAGTTCTAGGCAACAACCAAGAGAACGCAGTTTACCCAGCAGGCCTATGCGCAGAACGAGTCGCCTTCTTTTCCGCGAAAGCGAATAAACCCGATGCAATCATCTTAAAGGTTGCCATCGTAGCCCTGAAAATGAATGCGAATGAGCAGAATATCCCCGCACCATGCGGAAGTTGTCGCCAGGTAATGAGTGAGTATGAAAATGAGCAGCCAGAGCCAATTGAAATATACCTAACGGGTGGAACTGGTGATATTCTAATGTCTAGCTCTATTGAAAACCTTCTCCCCTTTAAGTTTTCATCTGATCAATTAGGAAACTAATGGAAAACAGAATTTCATTCCAATTCAAGGGTCGTTATGAAACCATTGGCGAACCTAGTAATGACATCGAGCATGTGTGGTTTGTCTGCCATGGACATGGACAGTTAGCTAAATATTTCATCAAGAAGTTTGAATCGCTAAATGATCGAAAGCATCTAATTGTAGCACCTGAAGGACTATTTAGGTACTATCTAGACGGATTTACTGGGCGTGTTGGGGCAACTTGGATGACCAAAGAAGATCGCGCTTCGGACATTCAAAACTACTTAACCTTTCTCAGTTCAGTTTACGATCAAGTCAAATCGAAGCTCAAGCCAGACGTCAAAGTAACTTTACTAGGTTTTTCACAAGGCGCAGCAACGATTTCACGTTTCGCAACACAAACTAATGTAGCGTTTGACAGACTGGTTTTATGGGCTGGAATCTTCCCTCCTGACCTTCCTCCTTTGGAAAGTCATAGGAAACTTTCGGGTAAAGAATGTTTTCTCGTTTATGGTTTAAATGACCCATACCTCACCCAAAGCCGCATTCAGGAGCAGTCCGATATTGCGCAACAAATCCAAGTCGCCCCCAAAGTATTAACCTTTGAGGGTGAACATGAAATGAATGATCAGATCATTCAAAAAATCAACATGACGCCTTAGCGCCAGAAGCTAAATCCTCTTGTAAACTTGGTGACAAGTTTAGATGGGATAATGATGACAGGTCCTTCATAGATGCCTCCATTAGCTCCTAAGTCTTCTACTCTAATGGCTATTGTATTCTTACCTGGTTTCAAAACTCCTTTTGGTATGTCATAGACTCTTAGCTCAAGGAAACTTCTCGATCTACCCATTCTTTGATCATCGTTAGTTTCCCCAATTTTCATCCCATTGATAAAGACTTCATCAAAGTCATCGATATATCCACCAATTAAGGTGAACTCCGTGACCAACAGTAGTGCTATCGTAAATAATTTCTTTAACATTCCTTTGAGTTTCAAAAAACCAACCGCTCCAATAGGACCTTCAGTCAGTTACTGGTTTATTTATAATTCGTTTTTGCCCTTGGGCTTCGTTGCTGTTATACTTCAAACATACGCGGCTCCTCAGAATCAAATGTCATACCTCAGTAAAGAGATGTCACAAGATGTCACAGAATGCCAAAACAGCCCTTATGAACTAATAATAAACTTATATCCTACCCCATGGACCGTCAAAATATACTTAGGCTCGTTAGGATTTTCTTCTATCCTTTGTCTTAATCTGAGCATAAAGTTGTCAACTGTTCTAGTGGTTGGCTGACTTTCATAGCCCCAAACCTTATTCAACAGATCGTAACGACTGACTACTTCATTTTTGTGCTCCAACAAATACTGTAAGATCTCATACTCTTTGTGGGACATACGCACATCACCCTCATTGTTCCTAGCAGTGAACTGAGAAAAATCAATTGTCAGGTTACCTATTATTATTACAGGACCTATCACGGGCTGATCCTCTGGCGTTTTAATTCGCCTGAGAATAGCCTTGACTCGCGCGATTAATTCTCTAAGGCTGAACGGCTTTGTTAAGTAATCATCTGCACCGAGTTCTAGGCCAAGGACCTTGTCTATTTCTTCGCTCTTGGCGGTGAGAAAAATAATTGGAGTCATGACACCCATATTC
This sequence comes from Roseivirga sp., assembly GCA_965660665.1. Taxonomy (GTDB): domain Bacteria; phylum Bacteroidota; class Bacteroidia; order Cytophagales; family Cyclobacteriaceae; genus Roseivirga. The sequence continues at coordinate 343,872 of CBFIAY010000001.1, read as the reverse complement.
CTGATTGCCTTACACACATCAAACCCTGACATTTTTGGCATCATTACATCTAGGATGATTAGATCAAAATTTCCTTTTTGAGCTTTTTCCAACCCTTCTTGACCATCGATGGCTACTTCGACATCGTATGACTCAAACTCAAGGTTGTCTTTTAATCCAAGCCGCATTGATGGCTCATCTTCAACAATTAGAATACTAGGCATCTTCGTGTTTATATAGTGGAAAAAATAACTTGAATGTGCTCCCTTTATCTAGGTTGCTATGTACCTCGACCTCACCTTCGTGAGCATCCATTATGTGTTTCACTAGCGTAAGCCCGAGTCCTGAGCCCTTTGTATCGTGGACATCTCCATTTGGCACGCGGTAGAATTTCTCAAATAGTTTATCTCGTTGATTTTTAGGAATACCCATTACTTGATCTGATACAGATACAAAAGCATTGTGACCTTTTAATCCTGTCTCAATAATTACGTGCTTACTATCAAGGCTATATTTCATAGCATTGTCTATAAGGTTGACCAATACTTCGATAACTGCCTCCTGATCCGCATTGATGATCAGCTTCTCATCAGTAGTCTTTAACTCACAGCGGAACCCATTATTTTCAAGGTGATAAGAATAAGTATTGAAAACATCGGCAACTACTGTGTTCAGGTCTAGCTGCCTTTTTTCATACGTTCGCTTACTCGCTTCTATTTTGGAGAAACTTAGGATGCGATTGATCATATTGGTCAAACGGCTCACTTCTTTAGTGATAATACCATAGTACTCCTTCTTCTTTTCTTCCGTCTTCACCCTGTCCAGCAATAAGGTTTCTGCAAACATATTAATGAGTGCCAATGGTGTTCTGATCTCGTGCGAAACATTCGATACAAAGTCAGCCTTCTTTTGGGCCAGCTTCATTTCTTGCTGAACGTTTCTTAAGACTAACGCAATACCTATAATCATCACCACCATCAAGAGTGCTAAGGCCAATAAACTTTGATTCTTCCTGCGATTGATCGCTTCTTCTACAGTTCCTCCGGCCCTATCAATTCCAATTTCATATCTCGGGAGCAAATCAATGGGTTCACTCTCATAGTTAACGGCCAAGTTTTCAGCTGTTGAGTACACCAAAAAATTATCAGATGTCCGAAGGCATGACAAAACGAAATCATCCCTAGCAATCTCTTGGAATTTGGGAACTAGGTACTGTTCGATCATCAAAATGGCGTCAAAGAAGTAAATTGAGAATTTGATATCCTCACCCTCATCGACAACAAAAAAGAAATACTCTAGCTCAGCGTCATTGTGGTATAATGGGCTTGCACCATTCTCAATCTTCATAAATCCGCCTCCCTCTCTATAGCGTCTCAAGCGATTAACCACAGATGTATTAGCTTTAAAGATGCTATCTGCTTTGTCAGCAAAAGCATCCACCCCACTATCTTCGCTTAGAAAAGATTGAAAGGGCGTATCCAGCCCTTTAAGATAGACTCCTTTAAAAAAATTATAGCTACTTAAACCCTCCAACAACATGTCATCTGACATGCTGTTCATATTTCTTTCTAAGCCGGTGGTAATCTCTGAAACTTTGTCTTGAACGCTTTGGTTAATCGAAAAAAGAACAGACTCTAATTGACGAACATAAATCTTCTCTAGCTCGCGTTCATCAGAGTTAAGCGAGTTCAATTCGAACATACCGTAAATAACCACTGGGATGATCAGTATGGATAGGATAGCAAAAAGAGGTCTATTCGTTCGTTTTTTTAACCTAAAGTATATTATTACTACTCAAAATTACGAAAAGCCACGGGCGTCAATTAATTCTATGACAATCTTTTACAACTAATGGATTTTTAAAGAGTAATTCGTACCTTTGCAATCCGAAAAACAAATACATTAAAAATGTTAAACAATTACGAGACAGTATTCATTTTAAATCCCGTTTTATCTGATGAGCAGATGAAGGATGCTGTCGGCAATTACGAACAACTCCTGAAAGATAATGGAGCAGAGATCGTAAACTTAGAAAGATGGGGACTTAGAAAATTGGCTTATCCAATTCAGCACAAGTCTACAGGTTTCTATAATTTGATTGAGTTCAAAGCCGACCCAGCAACAATTACAACCCTAGAAATAGAATTCAAAAGGGATGAAAAAATCATGCGCTTCTTAACTGTGTCTCTAGACAAGCACGCAGTTCAGTATAACACAAAAAGAAAGAGTGGCGCTTTTAACAAGAAAAAGAAAGAGGAGGCAGCAGCATCATGACATTAGTAAACGAACCAATCAATAGAGAGCAGCAGCGCAAGAAGTATTGCCGCTTTAAAAAGAATGGAATCAAATATGTTGACTACAAGAACCCAGACTTCTTGATGGCCTTCGTAAACGAGCAGGGTAAGATTCTTCCAAGAAGACTTACTGGAACTAGCTTAAAATACCAGAAAAAAGTGACTCAGGCAGTGAAAAGAGCAAGACATATTGCTTTGATGCCTTACGTAGCTGACGGATTGAAGTAAACCCTAGACTAGAAAGAAAAATGGACGTTATATTAAAGACTGATATTAAAGGTTTAGGCTACAAGAACGACACTGTAAGCGTAAAACCAGGATACGGTAGAAATTACCTTATCACACAAGGATTTGCTGTAATTGCAAGCCCTTCAAATAGAAAAATGTTTGCCGAAAACATCAAGCAAGCAGCTCACAAAGCAGACAAGATCAAAGGAGACGCTCAGGCAATTGCAGATGCAATGGGTGATGTAGCTCTTGAGATCAAAGCAAAAGCAGGAGACAGCGGCAAAATATTTGGTGCAGTCACCACCTTGCAAATCTCTGATGCTTTGAAAGCTAGAGGTATTGATGTTGACAGAAAGAAAATCTCTTTCAAAGGTGAAGTAAAAATGATTGGCGAGTACGAATTAGAAATCGACCTTCACAAAGAAGTGAAGAAAGAATTGAAATTCGCTGTAGTCGCTGAGTAATATAAAATCAATAAGTAGAAAGCCTGTCCACTTATGTGAACAGGCTTTTTTTATGTATTTCAAGGGCATTTTCTCGCCATATCAATCCTTGTAAATCATGGCCATATTCACAAGACAACCGTTTGCAGAATAATTCATCCAACAAGGCTTGAATGGCCCATGATTTTTGACTTATTTCCTAGTGAATCAGAAGCTTAATCTGCCTCAATTGAACAAAAAACAAGGAAGAACCTCATAGCCATTACCTTATCATGAAATCAGGACAAAAAAGAGTTGTAATTGAAAACGTTTACCCTGAGATCAATTGCGGCCAACATGCCGCTAAAAGAACAGTAGGACAGTCCTTTCAAGTAACAGCTGATGTACTCGCTGACGGGCATGACGTCATCAATGCACACATCAAATATAAGTTTGGCAATGCGCGTGCTTGGAAGTACGCCCCAATGCACTTAACCGATAATGATGTGTTTGCAGGAGAGTTCAAGGTTGAAAAACAAGGTAACTACACCTATACTGTGGAAGCATGGGTTGATTACCCTTTGACCTGGCAACATAATATTGAGCGTAAGATAGCCGACAATCAACATGTGGATGTTGAGCTTTTAGATGGCATTCAATACCTAGAAACGGCCCTAAAAACAATGAAAGCCGAAAAAGAGTATTTAGAGGGACTAATTGAAGCATTCAAAGACGATGCGTCATACAACTACGCGATTAATGAGGCTCAGTCAAAAAGGCTTCATGATATCTTCCATAGTAACCCCACTAAAGAATTTGCGACTACTTACGACAAAGAACTTCCCCTCTCAGTAGATAGAAAAAAAGCGCTTTTCAGTAGCTGGTATGAATTCTTCCCAAGGTCTACTGCCAAAAAAGAAGGCAAGCATGGTACTTTCAAAGACTGCTTAGATGTAATTCCATATGTTAAGCATCTAGGCTTTGACGTCATCTACTTCCCTCCTATACACCCTATCGGAACAGCACATCGAAAAGGGAAGAATAACACAACCACTGCCTTACCCGATGATGTTGGTGTACCATGGGCCATTGGCAATAAGGAGGGCGGACACAAAGACATTTTACCAGAACTTGGGACTTTAACCGACTTCAAGAAAGTAATTAAAACCGCTGCAGATAATGGTATTGAGATAGCGTTGGACTTTGCCTTACAGTGTTCCCCTGATCATCCATATGTAAAAGAACACCCAAGTTGGTTCAAATGGAGGCCTGACAACACCGTTCAGTACGCTGAAAACCCTCCAAAAAAATATCAAGACATATATCCTATCTACTTCGAGTCACAAGATTGGGAACCCATGTGGGATGAGTTCATTAGTATTGTGCTTTATTGGAATAAACTTGGTGTTAAAATCTTTAGAGTAGACAACCCACACACCAAACCTTTTGGCTTTTGGGATTACCTGATCGCTGAAGTGAAAAAGGTGGATCAAGACGTGCTCTTCCTTGCCGAAGCATTCACCAAACCGAAAACTATGCAACGCTTGGCTAAAATCGGTTTTAGCCAAGGCTACACCTATTACACTTGGAGAAACAGCAAGGCAGAACTTATCGAGTACATGACCGAGTTGACTCAAGGTCCAATGAAAGACTATTTCCGACCAAACTTTTGGCCAAATACGCCAGACATCAACCCTTGGTTGCTTCAAGGAGGGAATGAGAACCTATACATCATAAAGCATATGATGGCTGCAACCTTGTCTTCTAACTATGGCATGTATGGCCCTGTTTATGAGCAAATCGACAATGCAGCCTATATCGGAAAAGAGGAATACCTCAACTCAGAGAAATACGAAGTCAAGAAATGGGACTGGACTAAAACCAGCAAGTTGACCCAATTAATCACTCGAATCAATGAGATACGAAAGGAGCAATCTGCTCTTCAATTTACAAACAACATTGATTTCTGTACGATTGACAACGACCAAGTGCTCGCTTACTTCAAGCAAAGCGAAGACAGGCAAAACAACATCCTCTGTATTGTCAATATAGATCCATATAATAAACAAGGAGGCTGGGTACAAATACCAAGACATAAAATGGGCATTTCAGGAGATACTCCAATGCGAATGACAGACCTCGTCACAGGTGATAGTTATATCTGGAATCAGGAATGGAATTTCGTAGAACTCGATCCGCACCAAGTGCCTTACCATATCTTTTCTATTGACTATTAACCCAATGACTATGTCAGCCAAAACGGTGAAAAGTAAAATGAGTTGGGAACAGCTTTTCGAAGACAAAGCCTACAGAGCAGAATTGAGTAGTAACATACTACCACCTTATATGATGAAGACTAGGTGGTACGCTGCTAAAACCCAGAAGGCAAAGACTGTTCGGATCGAACAATACATGCCTTTAAAGCTAGCCAATGGTGACACCACCTACTTGATCACTTTAGAGATCAATTTTGTCGCTGGATTTACCGAATACTATCTAGTGACACTCGCTTTTGTCGATGAGTCTGTTGAAATAGAAGAAAAAGGGAAGATACAGCGAACCGAAGTTGGAGGAAAAAGAGGCTGGATCATTGATTCACTCTATTTAGAGGCATTTCGTAAAGCCCTGTACGAACAGATCTTATCTCAAAAAACAGTTACTGATGGAAATACAAAACTGATTTTTGAACGCGGTAAAGTATTAAGATCGAGTCCACCCTATGAAAGTTCGCAGGTGATGGGCTTCGATCAGAGCAATACCTCTATCGAGTACAATGGACAATACTTCTTCAAAGTATATCGAAGACTTTTCCAAGACGATAATCCAGACCTAGAGTTGACCAAGTTTCTCTCCGATGATAGTGCCTTCAACAATAGCCCTAAGTATGGTGGTAGCATTAGCTGGATAAAGAACCAGTATGCGACACTTTCTATAGGCATCATGCAGGAAAAAGTAGAGAACATTGGCGAAGCATGGAATCATACCCTAGATATGATGAAGGGCTATTTCGAGCGGATTCAAGCCACGGATATAAACATTAAAGATATTCAGACCATTCCAAGTTTTGACTTCTGCAGTCCTGAAGACCTTAAATCGGATTTCAGGCTACTGATAGGTGATGACGTCTTATTTAAGGTGGAACAAATGGCACTTCGTGTAGCAGAAATGCACGTTGCCCTGTTCAAGAATAAAGTGGATACAAAATTCTACCCGATCCCCTTTAATGGTGACTATACCGTTTGGCTGAAGAATAGAATCATTTATCAACTCAACGCTCGCTTTATACTTGTTGAAGAAAATATTGATAAACTAGAGGGTTTAGCTAAGCAATACGCAGAAACCTTCCTTTCTCAGCGAGAAGAAATCACTTCACGATTTCTAGCTTTCGAAGAGGTAGAACTCAACAGTAGCCGTATCAGAATCCATGGCGATCTACATCTTGGCCAAATATTGATGACGGAAGCAGATGATTTTTATATCATTGACTATGAGGGAGAACCTGAAAGCACCATCCGAGACAGAAAAGTAAAGCAAACACCTTTAAAAGACGTAGCGGGGATGTTAAGAAGCTTTCACTACGCGGTCTATGCTACTATTTTTGGTGCTAAAAACAGCTTCGAATTATCTCAGGATGAACTTTTTGAAGCAGGAGAAAAATATTATCAAGCCATTTCGGCTGTTTTCCTTAACAAGTATGTGAATACAGCCATGGAGGACAATCTCGACATTGGTTACAAATCCGAAATAAAATACCTATTGAAGTACCACTTATTAGAAAAAGCGGTCTACGAAATTGGTTATGAATTAAAAGCAAGACCTGATTGGGTCATTATCCCATTGACAGGAATCAGACAAATATTAGAAGACTAATTATGGAACAACATCAACATATAACTGCACACTCTTTATTGACAGACTTTGATGGTGAGCTATTCAAATCAGGCAAGCATTTCAAGCTTCATGAAAAATTAGGCTCCAAACTGATTGAAGTTGAAGGCCAAAAAGGTACTCAGTTCTCTGTTTGGGCACCAAATGCAGGTAAAGTACAGGTAATCGGTGATTTCAATTTTTGGAATGGCGAAGGCTATGAATTGTACCCAAGATGGGACGGCTCAGGAATCTGGGAAGGTTTTGTTCCTGAAATAGGCCAAGGAACTGTATACAAGTATAAAATACACTCGAATAACTTCGGTCAAATACTAGAAAAAGGTGATCCTTTCGCTATTCACTGGGAAGTTCCACCAAAGACTGCTTCTATCGTTTGGGAGCTTAATTACAAATGGAAAGACAGTAAATGGCTCAAAGCTAGAAAGGAAAAGAACGCACTTAACCAACCCTATTCAGTGTACGAGGTACATTTAGGCTCTTGGAAAAGAAAAGAAAACGGTGACTCTCTCTCTTATAAGGAGCTCGCCAAAGATTTGGTGAACTACACCAAGGAAATGGGCTATACCCATATTGAACTCCTACCTGTCATGGAGCACCCATTCTTCGGTTCTTGGGGTTATCAATGTACGGGTTACTTCGCTCCATCGTCTAGGTACGGGACGCCAGAAGATTTTATGGCTATGATCGATGCTTTCCATAAAGCTGAAATTGGAGTTATCCTTGACTGGGTTCCCTCCCACTTCCCAAGTGATGCCCATGGTCTGTTTAACTTCGATGGTACGCACTTATATGAACATGCTGATCCAAAACAAGGATATCACCCTGATTGGAGCTCATACATCTTCAACTATGGTCGAAATGAAGTGAAAGCTTTCTTGATCAGTAGTGCCATGTTCTGGTTAGACACCTTCCATACAGACGGTTTGAGAGTCGATGCTGTAGCCTCAATGTTGTACTTAGACTATTCGAGAAAAGAAGGTGAATGGATACCAAACGAACACGGTGGCCGTGAAAACTTAGAAGCGATTGCCTTTCTGAAAGAACTTAACGAAACAGTATACAGCCAGATTGAAGGAGTTCAAACTATTGCCGAAGAATCCACTTCATGGCCAGCGGTTTCAAGACCAACCTACCTAGGCGGACTTGGCTTCGGTATGAAATGGATGATGGGCTGGATGAACGATACCCTTGAGTACTTCAAGAAGGATGCCTTTTATCGTCAGTATCATCAAAACGACCTTACTTTCAGTATGAATTATGCATTCACTGAAAACTTCATGTTGCCACTTTCACATGACGAAGTAGTACATGGAAAAGGCCCACTCCTTGATAGAATGCCAGGAGATGAATGGCAGCGATTTGCTAACATGCGCTTGTTGTACGCCTACATGTTTACTCACCCAGGCACCAAACTAGTCTTTATGGGCTGTGAGATTGGGCAAACAACTGAATGGCAGCATGACCATTCAATTCCGTGGGACTTACTCGATTTCGAGCCACATAAAGGAATGAAAGAGTTCACCAAATCCTTAAACCACTTTTATACAGCAGAAGGCGCTCTATATGAGCATAGTTTTAGTGCTGAAGGATTCGAGTGGATTGAATTAAACGATAATCAAAACTCCGCGCTGAGTTATATCCGGAAAGGCAAAAATCCAGAGGATGATATTGTAGTAGTCTGCAATTTCACACCTGTGGTTAGAGACAGTTATCGCATCGGAATTAATGGTGGAGACTGGGAAGAAGTATTTAACTCTGATGATGCTGCCTACTGGGGTAGTGGCATTAAGAACGAAAGCGTTATTACATCTCAAAAAGAGCCACAACACGGAAGGCCAAATTCTTTGGACTTGAAATTACCACCGTTAGCGGTAGTCATGTTCAAACAAGTCAAAGCCAAACCTAAGGCGATCAAAAAAACCATAAAGAAAAAGTAGAGAAAGCGATTGATGGAGAGGTATTTATGTATTCATGGGCACTTTTATCAGCCCCCAAGAGAAAATGCGTGGTTAGAAAAGATCGAAATTCAACCCAGCGCATTTCCATATCATGATTGGAACGAAAGAATTACTCGAGAGAGCTACTACCCTAACGCTTTTTCTAGAGTGCTTAATGATCAAGGAAAGATCATTGATATCGTTAATAACTATTCGAAAATCAGCTTCAACTTCGGGCCGACTGTTTTATCATGGATGGAGCAGCATGCCCCGACTACCTACCACGCCATACTACATTCTGATAAAGAAAGTATGGACAACTTTGGTGGGCACGGCTCGGCTTTAGCCCAGGTGTACAATCACTTGATTATGCCACTAGCTAACCGTAGAGACAAGGAAACTCAGGTTATTTGGGGAATAGAGGACTTTAAGAAACGATTTAACCGCATGCCAGAAGGTATGTGGCTAGGTGAAGCGGCTATTGATACTGAGACCCTTGAGCTAATGAGCGATCAAGGCATTAAATACTCTTTACTAGCACCACGCCAGGCAGCACGTTATCGTAAGATTGGTTCAAAAGACTGGATCGAAGGCATTGATCCAAACAAACACTACAGCTACAAATTACCAAATGGCAATAAAATAGCGCTTTTCTTCTACGATGGGCAGCGATCTCAAAATGTAGCTTTCAAAGGAATTCTACAAGATGGTAAGCGATTTGCCGAAGACTTAATGGACGGCTATCATGACACGAATGAAAGAGAATTCGTTCACATAGCTACTGATGGTGAAAGTTATGGTCACCACCATAAGAATGGTGATATGGCCCTTGCCTCCTGTCTGCGTTACATCGAAGAAAACGACCTTACCAAACTCACCAACTATGGACAGTATTTGGAAATGTTTGCGCCAGAATATGAGGTAGAAATTCATGAGAATAGTTCTTGGAGCTGCGAGCATGGCGTAGAACGATGGAGAAGTAATTGTGGCTGTCATACCGGTGGTGACGAGAACTGGAACCAGAAATGGCGTGAACCTCTTAGAACAGCCCTCGACAATGCACGCGATCAGATGATCGATATCTATGAGAAAGGACTATCTCCATTCACACAAGATCCTTGGGCAATGAGAAACGACTATATCCGAATCATTATGGATAGGTCTAAGGTAAATCTCAATAGATTCTTAAAACATCATATTGCAAAGCCACTTTCTGACTCAGAAAGGACTCATATAATGCGTATGCTAGAAATGCAGCGCAATGCCATGCTGATGTTTACCAGTTGTGGCTGGTTCTTTAACGACATCTCTGGTATAGAGACACTACAAATCCTTCAGTACGCCTGTAGGGCTATCCAATTAGCAGAAAGCGAGTCCAACGAAAACATTGAAGAGCAGTTTATAGCAGATTTAGCAAGAGCTGAAAGTAATGTAAAAAGCGAAGGCACAGGCAAAGACATATACCTCAAGAATATACTGCCCTACCAATTATCGCTTACCCAAGTGGGTATGCATTATGCCGTGGCGTCACTATTTGCAGATAATCCACAGAGTCTAACGGTACTCAATTATGATTGCAAGAGTTTGTTCTTTGAAAGAAAGAGTGCTGGGCTTCAAAAGCTAGCCTATGGCACCACGGTGGTTAACTCCAAAGTAACTACCTCTAAAAAAGAATTTAGTTTCGTGGTTATCTACCTTGGTCAGCATCACCTTATTGGCGGAACCTGCAAAAGATTGTCAAAAGAGGAATTTGAACCTATCTCTAATGCCTTAACAAATGCTTTTGAACGCAGCAATGTAGCAGAAGTAGTAGATATCATTAAGGAAAAGTTTAGAGCTCACACCTTTTCGTTCTTTGGGATGTTCAAGGATGAGCAAATGAAATTGGTCAATCAATACCTCGAACAGAGTGAAGAATTGGCTTATGATTCTTATAGAAAAATCTATGATAGAAACTACGGTATCCTTAATGTAATGAAGGGTCAGAAGCTTCAGATTCCTCCTACCTTAAAGCAAAACATAGATGATGTTATTAATATCGAATTCAAAGACCTATTCACCAATGGTAATTTCCATATTGAACGCATGGAAGAATTGGTTGATGAAACGATTAAGTGGGATGTTCAACTCAATAACGAATTGATTAGCGCCAAACTGAATGTCAAGTTAGACGAAATGTTTGACCAATTCCAGAAAGAACACGATCACAACTTGTTAGTCGAAATACTTCAAACGATCAAGCTATATAAAAGAGTAGATCTCAATCCAATATTAGTCAACCTTCAAAACAGTGTGTTTGGACTCAATAGAGATTTTCTATCTGGACAGAAGACACCGGTTGATGGAAATCAAATCATCGTGGATACGTTGGAGAATATTGCAATTGAGATTGGTATCGACCTAAGCTTTATAAAAAGTCTAGCGGTCAGCGCTTAACGAGGCAACAAGAAGACTAAAAATTGATTAATAATTACAAACACAAGGCACATCAAGAGTGATGTGCCTTTTTTGTGTACTATAAACAGTCAAATACTGTACGTTTTTAGGACACATTTATTCGTTCACTTTCGATAAGTAAATTACATTCACCTCATTATCAATACCTTAAGATTATTGGCACACACATTGCAAACTATTTGGCCGGTCAGTAAAGCAACAATTATGAAAAGCCCAATAGTCAGTCAAGCAAAAAACAACAGTCGCTCAAACGTTCGAAACCTAAGCGCAGTAATCGGTATAATGCTAGCAGCGGTAACACTGCTACAAGCAAGCCACGTAAAGTCGAATGAAATTGACAATAGAGAAGTCTCTATGCTAGAAATGGAGTTCATCTCAGAAATCGATCAGTTTTATACTGAAGAAGAGCTATCGTTAGAAGAATCAATAGTATTAGAGATGGAAGAAGAGGAAATTGAGATCAGTATCTTCGACAATGCCAATAATTTAATCGCTCAGGGCAACCCTGACAGTGATAGTGAAATAAGACAATTGGTTAACCAAGCAGAATATTTAAGTAGCCTTGGAAACAAACAATACTACAGAGTCTCTCAGTAACATTAGAGACCATACATCAGGGTTAAATATTGGTTGTCAGCCGTTCATAAGATCGGCTTTTTTCATGCCTAAAAAATGAAAAAGCGGTCATCAAGGCAATGACCGCTTTAGAGCTCTCAATGAGAACCACCTATGGATTTTTAAAGAAGCTTAAACAGCTACTACTGAGTTTTCCTCAAAAGTGACGTTGTTAGGAACATATTTATCCGCTTCCCAATCATTCTCCCAAGTTTGACCATCAATCAAGTATCTAAACTGATACTCTTTACCTATTTCTAGTTTAACGGTCGCTTTGAAAGCACCTGACTTCAATTTCTTCATTTCGATTGCAGACTCATCCCAATCGTTGAATTCACCAACTACAGCTACCTTTTTTGCCTCAGATGCCACTTCAGCACCTAATTGAAAAGTTACGTTAGCCTCTGGCTTTGTTTTTAAGTATTGCTTCTTAATGCTCATATAAAAAATATTTACTTCACAAATGTTGACCTAATCCTAATGCTTGACAAAAAATAAGTTGAAAATATGGTGAAACGTATGCACTCCTATTAAGCCTATAACTCGCTTAAATACAGGATCTTCCAAATAACAAACGTTTGTTTTCGATCTAAACTTAGGCAACCGATTCCATAGTTTATGTCATCCATGTCCTTTCAAGATTTCACTTACGTTTCTAAGCAAAAAAGATAGATTATCTTTGATCATGTTTCGGACTGAAATCGACAATATCCATTTTCCATTTTCCATAAGTCATCAAGATCAGCTAATGACACTCGGGTCTTGCTTTGCCGAAGAAATTGGCCAAAAACTGGTTACGAACAAGTTCAAAACCCGAGTCAATCCTTTCGGTACTATTTTCAATCCACTCTCTATTTTCGAATTAATCGGTTTGGCAATGAAACCTACATCGAGTATTGAAGATGCTATACTTGAAAGAGATGGTCTCTATTATCACTACAAGTTTCACTCATCATACAGAAGCGAAACGAAAAGTGGGCTACTGACAATGATTCAAGATCGACTAGAGCAAACACGAAAGCAGTTAACAAAAACGAAAGTACTGTTCTTAACCTTCGGCACTGCCTGGGCCTATCAAGACAAGAACAGTCAAATGTTAGTGGCCAATTGCCACAAACAACCCCAGAAGCACTTTAACAAGTACCTCCTTGGCTATGAAGAAATCTTGACATCATTTATGGGAATGAAAGAGAGCTTGCAAGAGATCAATCCCAATTTACAAATAGTCCTGACCGTAAGTCCTGTTCGGCATACCAAAGAAACACTCAGCCTCAATGCTGCTAGTAAATCAGTGCTAAAATTGGCCTGTCACTACCTATCTGATATGGCAGAGAACGTGAACTACTTCCCTTCTTATGAAATCATGCTAGACGATCTCCGAGATTATCGTTTCTATGAAAAAGATTTAATTCACCCCAACGAACAAGCTATTGATTACATCTGGGATGTTTTTACTAAAACTTTTTGTACAGGAAACACTAAAAAAATACTCCATGAATGGGACAAAGTAAGCCGATCGCTCAGCCACAAACCCTTTAATACGAAGGACGAAAAACACCAAAGATTTCTTCACCAAACTTTAGAAAAGCTTCAAACCTTAAAAGACCGCTTGGATGTTGAACAAGAAATCAATCAGATCAAAGCTCAAATAAATTAGAATGTCCAATAACAAATTCACGAATAGGCTCACAGAAGCATCCTCCCCTTACCTCCAACAACATGCGCATAATCCTGTGGATTGGTTTCCTTGGGGGGAAGAAGCATTAGACAAAGCAAAAAAAGAAGACAAGCCTATTATCGTCAGTATTGGCTATTCTGCCTGCCACTGGTGCCATGTAATGGAGCGTGAGAGCTTCGAAAATGAAGACATCGCAGCTATTATGAATGAGCACTTTGTCTGTATAAAAGTAGACAGAGAAGAAAGACCAGATGTAGATCAAGTGTATATGGATGCCGTACATGCGATGGGGCTTCAAGGTGGCTGGCCACTTAACGCATTCTTATTACCAGACCAGCGTCCTTTTTATGGGGGAACTTACTTTCCACCAAAAGGCTGGGCACAGCTATGTAACCAAATCGGTAAGGTTTTTAAGGAACAAAGGAAAGAGCTAGAAAAATCAGCCCAAGGTTTTATGCAAACTATAGGGAGAAGTGAAGTTGAAAAATATGGATTAGAATCAACCAGCGTTCAATTCACGAAAGAGAAGCTTCATCAAATGGCGAAGAAGTTTGCCGAAAACTTCGATTTGAAAAAAGGAGGAAATAACAGAGCACCAAAGTTTCCAATGCCTGTCACATATGGATTTCTATTAAGAGAAGGTGTTATCAACAAAAACCAGGAGTCTCTAGATCATGTGGAAAGAACCCTCAACCATATGGCTTGGGGTGGTCTTTATGATCAAGTCGGGGGCGGATTCACTCGCTATTCTACAGACATAGATTGGTTTGTTCCTCACTTCGAGAAGATGCTCTATGACAATGGCCAATTAGTGAGCCTATATTCCGAAGCTTATCAAGTATTCAAACACCCATTGTACCAACAGACAGTTTATCAAACCATTGATTGGTTATCGCGTGAAATGACAAGTCCAGAGAACGGGTTCTACTCAGCCCTTGACGCAGATAGCGAAGGTGAAGAAGGTAAGTTCTACTTGTGGACTGAATCCGAATTCAAAACCATTCTTGGACCAGATGGTGATCTAATGATGGCCTTTTACAACATTACATCCGGTAACTGGGAACCACAGAAGAATATCCCCTTTAAGAGCGACAACAACAGTGATTTTGCAGAGCGCCATAACCTTGAGTTAGATGAATTAGAGGGCATTATCAAATCAACCAACATTAAATTGCTTCAAGAAAGGGCCAAACGCATTAGGCCAGGACTTGACGATAAGATATTGACTGGCTGGAACGGACTTATGCTAAAAGGACTTTGCGATGCCTTTGCCGTTTTTGGAGAAGAGAAATTTCTGACACTTGCCTTAAAAAATGCTCGTTTCATTCTTGACCATGTCTATGAGAATGGTCACCTTAAGAGGAACTACAAAGACAATAAAGCCACAATAGATGCTTATTTAGAAGATTATGCTGCTGTTATAAAGGCATTCATTGCTTTGTACGAAGTCACATTTGACGAAGTGTGGCTTGACCATGCCAAGACTCTAACTGAAACAACCTTAAGTGAATTCTTCGATAAAGATGAAGAGCTCTTTTACTTTACCTCTAACACTGCTGAAGCCTTGATCGCAAGAAAGAAAGAAGTCTTTGATAATGTGATTCCCTCTTCTAATGCAATGATGGCAACAAACCTATACCACTTAGGTATGTTACTGGATATTGAAGAGTATACAGCAAAGGCAAACGTGATGCTTCAAAGAATTGATCGAGTTGTTACAATGGCTCCACAAGATTTAGGGCATTGGGCCTCATTTTATAGTCAAAGAACTTACCCTACTGCCGAAATTGCCATCGTCAGTAGTGAACCCATTGATGATATGCATAAAATCAATGGGCAATTTATCCCCAATAAAGTACTTGTCGGTAAAAAGAGTGGTGATTCAACAGGCCTCGCTTTATTAGAAGGTCGTCTGCTCCTTAATAATAAATCGACTTTCTATTTATGTTATAACAAGGCCTGTCAGTTACCAGTCAACAATGCCAATGACATTTTTGAACAATTAGCGACAAGTTAGGTGCCTGATGTACTAGAATTATTTCATCTTCCTGTTCACTTTCAGTCGAATTACGCTTACTTTCAAACTCTATAGCGCAAAGACTTTTTGGGGGAACTACAACTTAATATTGAAGCAGCAGACGGTGCCGAAGTTTACTTCGCAGATGTAGCATTGCCCCTACCTATTCCTCAATTATTTACCTATAAGATTCCCGAAGAGTTCATCGAACTTCTTCAGCCAGGAATACGAGTGATCGTTCAGTTTGGTCGACAAAAAGTTGTCACAGGTATTATTGATAATATTCATCAAAAGGCTCCAGAAATTTACGTGGCCAAACCTATTCTAGATGTACTAGATGCGGAGCCTGTGGTCACCCCTCAGCAGACTGAATTAATGAAATGGATGGCCACCTACTACATGTGTACGCTGGGGGAAGTTTTAAATGCTGCCTTACCCTCTGGTTTAAAACTCAGTAGTGAATCCAAAATTCAATTGCATCCAGAACGTGACTGGAATGAAACCCAATACCCCTTAGATGAGAGAGAGCTGATTTTACTGACTGCCTTAGAAAAAAGTGATTCACTAACCTATAGAGAAGCTGCAGATTCCATTGGCCTTAAAAGCGCCTACAAATACATCAAGTCTTTGGTGCAAAAGGAGTTAATCATCATTTATGAAGAGGTAAAAGAGCGCTACAAACCAAAAAAGGTTAAGAAAGTACGTTTAAACCCTGACATTCTAGAGTCAGAAGGACACTTACAGAGCCTTTTCAAGGAACTTGAGAAAAAACCCAAACAGTCGGACATCTTACTCAGGTACCTGCAAGAGGTGCCTGTTTATCAGAAACCAGAGAAGAACGAACAAGGTGTAGCTAAATCGATCTTTGCTGAAGGAGACCTATCTACTTCCTCTTTAAACACACTCATCAAAAACCAAGTATTTCAGAGTTTTGAAGTAATTATCTCGCGCTTCGGGGAATCTGAGGAACAAACACTCAAAGAAGTAAACCTAACAGACATTCAAGAAGCTGCCAAAGACGAAATTTTAACCCATTTTCAAACAAAGCCAACCACACTACTCCATGGCATAACAGGTAGTGGCAAAACAGAAGTCTATGTAAGCTTGATTCAAGATGCACTTGACACAGGAAGTCAAGTGCTTTATCTTCTGCCAGAGATTGCTTTAACAGCTCAGATAGTCAATAGGCTTCAAGCTGTCTTTGGTGACCGCATGGGTGTCTATCACTCTAAATTTTCCGATAACGAACGTGTTGAGGTTTGGCACGGATTACTAGAAGGTCGCTTTGACTTTATTATCGGAGTTCGAAGTGCCATTTTTCTGCCATTCAAGCAATTAGGGCTTATTATAGTGGACGAGAGTCATGAAAACTCTTACAAGCAATTCGACCCAGCACCAAGATATCACGCCAGAGATGTCGCGGTATACTTAGCACACCTACACCAAGGAAAAACGTTATTAGGATCGGCTACTCCTTCTTTGGAATCCTATACCAATGCCCTTCAAGGTAAGTATGGATTGGTTGAGTTAAACAGTCGCTTTCATGACGCTGAACTTCCTGATATTAAAATTGCAGATATTAGAAGCGAAAAGAAGAAAAAGACAGCTATTGGTGAGTTTACTTCAGTCTTAATCGAAGCTTTGAAAGAGGTTTTGGAAAAAGGAGAGCAAGCCATAATTTTCCAAAACAGAAGAGGCTTCTCAAATTACCTAACCTGCGAAGATTGCGGATATATCCCAGAATGCCCTCGCTGTGCCGTTAGCCTGACCTATCATCAATATAAGAACCAACTAAATTGCCACTATTGTGGACACAAACAACTGGTTCCATTGGTCTGCCCTGCCTGTGGCGGAACACGAATACATACGGTTGGAATTGGTACAGAGAAAATAGAAGAAGAGTTAAAGCTGATTCTTCCCGAAGCAAGGATTCAGCGCATGGACCTTGAAACGACACGAACTAAATATGCCTATCAAAACATTATCCATGATTTTGAAAAGGGCAGCATCGACATCCTTGTAGGCACACAAATGGTTAGTAAAGGGCTTGATTTTGACCGGGTGAGCTTAGTTGGTGTCTTTGATATTGATCGGATGATCAATTTCCCTGATTTTCGTTCCCTAGAACGGACCTTCCAATTGACAACGCAAGTGAGCGGACGTGCAGGAAGAAGAGACACCAGAGGTAAAGTCATTGTCCAAACACGCGATCCTGATCAGGGCATTCTAAGGCTGATTCAGAACCATCAATTCCTTACTTTTTATCAAGGAGAGATGTTCGAAAGAGAAAAGTATGACTACCCTCCATTCACGCGTATGATCTTCTTGTTGATCAGAAGTAAAGATAAAAAGTTGACCAATGAGACTGCGCGCTTCCTAGCTAACATTTTGAAGGAAGACTTGGGTCAAAAAAGAGTTCTCGGGCCACAAGAACCTTTAATCAATAAAATCAGGGACAAGTATCTGATGGAAGTTTACCTAAAAATTGAGCGTAAATACAAGATCGAAGCTGTAAAAGACATCATTAAGTCCGCACAAATGGAGTTACTCAAAAAGAAAGAATTCGCTTCCGTAGAAGTAGTTATAAATGTTGACCCCTATTGATCTCCTGGCTTCTTTTCTTCCTCAGATGAGGCTGCTTCAGTCTCTTCTTCCGATTCTTGATCATTGAGCACATCCTCTGAAACATTTGATTTATCCTCAGTCTTTGACTCTTCACTCATACGCGAAACAAAATAGGACACCTCTCCGGTCTCTCCGGTTTTCTGCAAAGCATCCTGAATCACTTCTTCAGCTTCCTTTGGAGAAGTTACATTACTGTATCTGATCAAGCCCCATGTCATAATAATACTCGTGGTAAGTATCGTAATCAAGATGATGTCAGAGTTAAACGTATCTGACGCCAATTCTGCAGGAATTGAGAAGAACAAGAGTACTGTAATTAAGCCTCTAGGTGTAATAAGCAACTCAGGCAGTATACTCTTCTTTAAGAAGAATAATTTCAATAGTAAGAACCTTGAAACATAAAAGACTGCAACAATCATCAAACTCACTCCCACTATTTCAAGGTCTAATAGCGCACGAAAGTCAATGGTTGTTCCGAAAACTACAAAGAAAAACGTTCGGACAACAAAGGCAGATTCTCTAGTGACCAGGTGTAAATCTTTAAGAATACTACCGATCATCTTTGAGTCGATCCAAGACTTGATCTTTCCAAAGAAAAAGAGATGCGTATTGTTTAGAAGTATGCCAAACACCAAAATAATGACCAATGAAGAAAGGTGCAATTGTTTACCAATAGCGTAGAGTAAGATCAAAACGGCAATCAGCATAAACAGCTTCACATCGCCTACTAGCCTTTGAAATATCAGCACCAATGCATAACTTATGGCAACAGAGACTACTATCGTTATCACAATGTTTCCAATGATACTATATACTATGGTTCCGGTACTTTCAGCACCTATATTCTCAATTAGAAAGTAAAAGAACATGATTCCGAGTATATCGGAGAAAGTACTTTCGTAAATCATGAATTCCTTCTTGTGCGCAAAAAGTCCATTGACACTAGGAATAACTATCGCACTACTCATAATTGAAAGTGGGATGGCATAAACCAATGAGATGATCGGATCTTCTTGAAAAACTTGATTGATGATAAAGGATATGGCAAACGCACAAACCATCAGAGACAATAGTGCCACCAAGAAAGATTTCCATATGATCGGCCACTTCTCCTTTGAAAGCTCTAGATCAATTGCAGCTTCTAAAACAATCATTATCAGCCCTACAATGCCTAAAACCTCAAGTGTACTAAATATTAAAGCATCTTGATCATAGTCATTATAATCCATAACTAGCTTAATCCCAACCCCTAATAAGATGAGCAGAATGACACTAGGTACTTTAGTACGTTTGGAAACAAAGTTGAAAATGTGTGAAAAGATGATCACACAAGACAACGCTATAATGAGGTTGTACGCGTTCATGGAATAATATTAGGTAAAACTTCGAATTGATAGGCCATTAAACTCAAAATAAACTTCATGACCAGCGATCTAAAGACCGAAGAGCTGAACGTATACATTCTATAGATTGTTTACGTGTCTGGTGTTTCTATTAGACGTGAATTAATAGTACTTTTGCCAAACTTTTATGCCTTAAGAGAGGACAAAGACTGATACCACAAGAAGACCATTCGAATGGATAATAAAACAAATAAGAGATCAGAAGAATTGTTGAAAGAAATTGAAGAAATGGGCGATGCGCACATTATGTCTTCTATCGCCACACCTTTACGCGATGATGCGTTTGACCTTTCTGACACAGAGAAGATCGATCTCATTCAGGGTTACTTCGAAAAGATCATGCATACCTTAGGCTTGGACTTAACGGATGACTCATTACAAGGAACTCCAAAACGAGTCGCAAAACTTTACGTTAACGAGCTATTCAAAGGATTGAATGAGAAGAATAAACCTTCCATGTCAACTTTTGAAAACAAGTATCAATACAAGGAAATGTTGGTAGAAAAGGACATTACCCTTTACTCTAACTGTGAGCATCATTTCTTGCCGATCGTTGGTAAGGCACATGTAGCCTACATACCGAATGAAAAAGTGATTGGGCTTTCGAAAATCAACAGGATTGTTGATTACTATGCAAGACGACCACAAGTTCAAGAACGACTATCCCTTCAGATTTTGAATGAATTGAAAAGATCACTCAATTCAGAGCACGTTGCTGTATTTATTGATGCAGAACATATGTGCGTAAGTTCTAGAGGAGCATCAGATCAATCTTCTTCCACTGTGACTGTCGAGTATAGCGGTAAATTTAAGGAAGAGAAAACTAGAAACGAATTCTTAGCATATATCAATAACAAGCTTTAATGAGCCTTTACAAACAGTACCCCTTAAGCGTCCAGAACAACTTAACCAAACAAAAAGAGCAGTTTAAGCCGCTCTCTGAAGGAAAAGTAGGTATGTATGTTTGTGGCCCTACTGTTTATAGTGATGTGCATTTGGGGAATGTGAGAACCTTCTCCTCTTTCGATATCGTGTACCGGTATTTGACCTATTTGGGCTACAAAGTCCGTTATGTCCGAAACATCACCGATGTTGGGCACCTAGTTGGCGATGCAGACGAGGGTGAAGATAAGATTGCAAAAAAAGCTAGGCTTGACCAGCTCGAACCTATGGAAGTTGTACAGAAATACACCAATGGCTTCCATGATGTAATGCAACTTTTTAACCTACTCCCTCCTTCAATAGAGCCGACCGCAACGGGTCACATCATTGAACAAATAGAGTTTATTGAAAAAATTATTTCCAATGGATATGCCTACGTGGTTGATGGCTCAGTCTACTTCGATGTAAAGAAATACAATGAAGATCGGCCTTATGGTGAACTCTCTGGTAGAAACGTAGAGGACATGATGTCCAATACACGTGAGTTAACAGGCCAAGATCAGAAGAAAAACCAACTCGACTTTGCCCTTTGGAAAAAGGCTCAAAGTGGGCATTTAATGAAGTGGGCATCCCCTTGGGGCGAAGGATTCCCCGGCTGGCATCTTGAGTGCTCAGCGATGAGCACCAAATACTTAGGGCTCGATTTTGACATCCATGGTGGTGGAATGGATCTTAAATTCCCTCACCACGAAGCCGAAATCGCTCAGAACAAAGGATGCAGTGGTCATGGTGGTGCTAAATATTGGATTCACGGTAATATGCTTACTGTCAACGGCCGAAAGATGGCCAAGAGTGAAGGCAATGGCTTTACCCCTGAAGAATTACTATCGGGCAATCACAAACTGTTAGACCGCGGTTATAGCGCCATGACGGTTCGTTTCTTCATGTTAATGAGTCACTATGCCAGTACCCTAGACTTCTCGAATGAAGCCCTACAAGCAGCCGAAAAAGGTTACAAGCGTTTGATGGCGAGTGTTAATCTTATCGAAAAACTTCCAGCGGCAGGCTCAGGTAATGTAGATCAAACCAAGTCAGCAGAACTTAAAGGAATAATAGAGAAGGTTCTTACAGACCTGAGCGATGATTTCAATACTGCCAAAGCAATTGCCTCTCTTTTTGAGCTCAGTAGTCGAATCAACAGTTTCTATCAAAATCCTTCAGACTTAGCTGTTATTGACAAAGTCATCTTTGATGAGACCATTAAGCATTTTAAAGGTGTCATTTCTGATGTTTTAGGCTTAAGAAATGAAGTTGTTGGCGGACAAGACGCTGAAGTACTAGATGGCGTGATGGACGTTTTGATTGAACTAAGAAAGCAAGCGAAGTTCTCGAAGAACTATGCCCTTTCCGATAAAATCAGAGATGATCTCAAAGAGGTAGGCGTACAAATTAAGGATGAAAAAGGAGGCGAAATGTCCTACGCCATAGACTAAGTAATATGATTTTATCAGGTAAAGAAATTAAGCGAGAAATGGGTAAAGGCATCAATATTCAGCCTTTCAATGAGACACAACTCAACCCAAACAGCTACAATCTGAAGCTTCATAATGAGCTGATGGTCTATTCGAATCCAGTATTGGATATGAAACAACCTAATCCGGTTGATCCATTGACAATTCCTGAAGAAGGCTTATTACTAGAAACAGGCAAGCTTTACTTAGGCAGAACTGTTGAAAAAACGGAGACTTCTAAGTTCGTACCAATGCTAGAGGGTCGTTCATCTATCGGGAGGCTTGGACTTTTCATTCACGTGACGGCAGGCTTTGGAGACGTTGGCTTCAACGGCTTCTGGACGCTAGAGATTTTCTGTGTTCAACCGATTCGAATCTATGCTGGTGTGGACATTTGTCAAATCTTCTATCATACCATCGAAGGTGACTTTGACACATATAAGAACGGTAAATACCAGAACAACGAAGGCATTCAAGCAAGCATGCTTTATAAAGATTTCAAATAATGAAGCAGGTCATTAAGACCATATTCATTTTCCCAATTCGCGTATACCAGTATGCGATTTCTCCACTTTTAGGGGCTAACTGTCGATTTAATCCCACCTGTTCGGCCTATACTGTAGAAGCCATTCAAGAATGGGGACCACTAAAAGGTATTTGGCTAGGCATCAAAAGATTTAGCAAGTGTCATCCTTGGGGTGGACATGGCTATGATCCAATTCCAAAGAAGAATAAAAAGGGTTGATTTTAGAGCTTTAAATCCCAATCATCATTGATCTGAACCATGGCATGATGCGCTGTCAAATCGTACTGGCACGGTACTACCGCCACATAATTCTGATCAACCGCCCACACATCGGTATCCTCACCTTTATCGTTATTCACAAAGTTTCCGGCTAGCCAAAAGTAGGGTCTACCGTAAGGGTCTTTTCTTTGATCAAATTCCTCTTCCCAATGGGCTTTTGCCTGGCGACAAACCTTCATTCCCTTTACCTTCTCGTGCTGTTTTGGCGGAAAATTCACATTTAATGCCACACCTCTCATCAAACCATTCTTCAGTACTTGCTGTGCAATGTGTCTCACATAGTCTTCCGTATGTGAGAAATCAGCATCATAAGAAAAATCTGATAACGAATAGCCGATTGATGGATAGCCCTCTATTGCGCCTTCAATGGCGGCCGACATTGTGCCAGAATAAAGAACACTTATCGCAAGGTTACTTCCGTGATTGATTCCGCTAACCACCAAATCTGGATTTCTATCCTTCAGCACATGATGCTTAGCCAGTTTTACACAGTCTGCCGGTGTTCCTGAACATTCATAGGCCTTTACATTCAAGTCATCAAACAAATTAGATTTTGTCAATCTTAATGGCTCACCAATAGTGATCGCATGCCCCATACCCGACTGCGGACTGTCTGGTGCAACTACGATGACTTCACCAATGGCATTCATCACTTCGACAAGAAATCTGATTCCTGTAGACGTAATACCATCATCATTAGATACTAGAATTAAAGGCTTGCTCATTTGGATAAAATTGATCTGCTAATAACGGAACATTAGACCTTTTTAGTCCACTTATCAATAGATTTTTCAGAAAAAAGGGGAGTGATTAGAGGTCACCAATCTTATTGTACTCTTCTACCAATATAGCCACATCATCAATATTATTCATCTTGAGTCGATTACTCTTGATGATCCTTTTTAGCTCTGTGTACTTATCATCAAACGAATAGATCACGTCTTTTCGCTTCTTATTAAGTTGAGTGATTTTGCCGTCACTATTCAGAAGAAACAACTCATGATCTAAAATTCTTGTATTTCTCTGCATGGCAAACGGATCATACCTTCTGCCACCTGAAAAATAAGAATCACTTGGGGGACGCGTTGTAATAAGGATCATTTCACGTGCGAGTAGGCTCGTTTCACCTTCAAATATTAGCTCAAAAAAGCTCGGCCTACGGTAGCCATTCTTATTGAGAAATGGGATGGTATAAAAAACTCTATACCTAGCTATATCTTCTTGAAAAATTCTGAATTGTTGGATTTGATTGGCAGCGAATGTCTGGATTTTATCATCCAAATTTATCTGAATCACATCTCCTAAGATATCATACTTGATAGTACCTTCTAGTTTATTCCCATCGGTCAATACCACATCTCCTACATGCCACATCTCACTAGGAAATTGAAACCTAAGGCTCTGAGCATTAACGCTAACAGCACAAAAAAGAAGAAAGCCAACTATCAATATCCTCATCCCATATATAACAACGTTTACTATACGTTTTGTTACAGAAAAATGCTGCTTTTTAAAAAATATTATCCTCGTAAATTTCTGACAAGATTGGATAAGGTGAAGATGTCCTAAGCAAGAGTATCTGAAGATGACTGCCCCTTTAAAGCCACATAATCCGTGATCTCTAGACCATAACCAATGATTCCAATACGTTTTTGCGGATTATTAGAAATCAATTTCAGCTTGGATACGCCTAGGTCACGCAGGATTTGTGCTCCTACACCGTAGTCTTTTTCATCCATTTTGACACCAAATTTACGATTTAGAGGTTTCTCAGTAATGCCTTCTTTCTGAAGCGATTGGATTTCATGGAGCAAGCGTTGTCCACGAGTATTCTGATTCATATACAACACCACACCTTTTCCTTCGTCCTCAATCATACGCATGGCATATTTTATAGGATTGCCAGCGTCAAATTTAAAACCGAAAATATCTCCCAGCGTGCTTGAGGAATGGACCCTTACAAGTACTGGCTCATCAGGTTCCCACTCTCCTTTTACAACAGCCAAGTGTATCTCCCCTGTATTAATTTGTTTATAGGCTTGTAGATGAAAGTCCCCATACTCAGTAGGTAGATCAACACCAATTTCCTTTTCAATGAGGCTTTCATTCTCCAAACGGTACGAAATCAAATCTTCAATAGATACCAGCTTTAGATTAAACCGATCTGCTACTACTTTCAAATCAGGTAACCGAGCCATCGTACCATCTTCATTCATGATCTCTACCAAAACACCACCGGGTTTCAAGCCTGCAAGGCGAGCAAAATCAACTGCTGCCTCAGTATGCCCAGTTCTTCTTAGTACACCACCTTTTTTAGCTCTTAAAGGAAAAATATGACCTGGCTTACCTAACTCTTCTGGTCTTGTGTCTGGGTTAATAAGTGCTTGAATGGTTTTGGACCTATCAGATGCCGAGATACCTGTGGTACAGCCATGTCCAATTAAATCAACTGATACGGTAAAGGGTGTTTCGTAGGCAGCCGAATTATTTCTAACCATCAATTCTAGGCCCAAATCATCACAGCGATCTTCGTAAAGTGAAGCACAAATTAGCCCACGACCATGTGTGGCCATGAAGTTGATGATTTCAGGTGTAACTTTTTCTGCTGCGCAAATGAAATCACCCTCATTCTCACGATTTTCATCATCTACAACAATAATTACCTCTCCATTCTTGATGGCCTCGATAGCCTCTTCAATGGTATTCAACTTGATATTTTCAGCCATTCTTGTGATTTAAGCGATGCAAAGGTAAGAAGTAAATAAGCCGTTCAAAACTACCTTGAAATTACCACTCCAAGTTCAGTACTCACTTCGTCAAACATCGCTTTTAAGTGCATTTTCATCTTTAATAACTCGTCTTGTTCTTCAAGGTTTTCCGCTTCTTGTGCTTTCTTCAAGGCTTCATCATTTTGCTGAATAAGAGAATTCAGTTTTTTCCATTTCAACCGAAGCACAATCTTGTATGAAGCTTCCGCCAGGTCTTCCGATTCATGAATAATGGTAATGCGATGCTTCTCGTGCCAACCTTCGCTCACGAAGTATTTCATTTCAAGCAAATCAATTACCAGTTGGCTCATGGACGGATCTTGTGGGCCGATGAATTGATCTGGCTCGATCTTCTTGCCTTGACTTACTATCAGGGCTGCATGATTGAAAGTCTTCTCGATCATTTGATCTTCAAAATTGACAGACTCCGTTTCGTGCAGCACAAATTCAGCTACTGACATTTCCTCATCATATGGCTCATTACCATAATTGATTAACAGGCGGAGACATTCTCGTTCAACATGATAAGAAGTGAGCTTAAGTTCTTGCTTTTGGACAGCAATCCCTGGCTCTGGCATGAGGTCTACCTCCTGAGCATCTGCCCTATCTCGACTCTGCCTATCCTTTCGTTGTTTCTGAATAAGAATCTTATTCAGCTCACTGATCAAAACTTGCTCTTCAATCTCAAGTTGATCTGCACAACTACGGATATAAACTGATCGCTTTATTCCATCGGGTATTAAAGAAATGCTTTCAATGACCTCTCGGATAACCTGAACCTTCTTTACAGGATCAATTTTCTTCCCGCCATCGGTAAGAATATTTGTCTTGAAAGTGATGAAATCTTGGGCGTTGTCCTCTAAATATTGTTGAAAAGCCTCAGAACTCATGCTACGAGAATAGCTATCAGGATCTTCTCCTTCAGGAAAGACGACTGCCTTTACATCAAGGTCATTCTCAAGGATCATGTCGATCCCCCTAAATGATGCTTTAATACCAGCGCTATCACCGTCATAGAGTACGGTAATGTTCTTAGTATACCTGCTAATCAGGCTAATCTGCTCTTTGGTCAGTGATGTTCCACTCGATGAAACAACATTCTCTACACCAGATTGATGCAAAGAAATCACATCAGTATACCCTTCTACCAAGAAACACAAGTCAGCGTTTCGGATAGCTTGTCTTGCCTGAAAAAGGCCATAGACAATATTACTCTTATGATAAACCTCGGTCTCGGGTGAATTGAGGTACTTCGGCTGCTTCTTGTCACTTCTCAGCGTTCGAGCACCAAACGCAATTACCTTTCCAGCAACGTTATGAATAGGAAAAACAACTCGCCCTCTAAAGCGATCGTACTTCTTTTGTTCTTTTTCCGAAGTTAAAATCAAGCCTGCCTTTTCAAGCATTGCCTCAGTATGCCCCCTTTCTTTTGCTGCTTTCAGCAACCCATCCCAGACCTCAAGGGTATAACCCAAGTCAAATTTCTTAATGGTGGATTCTGTAAATCCCCTCTCTTTAAAATAGCTCAGGCCGATAGACTTCCCTTCATCACTCTTATGCAATAGGTCTTGGAAGTACTCACTGGCAAAGTTCAGTACGATGAATAGACTCTCCCGTTCATTTTGAGCTTTGATCTGCTCGTCCGTCAGTTCTTCTTCCTGGATTTCAATACCATATTTAGTAGCAAGGTATTTAAGGGCTTCAATGTAGCTGATCCCTTCAACCTCCATGACGAAAGAAATAGCATCCCCCCCTTTTCCTGTAGAAAAGCATTTATAGATCTCTTTTGAAGGAGATACATAAAAAGAAGGTGTCTTTTCGTTGGTAAATGGACTTAATGCTCGGTAGTTACCGCCCACCTTTTTGAGGGTAACGAAATCACCAATTACATCGACTATATCGATGCGATTCTTAATGTCTTGGATGTTATCGTCACTAATTGCCATTTCGATTTCAAATATAGCGAATGGAAACACTTTTCATGAACTAATATCTTATACAACTGTTAGTGAAAAGTAAATCGAATGCCCTTAATTTGTAGGAGAAATCGAAAGCTATGGAGTTAAATAAGGAGAGTGTTATTAATGCCCTGCGACATGTAGATGATCCAGACATAAAAAAGGATCTTGTTACCTTGAACATGATTCGTGATGTTGAAGTAGATGGTAACAAACTATCGTTTACGGTGGTCCTAACTACTCCGGCTTGCCCATTGAAAGAGGTGATCAAGAACAGCTGTTTAGATGCTATCAGTGAACACATTAGGCCTGATGTTGAGGTAGAGATCAATATGACCTCTGATGTCACTACAACGCGTGACAATACGCCTTTACTTCCTGGGGTAAGGAACATCATTGCCGTTGCCTCTGGCAAAGGTGGCGTTGGCAAATCAACAGTGACTGCAAACCTAGCAGTAGCACTTGCGCGTCAAGGGGCAAAAGTTGGTGTTATAGATGCGGATATTTTTGGCCCCTCTATCCCCACTATGTTCAATTGTGTGAATGAACAACCAAGCATTAGAAAAGAAGGTGAAAAAAACCTGATTGTACCAATTGAGCAATACGGTGTTAAACTCATCTCAATTGGCTTCTTAACACCTGCCGAAAATGCAGTAGTTTGGAGAGGACCAATGGCAAGCAGTGCCTTGAAACAGTTTATTGCTGATACCGAATGGGGTGACCTTGATTATCTATTGATAGACTTGCCTCCCGGTACAAGTGATATTCACCTTACCATGGTGCAAACCGTTCCAGTAACGGGGGCTGTACTGGTGACTACACCACAAAAGGTAGCCATAGCTGATGCACAAAAAGGACTTAATATGTTTTTACAACCTCAGATCAATGTACCAGTACTTGGGGTCATAGAAAATATGGCTTTCTTTACTCCTGAAGAACTACCTGATAATAAATACTATATCTTTGGTAGAGACGGTGGACGAAAGTTAGCCGAAAAGCATAACGTACCATTCTTAGGAGAGATTCCGTTGATACAGGGGATTAGAGAAGGTGGTGACATTGGATATCCAGCGATCATGCAAGAGGGTAAAACTGCAGATGCCTTCGTTAGTATTGCAGAAGCCGTAGCGCAGCAAGTGGCGATAAGAAATGCCGAAAAAGCAGAGACCCAAAAGGTCGAATTAAAGATTTAAGATTATGTTGGACAGAGTCGAAGCAGCTTTAGACAAAATAAGACCATTTCTAATAGCAGATGGGGGGAACGTCAAAGTGCTAGAAATTACAGATGATTTCATTGTCAGGTTAGAACTAGAAGGAGCTTGTGGTACTTGCCCCATGTCTCCTATGACAATGAAGGCAGGTGTAGAAGAAGCTTTAATGAAGGATGTACCCGAAATTAAAGGCGTTATTGCCATTAATGTCGCTGAAGTATAAAAACACTTAAAAGGGCCTGAGAAATCGAGGCTTTTTTTATTCTCCCTTATTCCTAATAGAATTTGTCAGTTTTACTTAATAACTATCTTTGTTAACAACTTCTCGTTCCGCATAAAATGAATAACGCTTGCGGTCGTTACTTTTATTGAAGATGAGCAACAAGCCTTTTACCATTATTCGTTTTTTGAAGAACATTGGTATCATGGTAGGTATTTCGGTAGTCTTAGTACTATTCTTTTTTTATATATACCTACCTACGAGTACTAATCACAACGAAGCTATTACTGTCCCCGATCTTGTAGGTACTTCCTTTGACAGTATTGACGAGTTTTTGACCAACCGAAACCTTCGTTATGAAGTAGTGGTCGATTCGGGTTATTCCGAAAATTTTGAGTCAGAAGTTATCCTTAGCCAGAACCCTAAGGGAGGCGCCAAAGTGAAGGAAGATCGTAAAATCTATCTGACGCTAAATGCAAACGTTCCCCCACAGGTAAGAATGCCCAACTTGATCAATACAGACCTCCTTAATGCCGAAGACATCTTAAATAGTAACGGTCTAAAAAGAGGTGAAATCAGCTATGTACCAGATTTGAGAGAAAATGCTGTAATCCGCCAAGAACTGGAAGGTGAAGAAATAGAAGCAGGTACAATGCTGTATAAAGGCTCTACAGTGGACCTCGTTATCGGAAACGGTATTGGTATTGAAACCTTTCCTATCCCTGATTTCATCGGAAAAACCCTGGATGAAGCAAAGTTTCAGATCGAAGCAGCGGAGCTGAAACTTGACATTGTTAATTACATACTCAACGATACTGTTCCTGAGAACACTATTTATAAGCAGTTACCACCTCTTGGTACAGTCGTAAGAAAGAATCGAATCATCGAGCTCTGGATTAATGGGACTGAGCCGCCTAAAGAGGAAAAAGAAAACGAGCGAGACGAAAACTAACATTGAGGATCAAGGCAATCATATTAACGCTTTTTATTGCCACGTTTTCGTTAACGGGTCAGATTGTAGAAAGACCATTGCCTAACAAAATCAAACAAGAGTTCCTGACTAGGTTTGCTACCAATCAATCTAATCAAGCACTAGCAACAGTTAACATTCCTTTCTGGGAAGATTTCTCCACGAGCGGACCTATTCCATCACTGGATAAATGGGCCAATTCAGACAATGTTAGGATAAGCAATGGATTGGGCAAAAATGCGCCTACAATCAATGTTGCCGTGTTTGATGGCGTAGATGTTAATGGTGCAGCTTATGATGTGAATAGCCTTATCAATGGAGCAACAGATAGTCTAGTCTCTCAATTAATAGATTTATCTTTATTGGAAGCTACTCAGGTTGACTCTGTCTACTTGAGTTTCTTCTGGCAAATCAATGGGAACGGTGAGATCCCTGACTTGGAAGATTCTTTGGTCTTACAATTCAAAACCCCTACTGGACAATGGCAAAATATATGGTCACAAATAGGTGGAAGAGATAATGAGTCTTCTGAATTCACTCAGGAATTAGTTCAAGTAACTCAAGATTACTTTTCAGACAGTTTCCAATTTCGCTTTCAATCGTATTCAAGGTTAGCGGGGGCTTTTGATACGTGGTTAGTGGATTATATATTCTTAAACGACTCCAGACATGCTAACGACATTGCTTATCCAGATAGAGCATTAACCAGAAAACCTTCATATCTGATTGCCCCATACTCTGCCATGCCAACTGAGCAGTTTTTTGCTAACCCAAATCGGTATTTGGTCGAAACCAACGCAGAGTTTTATAACCTTAACGAGTTTTTCCAACCCATACAGTTTAGCACAACTGTAAGAGAAACTTCAGGCGCTGTTGACATTGAAGTCCTGAATAACGAGATTATTGCCAACCCTATTCCTGATGCGTTCGAGAGACGTACATTCACTTCCCCTGCACTCAATAGTAACTTATTAGATTCGGATGCAGATTCCCTACTGCTAGAAACTACCTACCTCATCAGGTCTGGTGATAATTTCTTGATTGAAGACATCAACCCTGGTGTTGATACTACCTTCAACCTATCGGTCGATTACAGAATAAATGACACCGTAAGAGTTACAACAGTTATCCATGATTACTTGGCTTATGATGACGGAGACCCTGACTTTGCTGCGGGCATCAATCAACGTGGAGGTCAGCTTGCCTATGCTTTCTTTGCTGAAGAACGCGCACTTCTCACACATATCGACATCAATTTCCCTTTCACACAACAATCTGGAGAGCCGATAGAACTCTTCGTTTGGAGTGCGCTTGACAATTCACCAGAATCTATCTTGTTTCAAGATCCTTACAGCGTCATTCGTCCAGCGTCTATTGGCGATCTCAGGGCCTATAAATTAGACACGCCCGTATTTGTCCAAGACACCTTTTATATTGGCTTTCAGCAAGCGACAAATGAGTTTCTAGCGGTTGGATTAGATAAAAATAATGACACTGGCGACAAGCTTTTCTTTAACGTTAGTGGAGATTGGAGGCCTAATGAATTTGTATCTGGTAGCCTGCTCATGCGTCCTCGATTTGACAAGGAAATTGCGGCTAATTTTGTTCTACCAAATCAAGCGGCTGGAATAGCACCGAATATTTATCCTAACCCTAGCAGTGGCCGCGTATTTATAGAAGCCGAAAACCTTGAGTCATTAAAAGTATATGATAGCTGGGGTACAGAGAGCTCCTATCAAGTAATTGAAGCTGAAAATGGGGTCTTTATCGACCTCAGTAAAAACAAAAAAGGAATATATTTGCTCAAATTTTCTAAAGGAGGAAATGTGTTTACAAAACGAATTATTCTAAATAACTGAAATGCAAGAAATTACAGTTCAAGAATTTAAATCAAAACAGGCGAGTGACGCCAATTTAATTGTCATTGATGTCCGTGAAGCTTGGGAGTTTGACGAAGATAATATTGGCGCCAGATTATTACCTCTCGGTGATTTACCCCTAAAAATCGCTGAGATCTCTGACCTAAAAGACCAAGAATTAATCGTACACTGTAGAAGTGGTGCAAGATCAGCTCGTGCTCAAAAGTATTTGATGTCCCAAGGCTTCAGAAACGTGATTAACCTTGCCGGTGGTATTCTTGCTTACCGCGAATCAGAATAGCACAAAGATTTATTGCAGCCAATATTCCCCGCGGCAGCGCCTTAGGAAACTGTTTTCGGTTAACTAAAGAACTTCATCCAGTCATTTGGGCTTGCATTGTGAAAAACTTGCAAGCCTAAACTTTCTGCTGCCTTAATATTTTCTAGTTTATCATCAATAAACAAAATTCGATCAGCTTCGATCGGTTGTTCATCAAGAATAACCTGCCAAGCCCCTGCATTGGGTTTCCGTTCCCCTACTTCATTAGATAAGTAGACCTTATCGAAGTACTCGTAAAACCCCTTATGGGGAGAAACATGGTCTGCGATACGTAAGAATCGTTTCACATGAATTTCATTTGTATTACTCATCACGAAAAGCTTGTAGTTTTCTCTTAATACATCAAGAAGTTCAAGTTTCTCTTTTGGAATTGGGCCAAGCATGGCATTCCAAGCTTCATCTATCAAGGCCTCAACACCTTTGAACTCCATCAGCTCTCTGAGATGTGCCCTAAAAGTGGGGTCGTCAATTTCTCCTATTTCATAAAGTTGGAAAAACTCCTCCTTAGCAGCCAGGCGTTTCATCTCATCAACAGGCATTTCAGCGAGCGCTGCAAATGCCTGATACGTCCTCTCCTCATACAAGTCGATGATTACTCCACCTAAGTCGAAGACAATTGCGTCAATTTTAGAAATATCTAGCCCCATTGGTTGTTGTTTAATTAACCGCAAATATGTAACATTGCAATCCAATTTTCAAAGGCTTAAAATAGCTTTTGGATAGGGCCTATAACTCAGTTGGTTAGAGTATCTGACTCATAATCAGAAAGTCCCTGGTTCGAGCCCAGGTGGGCCCACAGTTTCAAAAGCTCCGCTATAAAGCGGGGCTTTTACTTTTTAAGGTCATTCCAAACCATCGAAGAAACAATCAGCCGCGTAGAGTAGTTTATAATATCTAACTTCACGGCATGAGATCAACCTTTGCAATATTCTTTCTACTAATCTTTTCACTATCCATTACAGCGCAGCAAGTACATAGAGACACTTGGGAGCTAGAAGGTGTAACACAAGCGAAACAGATCAGTAAGATCCCTGACTTTGCACGTTACACTGATGTAAAAGAGAAAAAGAAAGCCTTCTTTGAATTCATAAGACCGATGGTGAAAGAGGAGAATCAAATTTTACAGAATGAATATTTAAGGATCTCAGAACTTTCTGACGGTGAGGATATTTCTGCTTCTCGTTTAAAACGATAATACCATCCTGTTGCGTCCCCAGCCAAATATGCTCTTGTGCATCCTGATAAATCGCATTGATTGGAATGTCATTTGGTAAGCCATCCATTAGACCTTTTAATGAGACTTTTACTAAAGCTCCATTTTCATATTGAAAGAGCCCATTATTGGTAGAGACTAATATCAAATCTCCAAATTTTTTGATATCACTAATCTTAGATTCACCTGATGCCCCTGAATTCTCTCCTTCAAATGGTATGTCTCTCAATACTTTATTTCTACTTGAGTAAAGTTTGACACCATTACTAGCGGAACCTATCCAGAGATTGTCTTCCTCATCACCCATAACAGTCAGTAAATCAAGTCCATTAAGCTGTTCTGGCATGATGTATTCGTAGGACTGACCTTCTGCTGTCCATTTGACTAAGCCATTATCTGTCCCCAACCATAAGTTGTCTGCACTACACTGTGCAATCGACATTACCTTGCCAATTTTATTACTAAGATCACCCGTAAAGGGGAAATGATTAAACTTATTCGTACTTGAATTGTAACTCGATACACCTTTGCGAGAACCTATCCATAAATTACCTTCATCGGTTGTGACGATTGAAAACGTACTATAATCCATAAGATCGTTTTCAGTACCTTCTTCCTTCGTCTGGCCAAAATAGCTGAATAAGTTATCCGCCTTATGAAAGTAATTGATGCCTGAATTTGGGGTAGCAATCCAAACAGAACCTGCTTCATCTTGATAAAGATGCTGAATGGCTTTGTCGGATAAAGAATAAGGATCATCAAAACTATATTGATATGAATCAATCAATTTACGCTTCGGGCTGAACACATTTATACCATCCATGGTGGCCACCCAGACTTGATCACCATCAACGAGTGCCACATCGTTGATGTAGTTACTATTCAGCTTACACTCCTCACTAGTTTCTGTAAAGACATCAACATCCCCAGTGGTAGCATCATAAACCATCAATCCATCACCTACGGTGCCTAGCCATAGCTTATCATTGATTGCAAGCAGGCTAGAGACTTCAGAACCTTTGCCAACATTAGCAGTTAAAAGCTTTTTCCCTCTAAGTTCATACAGCCCATCTGACGTAGCCACCCACAAGTTAGTTTGATGTAACTCAAGGTCATTTAATTTCAATACACCACCACTCCTGCCCTCTGCGACTATTTGGCTACTCGGTCTCAAAGTTTCTCCGTCCATAAGGACTAGGCCTTGATTATTAATGACCCAAAGATTTCCATCGGAATCTTCTGCCATATCATAAATCATATCTATTGAAGACTTTTTGCCGTCCGCATTTAATGAAATTCTAGAGAATTTTTTAAGCGCTCTATCGTATAAGTTTAGGCCATCACTTGTTCCCACCCAAAAACGTTTCTGGCTATCTTCAAACAACATGGTTACGTGATCATTGCTTAAGGAGCGATCATCTTTACGGTCATAGCGGTAAATATCGTACACCTGGAATTCCACCATACGGTTTAAACCTTCTTCGGTACCGAACCAAATAAAGCCTTTATAATCCTGAAGTGTAACTGTGGTCTTATCACTTGAAAGGCCATAATCCGCAAAAAGATAGTAGAAAAAGGGACTAGCCGACTGGCCTTGAATGCATAAGCAAGAAGTGTAGAGCATTACACTGAGTAGTAGTCTTCGCATTTTGATAGTCCAGGGATTGACGCAAAGTAGTCTAAATGATCCTTAAAAAAAATCACAACTTCCTGATTCAGAGACATTATAGACACTATCCACAAGCACCTCTTAGAGTTCAGTTCACCACACACCTTTAATGAAGCCTTCTTCCTTGTAATTGGGATTGGGATAAGTATAAAAACCCTCTCCTGTCTTGACACCTAACTTCCCCGCATCAATATAGGTTTTTAGCAATGCAGCGAAGGCCTGACTCTTCTTGTCTGGCTGGCTACTTGTAATGTGCCACGCTGTATCTAGGCCAACAGTATCAAGCACCCCAAAAGGCCCCATTTCCATTTTAAAATTGCCCATCCAACTGCGGTCAATATCTTCTATACTTCCAACATCCATCGTTTTTAATGAACCTGCCGCCCCAATCAAAGCCATCAGCATGTAATTAAAAATGTATCCGGGGTTTTCCTTCTTCACAAAAACTGGTGTTTGCCAAAGCTTCAAGCCCATTTCATGCAACAATTGGGGGATCCAAGACTCAGTTCCTTGATGTGGCATGATGTCCACAACATTGGCATAAAAGACATCATGGAAATGGAAGTTACAGAAGCGCGCTGGCCGACCAGTTGCTCCTGCTATATCTGATGGCACTAAATAAGAAGTATTCGAAGTAAAAAGGGACTTTTCTGGACATAATGCACCGAACTGCGCCCAAACCTTCTTCTTGAGCTCAAGATTTTCAGTGACTGACTCGTTTAAAAAATCTGCCTCATTAGCGGCCTCATCAGCATGGGTAGTGAAGGTCAATCGCTGCTTTACTTCCTCTGCTTCGCCCTCCGTTAATTTCTCATGGCGAATAAGCATTTTGAGGATTCCGTCCTGAATTTTAATAGCAGCATCAAAGGCACTTTCATTGATGTCGTAAATCGTAGTTTCAAAACCACTAATAGCGGCTTGTAAACCTACTCGTAAGCCGAGTGTTCCTGCACCGAGGATAAGTACTTTATTGATGTCTTTTAATTCTAATTCCATAACTCTTATTTAACCACCTCGACCTTCGGTCACTCCTCCTTTAAAAGAGGAGACTATTGCTATTCCTTTCACTTTAAAGGAATCTACTCTTAGCACTTAATACTATTCTCTCTTAAAAGAAAGGTGTTCAAAGCGCCAAATCAATCCTCCCCTTTTTAAGGGGAGATGCTCATAGAGCGGTGAGGTTTTATACCCAATTCCTTAATCATACATAGTTCAACCACCTCGGCCTTTGGCCACTCCTCCTTGGAAGGAAGAGATTATTTTAGGTTTCGAAAAGTATTAAATACTATCTCTTTCCATCGCCTTTACTGCATTAGCACCACATGCCTTGATGGCAAAAATCAAATTAGCGAACCGTGGATCTTGGGTCACCCCCTTCTTGTACCGAGCATAGATTTGCTGTATAATTACCCCAATCTTAAAGGCGCCAAACACGTAGTAAAACACTTGGTCTGTCATGTCGAAACCTGTCTTTTCGGCATATCGATTGGCAAATTCTTCTCTATTAAGATTCCCAGGGAGCCATGTCAAACTAAAAGGCTTTAAGGCGTCAGCATCATCTGCTTGTGCCCAATAAGCCAGAGAAGTCCCTAAATCCATTAAAGGATTACCAACGGTCGACATTTCCCAATCTAGAACCGCTGTGATTTCACTTAGGTGATCAGGGTTCAATACAAGGTTATCGTACTTATAGTCATTGTGAATAAAGCTAATGTGCTTTTGTTCAGGGATATTTATTTGTAACCAATCTGCAACCTGATTCATGGAATCTAGCGTATCTGTTTCAGCTTGATAATATCTTTTGACCCAGCCTTCAACTTGTCTCTGCGTGTAGCCCTCTGGCTTGCCGAACCCTTCTAAACCTGAAGCTTTCAAATCCATCGTATGAAGGTTTGCAAGGTTATCAATACAGGCCGCCGAAATGGATTTCATCAAAGCTGGAGAAAGGTCAATGTCCTTATGAGGTCTACCCCTTAAGATGACACCCCTTACTCTTTCCATTACATAGAACTCTGCTCCTAACACAGATTCATCTAAACAATGAAGCATTGGGGTAGGAACCTTTGGGTAAACTGGTTTCAACAAAGACAGCACTTTGAACTCCCTGTCCATATCATGGCCACCTTTGATGTTCGCGCCAAAGGGAGGTCTACGAAGCACATATTCTTTATCCCCAGATTTCACAAGGTAAGTGAGGTTTGAAAACCCACTCGGAAACTGAGAGACTTCTAGTTGTCCGGAAAACCCGGTTAAGTGTTCCCCTAAATAGTTCCTAAGCCTTGAGAGGTTTAACTCCTCTCCTTTTCGAATGTCTTGTGCTTGATCGATCATGAGTAAGTCATTGCGAGAAACGAACACCAGGAGTGACTTGGCAATCTCCCTGTCTTTGGGGGGGCTGCTTCATTCCTCGCAGTGACATCAAATTTATAATCCATACCCTTTTAAAATGCTTTTGGCCAAACTGGATTTATGTACCTCATCCGGCCCATCATAAATTCTTGCACCACGCTCATGTCGATACCAAAAGGATAACAGTGTATCGTCAGTAATCCCCAGTGCTCCATGCACTTGGACCGCTCGATCCAATACTTTCATAAGCACATCGGCCACATAGAACTTGATGGTTGAAATCTCCATTCGAGCGGCTTTGCTTCCTTGCTCATCCATTTTTTGCGCTGCGTGGAGCACCATGTATCTGGAGGCGTTAATTTCTGCGCGGCTTTCGGCAATCCAATTTTGAATGGTCTGTTGATGCCCTAATTTCTTTCCTTCTCTCAGCTCGCGGCTCACGGCTCTTTGACACATCATATCGAAGGCGCGTTCACAGATGCCTATCCAACGCATGCAGTGATGGATTCTTCCCGGGCCTAGTCGTTGTTGTGCCAACATAAACCCCTCGCCCATCTGCCCAATCAAATTGCTCTTCGGCACACGGCAATCTTTAAATCGTACTTCGGAGTGACTTAGATAGCCTCCTCCTGCATCTCCCATAATGGATATGTTGCGAACATTCTCATAACCAGAATTGTCCAGAGGAACGACAATCATACTCGCCCTCTCATAAGGACTCGCCTCAGGGTTGGTCACCGCCATGACAATGGTGAAAGCCGCTCCATCAGCTGCTGTGGTAAACCATTTGTGCCCATTGATCACAAACTCATCTCCATCCAATACGGCTGTAGTACCCATATAGACAGGATTAGAACCCGCAAACTCTGGCTCCGTCATGGCAAAGCAACTGCGGATGTCTCCATTGATCAATGGCGCTAAAAACTCGTTCCTCAATTCTTCAGATGCGAATTGATGCATCAATTCAATATTACCAATATCTGGCGCTTGACAGTTGAGCACATAATGTCCTAAAGGGGTAGCCCCCAATACCTCAGAGATTTGTCCAAATTCAGCCATTGTCAATCCCAAGCCCCCTTCATTTGCCGATAAAAAAGGTGTCCACAGCCCGAGTGACTTTGCTTTAGATCGAAGTACATCCAACTGAGCCTTAGTTTCCTCCCAAGGAAGATGAAGCATTTGTAACTCTACCGGATAGAGCTCATCTACTATAAAAGTCTTGACTTTAGGGCAAAGTACTTTGAGTTTGTCTGTTGCAAATAGTTCGACCATTGAGTTTAGTTAGAGGTAATTAAGTAAATCAGTGATTAAGGCATTCAATTGCTATTTCTAATTATTCATTCTCCATTAATCATTAAATAGTATACCCACCATCTGCAGTAATTGTAGCGCCCGTCACAAATTTAGACGCATCGGATGCTAAGAAGAGTGCAAGTCCAGCAATATCTTCTGGTTGTGCGAGCATTGGTAATGCCTGTTTCATCATCACCATTTTCAAAATCTTATCGTTTGAGGTCAAGGCCTCGCTAAACTTCGTTTCAATCAGTCCGGGGCAAATGGCATTTGCACGAATACTATCTGGACCCCATTCTCGGGCAAGTACTTTGGTTAATTGAATCAAGGCAGCCTTACTTACAGAATACAATCCTAAACCTTGACCAGGCGTAATGCCTTCAATGCTACTGATATTGACTACTGATCCGCCTCCACGAGACTTCATAGAGTCGTAAGCATACTTCGCTAGGTTCAATGGTCCTTTGACATTCACAGCCATAATTTTATCAAAGGCCTCATCACCAGCATTCTGTACAGGGCCAAAGACGGGATTTGCTGCCGCATTATTGACAATGATGTCAATCCCTCCAAAGGCCTTTATCGTTTGCGCTGCGAGTGACTTGATTTGGTCATCGTCTCCCATATGACATGGAATTCCAATAGCTGCAAGTCCTTCAGCCTTGAATTCATTTGCAACCGCTGTTACAGCATCCATTTTTCTACTCGAAACAACAACCTTGGCTCCTTGCTGTGCGAGGGCTAAAGCGATGAACTTCCCTATTCCTTTACTTGCTCCAGTGACAATCGCCACTTTCCCGTCTAATCTGAAGTTTTCGGCTATCTGCATTGATTAATGATTTTTAACTGCGTGAATGAAAGATAAATAATTAACTTGTTATGCATGACGAGTATCAAAGATTTCTTGTCAAAACCACTTCACCTTTTGGGCACTCCTTCTCGAGGAGGAGAGTGATAATAAAGATAATTATATGCAAGCAGTACAATTCGAATCCCTAGGCAAACCCACTGAAGTTTTAAAAGTAGTAGACATTGCCATTCCTGAGCCAGCTCCTGGAGAAATCAGAATCAAAGTTTCAAAAGCTAACATCGTTCCTGCAGACATCATGTTCATCCAAGGCATGTACGGCATACGCCCTCAAATTCCTCAGATTGCAGGTTTTGAAGGTACTGGTACTATCGATGCTTGTGGTAAGGGTGTCGACATGCCTATTGGGAGTGGTGTAATTTTTACCGCTTTAGGTAGCTGGGCTGAATATGTTTGCGTGGCTGCAAACAGTGTTATTCCAAAACCACCAGCAATGTCGGATGACATCGCTTGTCAGGCCTTTATTAATCCTTTAACGGCTTATGGCATGCTGATCGAAGCGGATTTGGAAGAAGGTGATTGGTTGATGCTCACAGCAGCAGCCTCTGCTTTTAGCAAATTTGTAATCCAGATTGCATCAAGTAGAGGCATTAATGTCATTGGCACGGTGCGTAGCGATGACCAAAAGAAAGCCCTACTTGATTTAGGTGCTTCGGCCATAATCAATGAAAAGACAGAAAACATTTTTAAAGCGGTTAAAGCTGCAACAAATGGCGAAATGGTCAATGCAGCATTTGATGCCGTGGGAGGAGAACTCGGTGATAAAGTATTGAACACACTACAATCAGGTGGGAAAATGCTTGTATATGGTCTATTAAGCTTGCAGCCAATTCCATTGAATAGCGGATTGCTCATATTCAAAAATCTAACGGTAAAAGGTTTTTGGCTAACCACATGGTTTACGGGGCTATCAGGTGATGAGAGAAGAAGCATAGTACCGAAGATTTTGGGAATGCTGACAGAGCAAACCTTAAAAGCCGATGTAGAAGCAGCCTATTCAATAGATGATATCGTGAAAGCTATTGATCATATGGAAAAACCAGGGAGAAAAGGAAAAATTCTACTTAACTTAAGTTAAATCTCTTCATATGATATAGTCGAACCTTAAATCCAAATGCTATGAAAATCAGAAGTACTATAGCGCTGTTATTTTTATCGGTAGCACTTTTTGCGCAAAAATCAGGGCCTTTTATTAAGGGTACTGCCGAGAGTGTGGGCATGTCGGATGCTGTCCTAGAGCAGGTTGATGATCATATACTCAAGTACATGGAAGCCAATCAGCTTCCTGGAGGCTCTTTCTTGATTGCAAAGCAAGGTAAAATTATCTATCAAAAGAGCTTTGGCTACCGAGACTCTAAAAAGGATAAAGCCTATGGAGAAGGTGATATTTGGCGCCTAGCATCAATGACAAAAGCCGTTACATCCGTTGCTATCATGCAATTGTATGAACAAGGTATTTTAGATTTAGACGACCCTGTACACAAGTACATACCCGCTTTTAAGAATCAAGTTGTTCTAGACACCTTTAACCCTACTGATTCTACGTTTACAACTGTTCCTGTAGAAAAGGATGTGACCATCAGAAATCTTTTGACACATACTTCAGGTATTGTTTATGGTAGTTTTAACCCTGGGAAGCTCATGGCTGTCTATGAAAAGTTCGATATGAATGTAGGTTTTTCACATGAGACTTGGTCGACCGCGGAGTGGATCAACAGACTGGCCAAAGTACCACTAGCGCATCAGCCCGGCGCAAAATTTTCATACGGACTTAGTATGGACGTCTTAGGTAGGATCATTGAAGTTGCCTCTGGTATTCCTTTAGACAAATACTTCCAAAGGCACATTTTTGAACCCCTCGGAATGGAGGACACATATTTCTACTTACCCAAAGATAAAATGGATCGCTTAGTTGGTGTCTACACCAAGACAGGTGGCAACTGGCGCACGACAGAGGAGTTAGGTATGACCGCTGGAACTTCCTACCCTAAACTGGGGCCAAGAAATTTATTTGCAGGTGGTGCTGGCCTATCCTCCACCACAATCGATTATGCCACCTTCATACAAGCACTTGTTTCAGGTGGAGGTAAGGTACTTGGCAACAAAGCACTTAGGGAGATGAGCCGAGACCAAATGCCTGATGTAATTACAAATTACAAACTCGATAGATATCAAGCTACTGGGAGTTCATTCGGCTTGGGTTTTACCGTTTACTTAGACTCGCCTACCAAGCGTAGCCCTAAAAGCCCTGGCACTTATGAATGGAGTGGTTATTTCAACACTAAATTCTTCATCGACCCACAAGAACAAATGATCTTCGTGGGTATGACACAGGTTGCAGGCTTCAATGACAACGCCTTCTGGGAGGATATGTACAAACTCATTTACCAAGCAATAGAGGATTAATATTCGCATAAACGGGTATACAATTTAATTATTCATAAGACTATTTTTTTTACCTAGGTCATCTTTACCTATCCATTATTTTTTAATATGAGTATTGAACAAGAACTTTTAGCGCGAAGTGGGTCAGTATGTGAACTCTGTAACGCAGCTGAGCAACTGAGTTCGTATGCTGTCACCCCATCTGACAATACTTTAGATCAATCGATATTGGCTTGCACAACTTGTCAAACTCAAATGGAAAACCCAGATCAAATGGATTCAAATCATTGGAGGTGCCTGAATGACAGTATGTGGAGTCCTACTCCTGCGGTACAAGTAATGGCTTGGCGAATGCTCACTAGACTGCGGGGTGAAGGCTGGCCTGTGG
This sequence comes from Roseivirga sp., assembly GCA_965660665.1. Lineage (GTDB taxonomy): Bacteria > Bacteroidota > Bacteroidia > Cytophagales > Cyclobacteriaceae > Roseivirga. Next base: position 301,640 of record CBFIAY010000001.1, on the reverse strand, counting down.
ACCTGTTAGAAATGCTTTATCTAGACCAAGGTACCTTAGCGTGGGCAAAGTCTGACAACGTAGATGAAGCTGCTCCAAAACACATTGATAGCAATGGGGTTGAACTGCAGGCTGGAGATTCTGTAGTACTGATCAAAGACTTGAATGTAAAAGGTGGAGGTTTTACGGCTAAGCGCGGCACTGCTGTAAGAAACATAGGCCTCGTGCATGACGACACCGAACATATTCAAGGAAAAGTTAACGGGCAAACGATCTATATACTGACTAAATTTGTGAAGAAGTAGATGAGCCATGAGTCTCGAGCTAAACGGAAATAGTATCAGCTTCTAGCTTCTAAAGAAACGTTTGACCATTCATTTAGCTACTTACTCTTCTTAATTCCGTACTCCTTTAGATAAAACTCCATTATCGGCTGAAATGGACCATACTTATGCTGCTGTGGCGTAAATTGATCTTCCCATGGTCCATAAGGAGTTGACACCGGTTTCAATTTCTTGTCTGGAAAATCTACTTCAGGATTAGACTTTTGGGGTCTTTCAAAACTATTGATGTAAGCCGCAACATGGTAGGCCTCCTTATCAGTAAGCACAGGTTTCTCTAAAGTCGCTTGTAGATAAGGCATATTGCCCTTGATAAATTGAGCAGCTGTAATTACACGATGCATTCCAGCGCCATGGTTATAGGTATCATTTCCCCATAACGGTGGATAAATATACTTTTCATTTTCAGAAGGCCTTTGCCCTTGACCATCTTCCATATGACAGCTCTGACAATGCTTGGTATAGATTACTCTTCCTTTGATTGGATCAGCAGCCTCCGTTGGTAGTTCTACTTTCGCGAAGCCTTTAAACTCAGCTTCCCTTTCATCAGGCACATCTTCGCTGAGCCATTCCATATAAGCGATGATCGCTTGCATCTCTAGCCCTCCTTCGGGTAAAGGTTTTCCATCCATACTGCGTTCCATGCAACCATTCACACGCTCATTCAAAGAACCCATTTTATTCTCTCTCCCTCTAAACTGTGGGAAGCGATTAGCGACACCTACAAAGGAAGCGGAGCCAGACTTTCGGCCAGCATCTAAATGACAACTTTGACAACTCAGGTTGTTACCCGCCAAGCGACTTTTAATTTCAGGTGCCAACGGTCCAATATGCTTACTTGTTTCGGTAATGATTTCATGACCTAGCCTAACTAAACTCTCCCTAGGACCTTTACCCAAATCAGCTTGAATACTTCTTGGTTGCCATTCTTCAGCAGAAACTTTGGGCGTATACACTAACTCAGGGTTGGTCCAAAGAATGACTAGAAATACAATAATTACTACAACCACGCCAAAGACAGCATATACTGCCAGCGTTGCGTTGTGCATCATTTTCCCTAAGTCCATAACACAATTTAAGAATTAACTAAAAGGTATAGGCCAAAATCAGGTCTGAATGAAAGAAATCCGCCCGATTGATCCTGAAAGATTCGTTTGTGAGCTCGTCACCAGTAAGTGACCGAACCGCTAAGTACAACTCTGCTGAAAAACCCTTTAAGCCTGCGTTTTTACCTGCATATTTAAACGAAGCGTCCCAATGTAAATGAGGTGGAAGCCCTAATTTATTTTTAACTACATCTTCTGGAGATGGGGTTTTATGCCATCCGACACTAGTAAAAAAGGTTATATTAGATTTCTCCTTCTCCCAATTACTTGTCCATTTGGTCATTAAGGAAGTAACACTACTTTGTCCCTCAATTCGCGTTCTTCGCTGGAATGTATAAAATGGCTCTAACCCCCATTCCCTTGGTAGCTGAAGTCTACCATCAAGACCAATTATTGATACATTGAACTGCAAAGCACTATTCCCAAACTTCTTTTCAGCCCGAAGCCCAAAGTACACAGCGTTTGTACCCTCACTGACGTAGGACAATGCAGCATTGTCATTTCCACCATTTCCTACACGGCTTTGATAAATGAACATGCCTTTGAGTGTCAACTCGTCTTCAAACTTTAGCGAAGGTTCGATAAGAAAAGTATTGAAAACATTGTCAACATAATAATTCCAAGCATCTATACTAAACTGCTCATACAATTGCATATTGAAATTAGTTATGAGCAGGTAATTAGAATCTACATTCCCTGTATAAGTACTTGGCAACCCAATTTCATTGATCCCTGTAGCCGCCAAGCCGATTGTTTCTCCAATATTATCAAATCGTCCTGTAAAGCGTGGTGAGACCCTATCGATTACTCCCAATTGAAATTTGAAACGTTTCTGGTTGTATTGATACCATATCCCTTGCAATGCATTTGGAAAAGGCCATGGTTCTGGATTAATAGTTGGAGTCTGTTTTAAGAACCTCCCCACAGAGAATTGATGACCGTTTAAATCAACAGTCACATATAGCTGGCTCAGTACGCCAGCGACCCTACCATCAAGGTACCGTGGATTCCATAGGTTTGCTTCGAAAATTGGACCTGCACCTGTCTGTACATCTCGTTTGGTAATATTATCTAAGCCATAATGCAGCAGACCATTAACCTGTCCGCCAAAGCTTAGCCATTCATTAGCCCTTTTTTGGTATTTCAAATAACCATAAGATACGGCACCCGAAAAATCTGCTAAGCTCCCTTTGTTGGCAGTCCTTATGTACCTAGACTTAAATGCGCCTGAAAGACCTACCTGTTCTTGTGCGTGAAGAGAAAAAGAAAATAGAACTACAGTTGATAAAATAACGATTCGTCTCAAGTGCTTAAAGTTAGTCGAATTAATGAGGTAATTTATTCCTCACCAAGCCGTAAACATAAGTTCCGAATATTCCAGAAGCTATGGCGACAATCATTACCAAGTAGCCATTACCCACTTGAACAAACAAAGGCCCGGGACATGCTCCAGTAAGCGCCCATCCTAACCCGAAGATTGTTCCACCAATGAGATATCGAGGGTATGAGAAAGTCTTAGGAGATATCTCAATTGGATCACCTGAAAGAGATTTCATTTTTGTTGCCTTGATAATTCGGGTTATGATCACACCTATCACGACAGCAGAACCAATTACTCCATACATATGGAAGGCTTGGAACTTAAACATCTCGAAGATTCGAAACCAAGAGATCAATTCAGCCTTTGTCAGTACTATACCGAAGACTGTACCTAGGATTAAATATTTAATGTATTTCATGCTAGTCTGATTAAAGTGTTAGAATTGAAGGGAGAATTAACCAAGTCATTGCTAGGCCACCTATAAAGAAGCCAATTACTGCTAATAATGAAGCTGGCTGAAGGTCACTTAAACCACTAATGGCGTGTCCAGAAGTACAACCACCTGCATATCGGGTTCCAAAGCCGACTAAAAACCCTCCTAAGACGATCATAATTAATCCTTTAGCCGTAAGCAGGGACTCAAAACTGAATATAGATTTGGGCAACATACCATCTCCTACATCTTCTATTCCATAGGAACTTAACTCGGCAATAGTGGCATCGCTAATGGCAACCACCTCATTGTTCATCAAAAACTGACTAGCAATAACTCCACCTAATATGGTTCCCACAACAAAAACGAGGTTCCAAATCTGCTTTTTCCAATCAAAATCGAAGAAATCGCATGATTTCCCTGCACCCATAATGGAACAGATGTTTCTAAAGTTAGCCGACATACCGAAGCTATTGCCAAAGTATATCAAGCTAAACATAACCAAGGCAATAACGGGCCCTGCCACATACCATGGCCAAGGTTGACTTATAAATTCTATCATTGAAAGTATCTTAATTTGTTAGATGTGATTCAAGTCTTAAAAGATTCAAGACCTGAATAATATTTGATAATACCCACCTCAGCGTTTGAGAGATGGGTATTACTTGTAGTTTTAGTTTAATGTGCTAGGACAAACAAAATCTGTAACTGGTATTCCTTCTTTCACTATGGCATTAAAGCCACCGGCCACATTAATCACTTTATCAAACCCTCTCGACTTCAAGATTGAAGAGAATATGACTGACCGATATCCACCAGCACAATGAATGTAGTATTCAGTGTCCTTGTTAATACGGTTCATTTCAGTGTTGATAAAGTCAAGCGGTGTGTTTTTTGCCTTCTCGATGTGTTCGGCTAGATACTCACCTGGCTTTCTTACATCTAATACGTTAATTTCTTCCGTTTCAAGCTTTCCCTTAAGGACATCCGGTCCAACAGAAGTAATTGTATCAATTTCTTTACCTGCTGCCTTCCAAGCTGCGATTCCACCTTTGAGGTAACCCAAAGTGTTATCATACCCTACGCGAGACAATCTGGTGATTACCTCCTCTTCTCTTCCTTCATCTACCACTAAAATGATAGGCTGATTCAAATCAGTAATAAGGGCTCCTACCCATGGTGCAAAGCTACCATCGACACCTATGAAGATGGAATTCGGAACAAACCCTTGAACAAAATTGGTTTCATTACGCGTATCGAGTACAAGTGCTCCTTCATGATTAGCCATCGCTTCGAATGTATCAACATCTAAAGCAATGTTTCCTGTTGCCATCACATCATCTAAGCTGTCAGCGCCCGTTTTATTCAACATGGCATTCTTAGCAAAGTATTGAGGTGGAGGCAAAATACCTTCAGTCACCTCTTTGACAAATTCCTCTTTAGTCATGTCAGGTCTTAAGGCGTAGTTCACCTTTTTCTGATTACCAAGAAGATCTGTCGTCTCTTTACTCATGTTTTTACCACAAGCAGAACCTGCACCATGTGCCGGATAAACGATCACGTCATCGGGTAACGTCATTATTTTATTACGAAGGCTTTCGAAAAGCATTCCTGCCAAATCTTCTTTAGAGAGGTCTGACTTTACCGCTAAATCAGGTCTTCCAACATCTCCTATAAAGAGGGTGTCGCCACTGAAAATGGCATGCTCTTTTCCGTTTTCATCAATCAACAAGTACGTTGAGCTCTCAGGTGTATGACCTGGTGTATGCAATACTTTTATTTTGATATCCCCTAAAGCAAAAAACTCATTGTCTTTGGCTTCGTGAATATCATAAGACGTCTTTGCACCTGGCCCATAAACGATGGTTGCTCCAGATTTTCTGGCCAAGTCTAGATGTCCTGAAACAAAATCCGCATGAAAGTGCGTTTCAAAAATATATTTAATTGATGCATTGTTCTTTTCAGCCTTTGCAAGGTATGGATGTGTTTCACGTAATGGATCTATAATCGCTACTTCACCTTTGCTTTCTATGTAATAAGCACCTTGTGCCAAACAACCTGTATAAATCTGTTCTATAATCATTCTTCTGTTTTTATTCTTTCTACTGTCCTAAGACATTGATTCTTCAAATTACGTTCCTCTGCTCAACTCAAATTGTAACACTTGTTACATTACGCATTGGTCTGTAACGCCATTATTTCTCTAGACGCTTCTACTTCTTCAGACAGACAATACTTTACCGCATCATCTGTTGTTAAGAAGAACATTTTTGCGGATTCATTCTTCACTATATCATTCCTATACATTGCGTCTCTAACTGGGCCAATTACTTCTGCAAATAAAAGTGTAATGTCCTTTTCCCTCAAGGACTCTATCAGGTCGCGAACACCAATAATTCCCGTTGCATCCATATGATTTACCGAGCCAGCATCTAGAATCACATATTTCAGCAGCCCCTCCCTATCTAATGCTGCATTTGTAATTCTTTCCTTAATGGTTTGAATGTTCACAAACACGAAAGGAACATCCACTCTTACAATCATGAGCTCTTTCCATGTTTCAAGGTTATCGAAGCGTTTAAGGTTTCTGTATTCGGAAAAACCCTTTACGCGACCTAAAAGTGCTATATGAGGATTAGCTGCTTTGAAAAGTAAGATCAACACAGAGAGAATTATTCCCGAAACAATACCTGGAACCATGCCGATAACAAGTGTGATAAGTGCAGTCGCGAGTAGAAGTCCTAATTCGACTTTATTTGTTTTCCATAGCGTAACGATGTAACTGGTATCAATCAAACCCGACACAGCTACCATAATAATTGCCGCCAGAATAGCATGCGGAAGGTGATAGAATAGCGGTGTTAAAAACAACAAGGTCAAGGCAACCAATGCTGCACTAATAATGGAAGCCAAAGGAGTCTGTGCTCCTGACTGTTCATTTACCGCGGAACGCGAGAACCCTCCTGTAACAGGATAACTCTGAAAGAGTGAGCCCACAATATTAGCAGCCCCTAAAGCGATCAATTCTTGGTTCGGCATCACCTTATAATTTCTTCGCTTAGCCTCGAGTGCTTTAGCTACCGAAAAGGCCTCCATATAAGCTACTACTGCAATGGTCAGGGATAAAGGCAATAACTTTTGAACTAATTCCCAAGATAAATCAGGTAGTATAAAGGCTGGCAATCCTTGAGGAATATCTTGTACTACACTTACTCCTTTTTCGTCTAGTCCTAAACCAAACACAACAAGAATCCCAACCACAACAGCGACAAGTGCACCTGGAATTTTGGGACTCAATTTCTTTGATAGCTTAAGAAAAACAATACCAGCGACACCTATAATAAGCGTAAGCCAATGTACTTCAGTTATCTTTTCAAAAGCACTAGCTAAGACCTTGTGAATCTCATTTGCTCTTGCTACATCTATTCCCAGCAGGTATTTCAGCTGGTTCAGTCCAATGATCACAGCTGCGGCAGAAGTAAAGCCACTGATAACAGGCTTAGAAAGGAGGTTCGTTATGAAGCCCATCCTTATGAGTCCTAATGAAAACTGTGCAATGCCCATGAACAACGCTAGCAGAATGGCAAAGGTGATGTAAGCATCCGTTCCTTCAGTGGCTAACACAGAAACGCCAGTGGCAACTAGTAGAGAATCCATCGCAACCGGTGCCACAGATAGTTGACGAGAGGTACCGAAGATTGCGTAGATAAGCTGAGGGACTACAGAGGCATATAAGCCATAAACAGGTGGTAAGCCAGCAATCAAGGCATACGCCATGCCCTGTGGGATAAGCATTACACCGACTGTAAGACCTGCAAAGAGGTCATCGCTTAGGTAGTCCTTCTTATAATTAGGTAACCAAGTGAGTATGGGGAAAAACTGCTTCAATCGTAGGTTTTTTTTAAATGATCACACAAAAGTAAGGCGATTCATTTACTCAAAAGTAACCAAAGTTACTAAAGGTCTGAAACTTTGAATTCTTTTGCCAGCCATGAAGCTTTAGCATAAAAGGGCGCTATCTAAGATTGCTAATAACCAATCTTTTAACGAATTTACTCGTACCATTCAACCTTAGTATTTGATGAACTTTATCTCTCTTCAGTTTAAGCTAATCCTTAGCTGCCTGATCTTTGCCCTTTGTTGCTCTTGCAGCACCTCTCCTTCGACAATTGAATACGATTACGGCACCAAAATAGACTCCGCACGTTATTACTTTTTGAAAGGTTGGGAAGAGATTCTTGACAATGGCCGCTGGACGGAATCCGAAATTGCATTTAGAAAGGCAACTGAACTTGATCCAGATTGGCTTCTGGGTAAAAGTATGATCGGTCGAATTACTCGCAACCTGGAGGAACGCCAACAATTGTATGCTGAACGACATTCTGGAATTCTATAAGAACTGATCAAAGCACCTCTATCCTATTCCGGTAAAGCTCAACCTTATCTTCTTTTTCGAGCTTTTTTAGAAGCCGGGAGATTACCACCCGTGAAGTACTCAATTCTTGAGCGATTTGTTCGTGGGTCTTTTCGATGACAAATGAACCTTGACTTTGCTTTTTGTCTAGGAGATACTTCATCAGTCGTTCATCCATGTTCATGAACGCAATACTATCTATGGTTTGCATGAGTTCATCAAACCGATTTTGATATGAATCAATTACAAACTTCCTGAAGGAGCCATATTTTGCCATCCAAGTATCTACTAATGCCATGGGCACCATCCATAGTTCAGCGTTTGACTCTGCAATGGCCTTAAACTGACTTGTCTGATTACTTAAACAGCAACTGATGGACATGGCGCATGCATCCCCACCTTCCAAGTAATAAAGGAATACCTCATTTCCTTCTTCATCCTCCCTCATAATTCGAAGCGTCCCCGAAATCACCATAGGCATGGCATTGGCAGCAGCTCCTGGACTTATCAGGAGCTCTTCTGCCTTTAAGGTTTTCGACTTACCCTGCTGAATAATCTCTTCAACCAAGTCAGACTCCAGACCTAAGTTGGTCAACGTTTCTTTAAAGGGAATTAGCATAAACTCAGTTCGTATCTTGGTACTGAATTAAGCTTCAGAACCACTATTAGCGCCACTGATGAGGTTAAGAATCTCTTTGTCGATCGTCCAAAGACCAACACCATCTTCACCAATAAGGTCGAATAACTCGACCGCTCTTCTCGCAAGTGTTTCTTCTTCTCTTTGCTCTTCGACAAACCAGTTCAAGAAGTTCATAGTCGTGAAATCCTTTATTTCATAGCAGTGGTTCACAATCTCATTGATAGAGTTTGTAACTGCAATTTCATGGTCAAGAATGGTTTCAAAAACCTCTCTCAATGAAGTGTAGTGATGCTTAATGTCAGTAATCGCTGGTTGGATCGAGTGTCCACCAGCTTCATTTACGTAATGGAAGATCTTAAGCATATGTGCACGCTCTTCGTCAGAGTGTAGATATAAAAACTTTGCAGAGCCCTCGTAACCTGTCATTTCGCACCATGAAGCCATGGATAGATATGAGGCGCTTGAGCTGCCCTCCATCATGATTTGGCGATTAAGTAAATCCTCAGTTTCTTGAGTTAATGAGCGTTTTGCGGTTACTTGTTGTCTTTCCATTTCTTTTATTTTTTTTCAGGTACACCAAAGGTAATCATAATCAAATCGCAGTACTAAACTGTAGCATTAGAAAAGCCTAATTAGTTCCATTTCGATTGAAGTGAAGATAAGGTATCCCAGCCGACCAATAGAGGTTGACTCTAGCCTTTTCCATGTTCGCCCGCATCTTCATTAATTTGATTTGTGACGCTAAGAGCTTGTCTTGTTGAAAGTTAATTTTGAACAAATCACTTTCTCCCTGTTCTAAATTATCCAGCTCGGCCTGAAGCAGAATCTTATAATTATCGACAGCTCCATCCATTAAACTCAACATATCCTTTGTATTATCGAGCTCGAAATACGATGCCTGTATGCCATTCAAAATTTGTCTTTCAAGCAAATCCAGTTCATAATTTGTTTGCTCTATCTTAATGTTAGTCTGTCTTAACTTAGACCGTTCCTTTCTCAGGAAGAGCGGGAATTCAAACTCTACGCCAAACTTATAATTATTTCGAAGTTGGACATCAACAAATTCACCCTGTGGGTTGATTGGAGCGTTAATGACATTATAATTCAGGTCAATCCTAGGTTTCAAGTTTTCCCTGGCCAGCCTTCTGTCAATATCAAGCTGCTCAAGCTTGAAACCCGTTTTAACTAATTCTGGATGACCTACGATAGCAAGGTTGTATAAGCTATCAAGTGGTAAGTCAGAGCCCAAGAGGTTCATTGAAAAATCTAACTGAGGGAATAGGTCATCTTTAAATTCCATCGGCTCTTCGTTCATGCCCCATAAATAGTTTGACAACATTAAACCTGCTCTCTTAAAATCTATTAATGCCTCACGACTATCTACCTTTCTGTTTTGTAATGTTATGGCTGCTTGAACGGTATCAATAGCTGCCAACGCACCAAAATCAAAGTCGACCTTAACCCTTCGGTAAACCTCTTCTGAGATACTCAAACTCTCGTCAATCAGTAGATAGTTATAAAACGTAAAATACCATTCCCAATAATCCTTTGAAGCTGAGAGCAAGATTTTATTGATCATCTTAATCCTTTCAGCATCAGTAATTTGACCAAATATTTCAGCCTGTTGAACTGATGCCCTTCTCTGATCGATAAAAAGACCTCTTCCCACGGGAAGACTCAAACCAGCCGTCACTTGTCCAAAATTATCACCCGCTGGAATAGCATTTTCAGGATTAAGAAAAACTCCTCGATTACGATCTACACTAATTTTAGGATCTACAGGAAACCAAGTAGGTACCTTCAATGTGGTATTGAAAATATCGTAATACTCTGTATCCTTAAAATTCTTCACGTCCCAAGACGATTCCAGTTTCGGGTCGAAAGCGCCTCTTGCCAACCTTATTTCTTGCCTCGCATTCTCAGGCAGTAAATCCGCTTGTTTAACTACGGGATGATTCATCAGAACAATGCTAATGAAAGACTCCAATGTCATTACCCTAGAAGTATCTGCTGCATTGTCGGCAATCATCTCCTCCAAAGACTTGACTTTTAAGTCTTGTGCAAGGCCTGTGGATGGCACGAATAGCGCACTAATCAATAGCGATAGAAAAATTGACAATTTCCTCATATCACTATTTCTTATCAGATGCTTGTGGTTTCTCCTTTACATCTTTCGGTGCCTCATAAAGGCTAGCTGGGAAGCCGTTCAACTGACGCCAGATTTCGTACCATACGGCAACATTATCAAGCATTACCCATCCCTTTGTACCAGAACCCATTCGGAGTTGTTCAGGCCAAGGTTCATCCTCAAGATCAGGTGTAACAAGTATTCTATACAATCCGCCAGTACTATTGACTCTATCAATAACTCTTACTACACCGCCAAAAGTACCTACAGAAACATTCGGCCATCCAGAAAATTGTAGCGCTGGCCATCCATCGAACTGGATACGAACTTTTCTATCCTGACCGATTAATGGAACATCCATCGCTTGCACATACATTTCAACAGCTAATTCAGGGTTCTCTGGCATAATTGTAGCCACTGACTCACCTTCCTTGATCGTCTCACCGATACCTGCCTTCATAGCTTTTACGATATAACCATCTTGAGGCGCAACAATTTGATATTGTTCATTTCTAATGCTCAAATTGGCATAGTCATTCTGCAATTTGGCTAATCCCCCTTGGCCATCTGCAATTTCAGCTAAGGTGTTGTTCCTGTCAGATTCTGCCTTACTGATTTTGTCTAACAACTCTGACTCCGTAACACTGATGTCAACCCTCGCATTGATTACTTCTTGCTGACCCTGATAAAATTTGTTCTCTGATGAAGCGAGCTTAGTTGTCGCCTCTTGAAACTTAGACTCTATTTCTAGCAGCTTGTTTGAGGCAATATTACCTGCCTCGCCTCTCTTCAGGTTCCTTTGATAGATACTCTCTTGGTTAGCAAACTGAATCTTTTGAGTCTCAAAGTTAATGCTATCGCCATCTAACTTAAATTTCGATTGCTTCAGCTTATTTTTAGCCTGTTCTCTTTTGAAGGTCAGTAAATCTTTTAAGGCTCCGATTTGAGTTTCCAAAGAAGCTACCTTATCACTTTTTGACTCTATGCTGGAGCTTTTAGCATCAATCTGCTCCATTGTCCTTTGTAATAACTCTGGGTTAAAAAACTTGTCTTTGACCTCCGTAAGTGTCAATATGGTATCTCCTTTGTTTACAAACTGGCCTTCACGGATTTTCCAGCTTGCTATTCTTCCTGCAATCGCTGTTTCTACAGACTGAGGTCTCTGACTTGGTCTGAAAGCAGTTAATTTACCATTGCCTCTAATATTCTGTTGCCATGGTAAAAAGAGGAGGATAAAGAACATGAAGGTCACTGACAACAAGATCTTAGCCAGCTTGCGGCCCGATTTAGGCGAGCCTAGTGTTTTAAACAAAACGCTCTGTTCATGCTGTATCTTCTGATTTTGATTTTCTGATAGATTCAACATGGCTTAGACTTTAATGATTTTATTTAAATATCCTTCAGACAATAGCTCTGTAAAAGTACCTTCTGCAATAATAGTTCCTGCTTCCATTACGATTACGCGATCACAAGCGGCCATCACCATTGGGTCGTTTGACACGGCTATTAAAGTACACTCTGCTGCTTTGGTAACGACATTAAGTAAATTTTCCTTTTCAGATCTTTGGAAGGACGCAAAGAAGTCATTCAAAATCAAAAGCCTTGGTTTTTTGACTAAACATCTTGCTAGTATTAGCTTATGAACAAAGCTGCTCGAAAAGCCTTTACCTCCACTGATGATTTGTGTACTCAAACCATTAGGAAGCATATTGATCTTGTCTGCAAGGCCCACAAGATTAATTGCCTCAACTGCATCTCGAGTAGAAATTTGTGGTTTACCTACCACAATGTTATCTAGAATTGTTCCCTCGAAAATATCTTCGGACGAAACATTTTTAGCCACCTTATCTCTCAAGTTCGTTAGGTCTAAATCCCTCATACTATAATCGTTTATAGTAAGCGATCCATCAAAGTTCAGGTTTATCCCTGAAATAGTATTAGTCAAAGTAGTCTTTCCCGACTCATTACCACCAGAAATACAAATCTTCTCCCCACAAGAAAAACCAGTAGTGATACTATGAATAGCAGGAGATTTGGCCTCTGGATAAGTATAGCTCAGGTTTTTCAATCGAATCGAAAAGCCTTTGTTTAATTCTTTATTATTTAGGTCGATACCCCCAACTTTTTCAAGCGGCAAGTCTGTTACTTGGCTTATCTTATCAACCGCTGTTAGCATGTCATACACCACATCCATATAGGTAATGATTTTCTCAACAGAACTTAAAATCAAGATGATGATTACTTCTGCAGCTACAAATTGACCCAACGTGATTTCACGGTTGATGACCAAAGACGTACCGATAATCAGCAAGCCACCTGTAATTGCCGCTTTGAATAATACGATATATATGTACTGACTAACAAGCACCTTAAAGTGTACCTTTCTGTTAATCAAGTAATTATTAACATTATACTCAGTCTTTTTTACTGGAAGATTCGTGTTACCCGATATTTTAAATGAGTTCAAGGCCCTGGCTATTTCCTCTAACCAGTACACTACCTTGTATTTGTATTTCGACTCTTGAATGGAAGACTGAAGTCCTTTAGGACCTGTCAATCTAAATATCAATACCAGCGTAAGTATCAACGCAAGTCCAAAAAAGACAAAGAATGGGTGATAGAAGGACAATAAAACCAAACCGAAAATAATCTGGATAACACCAGATGTCAGATCTCCCAATAACTTCGGAAGCCCTTTTTGGATCGTTAATACATCAAAAAAGCGATTGATTAATTCCGGAGCATGAAGATTATTGAGTGATTCAATTTTCATCCTTGGAATCCTGAAAGTGAACTCCAATGCCGCTTTGGTGAAGATTCTTCGTTGCAAGTATTCCACCAGAGTGATTTGCATAATTTGCAGTCCCCCAGATGCAAGTATTCCTAGGAGCACAAGTCCTATCAATAGATAGATCGAACTGAATACTACACCACCAGAAACTAGCTCTACTGTGGCCTGAATACCTAAAGGCAAGGTTAGTGACACAATACCGACAAATGCAGCGTATACAAAAATGTAGAAGATGTCTCTTTTCTCTTCACTCAACAGGCGAATAAGGCGTTTGACAGGTGAGAGTGGTTTCGGTGTTTCGCCTTCGTCATGTTCAGAAACCAAACTACGATAGCTAAATGCACCAAGGAGCATTATTTCGCCTTGAGCATCTTGTATGAATTGATCCTTAACATCTTCGTAAATAAGTTCCTTCGTAGAAACTTCTCCTATTTCTACAACCTTTATAGCTCTCTTTTCTTTTGTAAGAATGACTGGGGCAAAACCATCAGCCGACTGCCTGAGCGCTATCAAAGGAATATTGACATCTTTTATAAAGGTTGCTAAATCTCCCCCAGCTAATGATTGATCCAAAAGTACTATTCTGATCTTGTTAGCTGTTTCGATCAAGTCACGCTTAAATTCAAAGGCCTCATCTATCGCATAAGACTTTGCATTCACTTGAAGGTCTTGTAATAAAGCCTCTTCAAGGTTGTCACTCAATAAAACCGAAATCTCCTTAATGGAATTGGCAATGTGCTGATTCGTCATATGATTTAGCTTTATTCCCTAATAGCTTTTTGAATGAGTTCTAAAAGAAACACGTAATTCTGCTGATAGATATCCCCTCGCCCAGGATCATGCTCAGTCAAAGAAGGTAAGTGCTCTGCAAAAAACACTTGCTGATGGGCAGATTGCAATGCAGTGCTTACCAAGGCATGCGCATATTGGTAAGATGGATTGATTTCCTTGATCATATCAGCAATGCGCTTACAGATAGTTTTAAAACCCCTAAAAAGACCTTCTCGATTATCGCTATCCACTTGTTTTGTAAGATAAGTCTTATCTGATTCATTGGTGATAATTCTTTGCAAAGCAGACTCATCAACCGAAGGGAAAGATAGGTCATAAGACTTTTGCTCGGTAATTAACCTCAATGCAATGGCTAGCCTATCTTCTGGGGATTTTACGTTATGTGTTTCGAAGTCAATTCTATACTCCAACCAGTTCCAATACCAAGCGATCAAATAAACTAGCAGTTTGTGCTTATTCTCAAAGTATCTATAAATAGATGCCTCAGTAGAGTCGATGGCAACTGATAACTTTTTGAAGGTGAACGCCTCCAGCCCTAACTCATCAATCATCCGAATGGATTGATCAATAATTTTTCTTCCTAAATCTGTTTCCTGCGGGTCTCGCAAAAAAAGTTTAGCATTCATTTCAAGCCTAAGTAGCGCCATGTCTAGTGAATTGAGATAATTAACTATCCAAAATAATAGTATTACTATTATTAAAACTAGGAATACAACGACTATTTTCAAAAAAAGTTTAGAATTGAACAAAAAAAAAGACCACTCCCCAGTGGTCTTTTTTAGTATTTTTTCAAATACCCCCAAATAACAAACACAGGGGATGATTGCTCATCCCCTGCTCATCTTTAATTAGATTGAACTATTTAAAGATGCCAAGTTACTGTTAAGAACTTTGTCTAAACTTGAAGGCCCAAGCAATCAAGTCTAAACGCTGTCTTCTTACGGCTTCGCCTATAGTTTGGTGCTCAGCACCAATCGGCTATGTGAGGCTTTTGCAGTCTTATATATCTCTGCAGATCTGTCAACGTTCTTTGTCAAAACTACCCGAAAGTAATCTCCACATGTTCCACATGCTCTTGCGAGCGCATGTCAATCACTGTTTCCAGTAATCATTGACGGTGATAAGGTGTGTACCGTAGTACTTTCCTGACTAGAACTATTCCTGATTGCTCAGTTTTCATTAAAGTCAACTGTTAAAATGCTGCCTAATCACCTTTCATAGAAAGATTTTTAGAACGTCTTATGATTACTCCCTTTCAAAGTAGTGATCACATACACTTGGAAACTTTCCCTAAAGAATTTTCCGATATTCAATCCTTCACTTACGTGAAGGATAAATACTAACAGTATCACGCTGACTGTCTCAGATTAACATTTGCATGTTAACCCTTTCACTACACTTTTTCGGGCTTATCCCGAAGAGAGACTAAAGCTAGGCTTCTGTTCTTTATCCCTCACTTGGTATACCTAAGGTAGTTTACATACCTTTACATGCAAACATTGTAACTACCTAGTTTTCAACAAGTTTCCCACCCCGTTATTCACATACTTATCCACTGGGTTATCCACAGGTTTATCCACAACTTACATCCAACACACTCCAAAAGAGTCCACTACTACTTCCCTGATTCTTTATAATTGTCACTTTTCATTGTCTGAAATAAACGCTATTTAACAAGCTGAATTCAACGGTTTTCACTAAAATTGCAATCTATTCAGTTAGACAGAAAATGGTGGAAAACGAAAACAAAGAATCGCTCAACTTTATAGAGCAAATGATAGAAGAAGACCTTAAATCAGGTAAAAATTCTTTTGTCCAGACGCGTTTCCCTCCGGAGCCAAATGGCTACCTACACATCGGTCACGCGAAATCTATTGTATTGAACTTCGGGCTAGCAGAAAAATACAACGGCAAATGCAATCTCCGCTTTGACGACACTAATCCTGCAAAAGAGAGCGTGGAGTATGTAAACGCCATCATTGAGGATATCGAATGGCTGGGCTATGACTATGGAGATAAGCCACTTTTTACTTCTGATTATTTCGATCAATTGTACGCTTATGCTATCCAACTCATTGAAAACGGAAAAGCCTATGTCGATGACCAAAGTGCTGAAGAAATTAGTGCCGGCAAGACCAACCCAACCATCCCAGGCATTAAAAGTCCTTATAGAGACCTTTCCGTTGAGGAAAATCTAGCACGCTTCGAAGCCATGCGCAGTGGCGCTTGCGAAGAAGGTAGCCGCGTACTGAGGTTGAAAATTGATATGGACTCCCCTAACATGCACATGAGGGATCCGATCATCTACAGAATCAAAAAAGTAAACCACCATAGAACGGGTGACAAATGGTGCATTTACCCCAATTATGACTTTGCCCATGGGCAGTCAGACTCTATAGAACATGTAACGTATAGTTTATGCACATTAGAGTTTAGGGACCATAAGCCTTTGTATGATTGGATAATTAAGACACTAAACATTTTTCCTTCAGAACAGACTGAGTTTGCTCGCTTGAATTTAGGCTACACCATTGTCAGTAAGCGTAAGCTTTTACAATTGGTAGAAGATGGTCATGTACATGGTTGGGACGATCCCCGTATGCCTACCATCTCTGGTTTAAGACGAAGAGGTTATACACCCGAATCGATTAAGAACTTTGCTCATAAAGTAGGCGTTGCCAGACGCGATGGCATTACAGATATTGCCCTTTTAGAGTATAGTATTCGTGAAGATTTGAACAAGAAATCCAATCGTGTTTTTGGTATTCTTGATCCGCTGAAAGTGACGATCACCAACTGGCCAGAAGGCAAAACTGAAATGATGCCTGCGGTGAATAATCCAGGTGATGAAGCTGCTGGATCACGCGAAATGCCACTGACTAGAGAAATCTATATCGAGCAAGGTGACTTTTTGGAAAACCCTCCTTCTCCGAAGAAGTGGTATCGTCTGGGTCCAGAGCGTGAAGTAAGGTTGAAATACGGATATATTATCAAGTGTACAGGATTCGAAAAAGACGCTGAAGGCAATATTACGGAGTTGTATTGCGAATATGATCCAGAAACGCGTAGCGGGCACGATACAAGCGGAAAGAAAGTAAAAGGCACATTAGGGTGGGTTTCTGGCGATCATGCAGTCAAAGCCGAAATCAGAATGTACGATAGGCTCTTTACTACTGAGAACTTGAATAAGATAGATGACGACCTCACCAATCACTTGAATCCAAATTCACTAGAAATCAATAAAGACGTTTTGTTGGAGCCGTCATTGGCCAGCGCAAAGCCTGGTGATTTCTTCCAATTTGAAAGACAAGGTTACTTTATTGTAGATAAGGATTCTACAGAAGAGCACATCATTTTCAACAGAACCGTAACGCTTAGAGATAACTGGCAGAAGTAATGAGCATCAAAAGGAGTACAATTGACAAGCTAAGCGCAAATGACATCGCCCTGATTGGGATTCCTTTTGACGAAAACTCTTCCTTTCTACAAGGTCCAGCGAAGGCTCCAGAATTGATTATTGAATCACTGGAATCTGACTCTGCAAATTTCTTTACCGAAGACCTGAGTGACCTGAATGAGCACGCACGTGTAAAATGGTGTGGCAATGCATCACTCAAAAACTACTTTGGCATTAGATCGCCCATCAGAGAGGTGCTGGCGCTGGATGCTATCCCATTTTCTTTAGGTGGCGATCATTCCATGACCTACCCTATTATGCAGGCCATGGCTGAAAAACACCCTGACCTCCACATCATTCAGTTTGACGCCCATGGTGACCTCTATGACGAATTAGGAGGCAATAAGCACTCACACGCCTGCCCGTTTGCTCGCATTATGGAGAATGGCTTAGCAAAGGATCTCACACAGATTGGCATTCGTACCATGACAAGGCATCAGAAGGAACAAGCAGATCGCTTTGGTGTAAATGTGATCGAAATGAAAGATTGGTCTTCAGAGATTAACATGAAGTTCGATGGGCCCGTTTATGTCACCTTTGATATGGATGTATTGGATCCAGCCTTTGCTCCTGGAGTATCGCATCACGAACCGGGTGGATTGAGCACCCGGGAAGCAATCAACATGATTCAGAAGCTTGATGCTAATATTGTGGGCTGCGATGTAGTGGAGTACAACCCTGATAGAGACATTAATGGTGTAACAGGAATGGTCACTGCCAAAATCGTGAAGGAGTTGTTAGCTAAGTTGTTGTAACTCCTTAATAAAAGTATCAATTTCCTCTTCCGTATTATAATAATGAACCGAAGCGCGAACGATTTCATTCAGGCCTCTTGCTGTCATGTCTAGATAAGTATTCGATGTACCATTCCAAGACACATTAATCTTCTTTGCGAGAAGGTACTCCTTAACTTCATCGGCAGACTTCCCATCGACTGTGAACGAAACGATTCCGCTTTTCACTGAGCCAATATCGTGTATATGCACACCTTCAAGTGCCGAAAGCTGAGTCCTTATATAGTTTCCCAAGTACTGAACACGTTCCCAGATATTCTTTATCCCAATGTCTAAAATGTATTCACAAGCAACTTTCAAGCCCATGGTATTTGCTCTACTTCCCTCCCAGTTTTCAAACTTACGGGCATCCGATCTGATTTCATAGGAGCCTTTTCCCGTCCAATTAGCAGAATGTAAATCCAAATAGTATGGACTGAGTTTGGGCAGTACAGCTTTGCTCACATACAAAAAACCAGTTCCTCTCGGTCCACGGAGGTACTTACGCCCCGTCACAGACATCATATCACAACCAATAGCTCTCACGTCTAAAGGATATTGACCTGCCGACTGACATGCATCTAACAGATAGAGCACCTTATGCCTTTTGCAAATTTTACCGATGGCCTCGGCTGGTGCTACTAAGCCACCATTAGTGGGCATATGGGTAATAGACACCAACTTAGTATTAGAAGTGATCATGGCCTCAAAGGTTTCCAAATCTGGATCACCATTTGGCAAATTAGGAATCACTTTGATCTCCAAATCGCATGGGTGATGTAGGTATGCAATATAATTACTTGCGTAGTCGGACTGGTTCGTGATAATCTCGTCCCCATCTTTCCAATCAATAGCATGAAAGGCACCATTCCATGCTGCGGTGGCATTTTCAACCAAAGCAATCTCTTCTCTTGACGCATTGATCAACTTAGCGATGGCATCATAAGTAGATTCAATTTCTTTAAAGTATTTTGAGTGGGTTTCATAGCCTCCGAAAGTGGCCTCCTCTACGACATATTGAATCACCGCATCTCGGACAGCGTTCGGGGGAAGGGAACTTCCTGCATTGTTGAAATGAATGACTTTTTGAACCCCATCCGTTTCAGTTCGAAATTTTTCAATATCCTGGGCACTAAACATGCTAGAAAGATAGAGAAAAGATAGAAGCTAGGGGTCGAAAGTCGGAAGATAGAAATTGGAAGCTCATAGCTAAAATAACCTACCATATTTCTAATAAGCGTTTTGACTCTATCGAACGAGTTATATATTTGAAATTCATACTACACCCCTATGCGTAAACCAATTCTCGGTATTCTGATTTCCCTAGTGACCTTAGCATCCTTTGCACAGGTTGATCCTGTTGCAGTTGAAAAATTTGCAACCGACTTTGCAGCCAAGGACAAGAACTTCTCTATGGAAGAAGTAATGGGCATTTTAAACCAAGCAGAGTTTCAGCAAGAAATCATCGAGAAGATTTCAAAGCCAGCCGAAGGTACCATGACATGGGAACGCTATCGCAAGATCTTTATGAAACAGGGCCGTATCGATGCAGGAGTTAACTTCTATAAAGCGCACAAAACTACATTAGAAAAGGTCAGTAATGATACTGGTGTACCAGCCGAAATCATTCTAGGCATCATTGGGGTGGAAACGTATTTCGGCAAAATAAAAGGCTCATATAAAGTACTGGACGCTCTTTACACCTTAGGTTTTGGTTATCCTAAAAGAGGTAAATTCTTCAAGTCTGAACTGGCTAAGTTTTTAACCTTATCCAAACTAGAAAGCCTAAATGCTACGGAAGTCTTAGGCTCTTATGCTGGTGCTATGGGTTATAGCCAATTTATGCCGAGTAGCTACATAGCTTATGCGAAAAGCTTCGAAGCAAACGGAACACGTGACCTAATGGACAGCCCTGAAGATGCCATAGCGAGTGTAGCTAATTACCTAAAGGTTCACCGCTGGAAGAAGGGTCAGCCGATTACTTCTAAAGCAGAAATGACGCGCAAGATAACTAAGCTTAAAAAGCAGGTGCTCAGACCAAAGAACAAAGTATCTGATTACACTAAGATAGGCTTTAAGCCTGCCGATGCACTACAAGCCGACTTACCTGCCACAATGTTGATTTTTGATAAGGACGGTAACACCGAACACTGGTTCGGCCTCTATAACTTCTATGTAATCACCCGCTACAATCACAGTCCGTTGTATGCCATGGCTGTTTACCAGTTGTCGCAGGAGATTAAAAAGGGGATGGATTAATTGGGCTATTGGTTAATTCCAATTTTTCAGAATCAATTCATGGAGCTTGCGATAAAGTTGCGTAAAGTATTACCGAGGCTTTAGAAAAGCCTTTGAAGGTAAACTGCTTTCAGCAGCAGAAATTACAGCATGCAAAAAAGGCACCGATTAGGCCCTACAGATGAATTATTGGAGAGGATCAAAATTAAATTATTATGACAGATCAAAATTCACACCTATACGAACCCATTTGGCAGAAACACATGCCTGAAATTCTCCTAGAACTTACAAAATCAAGGCCTTCAGCCATCTCATTAAATGCCAGTGACTTTAGTAAAGCAGGAGATCGTAAGCGATATGTTTTCAAATTAGACATTGAAAAGAATATCGTAACGAATAACATTAAAGGCAGTGCTGTGGCAAGAGACCTATTGCGCGTCTTACAGCGTAATGAGATATTCATTGAATTCGCCCAATCCAGTCACTTTGTATTTAGAATGGACAAAGATTTTAAACTCCACATAGATCTATTTAATGGACGCTTTAGATCAAGCTTTGGCAGCGATAATAGAGATAAAAGAAAGTGGCGAAAGTTTTGATTGACTCAGGATTAAGGAATCACCTCACCTCATCGCACTTGTGGAATACTCAGTCTCCCAAATATAAGGATGATACTGCAAACAGAAACTCTGACTTCATACCGATCTGATCAATTTCGACATAACCCTTTAGAACAGTTGGAATGTATTTGGCAAAGTGTCAAAGTAGGTTACAAAAAAATCCTGACGAGTACCGCCAGGATCCAGACAAAAAACACCTGCTTAAATTTACCTCAAACCAAAAATTAATCAGGCTGTCTTAAATATTTTGTTCGTTCTATAAAGTGCTCTACGGCTTTAAATGAGATTACCTCTTTACCCTCTTCCTTCAATTCGTCTAGTAGCATTTCAGCCATGCGTTCGTCTATCATTTCTTCAGACTGAATCGCTGAACTCGATCGGTTAATAATAGTAAGGTGGTCTGTCAATAGTTTGCGGCATTCTTCCTCTACATAGAATACCACACCGCTGAGTGTGATTTTGTGTTGGCCATTCATGATCCTAAATACAAAGTGGGTTGGGTAAACATTGCCTCTATTTTTCTTTACTTGACCTCGGTTTTAAAAAATCGTTACCGAAGTTTTGATTGCCTATGTACTATAGATGCGCTTTGTCGAAAAAATGTTGCATTTGGGACTGAAAATTAACAGTAGTTAAGAGAGTTTAACTTGTCAATAACAAAAGCTCACTATTGAGGCTCACCTAAACGTAGGCCTGTTCATCCCACCCAGGCATGGATCTGATTAGACCTGAAAGGACCATGAGCATTGGCATAACGCTTACAATAAACCTCTTAATCGCCTAGCTTTACCATTACGTCTTGAAGCGTATCTTCTGCCTCTTCGATCGATTTTAGCATGCCCAAGGCAATCCTAAATAACCGATCCTTCAAGGGTAGAACTTTTGATTTAAACTCTTGCAACTGCATTCAATTAGGTAGACGAAGGTTCGTAGATACCATTACACATGGTCTTAAAAAAAACGTGATTGAACTATATATATATATATCATATTGATTATCAAAGAATAAGGAATATAGAAATCTTGGAGGCAATTTCGTGCTGATCGACCATGTTTTTCATTCTCTCTAAAATACTAGCATTTTTCATCTGGCCACTCATATGGATTGTTGGTTTATTACTGCTTTCAGTATGGGTGAAATCAAACAAATGGAAAAAACGGTGCTTCTGGATAGGCATATTTCTACTGCTATTCTTTTCAAATCAATTCATTAGCAATCGTGTAATGCTTTGGTGGGAATACGCACCAATTCCTATGGAAGAAGTTGGGGAATATGATGTTGCTATTGTCTTCTCAGGTGTAACAAGAGGGAGTAAAACACCAAGAGATCGAGTATACTTTCAAGATGGAGCTGATCGAATTACCCATACTTTACAATTATATAAGGAGGGGAAAGTTAAAAATATCATATTAAGTGGTGGATTGGGCTTTCAACAAGTAGCGAATAGTAATGCGGCCGATAGATTAGCTTCTTTTCTTACCATGGCTGGAGTGCCAGATTCTGTGATTACTAAGGAACCTGATGCAGTAAACACCTATGAAAATGCAGTAAAAGTTGCTGAGATACTGAAATCTAAGTTTCCTGATAAGAAGTACCTCCTCATTACTTCCTCGTTTCACATGAAGCGATCGAAGCTTTGCCTAGAGAACCAAGGGATTGAATTTGATATTTTCCCCGCTGGGTTTTTAACTACCCGCTCAACTACTCACTTTGACGATCTTTTTATTCCAAGGTCAGAGGCAATTGGTCGTTGGGAACAACTAATTAAAGAGCTTGCAGGTATTGTTACGTATAAGGTAATGGGGTATTTATAGGTAGAAATGGTCTTAAAAAACCATGACTTTTACATCTTCCAAAATCTTAATCAACTCTGGAGCTTCCTTCATCTTTAAGAAATAGAAAATATTCTTTCCTTCACGCTTGCTACCAAGCACTCCTTTCATTTTCATATTAGAAAGATGATGTGAAGTGAGGGATTGTTCGAGACCCAGATAAGCTGAGATATCGTTGACAGACATTTTCTCGTTCACGCTTAAAGCATCAATGATTGCAACACGCATAGGATGCGCTACCGTTTTGAGAACGAATGCAATCTTCTCAACTCTCTCATGATCAAGTTCCTTTATCATTCCATTTAGGTTATACAACAAATATATTAACATACTTTCATATTAAAAAGAAACCTGAGGTATTTCCTACTCATTATCCAAACGGCCATAGCATTAACGCCCTTAGCCATAAGATTAAACAAGACCCCTAGAACTCGTGTTTTCCAAAAACCAAGTATTGGCCTCTACAAACCCAATTCTCCTCTGTAGTTTTCTTCTCCTTATAAAAATTGAAATAATTACCGTTGTAATCGCTTACTTCCATAATTTGCCGTTCGCGTACGAAATGAACACCACGGATTTATGAAAAGAATAGGATTGATCTCCGACACCCATAGCTATCTAGATGAGAACGTATTTAAGCACTTTGAAAACTGTGATCAAATCTGGCATGCAGGTGACATTGGGGATGGACTTGTACTCGATCAGTTGGAACAGTTCAAACCTACCCTAGCGGTTTCAGGAAATATTGATCATCATGAGATGCGGTTGAGGGTTCCAGAAAAACAAATCTTCGAAATAGAAGGTGTTAAAGTTTATATGATTCATATTGGAGGAAGCCCACCTAACTATTCAAAAGATGTTTTACCTGACTTGCGCGCAACAAAACCCAAACTTTTTATCTGTGGGCATAGCCACATACTCAAGGTAATGTCTGATAAGAATTTGGACAGCATGCTTTATATGAATCCAGGCGCTGCTGGTCATCATGGTTTTCACCACATGCGTACTCTCCTCCGCTTCGAATTGGAGCATGGTCAAATTCAGAACCTTGTGGCTATAGAACTAGGTAAGAGAGGTAGAAACTAAAAAAGCTCCGAAATTTCGGAGCTTCAAATCTATATTTTCTAAAAAGCCCTATTCAGCAGACTTTTCTTCTTCAGCAGGAGAATCTGTCTTCTCTGCTTTTTTCTTTGGTGCTTTCTTAGCCTTCGGCTTCTCCTCTTTCGGTGCCTCAGCTTTTACTTCTTCTACAACAACCTCAACAGTCTCTTCTATGACCTCTGCCTTTGGAGCAGCCTTCTTAGCGTTCTCTTTCTTTGGTGCTTCAGCAGGTGCAAAAGAAGCTATTAACTCCTTTTTATCAACATTCTTAATGACCGGCTGAGCCGATAATTGCTTAATGTTGTTATTTCTCTTAGCCGCAGTTTGCTTATTTCTTCTGGCTTTTCTCTTTAATCTTGTGATTCCCATGATATAGGCTTTTCCTAAAATTGAGGGGCAAAGGTAAGAGTTTGTTTACTTTTTTCGAACTATCTTTTCATTAATTATTCAGAATAATTTATCAAGTAGCAAACTCACCTTATTCTTTCACATTCCATTTTAGTAGTTTTACTCAAAATCAGAGTTAATGTCACAAAAACCTTCACTGCCAAAAGGCACTAGAGATTTCGGTCCTATTCAAATGTATCGCAGGGAATATTTGTTTAATACGATCAAAAGCGTTTTTAAAAAATATGGCTTCATGCCTTTAGAAACTCCTGCCATGGAGCACCTAAATGTATTGAAAGGCAAGTATGGCGATGAGGGCGATCAACTACTCTTTAAAGTTTTAAACTCTGGAGATTTCCTTAATAAGACTACTTCCGAAGATTATGAAGCTGGCGCTAAAAGTTTTAGTGGTAAAATATCTGAGAAAGGACTCAAATATGACTTAACAGTTCCTTTCGCTCGATATGTAGCCATGAACCGCAATGACGTGGCGTTTCCATTTAAACGATATCAAATCCAACCTGTTTGGAGAGCCGACAGACCCCAGAAAGGAAGATACCGTGAGTTTTATCAATGCGATGCAGATGTAGTTGGCACAGATTCCCTGATTTGTGAAGCAGAATTATTGGCCATTGTTGAAGAGGTCTTTGAGAAGTTAAATTTTGAAGATTACCAAGTATCGCTCAGTAGTCGAAAAATATTAGAAGGTATTGCTGAGGCTTGCGGAGCATCTAACGAATTCTCAAGGTTCTGCACGATTCTCGACAAGCTTGACAAAATCGGGCTTGAAAAAGTACAAGAGGAACTAAAAGGAATCGGAGTTAACAATGAAGGACTAGCCACGCTAACCACTATTCTGGCGATTGAAGGAAACAACGACCTGGTATTAAAAACACTTTCAGATCAGCTGGCCAATACACAAGTTGGATTAGAGGGAATTCGGGAGACGCAAGAAACGCTGGACCACTTAGCAAAATTAGGAAAGACTGATAAACGAGTTAAAGTCGACCTGACCTTAGCACGTGGACTCTCCTACTACACCGGTATGATATATGAAGTTAAACCAACATCCATCAGCATGGGTACAATAACTGCTGGTGGTCGTTATGACAACCTTACAGGCGTATTTGGATTGGATGGTGTTTCTGGCGTAGGAATTTCCTTTGGCATTGACAGAATCTACGACACATTGAATGAGCTTGACTTATTTCCATCAAACAATGTACAAGCCACAAAGATCCTCCTAACTAATTTTGACGAAATCGCTCAAGCACATGCCTTAACTATTTTGGGCCAATTGAGAGATAACGAGATCGCAAGTGAGCTTTACCCTGAGTCTACCAAATTGAAAAAGCAGATGACCTATGCGGATAAGAAGTCAATACCTTATGTATTGATGATCGGCTCAAGGGAAATAGAAACAGAAATCTATTCTTTAAAGAACATGACCTCTGGTGAGCAGAAAGATGTCAGTTTAGAACAGTTAATTAGCGAATTAACTTAGGCGAAACTCACTGTCCTGCTCATTCAATAGGCAGAATTGTTTTTTTTGAATAAGTTTCGGGACGGTGTACCGTTATCAGTGCATTACCAAGCATGCAGTTAAACTTTCAATATCAATTTTATTGGCTGACCAGATCGGCATTGTGCATTGGATTATTTCTGATGGCAAGTATTCCGCTGCATGCACAAGAAGTAAGTGATAAGGGTTGGTTTAGTGCAGACTTCGATTTTGGTTGTAGAGACCTAACAGTAACGATCACACACACAGGCGTTAATGCGAGTGATTTACAATTCAACTTTGAAGGCGACCCCAGTGACCCGTTTAGTCTAAACTTCCCAAATACACCAACAGGAAATTCGGGGAACTTATCTGCTGGTCAAACCAGAACGTTTACTTATACAATTCCTGGGACATACATTATCAGAGTTGTTGATCAGTCTAGTACAGGTTCCAATCAAGATCGATTCGATTTTTTGGAAATTCTAGTTCTCGATAAATTTTCACCGTCTGTCGCGGCAAGAACATGCTCCAACAATGAAGTCAGACTATTTTTCGATTATGCTTTTGATCCCTTCGAATCATTTGATATTGATTATGGGGATGGCTCACCAATTGAAAACTTCGTAAAGGACGTAAATGCCAATAATGGCTCAACTCCTCACACTTATGCAACCAATAACGTATACAACATTACCGTAACTGGTATTTTCGCTTCAGGCGGAAATAATGCTGCCTGTAATTCAGTGACGCTTACAGTTTCTACGCTCCAAGCGATTGATCCGCCTGTACTTAATGTCATTACTGTGATCGATCAAGCCAATATCAGTTTTGAATACGCACCCATCACAGAGGGGCTGTTATACTTCCTAGAAATAGACAAAGGTAATGGCTTTGAAGCCTATGCTGATCTTGATCCCATGGTCAACCCAACCGCTATCACAGTAAAGGACCTTTCTCTCGACAATAACCTTGAAACCTATGATTTCAGAATAAGGGCAACTGATATATGCCTTAGTACACCGGAGTTTTCTTCCATTGGATCTAGCATCGCAACAAGTTTTGGTTTGAATAATATTGACACTACAATAGCTATTGATTATCAGTGGCTGACATCACCTGCTGACTTTACCCAAATAGACTTTTTTGTTAATGGAAGCTTAAATACCACTTTTAATGATCCAGCGAGCACAGCGCCTTATACCCTTACCTACACTAATTGCACACAAATAGCCCCCTACTTCTTTCAAACAGTAAAAAATGGCATCGTTAGTACCAGTCAAACCCTTACTCCCTTTGCTAATGCAAGTTTAGTATTGCCGGCCACGGAAGCACCCATTGCTGAACTCCTTGGCGGAAGCATAAGAATAACTTTACCCAGAACAACCTTCGCCTTAGGCGAATACCAAATACTACGAAGGGATATCACAGCTAATTTCAATCAAATTTCAACCACTATCTCGCAGTCATTCATCGATACGACTATTCCATCTGGCACCACCGAAGCTTGTTATCAAGTTCGGTATGTTGATGAATGCGGAAACGTGTCCAGCGTGAGCAGTACCGTATGCGTAATTTTAAAGGCCAAACTGGGCATACCCTCTGCTTTCACCCCCAATGGGGATAACATAAACGACTTTTTTAGCGTTATAGATGGTATCTACAATAATTTTCAAATGTTGATCTACAATCGATGGGGCACTTTGGTTTTTAAAACCAATAACCCGTCCCCTGGCTGGAATGGCACCTTTGAAGGATCAGAAGCACCAAGCGGTAGTTATTCTTATCGTGTCATGTTTAATAATGCTGATAACACTAGCGTCAATAGGGCGGGAACTTTTGTATTAATTCGATAGATTTGACAAAAAAGAAAGCACATGTTTGACATGATGAAAATGATGGGCCAAGTGAAGGAAATGCAATCCAAAATGAAGGAAGCCCAGGAGAAATTGGAATTCATTCAGGAAACTGGTGAAGCGGGTGCAGGCATGGTAAGAGCCACTGTCAATGGCAAAAAACAGGTTATCTCTCTTGAAATAGATGAAAGCCTAATGACAAAGGAGGACAAAGACATGGTGCAGGACCTTTCCGTAGCAGCCATCAACAATGCAGTAGATAAAGTTGAGATCAAAGCCAAAGAAGAGATCAAAAAAAATACTGACGGCATCCTTCCTAATATTCCCGGTATAGATTTCGGAAACATGTTCTAATGAATACACTTTCAGTTGTTCTTCTCAACTTCAATGGAAGACATCACTTAGAGTCGTTCCTACCTTCTGTGGTACAATACAGTACTCCCTATGTAGTGTTCCTAGTAGATAATGGCTCTTCTGACGGGTCAATAGAGTTTACAAAATTGAATTACCCAGAAGTAACAATTATTGCCTTTAAAGAAAATCTTGGCTTTTGTGGAGGATATAATAAGGCATTAGCAGCCATTGAGTCAGAATATATAGTGTTACTCAACACTGACGTAGAAGTCTCCAAGAATTGGATCGACCCTGTACTAGATCAACTAAAAGCGGATAAAGAGATAAAAGCAGCACAACCGAAGATTCTCGACTTTAAAGCAAAGGATAGATTTGAGTATGCTGGTGCCTCTGGTGGCTATATAGACACATTAGGCTACCCTTTCTGTAGGGGCAGGATATTTCAGACCATAGAAAAAGATGAGAAGCAATATGACGACCCACATGATATCTTTTGGGCTTCAGGCAGTTGCCTTTTCATTCACCGAGAGACATACCTCAAATTAGGTGGCCTAGATGAAGCCTTTTTTGCTCATATGGAAGAGATAGATCTTTGCTGGAGGATCTGGAGTTCGGGCAAACGCATAATTGTAGTTCCTCAAAGCACTGTTTATCACGTCGGAGGCGGAACGCTCGATAAGTCGAAACCAAAAAAGACCTATCTCAATTTTAGAAATGGACTTAGTCTATTAATAAAGAATGAACCCTCAAGTAAACTAGCCTGGAAATTACCTCTTAGAATCCTTTTAGATTGGGTGGCACTGCTGAAATTCTCACTTGAAAGCGGTCCTCAACATGGTTTGGCAATTTTAAAAGCTCATCTTCATATAGCTGTACACTTTCGTGCTATTTTACAAAAAAGGAACAGTCCAAAAGTCAATACCAGTGCACCCAGATATCATGGATGGGTAATTTGGTCTTACTTTATGAGAGGAAAGAAGAAGTTCTCAGATTTAAAAATTACCTGCTAATTATACCAGACTGGATTTTTTCTTCTTCGCAAATGCTTTCGGAAATTAATCACGTAGGCTAGTCCAAGATATACGATAAGGGGAGATCCAAAAGTTAGAAAAGACGCGTATATAAAAAACAGGCGTATGCTAGAAGTTGAAAGGTTCAACTTCTCTCCTAGTTTGGTGCAAACACCATAGGCCTGATTTTCGAAAAAATGCTGAATTCGTTCCATTGTCTTGCCTCTAATTTACAAAATCAGAAATGATTTATTATTGGTAAAAGCGGAATCTACTAAATTTTTCCTAAATTCGTCACTTAATTGAATACGCTTAAACAGACGAAAACAATCAATATTCTTATGAAAACCCAAACTGCTAAAATTATTTTCCCTTTGCTTCTCATTGGAGTCATGTCAATCTCAGGATGTGCCTTGAGTCAGATGAAAAAAGCAGCTAAAAACCAAGAACTTGTTGTAGCGCCTAGTCCTCTAGAAGTTCACGCCGATACTGTAAGGTTTGAAATGACTGCTAATCTTCCAGTGAAGATGCTAAAGCCAAAGAAGGTTTACGAACTAAGTGCATTCTACAAGTATGGAACTCAGGAAAGAGCACTAAGAAAAATCGAATTCAGAGCTACAGATTATCCTAACTCTAATACTGAGCAACCTCAAATCGTTCAAGAGTATTCATTCCCTTTCAGAAAAGGTATGGAAAGAGGAAATATCGAGATTCAAGGAAAAGCTATCAATCCTAATTCAGGAAGTTTTCTAGAAACGGAAAGGTTAGCCATTGCCGAAGGTCTAATTACAACATCACAGCTAGTTCAGCCATCTTACTATGCAGCTTACGCTGATCATGGCTATAACGATCAAGAAGAATTGATCCCAACAAATGTTGAGTTCTTCTTCGACCAAGGAAGATCTATTTTCAAAACATCTGAAAAAGATAGTGACAGAGGATCGAAATTCGCAGCATTTATCGCTGAGAAAAATGTAACAAGAACTGTTACTATTACAGGAACTCACTCTCCAGAGGGTAAAGAAACTATCAACAGCGAACTCGCACAAGAAAGAGCAGACGTTATTGAAAAGTGGTACAGAGAGCAAATGGACAAATATGACTACCAAGGAATGGCTTCTAACATTAGATTCATTCTTAAGCCAGTTGTACAAAATTGGAATGGTTTGAAATCTATGATGGCAAGCTATGATGGCATTTCTTCTAGCCAGAAGGCAGAATGGAATAGCATCATCAACGGTTCTGGTTCTTTTGAGCAAAAGGAAAAAGAGCTTCAAAAGCTTAGCACCTATAAGAAGGTGTTGAAAGAAGTATATCCTTTGTTAAGAACTGCTACTACTGAAGTATTAACGGTTAAGGTTAAGAAAAGCAAAGCGCAGATTGCTACAATGGCTTTAAATTCTCCAGCACAATTAAGTGTTGAAGAATTAGCTTACGCTGCCGCTAACAATCCTTCTTTAGAAGAAAAGAAAAGCATCTACGAAGCTGCTGCTAAGAAAAATGATACATGGACTATCCACAACAATTTAGGTGCTGTTCATTTGCAAATGGCAATGAATGCAACTGGTAGAACTCAGACTAACCTTATCACCACTGCTTTAAACCATTTCAACATCTCTAATCAGAAAAATGCTAATGTAGAGGCTCAAACAAACATGGGCATGGCAATGGCAATGCAAGGCAACCTATGGGGAGCACACGCTGCACTTACTAAAGCGGCAAGCATGAGTCCAGGTAACGATATAAGACAAGGTGTTAATGGCGCCAAAGGTGCTGTTGAAATCATGGTTGGTAGATACGACTTAGCGATCAGTTCTTTGAACAGAGCGTCTAACAGTTCTGTAGATCAGTTTAACAAAGGTCTTGTTCAATTGCTTAGAAAAGACTTCAGAAATGCTCAGACTACACTTGAAAGTGTGATCAGCAATGAAAGAGGTTATGTTTGGGCTCATTATGTTGCAGCTATTGCCGCAGCACGTCAAGACAACGAAAATAAAGTTATCGAGCACTTAAGAAATGCTGTAACTGCTGACTCTTCTTTGAAGGCGAAAGCACTTACTGACTTAGAATTCAGACAGTTCTCTGGAACGGATGCCTTCCGTAACCTAATGAACTAAGAACTCTTTCAAAGAAATTTAAAAGCTTCTCTCCCATTGGAGAGAAGCTTTTTTTATGTCCAATATATTGCACGAATGGTTATTGGTAATTGAGCCCTGAATGTTTATTTTTACGCCCATTAACTAAATGAATTCAATGAGAGTTATACAGTTCAGGGAAGCCCTTAGAGAAGCCATGTCTGAAGAGATGCGAAGAGACGAGAAAGTCTTTTTGATGGGCGAGGAAGTTGCAGAATATAATGGTGCTTATAAGGTAAGTCAAGGAATGCTTGATGAGTTCGGTGCTGAACGTGTAATCGATACACCAATTGCCGAGCTTGGCTTTGCAGGTATCGGTGTAGGCGCTGCTATGAACGGACTTCGCCCTATGATTGAATTCATGACATTCAACTTCTCTCTCGTTGCGATTGATCAAGTAATCAACTCAGCAGCAAAGATGATGTCAATGTCTGGTGGACAATTCCAAATCCCGATCGTCTTTAGAGGACCAACAGGTAATGCTGGAATGCTTAGCTCCCAACACTCTCAGAACTTTGAGAATTGGTTTGCCAATACTCCTGGTTTGAAAGTAGTTGTCCCTTCTACCCCGTACGATGCAAAGGGTCTATTGAAATCTTCTATCAGAGATAACGATCCAGTTATTTTTATGGAGTCAGAGTTAATGTATGCTGACAAAGGTGAAGTACCTGAAGGAGAATACTTATTACCAATTGGTCAAGCCAACATTGTTAGAGAAGGCACTGACGTTACTTTAGTTTCTTTTGGTAAAATGATGAAGATAGCCATTGAAGCTGCTGCAGAACTCGCTAAAAATGGTGTGAGCGCTGAAGTAATTGACCTTAGGTCTGTCAGACCAATTGATTACAAGACAATTATCGAATCAGTCAAAAAGACGAACAGACTTGTTGTTGTGGAAGAAGCATGGCCTTTAGCCTCTATCTCAACTGATATCGCATTCAACGTCCAAAAAGACGCTTTTGATTACTTAGATGCTCCGGTAAAAAGAGTCAATAGCTTTGATTTACCTCTTCCATATGCGCCAACACTAATTGACGCCATATTACCGAATGTGAAACGGACGCTAGAAGCTGTCGATTCAGTTATGTATCGCTAAAAAAAGATTTTATCTTATTAAAAGTCAGACCAACCGTCTGACTTTTTTTATGTTTGGACATGGCGAAACTAATCCTCGTAGCAGGTGTGAGCAGATCAGGGAAGTCAACCCTAGCCACTAAACTAGCCCATGACCTATCAAATGCAATCGTATTGCACCAAGATGAGTTTATTCTTGATCAAACAGCGCTACCTCTGATAAATGGAAGAGTTGATTGGGAGAATCCTGAAACGATTGATTGGAATAGACTTATAAGTGCTTATGATGAAGCCCATGAACAATATGACTTTGTAATTATAGAAGGGATATTCGCACTTTCAAGCTTAAGACTGGTAAAAGCTTCAGCCTTCAAAATACTCCTTACACTCGATCGGGAGGAGTTCATTAAAAGAAGAAGTCAAGAGACACGATGGGGAGATGAACCCAACTGGTTTATACATCACGTTTGGGCAAGTCACTTAGCATGCCACAACCCACACAATCTTAGCCTCGACCTTGAATTACGAAACATCTCTCCTACCGAATATGTCAAATTACTCGTTCAATTAAAGTCTTAGTTCAAATTAATTTGCTTGGTATTGTTCTATGCCCTAGATTAACGAAGAAATTAGTTGAAGATGAATAAATTGACACATTCCCTACTATTCTATACATTAATCTTTACCTCACTTGCTTGCTCTAGACCAGCGCCAATTGAAGAAGATGAAGAAGAAGTAACAGAACCAACTATTGAGGAACGTGAAAAAAGAGCCGTTTTCGATACCGATATACCCTCTTATAAATTTGAATTCTCCTCTTTAGGTTTGAACCAAAACGTGAAAGACTTAGATCAATTCGTATTCAAACGTTATGGAGAGTTTTACACTGAAGACTTTACTATATACCAGTTAGATAGAATTGATTACTTCGCAGAAGCTTATGAAATGGAAGACATCAATCTCTATTACATTGACAGTCTGTTAGTCAAGATACAAGTCTTTTTGAGAGAGGATAAAACTGATGAATTTCTTAGAAAGTATGGGAGAGCAAAAATTAAAATTCATGACCTCCACAACAAAAAGTTACTTGAAACTGAAAAAGTACTCATTCAAAAAGAAGGCAGATATCAGGTAAATGGCAACCTAGATGCGTTTACAATCCAGTGGCCAAGAAACGATTTAGATATTGAATACGCTGTCAGTAGAAAACCCGATAGCCTAGGCACCCAAGTTTCAAACGAGTTCAATGGTTTAGATAACAAGTCAACAAGTTTCAAAATTACTTTTCAAACTAAAGACTTTGACCGTCAATTGGCTTGGATAAAATGGGAGTCATATATAGACTCGCAAGGCTCAAAAGTAGAGCGCGCTAGCGATCGGTAATTATTTATTTCCCATCATATTTGCAAGACCAGACATTGCGCGCTTTCCACCCATTTTGTTCATGGCCTTCATCATTTTGCGCATATCTCCGAATTGCTTCATTAGATTATTAACTTGCTGAATTGAAGTACCTGAGCCCTCAGCAATACGCTTTCTTCTGCTTCCATTGAGCACTTCTGGGTTGGCACGTTCATCCTTAGTCATAGACTTGATAATGGCCTCTATCGGCTTGAATGAATCGTCATCTAAATCAACCCCTTTGAGCGCTTTCCCCATACCAGGGATCATACCCATCAGATCCTTGAGGTTCCCCATCTTTTTGATTTGCTCCAGTTGGGACAAGAAATCATCAAAGTCAAATTTGTTCTGACGGATCTTTTTATTAAGAATCTTTGCTTCTTCTTCGTCAAAAGACTGCTGAGCCTTTTCAACAAGTGAGACCACATCACCCATCCCAAGAATTCGGCTGGCCATACGATCGGGATAGAAGACGTCAATGGCCTCCATTTTCTCTCCAGTGGAGATATACTTAATAGGTTTCTCAACAACGTTTCTAATCGAAAGTGCTGCTCCACCCCTAGAATCACCATCCAATTTGGTAAGTACAACACCATCAAAGTTCAATCTTTCATTAAAGGTCTTGGCCGTATTTACAGCATCTTGACCTGTCATTGAATCGACTACAAATAGTGTCTCAGAAGGATTAACAGCTGCTTTTAACTGTTCAATCTCTTGCATCATTTGGTCATCAACTGCCAAACGTCCCGCAGTATCTATGATGACTATTTTTTTGCCATGAGCCTTAGCATGCTTTATGGCATTATTAGCAATTTCAATCGCGTTCTTATTATCAGGCTCAGCGTATACATCTACCTCAATCTGCTCGCCTAAAACCTTCAGTTGTTCAATTGCAGCAGGACGATAAATATCACAAGCCGTCAACATCACTTGACGCCCTTGAGATTTAAGTAACCTTGCGAGCTTTCCAGAAAAAGTAGTCTTACCAGAACCCTGAAGTCCTGAAATAAGAATTACAGCCGGATCTCCTTGAATGGAGATGTCCGTCTTCTGGCCACCCATCATTTCGGTGAGTTCTTCGCTGACAATCTTGGTCAATAATTGACCAGGAGAAACAGAAATTAACACATCTCTTCCGAGTGCTTCTTCCTTGATCTTATCAGTAACTTCCTTGGCTACCTTGTAGTTAACATCAGCATCTATCAGCGCACGTCTAATCTCC
This sequence comes from Roseivirga sp., assembly GCA_965660665.1. Lineage (GTDB taxonomy): Bacteria > Bacteroidota > Bacteroidia > Cytophagales > Cyclobacteriaceae > Roseivirga. The sequence continues at coordinate 266,733 of CBFIAY010000001.1, read as the reverse complement.
TTTACGGTTGTCGCAACGTTGATTTCAGTAATCTTTCCTTGACCCTTTAGGGTTTTGAAAGCCTTATCTAACTTTCCACTTAAACTTTCGAACATATCTGCCAATAATTTGGACTTCAAAATTAGCCAATTTTCCTAGCATTAAAAGTCTCCTTTGCCTTGATTTAGCTTACAAAACCTTTCGTATTACCAGGCTTATAGAGATATTGGCAGTTAGTTTACAAAGGTGTAAGAATGAGAAAGATTGATTTTCAAAAAGACGTACTCCCCCACTTAGTTGCTGTTATAGTTTTCTTAGTACTCACAGTCGTCTTTTTCAAGCCAGTATTCTTCGAAGAGAAGACCCTTTTCCAAAGTGATATCGTACAGTGGCAAGGCAGCGCTCAAGAATTAATAGAGTACCGCGAACAAACTGGAGAAGAAGGGCTTTGGACGAATTCAATTTTTGGAGGTATGCCTGCCTATCTTATCAGTGTAAAGTGGGGTAATCAACTCATTAAGACTGCTCATGCAATCTACACACTTGGACTTCCTCACCCGGTGAGAATCATCTTCGCATCTATGCTTTCCTTTTACATAATGCTACTCTGCTTTAAGGTAAGGCCATATTTAGCACTAATAGGAGCTATTGCCTTTGGACTTTCGTCCTATAATTTAATTGGCCTAACAGCTGGCCATAATGCAAGAATTTCAGCAGTATCGTTTATGCCACTTGTTATGGGTGCAGTACACTTGTGCTTTACCAGAAATAAGATCTTAGGGGCTAGTCTTACCGCACTCGCCTTGGCAATGCAACTCAGGGTAAATCACTTACAGATCACCTATTATCTCGCCTTCGTCATTGGCATATATGGCTTAATACAACTCATTTATGCTATTAGAGATAAGCAGGTCCAAGATTATCTAAAAAGAATGGGACTTCTCATCGCAGCATTGGTTCTCGCAATCGGAACTTTTTTTGGTGAATTTTATGCGACTTATGAGTACGGGAAATATTCCAACAGAGGGAAATCAGAACTCTCACAACAAGCAAATTCTGAAATGAACGATGATGGTCTTGGAAAGACGTATGCTTTCCAATACTCAAATGGCATTTGGGACCCGTTCACCCTCTTTATTCCTAATGCATTAGGGGGCAGCGGACCATTTCCAGAAGACGGAGAACTCGCTACATTCTTAAATCAGAATGGGGTCAACGGAGCACAACTCCAGAACTTCCTTAATGGTATTCCTACTTATTGGGGCAAAGAATCAGCCACTACCTATTACGCAGGCGCTGTTATGATATTCCTGTTTGTCTTAGGATTGCTTTTAGTAGAAAGAAAATATGTCATCTGGCTGGCTTCAGTAGCCGTACTTGGTGTGATCTTGAGTTATGGCCGCAATATGCCAGGCATTAACAACTTCCTCTTTGACTATTTCCCAGGGTACAACAAATTTCGGTCGGTCTCATTTACCATTATACTTCCGATTTTTAGTATCTCACTTCTAGGAATGTTGGCCCTCGAGAAGTTACTCAGTCAAAAGTTTAGTAAACCGATTCAAAAGAAACTATTCATTGCGCTGGGAGCGACAGGTGGACTAGCACTGCTTCTTGGTATTTTTTCTGGAATGTTTAGCTATAGAGGCGCTATCGATGGACAAATACAGGAAGCTTTAATCGATGCTGTCAGAGGCGATAGAAGATCTCTTTTCGAGAGTGATGCCCTCCGCGCATTCGGCTTCATTGCGGCATTTGGCCTTCTACTCTATTTCTATCTAAACGAAAAGGTCTCGAAAACAATTGCTGTGATTGGGCTTATAGGTATTGCATCGCTAGATGTCATCCTTATCAGTTCACGTTTTCTTTCAGAAGACAACTTTAGTCAGTCTACATCTCGCCAAAACTTCACAGAATCTCCAGCTGATCAGTACATCAAACAAAACGAAACGCTTGGAGACAGGGTACTAGACTTAACTTCAGGATTTTATAATGCTAAAATCGCCTACCATCATCATTTGATCAATGGTTATCATGGCGCTAGAATCCGAAGATATCAAGAGATTATTGACAACAAGCTGATTGCAGAAGAGTCCGCATTAAGGCAAAATCTTCAAGCTGGGAATACTGACTTCAGTACTCTTCCGATCATTAATATGCTGAACACAAGTCATCTAATCATTAACCCAAGCAGCCGTCAAGGAGTTGTAAAAAACAATAATGCGCTAGGGAGTGCATGGTTTGTTACTGAACTTGAATATACCAACACTACAGATGATGAGTTTAATCAAACACTAGCTTTAATTACTCCTTCACGAAAGGCAGTAGTTAATAAGAACGAGATCCCCAATAACATTGGGCTGAGCAAAGGTGATATTGCCTTAACCGAATACCACCCTGGCTACTGGAAGTATGAGTCCAATAACGCTGGTGATGGGTTTGCTGTCTTTTCGGAGATCCATTACCCTAAGGGATTTGAGGTTACCATAGATGGACGAGCAGTCGATATGCTTAGAGCAAATTACATTTTGAGAGCTTTAGCGGTACCTTCAGGTAATCATGTGATTGAATTTAATTTCGCACCAAAAATTTATACAGCAGGAACCATTGTGATGCAGATCTTTTCAATCTTGGTGGTATTGCTGTTTGGAGTTTCTGTTTTCAGGTCTTTAAAGCAGCCCTAATTAGGAGCGGATAACAAGCCTCTCAATTGCTCTATTATGCGGATGGCGGCCTTGCCATCCCACAAATCAGGAACCCCTCCTTTTTTCCATTCGCCTTTGCGAATACTTTCTAAAGATGATTTAAGTAAAGACATATCCTTCCCGATTAACACGTTACTACCTACGCTGATGGTCTCTGGCCTTTCAGTATTCTCCCTCAATGTAAGGCACGGTACCTTTAAGTATGTCGATTCCTCTTGAATGCCTCCAGAGTCTGTGATTATTGCAGCTGCTCCTCGCATGAGGTATAGAAATTCTAAGTAGGGTAATGGGGGAAGAAAATGAATGTTTTTGAATACAACACCTTGACTTAACTGAGCTTTTGTTCGAGGATGAATGGGAAAAATAATCTTTTCATCTCCTTCTGCCATATCATCTATAGTAGACAACATTTCTGAAAGCATTTCTACACCATCAACGTTTGATGGACGATGCAGTGTTAATAGGAAGTACTGACCTTTAAGAAGGTCATTTACTCCAGCGGGCTGTTTTAATCTATCATAAGCGCTAACCAGGCTGTCAATCATGGTATTACCTACCATGAAAATTTGCTCTTGAGCAACACCTTCTTTGACTAGGTTCTCATCTGCCATGCTACTGGTAGTGAAGAAATAGTCCGTTATCGAATCCGTTAAGAGACGGTTGATTTCCTCAGGCATAGACATATCTCCAGACCTCAAACCACCTTCGACATGTGCTACTCTGACACCCATTTTTTTGGCAACTATACTGCAAGCCATAGTGGAATTAACATCCCCAACTACAATTAAACAGTCAGTCATATGCTCAATGAGATAAGCCTCAAAGGCAACCATAATTTTAGCCGTTTGCTGTGCTTGCGTACCAGAGCCTACTTTTAAATTAATATTGGGTTTAGGAATCCTAAGGTCATTAAAAAAGACCTCACTCATTGCATCATCGTAATGCTGGCCTGTATGCACTAAGGAATAATCAATGCTAGCCTCTGAACCCGAATTATGACGCTCAATTGCGTGGATTATGGGAGCTATTTTAACAAAGTTAGGACGAGCTCCTGCGATGATGGTTAAATGCATATTATATATTTCACTTAAAAAAGTGTTAGCCTCTAATGATTTCACAAATTCAATCATAAATTTGACCTAATGAACAAGAAAGTTTGTATGCTCTTACATGAGGTCTACCCAGACGATATTCGTGTGAGTAAAGAAACAAAATCCCTTATAAAATCAGGCTTCGAAATCCATATTCTCTGCTTACAACGAAAAAATGAATCCACTGAAGAGATAGTAAATGGCATTCACGTGCATAGAATCCCGATTGCACAAACATTCTTCTGGAGAGGGATTTGGGATGTTTTATTAGCGATTTCATTCATACAACCAATCTTTCTTAAAAAGCTGAAAGCATTGCATGAAAAAGAGAAATTCGCATTGTTTCATGTTCACGATCTTCCGCTCGTTAAAACCGCGATTCTGGCAGCCAAAAAATCCTCTAACGTAAAGGTTGTCTTAGACCTACATGAAAACTACCCTGAGGCTTTAAAAGTATGGTTCCAATGGAAGAGGAACCCATTGATCAGACTTAAGAATTCCGTTTTCTTCGGCTTCGAACGATGGCTAAATTATGAAAAGAAGGCTTGCCATGAAGCTGACCACCTCATTGTAGTTGTAGAAGAAATGCAGGAACGTTTGCTGACGCTTCATAGGCTTTCAAAAAACAAAATTAGTGTCGTCACAAATAGCGAAGACCAAAGCTTTCTGAACCAAGAGCGTATCCCAGATATCTATGATAGATCTTCAAAAGACTTCATACTGGCTTACACAGGAGGCGTAGGACCACATAGAGGGGTTGATGTTGCCATTGAGGGATTGAGCCTTACAAAATCTAAGAACATAAGACTTGAAATAACAGGATCATTATCTGCAGATTCCAAAGAATGGCTAATTAATCTAGCAACAAAATATAAGGTATTAGACAGGGTGAGAATCAACGGCTATCAACCATTCCATAAGTTCTTCTCTTACATGGCCCTTGCAGATGTTAACCTAATACCGCATAATCGAAATGGCCATACGGATCACACAATACCACATAAGCTCTTTCAAGGAATGATGGTAGGAAAACCAGTAATCGTGAGTGACGCTCCGCCCTTAGAACGCGTAGTGAAGGCAACGAATAGTGGATTGATTTTCGAAGCTGGGAATGCTCAAGATTTTGCCAAGCAAGTAGACCTACTCTACGATAATCCAAAAAAGGCCAAGGAATTTGGAGACAACGGCAACCAAGCTACTACCAAAGGCATCTGGAATTGGGAACAAACTAGTGAAAATTTAGTAGCACTTTATAAAAACCTGACGGCTAACTAATGAAGGAATTTTTATATAGGTTTATTTACAATGCCCCAGTCAATTTTTTGATAAGAAACATTCTTAAATCTATCCCAAACCTCTCTGCAAAATACCAAATGCCCCCTGCTGGCATCCTCAAGGTCAAAACTGATGAAGGTAGTTTTCGCATGGCCACCAATCAAACATGCTATGTAACTCATCTCCTGTTTTGGAATGGTTATAAAGAATTTGAATACTCCATCCTCTTTTCTAAACTAATCAGTAAAGTGAATGTATTCTATGACGTTGGATCGAACATTGGTTACTATTCATTACTTGCCTGTCATTTAAATTCAAAGGTTAAAGTGAAGGCATTTGAACCCGCAAGTGGCCCATTCTTCTACCTCAATAGAAACATTGCGCTTAATGATATGAAAAGCTCAATTACGAGTATTGATCTTGCGCTCAGCGATAGCACAGGTAAAACAATATTTCATGAGGTTAAGAATACGAAGTATGGCTATTTAGATCATAATCTATCTGGGGAAAACAACTTGGTTGGGAAAGTGGCAAAGAAGTCTTTTGTAGAGTGTGAGGTAACAACAGACACTTTGGACAACTATTGCCAAGCACAAACTGAGCAACCCGATCTTATAAAGATTGATACCGAAGGAGCTGAAATATTCGTCTTGAAAGGTGGCCAGAAAACAATAGAATTTTCCAGACCAATTGTAATTTGCGAAATACTGTCAGCACAGAAAGGAGAAGAAATTCTCAGCTTTTTTAAGAAAATGGAGAATTATATGACCTTCAGGCTTGAAGGCGCAAACTTCAAAAAAATAGTCGATCTGGAAGGCATAGATTTCAGTAAAACACATGATTTCATTTTCAGCCCATCTGAAAAGACGAACTTATTCTCTTAGATTGACCCAAGAATAGATTTATTAATGGCCGTAACACTCGAAGATTTTCTAAACGTCAAAAAAATTATTACCCAAAATAGTCGGGAACGCAACATCACTTCTAGGCCAGGATGTGAATTGGCTTATTTAGGCTACAGGCTATTAAGGCCTTACTACAAGTTAAAAGCGAAGCAATTCCAAAAAAAGTATCCACAGCACCCCTGGCTTACTGCTTCCTCAATCAAAGCTTTCGACATGCTCTTAACAAAAGAAGATGTGGGTTTAGAATATGGAAGTGGCCGGAGCACCTACCATTTCGCCAAACTATTGGGCCAGCTCACCAGTGTTGAACACCATGAAGAGTGGTATAACATCGTTCAAGACACGCTCGTTAAGAATAAGGTTAATAACGTAGACTTAAAATTAATCCCACCAAATAGCACCTATACAAAACCAAATTTGAGTAGCGTTGATGATTATTATCTCGAGGCCTCAGCATATCCTGTAAAAGACGATTTATTCAAAGATTACATCAACTTAATTGACGCTATCCCTAATGGTTCTTTGGATTTCATTTTAATCGACGGACGAGCTCGGGTATCATGTTCAAAAAAATCGGTTACTAAGCTGAAGAGAGGTGGCCTTTTTGTCCTTGATAATTCTGAAAGAGTACGTTATAAAGAAATTCATGAGATGCTAGAGACATGGCCAAACATCTATACTAGTACTGGCCTAACGGATACTATCATTTGGAGGAAGCCCTAATGGGAATTGTCATTAAGCAAAGTATTCGATCTTCAATTATCGCCTACCTGGGCGTAGCCATAGGCTATGTAAATGTACTTTGGCTTTATCCTTATTTTCTCTCCACCGAACAAGTTGGACTTTTTAGGCTCATACAAAGCTCTGCCTATCTTTTAGCCACTTTTGGACAAATTGGTCTAGGGCAAAGTCTAGTGAAATTCTTCCCAGAACAAAAGGAAAACAAGGGCTTCCTTTCTTCCCTTCTCATAGGTGGAGTTCTTGGATTCATATTACTTTCTGTATTGGCTTTAGTATTTCGAGAATCAATTGTCAGTTACTTCTCAAAAGAGTCTGCATTATTCGTTGACTATTTTCAAGTAACCCTTCTGGTATCCTTTTTAATCATTCAGTTTCAAATCCTAGAAGCTTTTTCGAGAAGCTTACTCAGAATTGTGATACCAAATTTGCTAAGAGACATTGGTCTTCGGGTTTTAACAACACTGGCACTTATACTATATGGCTTTGAATTCATCTCGTTTCAATCGCTCATTTATTCCCTACTTGCTGTCTATGGGCTGGTCTTTATAGGTTTGGCGGTGCACTTACGAATTCAAGGGCACCTACCGCTTAAAGTGAGCTTCGCCTTCTTAAAAAAAGGAGTTTGGAAACGCATACTAACCTTTGGCCTTTACTCTCTAATTGGCGCAGGTGGTACTCAAATCATACTACAAATAGATAGTATAATGATCAGTGGAGCATTAGGCCTTGAAGCTACTGGAGTTTATACAATTGCCTTCTTCATTGGAGTTGTCATTGAAATGCCCAAAAGAGCCATTACTCAGATAAGCTCAGCCTTACTAGCGCAGGCATTCAATAAGGGTGATATGGTGGCCGTCAAAAAGCTTTATCAACAAACATCTATTAATCAGATGATCATTGGTTCATTGTTATTGATAGGCATCTGGGCGAACCTCGATAGTATTTACAGCTTTATACCTAACAATGAAGCTTACTTGAAGGGATTTAACGTTGTCCTTTTCATTGCACTGGGCAAGCTCAGTGACATGGCTTTTGGAACCAATGGCGAGATCATTGTGATGTCGAAGTACTATCGATTCAATGTGCTTGCCGTTTCCTTTCTTGCTGTTTTAACTATCGTATTGAATCTAATTCTAATACCAAAATATGGTATTGAAGGTGCTGCAGTAGCATCATTTATATCGATGCTAATTTTTAATATTCTAAAATTTGGATTCGTTTGGTCAAAGTTCAAAATCCAACCCTTTACACTTTCGACCACAAAATTCATACTCATTGCGGGCCTGACGCTGGTCATCAATTATGCACTTCCAAAACTCGATAATCTCTACCTAGACTTGCTAATTCGTTCTTCAATGATTTCAGCCGTTTTAATAGGTTCAACTTATATCCTAAAGATCTCCATAGAACTAAATCAAGTATTAGAAAATAGTTTTAGAAGAATTCGAACCTCAAAGTGACAGAAGCCAGTCTGACAATTCTTTCGTCAAGTGTTTGCGATCGTATTTTTCAATATCATTGAATTGCCACTTACCTCCTCCTGACTTCCAAGCTTCGTACTCCTGAAGGATAAATGTCTTTAAGTCCTCATTCGAGTCATATTGAAATGATTGACCAGCGGAACAATCAGCTATTATCTTCGATATGTCATTGCCTTCTTTACCGATGGCTAGGATCGGGCGCTTGGCACCGAGGTATTCAAACAATTTCCCTGGTAGCTGAGATGTGGCGCCAGAATCATTGGTCTGCAATAACAACAACAGGTTACTGGATAAATATTCTTGATACACTTGGTCATGAGTGACAGATGACTGTGTCACGAGTTTATTTCTGAGTCTTTTATGGCTAGAGATGGAAGCTTCAACTTCCGAGCTCAAAATACCTGTTATACGGAGTTCTAACGCACTATAGAAATCATCGTCCCCACACAAATCATTTAGAATCCGCCAAAGGTTTTCAGGGTTACGATGCTTACTCAACATTCCTAAGTGACTGACTACAAACTTAGATTCATTAGCCTTAACTGATTCCATATTTATGTCAGAAGCATCAAAACCATTGGTCACGAAGTGTGTCTTTCTGGCGCCCAAGGCATTAAACTCTTCAGCGGCAGTCGGGCCAGTAGCGAGTACAGCATCCGCCATTCTTAGTACCTCTTGCTCTAGCTTTAAATGCCTTTTCCAAATAAATGGTGAAATCCTCATTCGTTTCAGAATATCCCATTGCGACCAAGGATCTCTAAAGTCAGCCACCCAAGTGATAGCAGGATTACGAAGTTTTAATTTCTTACCAATCAAATGAACACTATGTGGCGGCCCAGTAGTAATAATGTGCTTGATCTTATTGGTCTCAAGGATTGACATTAAATAATCGGCAGAAGGCTTAACCCAAAATATCTTTGGATCTGGCACAAAAAAATTACCCCTAACCCATATCGAAAGCTTTTTGAAAAACCCTCCACTTCCAGACTCCAAAACTTGCCCTTGCTTGAGCTCTTTCTTTCCGGTTAATCTTTTAAAAATTCCATAAGGTTCCCAGATAGGGAACTTCAAAACTTCTATGGATGGATTAATGTCCTTTTCTAAAGAGTGATCCTTTTGATCGAAATCTGGATTTTCAGGTATAAAGACAATCGGATCCCATCCATAATCTGGAAGATACTTGGTGAATTTTAACCAACGTTGTACTCCTGCCCCACCGCTCGGTGGCCAATAGTAGGTTATTATAAGAATAGGCTTACGTTTGTCTTCCACTTTGAACATCAAAGATTGGTCATTATTGCAGTTCGGCAAAATGCCATTTGCAATTATTAGTAAAAAAAATTTACTTCGGCCTCACTTTAGGTTAAACTCAAGTCCAGTTTCTATGGGATATATTCCAACTTTCGTTGCATTACTTGGTCTAGTATTGCTTTATACTGTTTATACCTACAACCTTATCAAGCCTAGAAAGGCAAGGCTTACTCAGGTCATCGATCAAATGGCTAAGAATAGTAGCGCTCGAAAAAACATAGTATTAAGCTACAACAAAGAAAATGATGGTTCTCCCTTATCAGAAGTGGCTGAATTACTAAAAAAGACTTCAACCGACCGTTTTCAAAGCTATAAGAAGGAAGATGAATTGCTCTTAGCCATTAAAACGGCAATTGAGCATATAAAAGATGATCAGATCAGCACCGAACTAAAAATCGCAAACCAGTTACAGCAAGACTTAATGAAGAAGCTTCAATCTTTCTCTGCTGAATACAATGCGTTTATAAAAAAGGCGCCTGCGAGTATGGTCGCCTCAATTTTCGGCTTCAGGGAGTTCTAATTTATTCTTTAGGTACTTCATCATGTCCTGGATTCTCTCTGGATCGAACCAGACAGCCTCTGGATTACGCTTAAACCACGTCAATTGCCTTTTGGCATACCTCCTTGAATTACGCTTAAGTAGGCGAATGGACTCCTCTTTATCGTAACGCCCCTCTAGATAAGCGAAGATCTCGCTATAACCAACCGTCTGCAATGGATTCAAGTCTTTGTGCTCATAAAGACGCTTTGCCTCTTCAAAAAGTCCCTCAGCAATCATCTCATCCATTCTTTGGTCGATTCTGTGGTAGAGCACCTCTCTGTCTAATTCAAGTCCAATAGTTACCACATTGAATGGTCTATTAGCAGGTTGCCTTTTCCTAAATCCCGAAAATTCCTTACCCGTAGACCTAATTACTTCTAATGCTCGGATTACGCGTTGGGGGTTCTTCAAATCAACCATTTCATAATATTCTGGGTCTGCAGACTTCAGTTCTTCATTAAGTCGGTCTAGCCCGCCCAATTTTAGTTCAGCATTCAATTCTGCTCTCATATTTGGTTTAACATCAGGTAGATCATCCAACCCCACACAAACGGCATTTACAAAAAGACCAGAGCCTCCAACCAGAACAACCACATCCTTATTTTGAAATAACATTTCAAGCTTAGCCATGGCTTCCTGCTCATACTTTCCGACATCGTAGGCATCATGAATAGACAAAGAATTTATAAAATGATGGGGAGATTCACTCAGCTCGTTCAAGCTAGGCTTAGCGGTACCTATTTCAAGCTCCTTATAAAATTGTCTTGAATCAGCCGAGATTATCTCTGTATCAAATGATCTTGCCAACATTATACCGACAGCCGTTTTACCGACAGCCGTTGGCCCAACAATACAAATCAAATGCTTTTTAGTCATGCTGAATTTTAGAAAATAGGACTAAATATATTATACTTGATAGAATACACGCTAATGAAAGACATCAAAGGATCAATTTTAGTAATTGATGACAATGAGATCAACCGTAAATATGTAAAAACTGTCTTGAGAAATCTAGATAGAACCGTTCATTTAGCAGAAGATGGTTTCAGAGGTCTAGAAATTGCACAATCAAATGCCATCGACCTGGCCTTGATTGACATACAAATGCCAAGAATGGATGGCTTTGAGTGTCATGATAGGCTGAGGAAAGAGTTAGGGTATGAAATACCCATTCTTGCGATTACTGCTTTTTCTGAAAGCAACGCCCGTGACAAGTTTATCAGATATGGTTTCAACGATTACATTGCAAAGCCTGTTAAGCCCGATGTGCTCAAGAACATTGTCCAATACTGGTTAGTTGAATTAAATGAAAAAGCATCTTTAAATAGAGAGGAAAATCATGCTGACTATGATTTCAAAATAATTGAAGAGCTAAAAAGATATGCCAAACCAGATGAATTGTTAGAATTGTATAATGAATTTATCGAAGAAACTAAAATTTCATATCAAAAGCTTCTCTTTTTACAAAGCGCGGATGATCGTACTGAAATTTTGAGTATTTTGCACGTTATTAAAGGTAATGCTGGGTCCTTGGGTTTTGCCAAACTTTCAGAAGTAGTAGTGCAACTTGAAAGTGATTTGAAGAACGAAATTGATATCTCTTTAAGCGAAAGAATCAACGAAATCGCAGACTACTCCAGCAATATTTTTAGCGATTATACAAGGCAATTGAATCTTAACCTATGAATATTATGACGGAAGTAGCCTACAAAAAAGTTCTTGTAGCTGAGGACAGTTCAGTGATTCAGAATCTACTGAAGAAAATTCTACTTTTTGAAAACTGCAAAATCACCTCTGCGAAAAACGGAAAATCGGTATTAGACAAGTTTGAGTCTGAGGATTATGACCTTATCATTATGGACATTAACCTCCCTTTACTTGATGGTCTTTCGGCCACCAAGAAAATACGATCGGGAAAGACAAAAAAGGCCAATATACCCATCATTGGCATCTCTGGAAATGCAAAAAATCTTCCTGTATCTGAGTTTTTTGAAGCCGGTATGAACGAATTCATGCAAAAGCCTTTAGATTACGACAAATTGATTGAGCTAGTAAAGAAGTATACAGACAAGCATTAATGACCATTCGTTATACAAAGCATTTTCTCAATAAACTCGAGGATATTTTTGCTGAGTCTGACTATGTGTTGCGTTACGAGAAAGGCAATTTCAAATCTGGTTATTGCCTACTGAATGAGACTAGGATAGCGATCGTTAATAAGTATTATACTACTGAAGGCAAGATCAATTGCCTCATTGATATCATCAAATCAATAGAAATTGACCCAGCCTCGCTAAGTGAAAAGAACTCAAATTTATTAATGGAGTTATCTCAAACCACCCTAGAATTGTGAAAATAACTGTTCTAGGATCGGGAACATCTCAAGGAGTTCCAGTAATTGGCTGTAATTGTGAGGTCTGCCGCTCATTAGACTTTCGAGACAAAAGACTGCGTGTCTCTATCCACATTGCCATTGACGATAAAAGCTTCATAATTGATTCTGGGCCGGATTTTAGACAACAAGTCCTTCGTGAAAGAATTAACTCTCTTGATGCGCTCATATTTACACACGAACATAAAGATCACACTGCAGGAATGGATGACATTCGTTCTTTCAATTTTCTTCAGAAAAGAGACATGCCCATTTATGCTCGTGATACTGTTATAAATCAACTCAAACGAGAATTCGCGTATGTTTTCGAAGAGAATAAATACCCTGGTATTCCTAAAGTTAAAGTTCAAACTATTGAAAACGTCCCTTTTCTAGTAGAAGGAATCGAGTTCATACCAATAGAGGTAATGCATTACATATTACCTGTTTTTGGATTTAGAGTAAATGACTTTTCCTATGTCACAGACGCGAAAACAATTAGCCAGACAGAGAAGGAGAAAATTAGAGGCTCAAAAGTTCTGATACTTGATGCCTTGCAAAAAGAAGATCACTTAAGCCACCTCACCCTATCTGAAGCGCTTACACTTATTGAAGAACTCGAAGTAGAAACTACTTACCTGACGCACATAAGTCATCGCATGGGATTACACCACAAAGTAAACGCAGAATTGCCGGATAACGTGAAGCTTGCTTACGATGGCCTTCAAATCGAGCTATAGTGCAGTTTAATTACTATACACTTAAAAGGCTATCGGCTTACTTCAAATTAATATTAGTCGACAGTGAATGGTTAGAGTCGTTCAGCCAGCAAAAAGACGAGCTCATCATTTCACTGATCACACAACAAGGACTTCCCTTTTACATAAGGTGTACATTGAGAAATGACTTCTCGTGTCTTTCTTTTCCGCTAGAATATCACAAGAGCAGAAAAAATGTAGTCACACTATTTTCTGAACTCAACAGTAGTAAAATTCTATCTATAGAGCAATATGAAAACGAAAGGGCTTTTTCTTTTCATTTCGACAATGGATCCACATTGCTGTTCAAGCTTTTTGGGAATCGGTCGAATATAATATTGATAGACAACAACCATAATAGATCGTTATTTAAGAAGAAACTCGTAGTTGACAATCAGTTGAGCCTTGATTCATTACACCGGCCAATTGAAAGAACATTAGAAAATTACCGGCTTGACCCAAACCTCAATTCATTTTACCCCACTTTCGATAAGACGATCAAGAAGCACTTATCTGAGTTAGGTTTCGAATCAATGACCATAGACGCACAATGGGAATATCTTGAATCGCTCGACCAGGAAATGAATTCTAATCCGTTTCTATTGCTGCACCATGACCTGCGGCCCATACTTAGTCTGATTCCTTTGGATGATCTACCCATAGATAACTTAGGGGAAGACGTAATCTCGGCCTTAAATCAATTCAACTCTTATTTTACTAGGGAACACGCGCTGAAAGTTGAGAAGGAACAAACAATATCCGAATTAGAAAAGAAAGTCAAGCAATCTGAGAATTACATCCAGAAGGCAGAATCAAAGCTCAAAGTGCTAGAAAACGAAACGTCTCCTAGTCAATTAGCCGATATTCTGATGGCCAATTTACACGTGGTTAGCACAGGTATTGATCAGGTCACCTTAATGAATTTCTATGATGGTAAAGAGGTTGAAATAAAACTTAAGAAAAACTTATCTCCTCAAAAGAATGCCGAACACTACTATCGGAAATCGAAGAATAGGAAAATAGAATTAGAGACCTTATCAAAGCACATTGAAGAAAAGCGCTTAGGGATTACAAAAATCAAGGTTTCAATTGAAGAAATTAATACCATTGAATCCATTAAGGGTTTAAGAAAGTTCTCTAAACAAGCGCCTGATAACGATAGGTTGAAACCAAATGAATCAAAGCCTTATAAGGAATTCTTTATTGACGGCTTTAAAGTTTGGGTCGGAAAAAACGCCAAGTCTAATGACGAATTAACCCTAAAGTTTAGCTACAAAGAAGACCTGTGGTTTCACGTCAAAGACATTCCCGGATCGCATGTATTACTTAAGCATATTGCTGGAACCAACTTCTCCATTCATACTATCGAAAAGGTAGCGGCCATAGCAGCATACTATTCCAAGCGTAAAAATGATCATCACGTTCCCGTAATATATACCCCAGCCAAATTCGTTCGAAAAAGGAAGGGGAGTTTACCTGGACAAGTTATTGTAGAAAGAGAAAAGGTAATTCTAATTACTCCGGGCCTAATTTAGTCTGCAACATTAAGCTTCAACATATTCGTCCTACCCATCTCGTGAATTGGCATACTGGCCGTTGTGATAAAAATATCCCCTGAATCAAGGTGTCCATGCTTTTTCAATTTGTTCTCTTGGTCTTTGAAAGTCTCATCGGTAGATACCAACTCATTATAATGGAAGCCTTCAACACCCCAAATCAAACTAAGCTTGGTCAGCAAACTTTTATTAGGTGTGAATATGTAAATCTTAGCCTTGGGACGACTTGAAGAAAGTTTAAATGCCGTATAGCCTGAGACAGTATTTCCAATAATCGCAGCTGCATCTACCCTATCACTCAATTTACAAGCCCCATACAAAATATTATCGTTCATAAAAGTATCGCTATCCTTTATAGGCATACCAACTTTATCATAAACATTAGCGGAGTGCTCAACAGAGGCAATTGTTCTTGCCATGGTCTGAACAGTTTCTAGTGGGTACTTACCTGCAGCCGTTTCTGCTGATAACATCATAGCATCCGCACCATCCATTACGGCATTGGCCACATCATTTGTTTCTGCACGTGTAGGTCGAGGATTGTTGATCATGCTTTCCATCATCTGGGTAGCAATAATGACAGGTTTTGCGGCCTTATTACATTTATCAACCATCATTTTCTGGGCCATAGGCACCTCTTCCATCACTATCTCAACACCTAGGTCTCCTCTGGCTACCATCAGGGCATCTGATTCAGCTATAATCTCATCAATATTTTGAAGTGCTTCTGGCTTCTCAATTTTTGAGATAACTCGTATATCTTTACCAGTCCTTGCAATTCTCTTTTTTAGATCAATAATATCCTCGGCAGACCTTACAAATGATAAGGCAATCCAATCAACATTCTGAGCTATTCCGAAAGCCAAATCTTCAATATCCTTCTCTGTAAGTGCAGGTGCTGATACTTTAGTAAATGGGAGGTTGATTCCTTTTCTAGACTTTAAAGAGCCGCCATATTTAACCACACAAGTCACATCACCACCCTTGACCTCTTTTACAGTAAGCTCAAGATTACCATCATCAATCAATATCATATCACCGACATTGACATCATCTGGCAGGTTTTGATAAGAAGTACTTACACGTTGAGCCGTGCCTTCGCAAGACTCATTGGTGATAATAATTTCATCACCAGGTTGGATAAATACTTCACCATTTTCTACACTCTCAACTCTAATTTTAGGCCCCTGTAAATCCTGTAGAATAGAAATATGCATACCAAGCTCCTCATTGACCTCTCTGATTCGTTGAATTACTTCTGCATGTCCAGCATGCTCTCCGTGAGAGAAGTTTAACCTGAATACATTAACTCCAGCTTTGGCTAGTTGGATAAGCATTTCTTTAGACCTGCTTGCTGGTCCTACAGTAGCCACTATTTTGGCACGTTTGTTTACTAATTGGTGACCCATATTTAGAACATCAGATTGTCTCTGGATTTTAAAGCTTCAATATCCACTTTTGTGGCAAATAGTACGAAAGGTATTTCTTTGATTTTTGTAAAAAAAACATTCTCATCGAAAGTACTGGATTCGTTTTCCAAAATCAGGAAGTAGTCAAAATTCTTTAGTTCTGGTATAATAAACGCATCAAACTGTTCCTCACTTTCTTCGGCTCTATTTCTCAATAACCTAATCGTTCGATACTCACGAGCATCTATATAATTGACAATATTTAAGTTTCTACCCGACTTAAAATCAATCTCAATATTATCAGATTTCGACAAATTCAGTTTTAAATCCTTATTAATGCTCCAGGCAAGACGATATGCTTTCACATTAGCATTCAATGCCAGTAAAGTAAAGTCGTAATCGTAAGTGACTTGAAGCTTATTTTTCGCCATAATTATCAATACTGACCCTTTCTAGAGCGTCAGACAAGATTAAAAAATTTGTTTGACATTAACAGCAAATTGCATTTCTTTGCATCGAGTTTTAACTAAAATTTTATCCAAAATGTCAGAAATAGCATCAAAAGTTAAGAGTATCATCATAGACAAATTAGGTGTTGAAGAGTCTGAAGTTACGCATGAAGCTAGCTTTACGAATGATTTAGGAGCTGATTCTCTTGACACGGTGGAATTGATAATGGAGTTCGAAAAAGAATTCAACATTTCTATTCCTGATGATCAAGCGGAGAACATTGCTACGGTAGGTGATGCAATCTCTTACCTAGAAGCAAACGCATAATATTATTTTCTTTACTATTACGACTCCCATATGCAACTAAAACGAGTTGTAGTCACTGGACTTGGCGCACTTACACCACTAGGCAACAATCTGAATGATTACTGGAATAACCTGATTAAAGGTGTAAGTGGAGCCGGCCCGATCACAAGATTCGACCCCGAGAAATTTAAGACCAAATTTGCTTGTGAGATAAAGAACTACGATCCTCTCGATCACTTCGATCGAAAAGAAATGAGGAAAATGGATCCTTTTACTCAGTACGCAATGATCACCTCGAAAGAAGCCATTGAAGATTCTGGCTTAGACCTTGATAAAATTGATAGGCTCAAAGCTGGAGTAATCTGGGGTTCTGGAATTGGGGGGATAAGAACTTTTCAGGATGAAGTCGAAAACTTTGTCCAGGGTGACAAAAACCCAAGGTTTAATCCATTTTTTATACCGAAGATGATTTCAGATATATCTGCTGGAATGATCTCTATGAAATATGGCTTTCATGGTCCAAACTTCGTCACTGTATCCGCTTGCGCATCAGCTACGAATGCGATGATAGATGCCATGACCTATATAAAATTAGGCAAGGCAAAAATAATGATTACTGGTGGTTCAGAAGCTGCAGTTGTTGAGGCCGGAATGGGCGGATTCAATGCAATGAGAGCGCTCTCAGAAAGAAATGATTCACCACAAACTGCATCCAGACCTTTTGACAAAGACAGAGATGGCTTCGTATTGGGCGAAGGTTCAGGCGCAATCATTCTTGAAGAGTATGAGCATGCCAAGGCAAGAGGAGCGAAAATCTACGCTGAAATTGTTGGAGGCGGAATGTCAGCAGATGCATACCACATTACAGCCCCACACCCCGAAGGATTAGGGGCATACAATGTAATGTTGAATGTACTAGAGGATGCAGAAATGAAACCTGAAGACATTGATTATATCAATGTACATGGAACATCTACTCCTTTAGGTGATATGAGTGAGGTAATTGCAATTGAAAAAGTTTTTGGTGAGCATGCCTACAAACTGAATATTAGCTCAACTAAATCGATGACGGGTCACTTGTTAGGTGCAGCAGGAGCTATTGAAGCAATCGCAAGTATCATGGCCATTAAAGACCAGATCGTTCCACCAACGATTAATCACTTTACTGATGATGAAAACTTTGATCCTAGATTAAACTTCACATTCAATAAGGCTCAAAAGCGTGAAATTAGAGCTGCATTAAGCAATACTTTCGGCTTCGGTGGACATAATACATCGGTAGTCTTTAGAAAAATGGATGAATGATCCGGTTCTTAATTAACCGTTTAAGATCCGTTTTTAAAAGATATTCAAAGGAAGAGAAGCGGCTTGCTACCTCTATCAAAATGATAGTTGGCAGCAAGCCGTTTAACTTAAAGCCCTATCAAATAGCGGTACAGCACACTTCTGTAGCTAGGTCGGTCAAAGAGGGATTCAAGGAATCAAATGAGCGACTTGAGTACCTTGGCGATGCTGTTCTAGGCACGGTTGTAGCCGAATATCTCTTTAAAAAATTTCCCTTTAAAGATGAAGGTTTCTTGACGGAGTTGAGATCCCGCATCGTAAGCAGAGACTCACTGAATAACCTTGCCAGAACAATCGGTGTACCTCAGATTGTTCAATTCGACAAAAAAAGAAAAACTCCAAATTCTCATAAGTCCCTTTATGGCAATGCCTTAGAAGCTTTGATTGGTGCCATATATATTGACAGAGGATTTACCTTTACAAGCGACTTCATCCAACAAAAACTGCTTCAGCCTCACTACGATCTTGAAGAAATCATCAATACCACCAAAAATTATAAGAGTAAACTAATTGAGTGGTCACAGAAAAATTCGAAAACACCTAGCTTTGATCACATTGAAACAATTGACAAAGGTCATTTCAAAGAGTTTGTCATTCAAGTTTTGATAGATCAAGAACCAATTGCAAAGGGGCATGGTTTAAGTAAGAAGAAAGCTGAACAGGATGCTGCTCGTGAGGCATGCATCATTCTAGAGTTAGAGTAATGCGAAAATATCGAATCGCGGGTGCTACAGTTAATCAAACACCACTGGACTGGACTGGCAATATTGCCAATTTGAAAGCAGTTTTGGAAAAAGCGAGAGTTAGCAAAGTGGAAATACTTTGTCTTCCTGAGCTAGTAGTTACGGGTTACGGGTGCGAAGACATCTTTCTAAGCCAATGGCTTTCAAAAAAGGCTTTGACCTTTCTTCCTGATTTAATTGCAGAAACTGATGGGTTATTTACTGCCCTTACCCTACCAATAAGACATAAAGATAAACTCTACAACTGTGCAATTGTGGTTCATAACAAGGAAATCCTTGGGGTCTATGCCAAGCAATACATGGCCTTGGATGGAGTGCATTATGAACCACGATGGTTTAACCCTTGGCCAGTCGGACTAGTCGAACGCATTCACCTTTTCGGTAAGGAATACCCTATTGGGGACCTCACTTTTGACTTTGAAGAATGGAAAATCGGATTTGAAATTTGCGAAGACGCATGGAGAGGTAATGATCGCCCTGCTTGTCGACTTGAACAGCAAGGAGTCAATCTAATTTTAAATCCTAGCGCAAGTCACTTTGCCATGCAAAAAACACATGATAGAATTGCGCTTGTGACAAAATCATCGAAGGATTTTAATTGTACATATGTCTACGCCAATTTACTTGGGAACGAAGCAGGCAGAATGATTTATGATGGTGAAATCATCATTGCTCAAAATGAGAAAATGTACCTAAGAAATGAACTCCTTTCATTCCTATCACATCAACTGATTTACACTGACATAGCTGTAAATGAGGAAGAAGCTCCAAATAATGACCTTGTGTCACCAGTCGAAACGAAAGAGGCCGAATTCCCAAAAGCAACTGCATTAGCCTTATTTGATTATTTAAGAAAAAGCAGAAGCAACGGTTACACTTTATCACTGAGTGGCGGTGCAGATTCCGCTACCTGCGCGATAATGGTGGCTGAAATGATCAAAAGAGGAATTAAGGAACTAGGGAAACCAATTTTTTTAAAGGCTATCAACAAAGAAGAGTTGGTCGACCTCAGCGAAAAAGAAATAGTTGGAAAACTATTCAATACGGCATATCAAGGAACGATAAACTCTTCAGAAACGACACTTAATGCGGCAAAGACTTTGGCCAATTCAATAGGTGCAAAGTTTTATAACTGGAACATCGACAGTTCTGTTAAGGCCTATACATCAACGATTGAGAGTGTTCTGGAAAGAGAACTTACTTGGGATCAGGATGACTTAGCCCTACAGAATATACAAGCACGATCTAGAAGCCCGATCATTTGGATGCTCACCAACATCACCAACACATTGCTTTTAACAACTTCCAACAGAAGTGAAGGCGATGTGGGCTATACAACAATGGATGGTGACACAAGTGGTAGCCTCGCTCCTATTTCCAGTGTTGACAAGCACTTTATCAGGAAGTGGCTAAAGTATGCCGAAAGTGAGCTTGGCTATATTGGATTAGCACCAATTAATGCCCTTCCACCAACTGCAGAACTAAGGCCTTCCGATCAAAACCAAACAGATGAAGATGACTTAATGCCATACGACATCATGGTGGCGATTGAACAGCTGGCTATACGAGATCATAAATCTCCACTTGAAGTATACAACGAACTTGGGCTATTGAACTTAGAGGATAAGTCAGCCCTCAAAAGACACGTTATCAAATTCTTTAGACTCTGGAGCAGGAACCAATGGAAACGAGAGCGCCTTGCCCCTGCCTTTCATTTGGATGAGTTCAATGTAGACCCACGAACTTGGTGTAGATTCCCTATTCTTTCAGGTGGCTTCAATGAAGAGCTGGAAGAATTAATAAACCTTTGACGAGACGGAACCCCATTCCTTTTGTAATTCCCATATATTTGTTGACTCCATAAACTAATACAATATGCTATTATACATCGTTTGGGACCCAATGCGGGAAATTATTAAAGGTATTCAACCTCCTGTATGGTACAGTGTATTGTTCGCTTTAGGGTTTATCATCGGCTACCAAATCATGGTAAATATCTTCAAAAAGGAAGGTAAAGATCCGTTAAACGTAGATACCCTTACGGTTCACATGGTATTAGCCACTATCATAGGCGCCCGTTTAGGGCATTTAGTTTTTTATGAACCAGAGCGATTCTTAGCTGATCCACTGATGTTCTTTAGAACTTGGGAAGGTGGACTAGCAAGCCATGGAGCGGCTTTCGGCATATTAGCAGCTCTTTATTTATATAGTAACTACTTCGTTGATGCGAATTGGTCTCCATTTCGTTTCAAGTTCCGCAAAATGAAACGAGAAGGTCAGAGTTGGTTATGGATTGTGGACCGTATTGTTATTACGGTTGCTTTGGCCACTGTATTCATCCGAATGGGTAATTTTGTAAACTCTGAAATCATTGGCAAGCCTACTGAGTCTGATTATGGTGTTGTATTCGGTCGCGTAGCAGAAGAAATTATTGAGGACGCAGGGCTTGGAATAGAAGAAGCTGAGGCTTCTAAAGGAAGTACAACCGAACGACCTGCACCTGGTATAGTCCCAGTTGACTTAACCTTGACTTTTGAAAACGCTCAATTATCTGAGCCTGATGCCCGTAGAATAGTCGAGACTAATGTCAAGAGCATTTTAACTGGTTATAGTAGTGTGAGAGAACACTATGCTCAAGACAATGGGCCACTTGATTATGAATTAAAAATTATTGATCGAAAAGTTGTTGTTACTATTCATACTTGGGGAATTTCTCGCCACCCTGCCCAACTCTATGAATCTGCAACATTACTTATCTTGTTCTTTATTCTACTTGGCATCTGGATGAAGTATAAAGAAAAAACCCCAGAAGGATTACTGCTTGGAATTTTCCTTGTCTGGGCCTTCTCTTTGCGATGGTTCCATGAGACTTTCAAAGAAAATCAAGTAAGTTTTGAAAATGACATGACCTACAATATGGGACAATTGTTAAGTATTCCTCTTTTTGCATTAGGGGTATTCATCCTAATAAGAGTCTTTATAAAGTCTAGAAAATCTGTTTAGAGGGTGTTAAGAAATCGAAGTTGGTGGTGTTTTATAATAGTTTGCATTTTAGCTACCCCTAGCTTTGCGCAAACAGGAAGCGTAGCTGACCTTAACCCAGAGTCTATGGTTAAGATTGGTAAAATCTATGTAACAGGGAATGACAAAACGCGCCTAGAAATCGTTCTAAGAGAACTTGATTATAGAGAAGGCGATCAGTTAAAGCTTGCATATTTTGCTGAGGAAACAGCGCTCGGCCAACAGAAACTCACCAATACCCGCTTATTCACCCTTGTAGAGATTGTTCCTCTTTTCATGTCAGATACGGAAGTCGATGTACTCATTCGTGTTCAAGAACGATGGTATATCTTTCCATTACCCATTTTTAAACTTGCCGATCGAAACTTCACTGAATGGTGGATAAATCAAAATAGAGACTTTAGTAGGGTAAACTATGGAGCACAACTAATTCACACTAACCTTACGGGCAGAAATGATCGCCTCCGAGTACGTGCCCAATTTGGTTTTGCTAAGCAGTTCTCTGCTAGCTACCAAGCCCCATATATTAATGCGCGACAGACTATTGGGATAGGATTCTCAACGAGTTATACCACCAACAAGACTGTTGGTGTTAATTCCATTTCGCATAGAGCACAGTTTGTGGAAAGCGATAACGTTATTCGGAGAGCATTCAATACAAGCGCCAGTATAACACTTCGTCAATCCTTCTATACCAGACACAACTTAAATATTGGATACTCTAGATCCTCAGTAAATGACGCCATAAGGGATCTAAACCCTGATTATCACATAAGAAATCAAAGCGTTCAAGACTATGTAAGGCTTTCATATACCTTTTCATTGGACAAAAGGGATTATATCGCCTACCCCCTAACTGGTAGCTTGTTAACAGTTCAGCTAAACCAGTTTGGTATCGGTATGAAGAATAACTTTGATATGCTGACCACTAGGTTGACTTTTGCAAAGTTCTTTGACTTGGGTGGCAAATTCTATTTCGCCAACAGAATTGATGGATACAATAACTCAGCACAAGACATTCCTTATATCGTGAGGTCAGGCTTTGGTTATCAGCCCGATTTCATTAGAGGCTACGAGAGATTTGTGATCGAAAGTAATCAATACGTCTCAAACAGAAGTTCTTTGCGCTTCAAAGTGATCGAAGGAGTCCAAGAACTCAGTAGAAGAAATCTTATCAATCAGTTTAGAACGCTCCCCTATGCCGTCTATATTAAGGCTTTCATGGATGCTGGCTACGCTGGCAGGCCGATAGCTTCCACTAGGAACAACTTTTTTAATAATGAATGGATCGGCAGTGTAGGATTAGGCTTAGACATTGTCACCTACTACGATTTTGTGGTCAGACTAGAGTATAGCATTAATCGTGAAGGAGACACAGGTTTCTTCTTCAACTTCAAATCAGCGCTATAAAGGCTCTATCATAAAATATCTTACTTACTATATATAATTCTTTTTGTTATATTAGTTTGTGCGCAGATTATTCATCACACTAATCAGCTGTGTCACATTAAACTTGACTTTATGGGGTCAGATGGCAGGAATACAGCCACAGGGAGCCATATCATTAGGTTTAGGTGGAATATCATCCATGGACACCAGAGAATGGGCTATTTTCAATAACCCGGCAGGATTGGTAAATATCCAATCCCTATCTGGAATAGTAGGCTATCAAACTATTCTAGATTTCTCTCCCTTTAACAGTCTAGCTGCCGGAATTAACATCCCGAACCGAAGTGGTGCTTTGGCACTAGGGATATCTCGTTTTGGTGATGAGTTGTTCAATACTCAGACGATAAATTTTGGCTTCGCTCGGAAAATTGGAATCATTAGCTTGGGCATCAAAACCAATGTTCTTCAAATGAACATTGATGGTTTCGGTAAGCGCTCAATCTTTATTTCGGAGATCGGAAGCTTAGCTGATTTGACTCCGAAGTTAACCTTAGGTACTTACATCTATAATTTTACTCAATCCCGAGTTTCCCGAAACACATGGGAGAAAATTCCAACTATTCTTAGGCTATCGGTCGACTACCACCCGACCGAACTCCTAAATATTTACACTGAAATCGAAAAGGATGTTGAACTCAATCCAAATATCAAGTTCGGACTAGCCTATCAAATCATTGAGAGTTTAACCCTTCAAACGGGAATCTCCACAGTTTTTGGCAGTCATTCTTTTGGATCTCGCTTGACTCTTAAACGCTTTCAAATCGACTATGCTATACGCGCAAACCACGGAATTGGTACACAACATAGTTTTGGACTAACCTATAAAATGGTGCAATGACTCTTCGGTGCACCAAACTAATCATCTCCTTTCTCGCACTCACGCTTGTACGCTATTCTTATGGCCAAGTTCAACCTAGTTTTGACTTGCAATCGTTCGTAGAAAAACGATTTAACGATCAACAAGAAGGCCTTAATTATGAAGAACTATATGAACGGTTACTTCTGCTATATGAAGACCCAATTGACCTCAATACAGCCCATGAAGAAGAACTAGTAAACCTCGGGCTCCTTTCTGCAGCCCAAATAGATTCCTTCGTTCAGTATCAATTAGAGAATGGCAGAATTCTGACGCTCTATGAGTTACAATACATAGAAGAATTTGATCTAGAAACAATCACTAGTATACTTCCCTTTGTCACACTTACAAATAGAAGCAATAGTGATCTACCACTCTTGAAGAGAATACTAACTGAAAAGAACAACTATCTAATTCTGAGGTACGAAAGGATTCTTGAAAAGAAGCAGGGGTATGGAATTAATGAAGATGACGATCAAACGAGATATTTAGGTTCTGCTAATAAGGCATATCTACGCTATAGGGTTTCGAAAGCTGGTGATTTCAGTTTTGGTTTCACCACTGAAAAGGATGCAGGTGAACAAATAATTTGGGATCCTGCTACTCGAAAATTTGGTAACGACTTTTGGTCTGCACATGGATTAATAGAGAAGCAAGGGAGGTGGCGCAAAATCATCATTGGCGACTATCAGTTACAATTTGGTCAAGGATTAGTATTCGGCTCTGGCTTTGCCATGGGCAAAGGTTCTGAAACTGTAAATACACTTGAGAGAGTCAATCGTGGCATCAGCCCCTATACATCAGTCATTGAAGGAGGGTTTCTAAGGGGCATTGCTACCACCTATGAAATAAGCGCTAAGCTTACGACAACCATTTTCCTATCAAGACTTAATCAAAGTGCTAGCCTTCATGTAGCATCGGAAGACACACTTGTGAACTACTTCTCATCCATTCAGCTTACCGGCCTACACAGAACAGATACAGAAATTGAAAATCGTCAGCGTATTAATGAGCAAGTCTACGGGCTAGAATTGCATTACACTAGTGATCAGCGCAGCAAGTTTGGGGTTATAGCCGCAACGAATTATTTCAATATTCCGGTGCTCAGAAGTAACCAACCCTACAATTATTTCGAATTTACTGGGAAAGAAAATGTCAACTTAAGTGTATATGGCAATACACAATGGCAACGTATTCAATTATTTGGTGAAATGGCACTTTCTAAAAGTGGAGGCCTTGGGAGTTTAGGCGGATTTACTTCGAGATTATCTAAAAGAATAGACCTGAGTATGGTTGTAAGAAATTATGATCGCAACTTCCACTCAATAAGAGGTTCATCATTCGCTGAAGGCTCTAGAAACATCAATGAAAGCGGTATCTATTGGGGCATAAAGTACATACTCAATCGTCAGTTTAATCTGACCGCATATTATGACTCATTTCGATTTCCCTGGTTAAGATTTCGAATCAATAAGCCTTCCACTGGGAGTGATTATCTTTTACGCCTAAATCTAGCTCCAAATCGACTAGTAAACTCCTACTTTCAGGTGAGGGGGAAAAGAAAAGCCGAAAACCGAACAATAACAGAGACTAACCAAACAGCTGTACAAACAGGTCGAAGCATGCAGTATCTACTAAATACAAGGTACTCTATTGCTTCCGGCCTGAGTGGACAAACGAGGGTTCAGTACAGTAGCTACACCATTCGAGGAGAAAACACTTTTGGATACGCTATGCTCCAGGACATCAACTATACTACTCAAAAGCTCACTATAAGCTCTCGCATGGCCCTATTTGATACAGAGGGACAGCGCAACCGTCAATATGCTTATGAAAGGGATGTATTATATGCGTTTTCTATACCCGGATACAGTGGCCAAGGCATTCGGAACTACCTCCTTTTTAGCTTTCGAATAAATCGGCATATAGACCTCTGGGCGAGAATAGCTAGGACTACATTTTATGATCGAAATGAAATTGGCACGGGTCTTGAAACAATCATTGGAAATAAAAGAACTGATGTTAAGTTCCAAATCAGATATAAAATGAGATAATCTCTCCTTTCAAACATTATCATTTGTTGGGGACTATAAACTTTGATAATTTCCTCCCTAGATTAAAAATAAAGATCATTATGAATATAAGACGTGTAGTGTTTCAGGCTTTTTTCCTTTTAGGCGTAGCGTCATTGCTCGTGGCTCAAGAAAAGGCAAACAGAAGCGACAATGAGCGGTGGCAACAACGTGTAAATTATTACATGGAAATTGACATGAATGTCGAAACTAATCGCTTTCAGGGTGTTCAAAAATTGGATTACACCAATAACTCTCCTGAAGACCTTAACATGGTTTTCTATCATTTATACTTTAATGCATTTCAGCCAGGAAGTATGATGGATGTAAGATCTCGTACAATTCAAGACCCAGACCGAAGGGTAGGAGATAGAATTTCTAAGCTTTCAGATGATCAGATCGGATACCAAAAGATCTTTTCTCTCAAAAAAGATGGCATAGATCTTCAATATGAAGTTGTAGGAACAATACTAGAGGTTAAACTCGATAACCCCATTAAGCCTGGTCAAACCGTCACTTTTGACATGACTTTCGAAGGCCAAGTACCTTTACAAATTAGAAGAACTGGTAGAGATAATGCCGAAGGTGTTCGTTATTCCATGGCACAATGGTTTCCTAAAATGGCCGAGTATGATTATCAAGGATGGCATGCAGACGAATACATCGGCCGAGAATTTTACGGAGTTTGGGGTGACTTTGAACTAAAGCTTACTATAGACAAAGACTATGTTGTTGGAGGCACTGGCTATCTTCAGAATCCTCTTGAAATAGGCCATGGTTATGAAAACCCTGACGATAATGTAAATCAGAAAATAGTTGATGGTAAATTAACTTGGCATTTTATTGCGCCTGACGTACATGACTTTATGTGGGCTGCAGACCCCGATTACCTTCATAATAAACTAACGATGAAGAATGGTACTGTACTCCACTTTTTCCATCAAGAGGGACAAAACTCTGATAACTGGGAAAAGCTAAGACCATTGACAGAAATGTCATTCAAGTATGCCAATAAATACTTTGGGCAGTACCCATATAAGCAGTTCTCAGTAATTCAAGGTGGTGACGGAGGTATGGAATATCCGATGTCTACACTTATTACTGGCAATAGAGGAAGCCTTTTAGGCGTAACGATCCATGAGTCAATGCATGATTGGTATCATGGTGTTCTCGGTAGCAACGAAGCCCTCCACCCATGGATGGACGAAGGGTTCACATCTTACGCATCATCCCGAATCTCTCAGCACATTTCTAGGACTACAAAGGGAGAGTCAGTTCCTGCAACCACTATTGAAACCATTGGTTCTAGATCAGGTCAAGGGAGTTACCTTAGGTCTGCTGCTAGTGGCAATGAAGAGGCCATGAGCACACACTCAGATCACTATGACTTAAATGGTGTTTACAGCGCAGCTGCTTATGGTAAAGGAGCTGTTTGGATGAGCCAAATGGGCTATGTCATCGGCGAGGAGGCCAGAGACCGAGGTTTACTTGAATACTTTAACAGATGGAAATTCAAGCATCCAAATCCAAATGACGTATTACGTGTTATGGAAGATGTTTCAGGCCTTGAGCTTGACTGGTACAACGAGTATTTTGTTTACACTACTAAGCAAGTGGACTACGGTATTCAAGGAGTTGTTGGCCAAGGTCAGAAGACCAAGGTAAACTTGGAAAGGGTCAAGAAGATGCCAATGCCTATCGATGTAGTCGTGACTTATACAGATGGCACCAAGGAAGTTCACTACATGGCATTAAGAATGATGCGTGGAGAGAAACCTGCTGAAACAAATGACAAGAGAATCGTTCATGAAGATTGGCCTTGGACTCACCCATCATATGAATTCACGGTTGACAGACCAATCTCAGAAATCGCCTCTATAGTAATCGATCCTTCTGGCAGAATGGCTGACACAGACAGAAAGAACAATACCTGGGAATCCGAAAAACTAGAGAAGAAGAGGTAATGTCAAAGAATTGCCTCGTCCTAAATAGGCACTGATGGCTTTAGATAAAACAGGCATGAAACGGGAATTAGCTAAAGCTAATTCCCGTTTTTTTGTTTTTATCGACCTTAATATTAATGAGCGCTTGTGTTGCTAACAAGCGATGTGAGTTAGCAATATGCGATTGACGGGTCAGAGGTTGTATCCCTTATGAACCCGTTTCATATAAGTGTTCACAAGAGGTTATTTTAGGTAATGTCATTTTAATATGGAACAAAACTGCATAAAAAAAGCTCCTCGATATTCGAGGAGCTTTTTCTTGATTATTTATATGCTTTACTTCTTTCTCTCCTTAAGGATAATTGCATCAACAGACTTGTTCTTAACTAACTGGTTGAAGGCTGGTAGATCATTCTCCATTAGTCCTTTCAACTTAGCCAATTCAGCATCTATTTGTCTTGTCAATTCAACTCTAACAGTTTCAGACTGATCGGTCGGTCTCCACTCTCCTCCTCCGGAAACCCCAAGAAGTCCAGCCAGTTTGTTATTCAATCGAATAGGAAAATTCAATGGATCTTGTCCTGATCTATTTTTAGTCTGATAAAGTGCTTCTTCCACTTCTGTCATCTTATTCATCAACTCCTTACCTGAGGTAACAACATCTTCGTACTTGTCATCACCTTTGATTTTATCCATCAAACCGTCCATTTGCTCTCTTGCAGCTCTGATATCCTTAATTGCTTGGTGAGTTTCAGTAACCTTGTCACGCACTTTCATTAAGAAATCAAACTGTGCTTGAATATCAGCATCAGTAGAAGGGTATCGTGGATCTCTAATCAACTTAAACTTAGTTTCCTGAGACTCATCTCCTACGATCAATTTGGCAGTATACTCACCTGTTGGCGCAGCTGGCCCAGGGCCTCTAACAGAAGCTGCCCACATGATGATACCATCAAAACTTTCGGCATTATCATAACGCATATTCCAATTGAAAGTGTTCATCCCTTTCTGAGGCTTCTGAGTGAAAGACTTCACTAGCTCACCCTTCTTATCATAAATCTCAATGGCTACTTTAGTTCCTTTTTCTGCGCCATCTTTCATGTAGTAGTAAATCATAGGACCAGCAGGCTTATTCTTACCTGATGTCAGAGAGGCATTTCCACCGCCACCACGGCCGCCACGACTGCCACCGCCTCCGAGGCGATAAGCATCCATTGGCTTAAACATATGGAAGTTCTTTGCAGAGACTTCGTCAGACAATTGGTGAAGAATAGTCAAATCATCAATCATCCAAAATGCTCTACCTTGAGTAGCTGCAATTAAGTTATCATCTTTAATCGCTAGGTCCGTAACTGGAACGATTGGCAAGTTCATTTGGAAAGGCTTCCAAGAAGCACCATCATCAAATGAAACAAACATTCCTCTTTCAGTACCCGCATAAAGTAATCCAGCTTTCTTCTGATCAGCTCTTACTACTCTTGTGAAATAGTCATTCGGAATACCAGTTGTGATCTTTGTCCATGTCTTACCATAATCCTTTGTCTTATAAAGGTATGGCTCATAATCACCTAATTTATACTGAGTACCTGCAATGTATGCGCCACCTTTTACAAATGGATCTGCATCAATACTATTGATCATTAGGTACTTAGGAAAATCAGGAGATGTTACATTCTCCCAGTTTTTACCACCGTCTCTTGTTACGTGAATTAAACCGTCATCAGAACCAGCCCAGATCAAATCCTTCTCATAAGGAGATTCTGTTGCTGCGAAAACTGTCGCATAGTATTCAACAGATGTATCATCATACGTAATCGGACCACCTGATTTACCCAGTTTGTCTGGCTCAGCTCTAGTAAGATCTGGGCTTATCAATTCCCAAGACTGACCTTCATTATACGTTACGTGTAAATGGTTAGAGGCAGTATATAACTTCTTAGAACTGTGTGGAGAGAAGAAAATAGGGAAATTCCACTGGAACCTGTATTTGTAATCTTCTGCACCATGACCCATTGGGTTATCTGGCCACGCATTAATATTTCGGTTGATTCCTTTAGCATGATCTACACGTGTCAAGAATCCACCATAGCTACCGCCATAAACGATATCTGGGTTATCAGGATTTGGTGCGATATGAGCACTCTCTCCTCCTGCTGTTGATTCCCAATCGTTATCAGAGATCGACCCTCCGAAAGAACGGTGTGAAATCCTTACCGTTGAGTTATCCTGCTGTGCTCCATAGATTCTATATGGGAAAGCATTGTCCGTAGTCACTCTGTAGAATTGAGCTGTAGGCTGATTATTATCGGTAGACCAGCTATCACCACCATCATAAGATACTTGAGCACCACCATCATCGGCAATCACTAGTCTCATGTTATCTTCAGGAGCAATCCACAAATCATGGTGATCACCATGAGGTGCATTTCTTCTATCAAATGTTCTACCACCATCAGTCGATGTATGATAGCCGACATTCATCACATAGACCTTATTTTCATCTTTAGTATCAGCATAAATTCTTGAGTAATACCAAGCACGCTGTCTCAATCCTCTTTCAGAATTTGTGTTTCTCCAAGTATCCCCACCATCTGTAGACTTATACACTCCACCTTTATTGGCTTCCAGAATAGAATAAATAACATCTGGGTTAACTGGCGAGATTGCTACACCACTGATACCGAACGGTCCGTTTGGCATACCAGGTTTATCCATCATGTTTTCCCAATTCTCTCCGCCATCTGTTGATCTCCAGATACCAGAACCGTCACCACCAGAAGTCAAGCTATAAGGAGTTCTACGAACTCTCCAAGTACTTGCCATCATGAAGTCAGGGTTGTTGGGATCGAAGGACAAGTCTACTGCTCCTGCATCGGCATTTGCGAATAACACCCGTCTCCAGTTCTTACCACCGTCAGTCGTTTTGTAAACACCTCGGGTTTCACTCGATTTAAAAAGATCTCCCATTACGGCTACCCAAGCAACATCAGAGTTTTCAGGGTGGATTTTAATACGACCAACATGCATCGCATCTTTTAGCCCCATATTCATCCAAGTTTCACCGCCATCTGTTGATTTCCAGATTCCCTCAAAACCAGAGGATACATTACCTCTCACCGTTTCTTCTCCTTGACCGACATAAATCACATCATTGTCAGAGTCGCTAACAGCTACCGCTCCAATTGAACCTCCGAAATAACCATCAGAAATATTCTTCCATGTGGTTCCCCCATTATCGGTCTTCCAAACACCACCACCAGTGGCGCCCATATAAAAAGTATTTGGTTTACCAGCAACACCAGTCACTGATGAGGCACGACCACCTCTGTAAGGGCCGATTGAACGCCACTCTATGCCTTTATAAATCTCCGCTTTCGGATCAGGCGTATTTGTCTGGCTAGCTGTGTTTCCTCTACGGTTTCTTCGTTGTGCTTCAGCATCATAAACAAAGAAAAAGAGAAGCATACAGGCCACAACCAAAACACCTTTCGTTGAGAATCTTTTTGCTATCATAATTAACAGTTTGATTAAGGTAAATGTACTCTAGGTTAATGTTTTAAAAGTTATGAACAAACGCCCACTTTGTGAAGGGCCAGACATGGTTTTACACGAATGGATAAAAAAAGAGTCGACCCAAAAATGGATCGACTCTTACTAAAAATATTTTATGGTTTGTGTTCCTTAGTTAATTCTGTAAAGCTTTGTGTTATTGTATGATGTCAAGAATTCAGCCTGATTCAATAACTTTTTAGTTTCTAGGTCTTGAATCACCTCATTTTCTGTCAATATGATCGAGTTAATTAGATTATCTTCTTGGTCATATATCTTGATTACTTCAGTTGATTCTTCTTCTACTTCGAAGTCGAATTCATCCATCGTAATTTCATTGTATGCTCTCTCTAATGAATTCTGTACATCGTACATTACGAGACCTTCGTTTTTAGAAATCCCATATGATTCGATACCTGCAGTTAGTGTTACTCCTGCAGCCAATGCCAATGCGACTATCGCTGACATTGTTCTCTTTGTGTTTAACTTTCTTTTCATGACCGTGTTGCTCCGAATGTGTTACTATTTGTCTAGGTTATTAAGTTGTATAACCAAATATTATTCTTTGTGTTACACTCATTAAGACGACAAAGGTCATGAAAAGTTTAATTTTTATTGAAAAAAAAGAATAATATTTTCCCAATCGGTCAAAACCACGGATGAACCGTAGAATATGGAGACCGAAATATCAAGCACGAAAAAGCCCACTTGTGGCGGGCTCATATTTCAGAATATTCTTTGGTCTACCCAATCGCTTGTTTGAGGTCTTCAATCAAATCTTCAACATTTTCTATCCCGACACTGAGTCGAATTAGAGAATCTAGCAGTCCAACTTTCATTCTTTCCTCTTTTGGAATAGCCCCATGCGTCATAGTTGCAGGGTGATTGACCAAGGATTCTACTCCACCAAGTGATTCCGCTAAAGCGAATAGCTTAAACTTCTCCATTACTCTAAAGGCGTGTTGCATATCGTCTTCATGAAAAGTAAAGGAAATCATTCCTCCAAAGCCTTGCATCTGTACTTTGGCAATATCATGATTAGGGTGAGATTCAAAACCAGGCCAGTATACTTTATCAATCTTCGGATGGGCTGCCAAGTACCTTGCTACCTTCTCTCCATTCTGACAGTGCCTTTCCATTCTTAAATGAAGTGTTTTAATACCTCTTAATACAAGGAAACAATCTTGTGGGCCAGAAACCGCACCACATGAATTTTGAATGAAGGCTAGTCGATCGTACAAGTTATCATCGTTGACAACCAAGGCACCCATCACGACATCCGAATGCCCTCCTAAGTATTTAGTCGCAGAATGCATCGTAATGTCCGCACCCAAATCCATTGGATTTTGAAGTACAGGGGAAGCAAAGGTGTTATCAACCCCAAGCAATACCTTGTGCTTTTTCGCTATGGTAGAAACAGACTTTATGTCTACAATAGACATCATAGGATTAGTCGGTGTTTCTATCCATATCAATTTAGTGTTGGCATTGATATGCTGCTCAATCTCATCTATTTCATTAAGGTTGATGAAGTGGAATTTTATTCCGAAGCCTTCAAATATCTTTGTAAAGATTCTGTAAGTCCCTCCATACAAATCATTCCCACTGATGATCTCATCACCAGGCTTAAACAGCTTAACCACAGCATCTATCGCTGCCATACCAGAAGCGAATACTAATCCATGCTTAGCATTTTCCAATGCTGCAACACTATGCTGTAAGGCAGATCGTGTTGGGTTTTGTGACCTGGCGTATTGATAGCCTTTATGATTACCCAGTGATTTTTGTACGTAGGTAGAAGTTTGATATATAGGTGTCATGATGGCACCTGTTGATGGATCTGGTTCCACACCCGCATGTACCGCTTTGGTCTCAAAATGCATGATCGCTTACTTTTTGTTTGGTTTGACGAAATATGCCGCCAACTCCTTATTCATTTCCTCCTCCGTTTGGGAGTAGTTGGGAGTTAAAGAAAGTTGACCTGGCGTTTGCTCGATCATTAAAGTTTGGGTCGGGAACGCAAAGCGTACACCCAAATGTTCTGCCAAGCTGTTGATTTCAAGCATTATCTCTTGGCGACACCTTAACTCGGCATTCCAGTCAGGAACTTCGAAGAAAATGTAGAGCATCACGTCTAATGAGCTGGCCGCGTAGTCATTAAGAAAAATATTGTGATAGTCTTTTCTCGTCTGTGGATGCTCCATTACTATCTGTTCTATTCCTTTGATGAAGACCTTAACCAATTTAGCTGGTGAGTCGTAGGTAATAGATATTTTGGTGAAAAACCTTCTATACTTTCGAAGACCATGATTATCGACCATACTATTCGTAATCATGCTATTGGGAACATACATTACTGAGTCGCGAAAAGTTCTGATTCTAGTTGATCGAAAACCTACCTCCTCTACTGTTCCATCAATTTCTCCTGAAGTCACCCAATCCCCTATTTGGAATGGTCGATCAACAAAAATCATTACCGACCCGAAGAAATTCTTCAGCGTATCTTGTGCCGCCAATGCAAATGCCAAACCACCAATCGAAAGACCAGTCAAGAGCGGCCAAATATCAACCTTGATACTATTTAGGATGACAATAATACCGACCAGTACTACAAAGACTCGCAATATTTTTCTGACCAAAGGCGCCAACTGATCATCTAGTGTATTTGTCGTTCTTCCAGCGACCTTCTCAAAATACATTCCCAAAACATCAACCAGCTTATAAAAGAAGATGGTAGCAAACATTGGCACGAGAACACTAGCGATTAGGATCAGTGCGCTAGTTATGTATACTGGAAGTTGTAGTGTAGGAATTAGAATCTTTGATATCTCTGCCACTATCATTAAACTAAAAGGCTTGGCAGCAGGAATCAGTACATCTCTTGCTAAAGAAACTTTGCCATAGCGATGCATGAAATTGACAAGGATGGTCCGTATAAAATACTTAAGTACTAAGTTGACTAGAAACCCTAGTGTGACTAGGATAAGAATGCCTAGATACTGCCATAAGTATAAACCGAGATACTTATTATTCCCAAGCTTTGGGAGTAAATTAAGTAGTTTATCTGTACCATATGGATAGACCTGCTTATGAATATGATCTATCTCTGAAACAGTTCTTTCAGAAAAGAGCCAGTGATCACCATACTTCTGAACATAAATATCCTTGAATTCATCTACAAGGATGTATCTATTCTTATTAGTTGTACTGTCTGTATAATCACGATTTGTAGGTACTTCTTCAAGCCGAATAAAGTTTCCAGAACCATCAAGTATTTGTATCAACTCAACAGCTAAGGCCTCCAGCTGAGCTTGTGTTCTTTTACCTCTAAACAATGACTTTGCTGCTTGCTGAGGGTTATGAGTCGCTTCTTGTAAATACTCTAAGTGATTGTAAACTGCTTCATATGGACTATTGAAGCGTGTAGGCAACTCTGACTCCTGGCCATAAAGCAAAGACGCACTTATTGCAAAAAGAACTACTAGCGTAAATCGAATCCTATTTAAGTGGTTTAACAGCATAAATATTTAACTGGTTAGTGAAGTTAACAAACACTTCGTATTCAAGTCTATTCTGATAAAAAAGTATGCTTGCATCATAACTGGCTGGAATTTCATCAGTAAGGTACTTACCCTCACGATCGATTATCCTTAATATCTCTCGCTCTATGTCGCGGATGGCGAAAATCTCTTTCCCATTTCTAAAGCTATATTGATTAACGACTATTGATTTTGAATTTGGGAAGTCCACGAAAAACCTCTCAGCTCCCTTGCTATCAAAAATTGTCAAGGTCTTACCATCATTTCTGGCTACACTGAATGTGGTTTTTAGTGCATCATCAACTAGACTAAAATCCGTGGCAGCCGAAGCCCGGAGCAGTTGCTTTTGTACAACTAATTGTCCATTCAAGTCAACTTGAATCAATTCTCCATCTGCAGTGCTAAGGGAAATTAAACTTTGCTCAAAATTCGCCCCTCTTACGAATGCCACATCTCCAGCAAAACTTTTACCCATATTTAATGGGAAACCGTTGTATTCTTCCCCCCTTCTATTCAATAAATGGATCTTCCCCGTTTTCTCAACAACAACAAAACAATCCCTTCCTCTTACCCGAACATGAAAAGGTGTCTGAAGTAAGCTTCCTCCAACGACCTTAGGGTTCCAGCCCTCAAGTAGCTCTCCCTCTTTGCTAAATAGATATAAATTACCCCTTCGATCTTTCGTTAGATAACGATATCGCTTGTTGTTATCATAGTCAATTACATTGGAGCCATCTACTGGAAGGGTAGCACTATACTGAACAGGAAATCCTTCAACGTCATTGCCGTTTCTATCGATCAAATGCATCAAGGAATCCGTAAACAAAAGGTATTGGAGTTTCTTATTATTGTAAAAATCTACTTGGTGGATATCTCCTTTTAACCGCCCTTCAAGCTGCCGTTTCCATAGTATCTCTCCTTGAGCACTTGACAAGTACATTTGGCCCTCAGTGTCCTGAAAGGCAATCTCCATACTCGGATCATAGTGATTTCTCACTACAAAGGGCTTCGTTGCCAAATCAGCATCTGCAAAAACATTGGCCTTTACCACAGGTTCATTTGACGCGATAATCGATTCTATTGGTGAGTCAAAAACGGTATTAAAAGACACTTCCCCTGACACTAAAACTGCTTTGTTCGTTTGGTTAACTTGAACCTTGAATACATCTAATGCAGAGAGCAAACCTGGGCTTTCATCAATTAAGGCCTTCCATTTGGGTTTGAGACTATTCTTTACCCGGTCTGTGGCAAATTCAAAATCCTTAATAACGGTGAGGTTTGTTTCTTGGATCATTTCATCGATTAGAGGTCTTCGCTCAACAGATCTGCCCCACGTGGTTTCATTATCAAAATCATTTAGCAATGTTTTCAATGCATCGAGATCGTCTGAAATTATTAGAACATTTTGAATGATGGTAAAAAATGGTGCCTTGAATTCAATGGAACTGTTTGACAAAAGATCATTCAATAATTGCTCGTCATTTATAAAACCTATGTCTGAATTGATAAAGCGCTCACTGTATAATGATGAGTCCGACACCTGCAAATTCTCCTCCGCCAATTCTGTCAAATAACCGGATAAATCACTCGTGTCTTTTGTAGAGAAGACAAAAACAGCACTTGTTAGCGCTCCATTCTTATCGACCTCTATGGTACATAAATCACCCGCTAACAATTGAGTCCATTCTTCAGAACCAAAACTTACGGGTTGCCATGTAATGGAATTAGCAGAGATAGGCACAAAACCTGCGGCAAAAATAGACGATACTTTAGTCCTCGCTTCCATGGGAGCTGTTTTGCCTGACCCGTTGAATGAGAGGCTTCTCTCTCTAAGGTTCAGGTTAATCATTAAATGATCCTTAACAGGCTCATTTAGCATCAAAAGATTGTCCGATTCAAAAAATACGGAGCGTAATTCCGAAAGCCTTGACGTGTTAATGACAATACTCAAGTCACTCAGTTCACTAAAGTTCTCATCATCCATCATCAATCTACTCGAAGGGTCTTGAATGGCGCGCACTACATCCTCAACCAAAATTGTACTCTCTGAAAAGGCAATAAAGGGTCCTTCAATCAATAGTGACAACCGAAAATCGTTCGCATTAAAAGTAGTAATATTTCTCCCGTTGAACCCTTGTGTTTTTTGTGATATCTCGTGTCCGATTAGCTTTTCAATGATTGACTGAATACTGGCGATATTCCAATCAAAACCATCACTTTTCAGAATATAAAGAGGCGTTAAATCGTCACTAGCAGTAGTATGCAGGCTAATCCATAATGATAATTCAGAAATCTTTGAATTTACAATTTGAGACTTCTCGAGGGAGTTCATTTTCTCCAATTGGGTCTTCAAAGTTAAGAGTAATGGAATGTCATCAAACGCATCAAACCAAGAGAAAGATTCAAGTTCACTTATGGATCCTTTAGGATCTATGACTTGAATTGCAACTGAGGCTGTTTCAGGGATAATCCCATTTACGGTTTGATTCGAGCCCTTGAGCATAGGATACATAAAGTAGCCAAGCCCTACAAAAACAACCAAAACAACTAAAAGACCTTTTAACTTCAACTCGATTCTAGATTCTAGATTTTGATAATGGTTAAAATTACAGACTTGTATATTCAAACCAATTTCTATACCCTTTTTAATTGATCATTCAAACTATACTATGTCTTCTGAGTTTCGATTAATGAGGACCTGATCTCAACAAAAGGAAACCGCTGGTTAACAACATTTATATAGATGTAACTATTCCGTTTTTTTTATTGCATGCCTGGCCTTTTTACCTCAGCTTTGAAGCACTAAAAATTCACCTGACTTTTGATAATAAATATCACTTTACTGCACGCTAATTGATATTTTAATCGATCAAGACTGACTGACAATGAGGGTATTACTGACACAACTGATTTTGATTTGCGCTTTTATTGTGCCTCCAAATGAAAATTCAGACTATATTTTAATCTCAGAAGTAAAATTCACCGATGGCCTTTACAAATTCGATAACCGCTTGGTTACAGGTGAAATTGTTGATTACTATGAAAACGAAACCCTCAAGTTTCGCTATAGGGTCTTAGAAGGAAGGCTTCATGGTATAGCTACATCGTTCTATTCTGACGGGAATATTAAAAGTGAACGCAGCTACACCTTCAGCAAGCTTTTCGGGAATTTTAAAGAGTTTTATGAAAATGGGGATGTCAAGGTAAAATTTAACGTTGGACTGAATGCCTATGGTACTGGAGAGCTTGTGACAAAACTTGAAGTCGCCAATGGAAGCAAACACAAATTAAAAAGTAAGACGGATTGTGTGCTCCAATTTATAGGAGACAATGACAAAGTTCTTGATACAAGTGAAAACATCTCCATCCTAAGCCAGAGGAATTATAAGCTCATCGACAAAAAGGGAAAAGTAATTTTCACAAATTAAAAATCAGCTAGAAAGAATTAAAAAAGCCCGATTCTTAAGATGAGTATCGGGCTTTTTATTATTTCGCTAATTTGATCTTAAAGCAGCCCATTAGTTTTTCTAACAGCTCCAGCACTTGTCATTAAATCTTGCTTTTCAGCATCAGTTAAATCAATCTCAACTATAGATTCAATACCATTGGCTCCTATCAAAGCAGGTACGCCAAGACAAATATCTTCTAAACCATAGTCTCCTTCTAACATACATGAGCAAGGGAACATTTTGTTGGAATCATTGGCGATAGCCTGAACCATTGCAGAAACTGCAGCTCCTGGAGCATACCATGCAGAAGTACCCAATAACTTAGTCAAAGTCGCACCGCCTACTTTAGTTGCTTCTTTCACTTCGTCAAGTCTTTCGTTACTTACAAATTCGGAAACGGGAACACTATTACGAGTAGCTAGTCTGGTCAATGGAATCATGCCTGTATCGCTATGACCACCAATCACCATTCCGTCTACATCAGAGATAGGAGCATCGACAGCTTCAGCCAAACGATACTTGAAACGAGCTGAATCTAGCGCTCCTCCCATACCTATAATTCTGTGTTTAGGAAGACCCGTTGCCTTATGAACAAGGTAAGTCATAGTGTCCATTGGGTTAGAAACTACAATGATGATCACGTTAGGTGAAGCAGCAATTAAACTTTCCGCTACAGACTTAACAATGCCAGCATTTGTGCTAATTAACTCCTCACGTGTCATGCCTGGCTTACGAGGGATACCTGAAGTAATGACGGCTACATCACTGCCTGCTGTTTTACTGTAATCGCCAGTTGTACCCGTGATTTTAGTATCGAAGCTATTCAAAGAGGCTGTTTGCATCAAGTCCATCGCTTTACCTTCGGCAAAACCTTCTTTGATATCAATTAATACTACCTCAGCAGCAAAATCTTTGAGTGCAATATATTCTGCACAACTTGCACCGACTGCTCCGGCACCGACTACAGTAACTTTCATATGAATAATTGATTTAAATTATAACTTAGGCAAAGTTAGCACTCAAGTCGCCCAAATAAAACTCTAGGGAAATGATTCTTGAGATTTTTTGGCCTAACCCAATCAAGAATCGGTTAACCGATAATAGAGTACAGAGCGCGTTCCACTTTCCACCTTAAAGTTCTCCGAGACCCGATAGCCAACAACCCAAATGACCTCATTTCGTAAGCAAAGCACATAAACAGTCTCTTTATCAAACACCGACAACTTTAAGTCTATGAGCAAATCGCTTACTAGCTTCTTCCCTTTCATTCCAATAGGTTGAAACTTATCTCCGACCCTCCACTTCCTTAAAATCAGCGGAAAACTCAACTTATCCAAATCAAACATTGCATTGGCAGGAGTTTTATCCAGCTGAATATTCAATCCATCCAGAATGGATGAGACATATTCAAAAGTACCTGTCTTTAAGATATCATCCTTGCTCACCAAATATTCACCCTGTGGAATTTCTACGATTAATCTACCCTTCAGTATATCTCGATCGATAACTAACTCATATGATGCGCTGCGGTAAACCTTGCCCGACAACCCATATAAATTTGCAATTATCTCCTCCGCTTGAGTATAGTTAAATTCAAACCCTTTGAGCACTTCGCTTAAAACATAAGGACCAATTTTAAAATCAATCAAAGTAGATTTCTTGAGGCTAAAGCCCGTTTTATCAAGACGCAAAAGCTGTGATTTTAGCTGATCAATTGCATTGCGAGTAAGCTTAGCCACTTCCTCGTTCTTTGCCATATTTCGCTTCATGGTCTGAAGAAAATCAGGATTCAAAGACTCAAAGGCAGGTACTATTTCTTTGCGAATAAAGTTTCGCTTGTAGTGAACTTCCGTATTACTCTTATCCTCTCGCCAATTAATTCCATTTGCCTTCGCAAATTTTAGTATCTCATCTTTAGGGATGTCAAGCAGTGGCCTAACTAATCTCCCTACCACAGGCTCCATACCTGTTAACCCTTTGATAGAAGTGCCTCTAGCCATATTTAGCAGGACTGTTTCTACATCGTCATTTGCATGATGCGCTAGAAAAATCTTTGAATAGCCATTCTTGCTGCATAGTTCATCGAACCAAGCATAACGTAAATCTCTTGCAGCCATTTGTGTAGAGACTTTATTTATTGTTGCGTATGACTTTGTGTCAAAAGTCTGAAATTGACATTTCACTCCAAGCGTACCTGCCTTTTCTTTCACAAAAGCCTCATCAGCATCTGAGTCGGCACCTCGCAGCTGAAAGTTGCAATGGGCGATAGCATAGTCGATTTTTGAAGTATGCACCAAGTGCCATAAGAGCATAGAATCTACTCCACCACTAATCGCAAGAAGAACTGTACCCCTATTGTCAATTAGGGCATGTTTTTTGATAAACTGCAAAAAGCGGTTATGCATGGGTCAAAAATAGCATAAATCGCTAATTTTGCGGCTTATTGAAATGAGGAGAACCTTCTTTTATTTATTGTTTTTGCTTTTACACCTAAGTCTATTCGGTCAATCGACCGTTAGGTTAGTCTATGCGGGAAAGTTAAAGTCCGAGATTATTGACGGACAAAACATTCAAAAACTCATCGACAGCGTACATCTAGTGCAGGGTAATACCAAAATATACTGTGACTCAGCATATTTAATTCGAGCAACCAACTCCGCAATCGCTTATGGAAATGTACGTGTCATTGACACAGTTGACATAACGAACATCAGTAGTGACTACTTAGAATACAATGGAAATACAAGAGTAGCTTTCCTCAGAAACAATGTCATCATGACAGATGACAGTGCAACCCTCTATACAGACAACCTGAATTACGATAGGAATACTAGCATTGGAAACTACTTTAATGGTGGAAAGCTCGTTGATAAGACAAGTGAGCTTACAAGCAGAATTGGTTATTATAACTCCGTTACCAAACAGTCTCAATTCTATGACGCTGTCCGAATGGTAAATGACGAACTCTTCCTTGAAACCGATACCTTGTTCTACAACACTGTCAATACAAAGTCAAAAACATTCGGCCCTACACTTGGCATTACAACTGACGGTGACACACTTCAATCCAAAAAAGGCCTTATTTACAACAGACAAATCAGGTATGCTGAGGTCTATGATGGTAGGATTTACAACGACCAATTTGATATCCAAGCTGACACCTTAATTACTGATGACAGCCGTCAGCTTTATAAAGCATTCAGTAACATCATGATGGTCTCTAAAGAGGATTCCATGACGATATATGGAGATAAGGCGACCTATGATAAAGCCAATAATACAGCCCTAGCTTATGAAAATGCCTATATGAAAACAATGATGCAAGGTGATTCACTCTTCATAAAAGCGGACACCCTGTTTTCAAACCAAAGCAATCCAGACAATAAATATGTGACGGCTTATCATAATGTGAAGCTTTTCAAATCTAATATGCAAGGCATTGCGGATTCAATGAGTTACAACTTCACTGATTCAACTATATATATGTACCAAGACCCTGTTATTTGGTCAAATGACAGCCAGATTACAGCGGATTCGATTAATATAGAAATTGTCAATAATAAGATTCGTAAGATGAATTTGGCCATTAAGTCATTCGTTATCTCACAAGACAGCACTAAAAACTTTAATCAAGTTTCTGGCAAAACGATGGAAGTCTATTTTAAAGATGGCTTCGTCAGCAGAACAGATGTTGACAGGAATGCCGAAAGCATTTATTATGTAGTCGATAACGTTGGTGCTACTTCAATGAACAAACTAAAGTGTTCTTCCATGAGCTTGATCTTTGAAAACAATATGGTGACGGAGATCAGAACCTATCGAGAAATAGATGCCCAAGTGATTCCCAATTTTGAAATCAAAATCACCGATAAAAGACTAAGGGGCTTTAATTGGCGTTTATCTGAAAAACCTCAGCTCCGTGAAATTGCAAGACACCTTAGATATGACCGTTAAAAAGGGTTAATCACTTATTATTCAGCAAAAAACTAATTTTCTTTGATCACTGATTGACAACTCCCAGTGATTGGAATTCTGCCTATATACTGGTAACTTTGCACGCTTATGAAAACCGCTCCCATTTTATTGACTTTATGCTCATTGATTTTGGTGCTCTCCAGTTGTACTACACAGTTAGCGAAACTAGAGAGGTCAAACGACTATGGCGAGTTGTTTAATGGTGCAGTTGCTTTTTATGAAAAAGGACAATATGGCAAGGCAAAGGTGCTTTTTGAAAGAATCCAACCCTTCTACAGGGGCTCTGAATACTCAGAAAAAATCAGATACTATTGGGCCTATTGCGAATACTACAGTGGACTTTATCAACTAGCTGCTTATCAATTTGGCGTTTTCTATAAAACCTATGGCAGAAGCCCACTTGCTGAAGAAACTCGTTACATGGAGGCTTATTCCCTATATAAAGATTCGCCTGGCCCTGATTTAGAGCAAACGAGTTCAGAGGAAGCTGTTATCGCTATGCAAGATTTCCTCAATAGATACCCAGCTTCACAATACTATCAAGAAGCAAATGACATTATTGACGAACTCCAAGTGAGATTCGAAACCAAGGCATATCAAACAGCCAAGCTCTACTATAGACTAAGTACAGGACTTTCCTTTAGAAACTATTTAGAGGCTGCATTAACAACATTCCAATCGTTCAAATCAGACTATCCTGATTCTAAATTCAACGAAGAATTAATGTTCTTAAGTGTTGAAACAAGTTTTAAACTGGCTAATAATAGTATTTATGAACTTAGGGAGGAACGATTCGATAAGACATTAGGTTTATATAAAGACTTTGTGGACAGGTTTCCAATCAGTGAATATACTGACCAAGCAAAGGATTATTTTGATAGATCTTCAAACGAACTAAATAAATTGAAAACCAATTAATTATGGCAGCAAGTCAATCAATTATAACAAGAGATTCAGATAAAATCTCAGCACCAACCGGTAACCTTTACCAGTCGATAGCTATTATTTCAAAAAGAGCGAATCAAATTGCTGGTACTATGAAAGAAGAGCTCAATGGTAAACTAGCTGAGTTCGCTTCTACAGTAGACAACCTTGAAGAGATCTTCGAAAATAGAGAGCAAATTGAAATCTCTAAATTCTACGAAAGAATGCCTAAGCCTACAGCTATGGCTATTGAAGAATTCATGAATGGTGAAATCTATCATAGATTCAAAGAAGTAGAAGAAGCTGAAGGTGAAGCTAAGAGCTAATCCTTCATGTTGAATGGAAAGAAAATATTAGTCGGAGTAACCGGCAGTATAGCAGCCTACAAGGCTGCTTTTTTAGTTCGACTTCTTGTGAAAGAAGAAGCCGAGGTAAAAGTCATTATGACTGGTGCTGCCAAAGATTTTGTAACGCCACTAACACTTTCTACCCTATCCAAAAACCCAGTACTCTCTGAATTTACCGATGGAGATCAGGGGGAATGGAACAATCATGTAGACCTTGGCCTTTGGGCTGACCTTATGCTGATTGCTCCTGCCAGTGCCAATTCTATCGGCAAAATGGCTAATGGACTATGTGATAATTTATTATTAGCCACATACTTATCCGCTAGATGCCCTGTCTTCTTTGCTCCAGCAATGGATTTAGATATGTATCAGCATCCAGCAGTGCTAGACAATATCAAAAAGCTAGAATCATTTGGAAATCGAATGATTGAAGCACAGTTTGGTGAGCTCGCTAGCGGGCTGATCGGAACTGGTAGAATGGCTGAGCCAGAAGATTTATTAGCTGCTCTAAACGCACATTTCTCTTATGAGTCCGCATTATCAGGTAAAAAAATA
This sequence comes from Roseivirga sp., assembly GCA_965660665.1. GTDB lineage: Bacteria > Bacteroidota > Bacteroidia > Cytophagales > Cyclobacteriaceae > Roseivirga. The sequence goes on along the minus strand of CBFIAY010000001.1, from coordinate 222,088 downwards.
CTGATCACAGCGGGACCAACCTATGAGGCGATTGACCCAATTAGATTCATAGGAAACTACTCCTCAGGAAAGATGGGCTACGCTCTTGCAGAAGCTGCAGCAAAAGCTGGTGCAAAAGTTACCCTCATCTCTGGACCAACACATTTAGAGATCAAGCACCCAAATATTCAACGACAATCCGTATGCTCAGGTAACGAGATGTATGAAGCTTGTCAAAAGGTATTTGCTGAAATGGATGTGACCATATTCGCTGCAGCTGTTGCAGATTATGCCCCAGATGTGGTAGCTGATCAAAAGATCAAAAAGAAAGGTGACAAGATGTCTATTGAACTATCCAAAACGATAGACATTGCCAAAACCTTAGGTAAAAAGAAGAAAAACACTCAGCTCAATGTTGGCTTTGCCTTAGAAACGAATAATGAATTAGAAAACGCCAAGGAAAAAATCATTGCAAAGAACTTCGATATGATTGTTTTGAATACACTTCAAGACAATGGTGCCGGCTTTGGACATGACACAAACAAAATTTTCATTATTGATAAAGCCAATAATATTCAGAATTTTGAGTTAAAGACTAAGACAGAAGTTGCAAAAGACATTGTAGATGCCATTATCGCGAAGATTTAGTAGTCTCCTAATTGCTATACTGCTTTCTCTGCAGGTCAGGCCAGTTGCTCAGGAACTCGATTTCACGGTAAGTATTAATGCTGATGTAGTACAGACCACGGAAAGAGCCATCTTCGATGAGATGCGTTCGGCCTTCCAGCGGTTTTTTAATGACACGCAATGGGGAGATGATCGATTTAGAACTGATGAAAAGATCAAGGGTAACCTCGTTTTAACCATACAAGATCAGCCAAGTATCGGCCGCTTTACAGCAAACGCTCAAATTCAGCTGATACGCCCAGTTTATGGATCATCCTATGAAACTGTTTTGCTCAACTTTGCCGATCGCGACTGGGAATTTCAATTCACTCAATCACAACCGCTTCAATTCAACGAAAACAATTTCAGCAGCAACCTCACATCCCTACTAGCATTTTATGCTTATGTGACAATAGGCATTGATTATGATAGTTTTAGTCCACTGGGCGGAACACCATTTTATGATAAGGCACTACTCATTGTCAATAATGCACAGAACTCAGGTTCAACCGGTTGGGGGCAATTTCAGAATAGAAGGAACCGCTACTGGCTTATTGAAAATCTCAAAATTAATAGCCAATATGAGCCTGTGAGAAGGGCACTTTATAAATACCACTTGCAAGCCTTAGATAAATTCCAACAAACTCCAGATGAGAGTCGTGCGATCATTTTGGAATCGCTGAAAGAAATACAAAGCGTAAATAGAATCCTTCCAAATTCCATACTCATCATTGCATTTCTAGATGCAAAGAATGACGAAATCATCAACCTTTTTTCTAAAGGTAAAATGGACGTAAGAAGAAACGTTTATAATGAACTTTTAAAGCTTGATCCTACGCGTAGATCAAAGTATCAGAAAATCGTTCAGAATTAGTATTGTACTTGGCTGCTTGAATTGATATTTTTGTTCAATGCTCAAGAGCCTCTCCATAGAGAATTATGCCTTAATCAAACACTTGCTAATCAACCCTGACAAGGCATTGAATATTGTGACGGGAGAAACAGGTGCTGGTAAATCAATCATGCTTGGTGCACTCGGACTCCTTCTGGGTAATCGTGCAGACACTAAAGTTTTATTGGACCAAGAGCGTAAATGTGTGATCGAAGGTGTTTTCGATATCTCAGCCTATTCACTTGAACCAATTTTCGAAAATTTTGAAATTGATTACGATCAAGAGTGCATCATTAGAAGAGAAATCAACTCCAGCGGCAAGTCACGAGCATTTGTTAATGACAGTGTTTCCAATCTTGATTTTTTGAAGCAGCTTGGGCTTCGGCTGATGGACGTGCACTCTCAACACCAGACACTCAGGTTAGCACACAAAGACTACCAACTAGAGATAATTGATGCAGTAGCAGAAAGCACTCCTCTCCTTTCGGGTTTTCAATTAGCACATGCCGCGTACAAGGAGAAAAATAAGATCTATAAGAGTCTAATCACCGAAGGAGACCAAATCAGAAAAGAAGCTGACTACAACCAGTTTTTATTTGAGGAATTAGACAAGGCCCAATTAGATGCTGACGAACAAGAAACACTAGAAGAAGAGCTTAATAAGCTTGAAAATGCGGAAGAAATCAAAACGAAGCTAAACGGAGCCCTTAGCATTTCTGATCGCTCAGACATCAACATTGCAAGCATGCTCCAAGAACTAAAGAGCCTGCTCAATCAAATCAGTCAGTTCAGCCCTAAATATACCATTTTACGCGATCGTATAGAGAGTTCAAGGATAGAACTGACAGACATTGTAAGCGAATTGGAGACTGAGGAAGAAAGCACAATCTACGACCCAAATCGAACAGAAGAAGTGCAAGAAAGATTAAACCTCATCTATAAACTTCAGCAAAAACATCAAGTAAGCGCTATTGCTGACCTTCTTGAGATCTATAATGAGCTGGGGGACAAAGTCCTCAAAGTAGAAAACTTAGATGAAGCTATTGAAGAAGCGCACAAAGCTACGAAAGAAGCTTATGATAAAGCGTTTAGCTTAGCGGATGCTCTTTCCTCAAAACGGCAATCAGTGTTTAATGGATTTAGTAAACAAGTACAAGCCTTGCTAGCAGAACTGGGGATGCCGAACGCAACCATTTCTATCGACCACGTAACCACACCACTAAATGGCAATGGTATTGATGAAATTGATGTACTCTTTTCTGCGAATAAAGGAGTCGCTCCACAGCCATTAAAACAAGCAGCATCGGGCGGTGAATTCTCCAGGTTAATGTTCTCCATTAAGTATATTCTCGCGGATAAAACAGCACTACCAACAATCGTTTTTGATGAGATTGATACGGGTATATCAGGAGAGATTGCCATCAAAATGTCACAAATGATGCTGGAGATGGCTAAAAATCACCAAGTGATCACCATCACACATCTCCCCCAAATTGCTGCAAAAGGACTATCCCATTACTTCGTATTTAAGGATGAAAGCTCAGAAACCACCACAAGCCAGATTCGCAAATTGAATCACGAGGAACGCTTAATTGAAATCGCAGAAATGATAGGCGGAAAACAAGCTTCTCAGAATGCTTTTGATTCTGCTAGAGAATTAATGAAAGCCTAACCGCTCAATTGAAAAATTGATCACTCTTTCTCAATCAAAAACCCACTTCTCCATATCTATTTATAATCATTCTGCCAATCAACTATCTTATCTTCGAGCATCGAAACTGGTGCTAAGATCGAATGAGAATTAAGCCTTTTATTATTACTATTATTCTTCTCACACCTTTGATTCTTTTACCCATAGGATCAGTTGCTCAAGGCCTCAAGTTTACAAATGAAACAGCATACCTATCAGAAGTACTTACACATACTTCAGAAAACCAAGGCCAAGAGGCTCATTTCATCGGTTGGTTATTGAATACCACTGCGCTAAATCTTGGTGAAAAACATAGTCTTAATCTTGGCATTATGGTAACACATGGCGGTAATCCATCTGCTAATATTGTCGGGGATTTACAAACCTTTTCAAATTTAGAGGCGGGTACACTTTATGGCTTCAATGAAATTTACTATGAATTCAAGGACAAAGGGTTTTGGCTGAAATTCGGTCAACAAGACTTGAATACAGACTTCTTTGTCTCTGAAAATGCACTTCTATTTGCTCATAGTTCGTTTGGGATAGACCCCGTGGCCACTATAGGGATGCCTGCCCCAACTTATCCAGTAACGGCTATTTCCATGACAGCCAGTATTGATATTGGCAATCACCTCAAATTCAAAGCAGGGGTCTTTGATGGTCAGTTTGCAGACATCAAAAACAACTTCTTACCTATTAATTGGAAACTCAACAAAGATGAAGGCATGTTGTACTTAGTTGAGCCTGAATTCAAGTTCTTAGGGGGTAAACTAGTTCAAAAAATAGGTTTTTTTCATCACTCAGGACTTTTCATAAATCGTGAAACACAAAACCTTTCAAGAGGGCTATCATCTTTTTACTTGGTGTCAGACTTCCAATTCTTCGAAAAAGGCACCAAAACTGCTAATCTCTTTCTACAGTTTGATAAAAGCACTAAGTCGGTAAGTGATTTGAACTTCTACTATGGATTCGGTTTTCAACTGACCAATTACATAAAAGGAAAGCCCAATCAGATTGGCTTAGCCATTGGGCATGCTGAACTTAACGATGAATTCGTCAGTGTTCGAGATGAATATAACTTAACAAACGAAACGATTATAGAGCTAAATTATAAACAAGAGTTTACACCTTGGCTGAGCGTTCAACCTTATTTCCAATGGATTGGAATTAATGAGATCACAAACAGTCAAAAAAACCCATTCATAATAGCACTGAGGGCCTATATTCAATTTTAGCATTCCACGTGAGTCGCCCAATTCATTGACGACTAGCTTAAGGTATTTTTTAAAATCTAATCCTTATTTTTACAACCAAATCAAGACGAACAAACTATGTCACATAACCTACTCAAAGGAAAAAGAGGAATCATTTTTGGTGCCTTAGATGAGCGTTCCATCGCATGGAAAGTAGCACAGGTCGCTAAAGCAGAAGGCGCAACTTTTACACTTACCAATGCCCCTATCGCCATGAGAATGGGAGCTATTAATCAATTGGCTGAAGAATGTGGTGCAGAAATCATTCCTGCAGATGCAACTTCTATCGAAGACCTGGAAAATCTATTCACCAAATCTATGGAGATACTTGGTGGTAAAATAGACTTTGTACTGCACTCCATCGGTATGAGTCCAAACGTAAGAAAAGGACGTGATTATGGCGATTTGAATTACGATTGGTTACAAAAGACATTAGACGTTTCTGCAATATCATTCCATAAAGTAATGCAAACAGCAGAGAAATTAGATGCTATGAATGAGTGGGGTTCTATCATGGCCTTATCCTACATAGCAGCACAGAGAACCTTCCCAGACTATTCTGACATGGCGCATGCTAAGTCAATGCTTGAGTCTATCGCAAGAAGCTATGGTGAGCGTTTCGCAAGACTGAAAAACGTCAGGGTTAATACAATCTCTCAATCTCCAACAATGACTACTGCGGGTACAGGAGTAGGCGGTTTTGACGTATTCTTCGACTACGCAGACAAGATGTCTCCACTTGGTAATGCTACGGCACTTGATTGTGCAAATTATACAGTTATGTTCTTCTCAGACTTTACCCGTATGGTAACCATGCAAAACTTAATGCATGATGGTGGATTTTCTTCCTCAGGAATCACTGATGCCCTAATTGAGCAATTGAAAAAAGACTAAATCATTCAAGCGCCATTCTAAACGAAGGATAACTTTGATTGGAATAGCGCTTTTATTATGATCTCATTTCCTAACGCAAAGATCAATCTCGGCTTACAGATCACTGGCAAGCTACCCAATGGGTATCATACCATTAATACGGGCATCTATCCTATTCCTCTTTGCGATGTATTAGAGGCCATTCCATCCAAGAAAACAGTATTCGGATCAAGTGGAATTGAGATTCCTGGAAACCCCAGTGACAACCTTATCCTTAAAGCTTTCAAGCTTCTTAAAAAAGATTACCACCTACCAGAGCTCAACATACACCTATTGAAAAGTATACCCATGGGCGCTGGACTAGGTGGAGGTTCGTCAGATGCTGCATTCATGCTAAGCATGCTTAATGAAGAGTTTCAGCTATTTTTAGATGATACAATTTTAGAAGACTATGCGGCTCAACTAGGAAGTGACTGCCCATTCTTTATCAAAAATGAACCAGCCATTGCTACTGGAACGGGTACTGATGTAGCACCTTTAGCATTAGACCTAAAGGGTTATCACCTAGTTATACTCAACCCTGGAATTCATATTTCAACTCAAGCAGCCTATTCGGGTACAACTCCTCAGCCAGCGGGTTATGACTTGAGAGAAGTGTTAGAAGCTAAGGATTTTAGTCTATGGAAAGATATACTGAAAAACGATTTCGAAACATCTGTTTTCAAAAAACATCCAGAAATGGCAGGACTTAAAGCCAAGTTCTATGATCTAGGAGCCTCTTATGCGGCAATGAGTGGTTCTGGATCGACTCTATTTGGTATATTTAGTCATATTGCTGACACTACCGAACTTGAAGAAACAGACTATTTTATCAAAATTATGCCTTTATAGGTATATCCATCTATGCATTTCTCTAGCATTCTTATCCAATCCTGTATTGGCGCAAGATCCTATAAAAATCTACGATTCAAAGGTAGGACAGTCAATTATCGTCTTAGCTGACAACCTAGAAGCCTTTCCTTATACAATCAAACTAGAGATAAAGCAAAAAGGGCTCACTTTACAAAAACCTCTCCCCGATTACTTTGTCGTGCCTGGGAATTCGAAAGGGTTAGAAATTACAAGACTCAAATTTAAAGAAAACTCCTCATGGCAGATCAGTTATAAATTCCAGTACATGGAAGGAGATGCAGATGCCATTCACGATGATGACTACGTCTATCAGCTTCCTTTCAAAGACGCTAAATTTATAATGTCCCAAGGATACAATGGCACCTCTACCCATCAAGGAATTAATGCCCTTGATTTTACGATGCCCAAAGGGCAAATAATTATAGCGGCTAGAAATGGTCGTGTGGTAAAAGTGAAGGAAGATTCTAACATAGGATGCCCGTCCAGTGAATGTATGAATCAAGGTAACTTTGTACGTATTCTTCATGATGATGGTACGATGGCTGAATACCACCATTTAGAATTCAATGGAGCCTTAGTGGCAGTTGGTGATATAATTGAACAAGGTCAAGAGATTGGCAACTGTGGAGCTACTGGTTATGCAACTGGTCCGCACCTGCACTTTATTGTTTATAAAACGGATGGAATAAAACAGATTACCATCAAAACAAAATTTAAGTACTCACGTAATAAGATTGGTTACTTACAAGAGGGCAACATGTATACTGCCTTTTGAGTTATTGAGAGAGTATTTTTCGAGTTTCCCTCCTTCTTTGAAATCTACGAATCAAAGGGTATGAGAATACCGCAGCCATTATGATTAAAGTTCCATAGTAAAAGCCATTGCTCATTTGTTCTCTTTCTCCGTAAATCAACAAAGCCATAAGAATACCATAAACCGGCTCCATATTGATGGCCAAATTGACAGCAAAAGCTGAAATCCTCTTCATTAATTCAACTGATACAGAGAATGCGTATACAGTACAAACTACTGAGAGTAGAATTAAAAAACCCCAGTCATCAACATTTGGAACTGCATAGCTAGCTGATTCTTGAAGAAAAAAGACATTATAAATAGGTATAAAAATAACTGTGGCTAAACAAGCCGCCAACATCTCATAAAAAGTAATCCCATATTCAGAATGTTGCTTAGCCAAACCAGCATTCAACACCGAAAATGTGGCTGATAACATTGCCGATATTATCGCCAAAGTCAGACCCAAAACATTGTCAAACTCGAAACTGAAGATTACATAAAGACCGGAAATTACGATCAGACCTAATATGACCTCAATCGCATTAACCCTTCTTTTTGTGAAAACAGGCTCTATTAAACTTGTCCAAAATGTAGTAGTTGCCATCCCTGCCAAACAAACAGATACATTAGAAACTCTTGCTGACTCAAAGAATAAAAACCAGTGTGCAGCAATCACCAATCCCGTGACAGCAAATTTAATAAGGACTTTAGGAGGGAATCTCAGTGGGTCTTTTCGCAGGTACATAAATACACCAAGAACAAGCGCTGCAAGCCCAGTTCTGTACATCACGACATCTGCAGCTGAAATACTGAGCTCCTTTCCTACAATGGCTGTGAATCCCCATAAAAACACTATAAAGTGGAGTTTAGCAAAATCTTTAATAGTGGCAGTCATTACTTAGGTACAAAGCGGTACAATAAAACCCCTAATATAGAAAAGGCTATGTTAGGTAGCCATATGGCTAAAACAGGATTTATTGAACCCGTTTCAGCATTGCTCTTGGCGGCAATAAAGAGTATGATATAAATAAATGCGATAAAGAAACCCAGTGCGATCTGAAACCCTACACCACCACGTGTCTTTCGCGATGAGAGAATGACACCAATAAAAGTCAGAATAATAGCTGTGAAGGGAGACATATACCTTACGAGGCTTTCGATCCGGTAAATTGCAATGTTATCGGCACCTTTCATCTTGAGTTCTTCTATATACTCATCAAGTTCATTAATGGTAAGGGTTTGTTCGAAGCTCTTGGTATTACCAAAGTCTGCAGGTGTCATATTAATCTTTATAACAGTGTCCTTAACTTGATCATATTTGTAGGTCTCTTTCGGTCCATCAAATGTTCTCAAACTCCAATCCTTCAATTTCCAACCCATTTGAAGCGTATCCCAGGTAGCATCGCGTGCTGTCAGCTTCCATTTGACTAGTTTGTCATCAATTTCTTCTAGTGTAAACCTAAAGCCAATGTCTCTTCTGTTGTCATAAGAAGCAACGTAGACATACTTTGTTGGAGATACTTTAAAATGCACATCTCGGTCGCTAAAATTGAATTCTTTATCGAAGTACTTGATCTCAAAAGCTACCCTAAACTTATTGGCATCTGGGATAATCCAGCCTGTAAATACAAAACTTACTAAGGCTATAATCAATGAGCCCATGAAGAACGGTCTGAGTAATCTTGGATAGCTTACGCCTCCACTAAGAATAGCAATAATTTCTGTGTGGCTGGCCAATTTGGATGTAACAAAAACTGTTGCTATAAATACCGTTATTGGGGTGATAAGATTAGCGATATAAGGTGCATAGGAAAGGAAATATTGAAAAATTAATTTGGCAGGAACATCGTTCTTAATGAAGCTTTCATTGCGTTCAGAGAATGTTATAATCAATACGATCGATACAAGAATTGCAACGACAAACACGAAGGTGGTTAAGAATTTTTTAAGGATGTATTTATCTAAAATCCTCATTATAATCTAGTCACTAGCTTTTTAACCATTACGTTCTTCCAATCAATAAACGTGCCTGCCTGTATGTGCTTACGTGCTTCTTTCACCAACCAAAGGTAGAAGGTCAAATTATGTATGCTGCAAATCTGAGCAGCAAGAATCTCTTTACTGTGCGTCAAATGGCGCAGATAAGCTTTCGCATAGAAGCTCTCCACATAGCCATCTAGATTAGGATCGACTGGTGAAAAGTCATCCTTCCATTTTTCATTTCTAATATTGATGATCCCTTCCGAAGTGAAAAGCAATCCGTGTCTCGCGTTTCTGGTTGGCATTACGCAATCGAACATGTCCACACCAAGCGCTATACATTCTAGAATATTTTCAGGAGTACCTACTCCCATTAAATACCGAGGCTTGTCTTTTGGCAGGATGTCGCAAACAATCTCAGTTTGCTCATAAAGCATTTCATGCGGCTCCCCAACTGATAAACCACCAATGGCATTACCATCCCTTCCAAAGGAAGCTATTGTCTCAGCAGACTTCTGTCTCAAGTCCTTATAAGTGCTTCCTTGCACTATTGGAAAAAGCGTCTGGTTGTACCCATACTTTCCTGCTGTTTCATCAAAACGATCACAACAGCGCTTAAGCCATCTATGTGTCAATTCCATAGAAGTTCGTGCATACCCATACTCACATGGATATGGAGTACATTCATCAAAAGCCATAATAATATCGGCACCAATAGTGCGCTGAATATCTATTGCATATTCGGGCGTGAAGGTATGTTTAGAGCCATCAATATGTGACTTGAAGGTGACCCCCTCCTCTTTAATTTTTCTAGTATTGGCTAAAGAATAGACTTGGTAACCTCCTGAATCTGTCAACAATGGTCCATCCCAACCATTAAACTTGTGCAATCCACCAGCCTTCTCGATAATTTCTAGTCCGGGCCGGAGGTATAAGTGATACGTATTACCGAGGATGATTTCAGCTTTAATATCATCTTTTAGCTCACGTTGATGCACGGCCTTTACCGTGCCTGCCGTACCGACAGGCATAAAAATTGGGGTTTCAATCTGACCATGCTCAGTTGTAATTAGGCCAGCTCTGGCTTTTGATCCCTTGTCTTCAGCTTGTAACTTAAAATCCATTCTCACATTTTGATCGCACAAAAATAGCAGTATTGGTCAATTCTTGTTTCTTTGAGCTTTATTCTTTCCCCAATGACAGAGATCATATTGATCCTTTTTTTGCTTTGCTTGATCACACAAGTCCTTTTTCATTTTTTGGTATTCAGAGGGCTATACAGCGCTAAAGAAAAAGGTGACTCATTCGATGGACATTCCTAGTGTTTCAGTAATTATTGCTGCTAGAAATGAATCGAAGAATCCTCCTCAACTCATTAAATCATTAGCAACTCAAGAACACCCACAAATGGAAGTGATCATAATTAATGACAGGTCCACTGATGAGAGTGACAAGGTGATAAAAAAAGCAATAGAAGGTCAAAAACACTTCCAACAAATAAAGATCAACAATTTACCAGACGGCTGGACCGGAAAGAAGTATGCTTTACTAAAAGGGGTACAAGTCGCCAAAAATGAAATCTTGTTGTTTACAGATGGTGATTGTGTGCCAAAACCCTCACAATGGGCCTCATTGGTTGCTGCAACATTCGATACAAAGACAGACATAGTCCTCGGCTTCTCTCCTTATGAGAATAGAGCTACTTGGCTAAATCAGTTTATCCAATTTGAAACCCTTCTAACAGGATTACAATACCTTGGGCTAGCCAATTTGGGTCGGCCCTATATGGGTGTTGGTAGAAATTGGGCAATCCGAAAGCATGCGTATGACTTAGACTACTTAAAATCAATCTCCGATATCATAGGAGGAGATGACGATTTAATGATTAATCAATTGGCTACAAGGACGAATACTTCTATTCTCACAGCGCCTAGTAGTCAGACGATTTCGAAGCCAACGGAATCTTGGAATGATTATTTTAAACAGAAAATAAGACACTTATCCGTTGGTAGCCACTATCATCACAAAGACAAAACGGTTTTAGGGCTTTTTACGTTAGCCTTTTTGTTTGGATGGATATTCTTTTTCTTCTTGTTGGTAAGTACGAGTAACCCTTATTTGATTTTGGCAGCCTTTGGTCTAAGGAGCTTGTCATTTTATAGTATCTTTGCCCGCGTTGGTCAAAAATTTGATGCGCCTATTAGATTCTGGGCACTTCTTCTTCTAGATCTGAGTTATAGTATTTACTATCCTGTTATGGGCCTCCGAGCATTGTCAGCAAAAAACATTAAATGGAAGTAGGTAAACAGTTTTCTGAAAAAGCACTTCAAGACTTTCGTCTGATAGATTCAGCGGTTACTGATCAAAACCAGCAGGCTTATGCTGACTTAATGCAGCGCTATAAAAAGCCTGTGTATCACATGATTTTGAAAATGATCAGGAATGTCGATGATGCGGAAGATTTGACAATAGAAGCATTTGCCAAGGCATTCAAAAATCTACACAAATTTAAAAAAGACTTTACATTCAGTACTTGGTTATTTAGAATAGCAACGAACAATACGATTGACTTTATTAGAAAGAAGAGGCTCGATACCATGAGCCTTGACACGTCTTTCAAGGATGACAATGGCGACTCTGTAACAATTGACGTTGCAGACAAGAACCTAAACCCTCAGGAGGAGGCGATTAAAAGTCAGAAGATTGAACTTGTAAGGATGTTTGTAACCAAGCTTCCAGCAAAATATCAGAGACTAGTAAAGCTTCGCTATTTCGATGAACTAAGCTATGATGAGATCGCTAAAGAACTAGGTGCCCCTCTTGGTACAGTAAAGGCACAGCTGCACAGAGCCCGTGAATTGATGTATGACCTAGTCAAAAGCAAAAAAGACCATATTTAACCAATAATACCTCAGTAAGTCATCTTCGGCTCACTTACTATTGACTTACTCAACCCATGGATCTTATCCTTAAATACTTTCCTGAATTAACAGAACCCCAGAAACAGCAGTTTGCTCAATTGCAAGCTCTCTATGCAGACTGGAACGAAAAAATCAATGTGGTATCCAGAAAGGATATCGAAAACATCTACGAACGCCATGTTCTCCACTCGTTGGGAATTGCTAAAGTGATAAACTTTAGAAAAGGCACTTCGATTCTTGATGTGGGAACGGGCGGTGGTTTTCCAGGCATTCCTTTAGCCATCCTTTTTCCTGAAAGTGACTTTCATTTAGTTGATTCTGTCGGAAAGAAAATCAAGGTGGTAAATGCTGTTAGTGAAAGCTTAGGGTTAACCAACGTTAGAGGTGAACATGCTAGAGCTGAAGAGATCAAAGACGAATACGACTTTGTGATTAGCAGGGCTGTTACGCGCCTGGTAAAGTTTTATCCATGGGTAAGAAAAAGCTTCAAACCCAGATCAAAGCATAAGTTAAAAAACGGCTTAATTTGTCTAAAAGGAGGAGACCTTCTAGAAGAAGTACAAGAGTCTAGGCTTAAAAAAATAGCCACGTATAAGTTGAGTGACCACTTTAAAGAAGAATTCTTTGAAACCAAAAAGGTAATCTACATTCCGGCTCAGTAATCCTCGTCTTCTTTCTTAGCGGTAAACACCATTATACAATAAACGCCCAGTATCGTTCCTACTGGAAAATTCAGGAGGCTAATTATGCCATAAACAAGGGATGGTATATTGGCCCATTTCTGTCCAGTAACTAAGGCAATTCCTAGTATGAATCTTGGTATAGAGAACAGGATCGTTATGCCCCAAAAGATGGAACTAACGAGCTCAAAAATAAAATAAACACTTTCATCTCCAGATGACTCTTCTAATACTCTTTATTGAATAAACTCAAAAAACTGATCAAAAAAGACCATAGGCAAGAGCCATAAAGCACTAAATACGATAAAAGAAATACCGATTACTTTCTTGTGAAAAGGGTCGAGAAGGTTCATAGCTACTGAAATTAATAAACTTTAGGTTATAAAAAATCCCTGATCAACGGGGATTTCTCGTCAGCGGCACAGACTGCTTATTCAAATCTTAATGCATCAATAGGGTCGAGTTTAGCTGCTCTTTTTGCTGGTATATATCCTGATACCACCCCAACGACTACACACACTGACAATCCCACCGTAATCCAGAGCCACGGAATTACAAACGCACCACCTAAAAAGTTAGCGATTACATTACCTACCACAATACCGAGTATTGCACCAACAATACCTCCCAATTGACATATAACAATCGCCTCAATCAGGAACTGTTGAAGAATTCGTTGAGGTGTAGCACCAAGAGCCTTTCTCACGCCTATTTCTCTGGTTCTTTCTGTGACACTAACCATCATAATGTTCATTAAGCCTATGGCAGCTCCTAAGAGGGTAACAGCACCTATACTGAAACCTGCCCAACGCATTCCATTGGTGATGTCATCTAGTGCTTCAGTTACTGAGTCACTACGTTCTAGTTCGAAAGAATCTTCCACACCTAATTTATCACCTCTTACTTTACGCATGAACCCGGTTGCCTCTCCCATAGCGTAGTCAATGTTTTCCGGGTTAGCAATCATAGTGGTAATACTATAACGCATCCTTCCACTTTTATCTAATCTTTTTGCATTGAGCAATGGAATAATAATATTTCTATCTTCTTCAGTTTCTCCTCCGAAACCACCTTTCTCTTCAAGGACTCCAATTACTCGGTAATTATTCCCGTAGAACTTGATCGTCTTAGCGATTGGATCTTCATTCTCTGTAAAAAGTTTTTTAACTACTTCAGTACCTAGAATACAAACATAATTTCCGTATTGAACTTCTAGGGATGAAAAATTTCGACCCTTTTCAATTTCCACTCCTTTAATGCCAAAGTAGTTTTCGTCTCCTCCAGTGATTGTAATATTGGGGTTTGTCTTTTTCTCTTCATACTTCACTTCTGCACTTCCACTTGCTCTAGTAAAAACTGTAGTCGTGGATGGATAATCAAAGTCCTTCTTGAAACGCATAGCGTCATCGAACTTGATGGGTTCAAAAGATTTTGACTTGCGACCATTTCTATTACCTCTGGCAAACTTTGAATTAATATCGAAACTATTTGCACCAAGATTGGACAAACTCGCATCAATTTCACTCTTGATACCATCAACAGCCGTAAGCATACCAACCAAGGAAGTAATACCAATGGCTATCACAAGCCCTGTTAGTACGGTTCTTAAAACGTTCGCCTTGATTGAATTAAAACCTTCGCTAATATTTTGTCCTAAATTCATTGGTCATTATGAGTTTTTGCTCGTTACAAATGTAGCCGACAGCTGGTCAGATTTTGATAACTAATACGTAAATTAAACGATTGAACACTTAAACGGTTCAAAATACTGTTCATGATAAAGAGAATTCTCCTCCTAGCCCTTTTTAGTACGATTTCAACCTTCGGATACGCAAATAAAATCCTAGTCCCGATGGATGAATCTCAGTCAAATCATATGAAAGCATATGGTGTAGCCTATTGGGTTCTAAGTCAAGACGAACCAATTGACTGGATGTTAAATTTTAGAGGTGGAAGTTTTTTACTTCCCGCCAGAGCAGGTATCCAAAACGAGTTGATTATTCGTGGAGTGTCTTATGAAATGATCTCCGATGCAGATGCACTAAAATATGAAAAACAGCTTTCCTCTCCATCTTCCAATATGGACATAATGAGGTTGGAAAAAGCGCCAAAAATTGCAGTATACTCACCAAAGAGTAAAATGCCTTGGGATGATGCTGTTACACTTGCTTTGGCCTATTCTGAAATACCTTATGAGGTAGTTTATGATGATGAGTTGATGGCTGATGAGTTAACTACTTACGATTGGCTTCATCTTCATCATGAAGACTTCACTGGTCAGTATGGTAAATTTTATTCCTCCTTTAAAAATTACAGTTGGTATATACAACAACAAAAAGATTATGAATCAATGGCAAAGAAACATGGCTTTAAAAAAGTATCACAGTTGAAATTGGCAATTGCACAGAAAATTCAAACGTTCGTTGTTGGTGGTGGCTTTCTCTTTGCCATGTGTTCTGCTACCGATAGCTTTGATATTGCCTTAGCAGCTGCCGGTGCTGACTTCATAGAGGCCATGTATGATGGTGACCCTGCCGACCCTTCTGCCGAATCACAATTCGACTTCTCTCAAACCTTCGCTTTCGAAAATTTCAAGGTTAAAAAAGACCCCCTGGAGTATGAATTCTCAAACATAGACAACACCGATGCGAGAAGACAAAGGTCTTTGAATGAAGGCAATGACTATTTTAAACTATTTCAGTTTTCTGCGAAATGGGACCCTATTCCAACCATGTTGACTCAGAATCACATCAACCTAGTAAAAGGGTTTTATGGCCAAACAACATCCTTTAAGAAGTTTGTAGTAAAACCAGATGTTGTAATTATGGGCGAAAATCTTGCTGCTAATGAAGCCAAGTACATACATGGTGTCTTTGGAAAAGGATTCTGGACTTTTTATGGTGGACACGACCCCGAAGATTACAGACACCAGGTAGGCGAAGAACCTACTGATTTGAACCTCTATCCGAACTCTCCGGGTTACCGCCTGATACTCAACAACATTCTATTCCCCGCTGCTAAGAAAAAGAAGCGGAAAACAGAATAGGCTTAGTGCATCCTATCTCCTCTTACTTCAAGTGATTGTAGAATCTTGGCTTCTTCGACTAAAAACTCTTTCCAGCGATCTCTCACATAGGTCTCAGGCATATACTCTTTCGCCAGACTGATGAAATTTTTATAGTGACTGGCTTCAGATACCATCAGCTCATAATAGAACTTTTGAAGTTCTTCATCTTGTATCTGCTCATGGAGGATTTTGAAACGTTCACAACTTCTAGCCTCAATTAAAGCGTTAAGAAGTAATTTCTCTACAAGCTGCGCTTCTCTGCTCCCTCCCGTTCTCAGAATGGTTTGTAGTCCTACCACGTATTCATCTTTACGCTTTTTACCGAGTACAAAACCTCTTTTCTTTAAATGTTCAATCACTCTTTCGAAATGACTCCATTCTTCTGCAACCACTTCTGTCATTACATCAACGAGATGCTCTTTTTCAGAGTATTGCACGATCAAGGAGATACCCGAGGATGCTGCCTTTTGTTCGCAATACGCATGATCGACTAGAATATCTTCAACATTCATTTGTGCTACATCAACCCAACGAGGATCTGTAGGTAGTTGTAAGCCGAGCATGTGATTCTTGAGTTCAGTATCCATAACTGCAAAAGTAAACCTAGTCTTTGAAATGAAGAAACTTTAACCAATTACATCCTATCAATGCATTGTTTTTTGATAATGTGAAGATAAAAAGCATTTTTGCAACTTAATTGATACGTCAAATACAAGATGAAAAAACACATTCTACTAGCGGCATTTCTAATTGCTACTGTAACAACACAGGCTCAAACCACCGATTCTGTAACAATTGTAAAAAAAGGCTCTTGGGGAGTAAATTTTGCTAATGTTGGACTATCCAACTGGGCCGGTGGTGGAGAGAACTCTCTGGCAATAGGAACAGTTTTTAATACTTCCTTGACTAGGATCAAAGGAAAAGGTGCTTGGAAGAACCAAGTAGACTTTGCCCTTGGCGGTGCTAAAGTGGGAGAGCAAGACTTCAGAAAGACGGATGACAACATCATTATGCTATCTCAATACAGTAAAGAAATCAAATCAAACCTTGCTTGGAGTTTAACCGGAATCTTGAGAACTCAACTTTTAGAGGGGAATACTTTTGCCAATGATCCAATTAATATAGGTGAAGAAATTGCCACTAAAATTTCAAGCTTTATGGCACCGGGATATTTATCACTCAACTTAGGTGTTGATCATAAAATTGGCAAAAACTTAAGCATCTCTTTTGCACCAGCTGCCAGTAAGTTTACGTTCGTTTCTGACGATGACCTATCTGCTGTCGGAGCATACGGTGTTGATCCAGGAGAAAAATTTAGGGCTGAATTTGGGACTAACTTACTCGCTACATTGAGCGTTCCATTAATGGAGAATATTTCATTCACAACTACGGCTAACTTCTTTACTCCTTATGCAGAGACGTTTGGTACAATAGATGTAAACTGGGAAACTTTATTAGTCATGAAGGTGAACAAATGGTTTAATGCAACTTTTGGTACTCAGCTTATTTACGATGCTGATATTCTGTTCGCACAAGAAGGCGGTAACCCTACTAGAGAATTACAATTCAAACATGTATTAAACTTTGGAGCAAACTTCGCTTTGTTCACAGCTAATTAGTCGTAGAAAGACCATCTAACACCCATATCAAAGGTTTGGCGCGTGCCGGTAAACAACGGTGAGATGAAGTAACCGTCACCTGTCAAGCCTTGATTAAAATGAGCTGACTTCACAAAAAACAGGAAAGTCTGTACCTTGAAATTCAAGAAAAGGTCAACCTTAGCAAACCCATCCTGTTCAAAACTATTCTGTAAGTAGAACTGCTGAGAAGTTGGGTCATATGCTTGACCAAAGTAGCTACTTCTAAAGTGTACATCTATTCCAGTTTGTATAATCATTTTCCCATCAAACAATACATTCTTATAGGCTAACTGAGTCAATGCCATTGTCTCGGGTATTCTATAGGTATTGGATGCTCCACCCGCTACATTGTTATAATAGACAGAACCACTCCAAAACCATTTATTAGAAATTTTCCAATCAAGATGAAATCCTGGAGCTAGTAAAACCACATCATCTGCAGCTTGAGCGGCTAACCTATTTTCATCAAAATACGTGTAGTTTGAAATTCTGTTGAACCTTATAAATGGCCTGAAACTAACATTTCCAGCCCTCAATTTAAGGGTGCCTTGGAGATTATCTGAAACCTGATTATCGAATGAATTAGTCCATTGACGCTGTTCTCCTTCAAAACGGTCGACTAAAAATGAAGGCCTGTTATTTATACGGCTGTAAGTAGCATCAAAAAAGTCACTTGTAAATTTGCCCTGAGCTAAGTAGTTGCCTCCAAAAAGAAGCTCGCCTGAGGCCGTCAAGAATACTTTAGGTGTGATTTGTTGCCTTAGTGTTCCTCCTAGGTAGTGCTCTGTTTCATTGACCTTATTCGTGATCTGGGCAACATCATATGTCAGAAGTCTATTTCTGTAAAAAAGGGTGTAAGAAAACTGCTTTGTTCGCCCCTTAAGCCCGGCTTCATTTAACACCTCTCGGAAAGTAGTTCGTTGGGCAATAGTTCCTGAGGTCTGCCCCGCTATAGCGGAATACAAAAGTGAATCTGAAGTAGTAGAAAAGGAAGAGACATCGTAGACATCATCAAATCGGGTGATCTGCTCTAGGTAATTAAAAGTATGGTAAACTTGAAATATAGAGTCTATGTCATATTGTTGATATAGGTGAAAACCACCTCTTTTATCTTTGCTAAAGGCTTCATCAAGAATAACATTGGCATCTTGATAATCGAAAAATGACCCTTCAGGGTTAGAAGCATCTAAACTAGGGTCAACAATGCCTCCTTGCTCTGACACTTCATGGTCGAACTGAGTCATGTTAAATAGCAACAAGTACTTTGGGATTTTCTTAGGTCGAAGGAACCCGAAAATATTCCAATCGTTGTTTTTAACTTGTCTATCACCTCTCGATAAAAAAGCCAACTGCTTATCTGATCGAATGCTATTGAAGTTAAACCCAATGTTAAACTGAACACTATCATTGAGTGTAAAAGTAACATCCGTAACTGCCCTCCCCCCCCCTCCGAAAGCTGCAAAAACATCGGTATAAGGTGACCTAGTATCATAATACTTGATCTTATCGGGTGTGGTATAAAAGTCATCATAAACATGATAACCTGAAGTTCTACCTATGGTCATTGAGGGTTCAAAAAATAATGACCTCCGTGCTGTACCAATATTACCTAGGTTTTGAATTAGATATCCGCTACGCTCCAAATCACTAAACCTATGCAGGTTATCAGGAATGGTATCAGGGGTGATAAACTGGATATTGTTAAACTTGAAGTTTTCCTCAAAAGTGAAACGGGTGGTATGTGCTCCGTAATTGCCAGTCTTCTTTTCTCGATCTTCCCTTGCCTTACTTCTAGCCGCCAGAAGTGAATCGGTTTGAGCATTCTCGAATGAACTCAAGTTATTTACTTGGCCCAAAGCCCAACCACTAAATAAAACAAACCCTAAAAAAATGAGAAATCCCTTACGCACGGCCAAAAATACAAATTCAGTTTACCTTTTCCCCTTTTGTATCACCTTCATTATTCCCGACAGGAACTCTTCTTCCTTGTCTATTTTAAAAGCAATCGGCAAATAAAATAGATTCACCTTTTCAAAAATCGGATGTGACTTGAAAGACAAAAGTCGTACCATATCTTTCTCAGTCGTAACCAAGGCATTAGTATTTAAATCTTCGAACTTCTTGAGGATCTCATCTAAGTCACTCGGTCGGAAGTTATAGTGATCTGCATACTCCAAGTGTTTTACCACTTCAAAGGAATTAGCCAAATAGTCAACAATCGGTTGTGGTTTTGCCACACCCGTCAGTAACACTACCTCATTAGTGACTTCTTCTTTCCCAAATACAGGGTGAATTACCTGATAGTCTATGTGAGAAAAATATATCGAGGCGTTTTCATTGTAGCCCCTCACGTTAGCTATGATGCTCTCCTTTTCGACATCATTTAAACTAGGGCATTTTGTTATGATGATTGCATCAGCACGTTTTGCTCCTACTCGTGGTTCTCTTAAGTTACCTGTTGGCAAGACAAAATCATTATAAAATGGATGGCTGTAATCCGACAACATGACATTATAATCTCGAGCTACTTTTCTATGCTGGTACGCATCATCAAGCAAGAAAAGTTCAACGTCATCCTTTTCCATTAGAATAGACGGGATGGCTAAAATTCTTTCTTCACAGACAGATACGGTAATCTCTTGTCCAAATTTCCTATAAAATTGAAGCGGCTCATCTCCGATGGATTTTGCATCGTCATGATCATTTGCCAACCTGAATCCCTTTGTTCGTCTGCCATAACCTCGGCTCACAGTGGCCAATTTGCTGTTCGCTTTGAGTCTTCTAATTAGAAATTCAATCATAGGTGTTTTACCAGTTCCGCCTGTCGAAAGGTTACCTACTGAAATGACTATTCGATCAAACTCAGTTTGTGTACGTTGCCCATTATCGAATTGATGGTTCCTGACATGTATCAGCCAACCATAGACAATGGAAAAAGGAAAGAATAATGCTTTGATGAATTTCATTCAATTCAGCTGATTATCTTTAGAAGTTTATAGGCTGCAAATAAAGGCAAATATGACAAAAATCAAGGATATCATTTCTGTACTAGAAAATATTGCCCCTAGGGGTTATCAAGAAAACTATGATAATTCAGGGCTCATTACGGGTTCATTTAACGATAAAGTGACTGGGGTATTGGTCACCCTGGACTGTATTGAGTCGGTTGTCGAGGAAGCAATCCGTAAAAACTGCAACCTTATAGTGGCTCATCATCCCATCATTTTTAATGGGCTCAAACAACTGAATGGTAAGAATTATGTAGAAAGAACTATAATCAAAGCCATTAAAAATGACATTGCCATTTACGCTATACACACGAATCTGGACAATGTACATAACGGGGTTAACGCCAAAATAGCTGAAAAAATAGGGCTTGAGAATGTACGTGTTTTAGCCCCTAAGTCAGACACATTACTCAAACTTGAAGTCTTTATTCCGGTCAAAAACACCCAGCAAGTCTTAGAGGCTTTACATAGGGCGGGCGCAGGAAACATAGGCAACTACAGCCATTGTAGTTTCAAAGTAGTCGGTACAGGAACATTTAGACCTAATGTCTCAGCCAATCCCACCATAGGTCAGCGCGGTGAACAAGAGTCTGTTCAAGAAGACAAAGTAGAGCTGATTTTTCCTGCAGTATTAAAAGCAGCCATTCTCGAGGCAATGCATCATGCACACCCATATGAAGAAGTGGCACATTATATTCAAGCTATAGAGAATACAAATCAAAATATCGGAGCAGGTATGATTGGAGAGTTACCGAGTCCAAAAACACCAGAAGAGTTCCTAATCCATATTAAGTCCCAAATGTCCCTGAACACCATTAAATACACCTCTTTTGAAGGCGACAAGATAAAAACAGTTGCCATTTGCGGTGGTTCGGGAAGTTTCTTACTCAACCATGCCAAAATCAATTCAGCGGATGTTTTTGTGACAGGGGATTTCAGGTATCATGAATTTTTCGATGGAGAAGGAAAAATCATGATTGCAGACATCGGTCATTATGAAAGTGAAGTGTTTACAAAAGAGCTGATTGATGGGTTTTTGAGAGAAAATTTTGCTAATATTGCAAGCTATTTATCAGAGGTAGATACTAATCCAGTAAAGTACTTCTAAAAAACCCGTCAATGGAAAAAACAGTTTCACAGAAATTAGATGCGTTAAAGAATCTTCAATCAATTGATTCTCAGTTAGATGAAATCAAAAAGGTCAGAGGTGCATTACCTGAAGAGGTGGCTGACCTAGAAGATGAGATCGCTGGTTACGAGACACGAGTGGAAAAGTTCAACACTGAACTTTCAGAGCTAGAAGGAAATATTTCTGACCACAAGACTCAAATAAAGAATTCCGAAAGCCTTATTAAGAAATATGAGGAGCAGCAAATGAACGTTCGTAACAATCGTGAATACGATGCGATTACGAAGGAGATGGAGCTGCAAAATCTTGAAATCCAAATCTCTGAGAAAAGGATTAAAGAGGCTTATGTTAAAATAGAAGGCAAGAAAGAGGAGATTGAAAAGACCCAAGGGGAGCTTTCTGAAAGACAGAAAGACCTTGAGAATAAGAAGTCTGAACTCGAAGTTTTAACGAAAGAAAGCGAAGCTGATGAGAAGAAGCTTTTAAGTGAAAGAGAGAAGTCGTGTAAGCAAATCGAAGAAAGGCTCTTAATCTCTTACACTAAACTTAGAGACAATGCAAGAAACGGACTAGCCGTTGTACCAGTAGACAGAGGTGCATGTGGTGGCTGTTTCAATGTCGTTCCTCCTCAAAGACAGGCAGATATCAGAGACAGTAAGAAAATTACTGTTTGTGAGCACTGTGGTAGAATCTTAGCTGAAGTAACTGACGAGATCGTTGCGGAAGAAAAACCAAAAAGAAGCAGGAGAAAAAAGGAAGCTTAACAAGTTGACTTTTTCTAGAAAATATAAAAGATGGATAGGCTTAATAGTCTATCCATTTTTTATGCTCTTCACTTCTTTGAAAGTAAGCGGACAAAACCCTTCTCTTGCCCCCCTACTTAATTTAGACTTTGAGAAGACTCGAACAGTATCAGCACAATCTGATGCACCGTTAAGCTACTATTATGCCAATCTAGCTGATGTTCTTGAACTCATTTTGTTGGAAAACAAAGCCCGATTTGGAGAACTAAATAACAATCAGGTTACCCGATTGCATGAGATTAATCAGCGCAATAAGGATTCACCATGGACTGGGTTTGTCGAAGCTGAAATAAAACTGCAATGGGCATTCGTGAATTTCAAATACGGAAATGAATGGGATGCCTTTTGGGGGCTTAGAAGCGCTTATCGAAGGGCGCAAAGGAATAATACTGACTTTCCAAATTTTGAACCTAACAAACGGACTTTAGGTCTTCTCAATATTATTTTGGGGAACGTTCCCAGTAAAAATCAATGGCTCATGAATTTATTCGGCCTTCGTGGTGATGTGTTTGTTGGCCTATCACAATTAACATCCATCAGTACTGCATACCCTGAGTTGGCTAATGAGGCTTCACTCATATTAAGTATGGCAAATGTTTACCTCTTAGAAGACTTTAATGTAGCAGTTCAATTAATCGAAGATGAAAAAATAGTGGAGAAACCGCTTTCGCTTTATATCAAATCTCTGATCTACTTGAAGGCGCACAACGCGGTTAAAGCGAGAAGCCAACTATCCGAAAGCATAAATAAATACCCCATCCATGACTATTTAATCGCTGAAACCTACTTCCAATAAGGGGACTATCCGACCGCAATTACCCAATACAAAAACTTCCTTGAATCATTTAAAGGGACCTCCTACATCAAAGACGCTTATTTAAAAATTGGGATTTCTTACGGCTTCTTAGGTGATGTAAGTGCCTACAATAATTACTTGGATAAAAGCAAAAAAGAAGGAGAAGAGAATACTGAGGTTGACAAGAATGCATTAAAATTGGTGAATGAATTATCCAAACAGAACCCAATAGCGTTAAAAATTAGATTCGCCATTGACGGAGGTTTCTATAGCAGAGCAGATAGCCTAATACAAATTCTCGATCAGTCCAATGCCATATGAAACCATGAACGCTTAGCGCTTAATTATAGAAAAGCTAGACTGGCTCATCTTCAAGGGGATTCAGAAGAGGCATTGATCCATTATCGAGAGGTCATTAGTAATACTGATCTGATTTCAGAAACATATTATGGCACAAATTCATTCCTTCAAATGGGTTACCTAATGCGTCAACAGGGAGATACTAAAAATGCTAAAATTTATTTCAGTCAGGTACTTTCATTTAGGGAACACCCATACAAAAGTAGCCTTGATGCTAAAGCTAAGCTCGCGCTTAGACAGTTAGACCTGAAAGGTGGCTAATATCACAGAATCTATCCACGCTAAACATTGAACCTGTGTATGTAAGCTCGTATAGACATAGGTTCTGATGTTCAAACAAATCCATACAGTGCAGTGGATAATTGAGCATTACCGTTAGCATCACCCGCATGGCCCTGCCATGCATTGATATTAGAATCATTTCTTCTTCAGACCTGTTAAGGATATGCTTCAATGCATTTCTCATTCTTATGGCAACTTGCTCAGGGCTTTCTCCACCCTCGATGGCCAAATCAGTAAGGCCTTGCCGCCATGACTTGAGCATATTGTGATAATATGCCTCTCCCTCCTTATCTACCGCCATACCTTCACGATTACCCCAACTGATTTCATTAAGGTCCGTGAGTTTTTCATGAGGAATTGGCTTCTCCAAAAAGTTAGCTACAGATTGATGCGTCCGCTTTAGACCTGAAACATAAACCTTGTCGAAAGCAACATTTCCATAGGCGCTAAAAAATACTGCTCCCTGAGCACGACCAAGCTCATTTAGATCAGAATCGATGCCACTGCCTTGCACAACACCAATCTTGTTGTAATCTGTTTGTCCATGTCGTGTGAGGTATATTTTTTTGATCATCAATTTCTCCTATTTTTGCTTCAGCCAGCCGCAAAACTATAAATTAATCTGAATCTATATGTTCGTTAAAGGGGTTACTGTTGAAACCGTTAATCAGATGTGTCAAAATACCTTGGTTGATCACCTCGGCATTGAAGTGATAGAACTGGGAGAAGATTACTTGGTAGCCAAAATGCCAGTTGATCATAGGACACACCAACCCATGGGACTTCTCCATGGTGGGGCCTCTGTAGTATTGGCAGAAACTATTGGTAGCATTGCAGCTTCACTTAGTGTAAACCAAAAGCTACAACATTGCGTTGGGTTAGAAGTAAATGCGAATCATGTGAAAAGTGTAAAATCAGGATTCGTATTTGGCCGGACCAAATCCATTCATCTGGGAAAGCGTACCCAAATTTGGGAGATTAACATTACGAATGAACACGATGAACTGGTTTGCATTAGTAGGTTAACTATGGCTGTAATCGATAAAAAGAATTAATGTCATCCACCCAAAGGGATAAAACAATCATATTAGATACTTTTTCATTTAGCAAAAATGAAGTAATCTCTGCTGCATTAAACACTGCAGTTGACCTGAATTTACCGATTGCTATCTGGCGAATGCCTCATCAATCGGAAATTCACCTCGTAATGAGTGCCGATGGTGCGAGAAAAGTCAATGACATAGATCTAGATGAATTAAAAACGGGCTTTCTCATAGCCCCTTTTCAGTTTGGAAAGAAACCAGCCCACTTTATCGAAGGTGACTTTCATCTATCTCTTGACTTTGATGAGGTGATTAATGCGTCCAATTTAAAGGGAAACGAGAAGGGACAAAAATTTGAGCAGTTGAAAGCCAAGTTCGAAGATCATCTCACTCAAAGCCTTAAAGCAAGATCATACCACATCAACCCTGCCGGCATAAATCAGTCTAACAATGACTATCGTCTTTTGATCGAAGCATCTGTAAAGGCAATTATTGAGGAGCAATTTGACAAAGTTGTTCCTGCACGTTCAAAAAACATTGAAATTCCAGACGGCTTCAGTCCTACAGACCTACTTATTGACCTATGCAAGAGCTATCCAAATGCTTTTATTTCATTTGTCTCTATCCCGAAAGTAGGTACTTGGATCGGTGCTACTCCAGAGGTCTTGATAGAAAAAACAGCGCACTCATTCAAAACCATTGCCCTAGCAGGTACTCAAAAAGCAGACCCTAATAAGTCAATCAGTGACACGAGTTGGACACAAAAAGAAATCGAAGAGCAGGCAATGGTGAGTAGATATATCATCAACTGTTTCAAAAAAATACGCCTAAGAGAATATGACGAGGTCGGGCCCAAAACGGTCCAAGCTGGTAATCTTCTCCATTTAAAGACCACCTATGCTGTCAATACTAACGACACTAATTTCCCTGAATTAGCAACTGTAATGCTCAACCTGCTGCACCCCACGTCAGCAGTAGCAGGCATGCCCAAAGAGGCGGCAATGGACTTCATAAATCAGTTTGAAGGACTGGATAGAGAGTTTTTCAGTGGTTTTCTAGGCCCTGTTAAAATGGCCAATAGTACGAACCTTTTCGTAAATCTGCGTTGTATGCAGCTTTTAGAAAAAAAGGCCCGTCTTTATGCAGGAGCAGGCGTTACTGCAGACTCCGACCCTGAAAAGGAATATCAAGAGACTGAAATGAAATTCAAGACTTTGTTGGATGTGGTAAATCGTCACCTTTGATTATAAAGCACATCAACGATATAGCATCAGTTTGCGCAGGCCATGGCATTGAAACTGCCGTGATTTCTCCTGGATCAAGATCGGCCCCGCTGACACTTGCCTTCAATGAGCATCCGTCAATTGACGTCAAGGTAATTGGTGACGAAAGATCCGCAGCATTCATCGCATTAGGCATCGCGCATCAGCAAAAGAAACCTGTAGTGTTAATTTGCACATCCGGTTCGGCAGTCTTAAACTATGCCCCAGCCATAGCCGAAGCATATTATCAAGAAATTCCGCTGATTGTGATCTCCGCAGATCGACCTCCAGAATGGATAAATCAATATGATGGACAAACAATCCAACAATCTGACGTTCTAGGAAAACATGTCAAAACTAGCTTTAGCTTCCCAGTAGATGCAAATCACCCTGATGCCTTTTGGTACGCTAACAGAATCACAAACGAGGCAATTATCACATCGACTTCATTTCCTTTTGGGCCGGTTCACATCAATGTACCTTTAAGAGAACCTTTCTATCCTTCCGAAAACGAAAGGATCGAGTTCCCAGAAACTAGGATCATTAAAAATGTTGCCACTGAATCCATCGTGCCCTCAAGTTTAATAAATGAGTTAGAGGACGAATGGAACGAATACACGAATAAAGCTATCATAATCGGACAGTCAGACTATGACAAAGAACAACTAGTAGCCATCCAAGCCTTTGCAAAACGTACAAACACTATCGTAATCAATGATATTATTGGAAATCATTCTCTAGAAGGAGCAACTCAGCATCAAGATGCATTTCTTCAATCGAAAGCTCAGCGGGCACTGGCCAATTTGAGTCCAGACCTCTTGATCACTCTCGGTAAATCTTTGATCTCTAAAAACCTTAAGACCTTCATTCGCCAAAACCCTCCTAAAAAGCATTGGCACATACGTGAGTCAGACAGAATAAATGATACATTTCAGCACCTGACAAGGTGGATAAGCGTCAACCCAAAATCCTTCTTTGAAAACTTCAATCCTTCCGCTAGCGACCAAGGATTCCGACAGAACTGGACCTATATTGACCATAAAGCAAAACAGACTATTACTGATTTTATATCAGAATGTCCATTTGGAGAGTTCAAAGCCATTTCTGAATGCATGAAGACATTACCACAAGACAGTCAGTTACACCTAGCCAATAGTATGTCGGTTCGATACGCAAATTTACTTGGACTTAAATCTCCTATTGAGGTATTTTCTAATAGAGGAACTAGTGGTATTGATGGAAGTAACGGAACAGCGGTAGGGTCAGCATTAGCTCAGGATAAATTGGTTACACTGGTTACAGGTGATATGGCCTTCTTCTACGATCGCAATGCTTTTTGGCATAACTATGATCTCTCAAAGCTAAGAATCATTGTGCTTAACAATCATGGTGGTGGTATTTTCAGAATGATTAAGGGACCAAAAGAACAAGCCGACTACAAAAAGTTATTCGAAACAGAACAAGCACTGACCGCCAAAAATACAGCAGCCGATCACAATTTCGAGTATCACGCTTGTTCTGACCTGACTGAACTTAACATTGCGCTGGATAATTTTTACCAAATTAGCAAGCAACCGAAGTTAATTGAAGTGTTTTCTGACAGTAAACAGAATACCGAAATCTTTAACAACTTCAAGAAGAAATTCGAGTCTTAATTATCAGTCTTGGGCCGATAATCCAGAGGAATCATTTCGGCAATTTTTTCGAACCCCCAATAACCCGCTGAATAAAAAGATACTGGATTGTAAATGTAGCCGTTCGGCTCAAACTCAATTGATTCAAAACCATCCATGATAGAAATCCATGATTGTTGTGGCTGCTTAACAAGCCTACTGACTGAAGCATGACCGATGGATCTTCTACTTTTGACTTCTTGGTATTCCCTAGATTCAAACTCCTTATCATATGTAACATACAGAAGGTTTTCGAAAGGAAGTCTCTTAGAAACATCTGTGGTGCCACCCCTTAAAAACTGATAGACATTCGCATTCTTTGCATCGATTAATCTCCCCATTCCACTTACATCCTTAGCCACTTGCACAAAGAATCCATCCTCCTTTAGCTTATTTTGATAAAGGGAAGTGAAGAAGTGCACGACCGAGCCGTCATATGCTTTTTTACGATTAACCTCCCACCTATTGATCCTTCTTTGACTTTTAGACTTGAGCTCTTCAAAAACTGTATACCCATAATAACTGCTGATATTTTCAGTATAGTTCACTTCAAAATGCTCTAAGAAGTATTGAATCTTATAACCGAGCGCCTTATTCTCTATAATTAAAGCCTCGGATGATAAAGCTTGTAGAATTACTTTTTCTTCATCAAAGATAAAGTCAATCACATCTTCGTTTAGGATTTTGCATTGCCGTGCGTTGGCTGATTCTCCAAGGAATATCAGTCTAAATTCACGCATGTGCTCCTTCCATTTCGAATCTTTCTTGGCCGTAACGACCACATCAGCTAAACTTTTGGTATCAGGTTCAATTAAAACGTCCATGGTTATCTCAGCCAGATCTCCTAGTTTTAGTTGTGTAGCATACGTTTTATAGCCTACAAATTTGACAATGAAATCATATGTACCTGAGTTAGCAACTGTCAACGTATACTTTCCTTGGTCATCTGTGGCTGTACCAAATGTTGTTTCGGCAAAGAAAACCGTAGCAAATGGCATTAAATCACCTGTAGCAGCATCCTTTACCGTTCCACTCACCGTATAACGGTCTTGTGCAAATCCTTCAAAACTAATGAAGAGTACAGTTAGTAGTAGGTATAGTTTCAATCTCATTACAAATCGTTAAACTTGAGTTATGGAATGTAATATTTCTATTGGTGACCGCTTGTATTCTTTAACTCAATTTTGTGAATTGGGTTTAGAAACTGACCTTCATTGCGCAATTTCTTCCCAAAAATTTATAAAAAACTGGCTTAGCGGACAAGAGGTTTTTTCTATCACAACCTCGGGCTCTACAGGTCAACCTAAAAAGATTGAAATCACTAGAGGCCAAATGACCGCTAGTGCGCAGGCTACGATTAAAACGCTCCATCTAACTGAAGGAACTAGGGCCCTCGTATGTATCAATACTTCTTTCATCGGAGGTCAGATGATGCTGGTACGTGCAATGGTCGGCAACTGGCAAATAGACTTAGTAGAACCCTCAATGGATTTAAGCGAGTCTGTGAATAACAAAGCATATGACTTTACTGCACTTGTCCCATTGCAGGTAAACGCTTTACTGCAATCAGATCGTGGGAAGAAGCTTCTCAACAGCGTCACTAAAATCATTATTGGAGGAGCTGCTGTTTCAAAGAATTTGGTGGAAAAATTGCAACCAATTAAAGCGCAATGCTATCACACCTATGGGATGACTGAAACTGTATCTCATATTGGCTTAAAACCATTAAATGGTCCAGATAAATCAGAATGGTTCGATGTTATTGAGGATAATCAGATGAGGCTTAATCAAAAGAACTGCCTTGAAATCAAAGGGGAAGTAACTAATAGTGAATGGATTGTTACAAACGACATCGTTGAAATTAATGGAAACAAGTTCAAATGGTTGGGAAGAGCAGACTTGGTCGTCAATAGTGGTGGAATCAAAATATTAATCGAGGCAGCTGAAGAAAAACTCAACGAACTACTTCCAGCTCAGCTATTAGGATCAATTATCCTTTGGAAAAGGCCAAGTGAAGTCTTCGGAGAAGAGCTTATTGGCATTTCTTCTAGCCAAAAAACTATTGACTTCATCCGCAAAAACAGAAGCTTATTGCAAGAGCAACTCCCTAAATATTATTTACCTAAGACATGGTATTTTACTCCCGCTTTCGTTTTCACTGAGAGCGGAAAAGTCGATAGACAAGCCACTATGAATTCTTCCATTGAGTAAGAAGAAATGACCTTAATTCTTAAGCTTAATGATCTCTTTCTGAAGTTCTAGTACAATATTCTTTAGATCATCAAAATTCAAATCGTCTTGAGCAGACTCTGGAATATCTGTACTAATGAATGCTTTTGCTTCCCATATTTCGATCACATCAGCTGCATCAATTCGGTAAGGCGAATAAGCCTTGTTATCAGAAACTAAAAATAACTGTCCATGCTCTTGGGTGTAGTCAAACACTCGCTTATAGACAATGCCTTCTTCTTTCGATAAAATAATATAGCAACGACCATTTCGAATATTGGATAGTCCCTCTACATATTGACCAATTACCACAGTCCCTGGCTTAATCGGTAACATGGAGTCTCCTGTAATTTCAAAAGCCCTGTAGGTAGCGTTCTTTGGTAAGTTGGGCAGTTGAAACTTAGGCATTTCCTCTAAATACTGAGGATCTGCATAGCCATTTAAATAGCCAGCAGAGGCTTTTTGAGGGATTAAGTCTATAAATTCTTTATCCTCCTGATCTACTGTAATAGAGAGTATTTTCATATCTCCAGTGGTCTCATTTAATACTTCTATGGCATTCAAATCCATTCGAGTAAGATCCTTTGTTAAAAGGTTATCCACCGAAACACGGAATACTTTGGACATATTCAAGAGGTTATTAAGTCTTGGGTCAGCCCTACCCTCTTCATAGGCTCCAACAAGCGAACGCTTAATACCTATACGATCTGCAAAATCGCCCTGCGTCCATTGGTGCTGTTTTCTTAAATGCTTAATATTACCGGAGATGGTGCTCATAGCGAAACAGTTTGTCTAAAGATAATGACTACCACTAATATTTTTAGTCTTTTGTTAAAATTTTTAGTTTTACTTTGGCATGCAATTGGCTAGAAAAAGAGTGTCAAAACTTCAATTATGAGAGCAACACTTTTAATAGTCGGTCTATTCATTACTTCGCTCCTTGCGGCACAAAATAATTCTACCATTGGTTTTCAATTACACGGTTTTCTGCCAACTGGAGAGTTAAAGCGTGAGTCTTCAGAGATCTGGGGTGGTGGCTTCGGTATGGAAGGAGCTTTTCAAATTAACGAGTCGCCTGTCTACCTCGGTGGCGTTTTCGATTTTACGCGATATGGCTCTAAGGTTAGAAAAGGATTCCATAGCTCAGCATTACCAGATGTTCGCTATCGCCACCACAATGAAATATCACGTCTTCTGTCTCTTGTTAGAATTAAGCCAGAAACCTTATCACGCTTAATGCCTTATGCAGACTTCAACTTCGGCTTTAGCTATGTGTATACACGGGCTAGGATATTCGATCGTGAATTTGACGAAGTAGTAGATGAATTCTTCGAACTAGATGATTTTCTTTTCACCTATGGATTTGGAGGTGGTTTGGAATACATCATCAGCGAATCTGTCAGTCTTGATCTCCATTTTAGAAAAACTTATAGCAATAGAGGCAGTTACCTCACTCCTAATGCCATTCAATACGATCCAGATATTGAAAACTATCAATTAGACATTCAACAATCTCGATTTAACTCCATCACCTTCGGTTTTGGTGTTAAACTACTCATTCGCGAAATGTAGATTGACTTTTGAGCCATTCATAACAACATACTTGCGCTCTTAGAATTTGGTTTTTTGCATTCATTTTCTTGGTATACTTTGAAGATTACATCAATCAAAACCAAGAATCTAATGAATATCATAAAACTTCAAGATTCCTATTTAAGAAGAATCTCACTGATTTGTTTGTCATTTCTCCTCTGTGCCCCGCTTATGTTTGGGCAGAAGGTAGACATGGACATGTTCAAAAATATGAAAGCGCGTAGTATTGGTCCGGCCGCCATGAGTGGACGTATCACCGCTATCGATGTTGTAGAAAGTAATCCTGAAATCATATTTGCCGGAGCAGCCTCTGGCGGAGTATGGAGAACTACAGGTGGTGGCCTTGACTGGGAGCCTATTTTCGATGACCAAGCCGTACAAGGAATTGGAGCAATCGACATCTACCAGAAAAACCCGGATGTTATATGGGTTGGAACTGGAGAAGGAAATCCAAGAAACTCGGTAAGCTCTGGTTACGGAGTGTACAAGTCAATTGATGGTGGAGACACTTGGGAATTGATGGGCTTAGAAAAGACTAGAAACATCCACAGAATCATCATTCATCCTGACGATCCAAACACCGTTTTAGTAGGTGCTATAGGATCACCTTGGGGAGAACATGACGAAAGAGGTGTATATAAGACAACTGATGGTGGTAAAACTTGGAAACAAGTACTCTTCACCAACAATCTCTCTGGTGTATCAGATATGGTTGCTGACCCAAGTAACCCAGATAAAATCTTTGTATCCATGTGGGAACACAAGCGTTACCCTTGGTCATTCACGTCTGGTGGAGAAGGTTCAGGATTATACATGACATTGGATGGTGGTGACACTTGGAAAAACCTTCAAGGCGAAGGTGGGCTTCCTAAAGGAGATTACGGTAGAATTGGTTTGGCAATTGCTCAAAGTCGACCAGATTACATTTACGCCATGATCGAAAGCAAAAATAATGGCTTGTATAGATCTACTAATGGTGGGAAAACTTGGGAACTAAGAGCGGAAGCCTCTAAGGAGCCAAATATGGGTAATAGACCTTTCTACTACTCTTCTATTTATGTAGATACAAAAAACGAAAACAGACTTTACAGTTTATATTCAATGGTTTCTCGTTCTGAAGATGGCGGTAAATCATGGGAAGTAATCATTCCTTACTCTGGTGTTCACCCAGATCACCATGCATGGTGGATTCATCCTGAAGATCCAACCTTTATGGTTGATGGTAATGACGGTGGTTTGAACATCACAAGAGATATGGGTAAAACATGGAGATTTACTGAGAAAATTCCAGTAGGTCAGTTCTACCATATCAATGTGGATAACGAAATGCCTTACAACGTTTATGGCGGCATGCAAGACAATGGTTCATGGGTAGGCCCCGCTTACGTATTTAATTATGCAGGCATCAGAAATCATGATTGGCAAGAACTAAGTTTCGGTGATGGTTTTGACGTGGCTCCTATTCCGAGTGATTCGCGTTATGGTTACACCATGTCGCAGCAAGGTAATGTAACACGATATGACAGAGTATCAGGCTATACTAAAACAGTGAAGCCTACATCTCCTGATACTTCAATCACGCTAAGATTTAACTGGAATGCGCCTGTAGCTATAGACCCACACAACCCTGATGGTGTTTATTATGGATCTCAGCACTTGCACTATAGTGCAAACAGAGGTGATGATTGGGAAGTACTTTCTCCAGACTTATCTACTAACGACCCTGAGAAGCAAAAGCAAAACGCTAGTGGTGGTATGACGATTGACGCAACTGGCGCTGAAAACCATACAACGACTCTTGCTATCGCTCCTAGCCCAGTTGACAAAAATGTAATCTGGGTAGGAACTGATGACGGTAACGTTCAAGTCACTAAAGATAAAGGGGGTAGCTGGACCAATACTGCAGCCAACCTTCCTGGGCTTCCTGCTGGTAGCTGGATTCCGCAAATTGTCGCTTCGCGTTACAACGCAGGTGAAGCATTCGTAATTGCGAATGATTACCGAAGAAATAATTGGTCTGCCTATGCATACCACACAATGGACTACGGACAGACTTGGACAAGAATTGTCGATGACAGTGATGTATTCGGTTACACATTATCAATTCTTCAAGACCCGATAGAGCCTAACTTAATCTTCTTAGGAACTGAAAATGGTTTGTACGTAAGTTTTGACAAAGCTCAAAACTGGAACAAGTGGAACCACGGATACCCATCTGCTTCTACTATGGATTTAGCCATTCAAGAAAGAGAGCATGACTTAGCGATTGGTACTTTCGGTAGAGCATTCTACATATTGGATGATATTCGTCCGTTGAGAGATTTTGCTGCTAGAGGCGTGACGAATGCCATGAAAGAGGACATCGTAGTATTTGATGTAGCTGATGCGTATCAAATGACCTACAGACAACCTGCTGGTATGAGATTCCCTGCAAGTGGAGGTCCATTCGAAGGAGAGAACAAATACTTTGGTGCGGCTAGCATCAAATACTTCGTACGCGATGACAGCAAAAAAGAAGCTGCTGAAGAGGAGCCTAAAGGCAGACGTAAAAGAGGTAAGAAAGAAGAAGCAACTGAAGAATCTGCTCTTAAAAAGCTTCCTACTAAGATCAGCATGACTGTATTAAGTATGTCAGGCGATACGATCAGAACTGGTTCTGGTACTGTAAAGAAAGGTCAGATGAACACTTTGTCTTGGGACTTAAGAAGAAGAAACCCTTATCCAGTAGAAAGAGCTGGTGGTGGTGGATTCGGAGGTGGCCGAGGAAACTTCGGCGGTGGAGCTGAAGGCGGTAGAAACCGTGAGCAAACTGCAGGCTCTGCCCTTCCGGGAGACTATAAAGTACACATTGACTACAATGATCAGAAGGTCGAGAAAATGGTGAAAGTGCACTATGATCCTCGCATTGAAGTGAATATGTCTGACTTAAGCGCTAAGCATAGCTTCGAAGACGAAGTCTTGAAAATGTCTCAAACTTGGGCAGAAGTAACTGGTAGAGTGAGAGATGCACAAAGCGTTGTCACTAAAGTGGAAGCTCAAATGAAGAATGCTGACAAGGATGCCGTTAAAGACTTGAAGGAAGCCATCAAAGCAATGAATGAGAAGTTTGACGAAGTGAAGAAAGTGACTATCGGACTCCCAAGAGACCGTGCACAGAATGCTCCTCGTGTGAATTATCCCAATGCCAATCAGTGGATCAGTCAAGCCAGAAGGTATGCAAGTTCTCGACTGACAGCTCCAGGACCTAATGAAAGAAGCCTTATGGAAAATGGCCAAAAGATGATGAACGAGACGATGACAATTGTCAACGAGTTCTTCTCATCAGAATGGCCTAAATTCAAAGCTGCTTATGAGAAAACTGACATGGGGTTCTTTAAGGACTTCTCCGATCCTATTAAGAAATAAGATCTACTAACACATTTAGAAAAGCCACCTCGAAAAATCGAGGTGGCTTTTTTTTGCCTATATCCTCAGAGAATTCTTCTCCTCCCCTTTCACAAGCATCATAATTCCAATAAATTGTTGTCATCTAATAAGTGGCTTTAAACACTTTAAATAAACACAGCATGAAAAGAATAACTAGGTCGACAATCATTCTTGTCATTTTGACTTTAATCCCGACAATAGGATTTTCCCAAATCAAAATAGATACCGTCTATTATGACACTAATCTTAAGGCTGTAGAAAAGCCTACCAAAGCAGAAACTTACGAAATCAGAATTCTCGATAAGAGAGGTAAACTCAATGGTATCGTCAAATGCTTTAACCAAAATGATGAAATGGTGGAAAGCACTACTTATGTTAAGGGCAAAAAAAGTGGAGCTTATCTCTTGGTTAAACAGGATAGCGTTATTCGAGGTGAGTATTTACGTAACCGAAAGATCAGCCTTTGGTCATATGAACACAAGGAAACTGGTGGTACACGCATCGAGATGTACAATGAAAAAGGTGAGCAAACTGAAATAGACCCTTTTATAAAAGATGCTACAGCATTAGAAATTGACGCTAGTTTTCCCGGTGGCCAAAAGGCATGGGGTACTTTTCTCAGAAATAATCTAAAATATCCCGAGGCATCGAAACGTGCAAACATTCAAGGTCAAGTAATGTTGAAGTTCATTATTACTGCCACCGGAGACTTAAGAGAGATATACGTATCCTCAAATCCAGATCAGAATTTAAGCTTGGAGGCCTTGCGCGTATTGAAAAAAAGTCCTAGATGGATTCCGAAGCGAGTCAAAGGAGTGCTTACTGAAAGTGAAATGACCTTAAGAATTGAATTTCGATTACCAAATAGGAGGTAATCACCCTTCCCTTCTTTGCTACTTCTTCCTTTAGCCGTATTTTCGTAACATGAGTAAAGTAGCCTGGACAACCGTCAAAGAATATCAAGACATCACTTACAAAAAATCTGGTGATGGCGTAGCCCGAATTGCCTTCAATCGTCCTGAAGTCAGAAATGCTTTTAGGCCTAAAACTGTAGGGGAACTCTTCGAAGCTTTATTAGATGCTCGTGAAGACACTTCGATTGGTGTAGTGCTCTTATCTGGTGAAGGCCCCTCAGCAAAAGATGGTGGCTGGGCATTCTGCTCAGGCGGAGACCAAAACACAAGGGGTCATCAAGGCTATGTAGATGATGATGGTATGCCTAGACTTAACATACTTGAAGTACAGCGTCTTATCCGTTTTATGCCGAAGGTGGTGATCTGTGTAGCCCCAGGATGGGCTGTTGGCGGTGGACATAGTCTGCATACCGTTTGTGACCTTACCCTTGCGAGTAAAGAGCATGCGATCTTTAAACAAACAGATGCAGACGTCACCAGCTTCGATGGTGGTTACGGTTCTGCATACCTAGCTAAAATGGTGGGTCAAAAGCGTGCGAGAGAAATCTTCTTTCTTGGAAGGAACTACTCGGCACAAGAGGCATTCGACATGGGAATGGTAAATGCAGTTGTTCCTCACGATGAATTAGAAGACACTGCCTACGACTGGGCGCAAGAGATTCTACAGAAGTCCCCTACTTCTATCAAGATGCTCAAGTTTGCATTCAACATGACGGATGACGGCATGGTGGGTCAACAAGTATTTGCTGGAGAAGCTACCCGTTTAGCTTATATGACAGATGAAGCGAAAGAAGGAAGAAATGCCTTCTTAGAGAAGCGAAAGCCAGATTTTAAGGACATTAAGTGGATACCATAAATGGTTATTAGTCATTGATCGATGGTGAATAGTTATTTAGGTTTCTTGAGGACTTATTGAAGAAATTTAATTCCTCACTCCTGCCAATACATTCACCTTCGAGTCCATCGGGTTACCCGACATTCTACGCATCAATACTACCTGACCTGTATGGTATATCGCATCTGCGATTGGGCCATTGATGACATTCCAAAATGGCAATTGCCCACCATTAGCATACCTGATATTATAATCCTTGAAATCAGTATCCTTGCTAGCCTTTAAAATATTGACCACCTTTTCTAAGTTCTGCAGTGTCTCTTTTCTTATCTGGTCAAATGACAATTCGGCAGAACTTCCAGGAACGAAAACTTCTTTTTCTAGCGCACTCAAAAGGAACCCTGAGAGGATGTGAAGATGGTTAACGGTCTCCCTTGAGTTCCTTCCCTTTGCTACTGGCTCAAATGCTAAATCCGTTGTCCTTAGGCCTTCAGTTGCCCAATAATACCTAAAACCTAATCCCTCCACCATCCTAGCAGCAATATTACTTGCATTGTAAGTACGCTCAGTTTCAGTAATCGATCTAAAGGGTAATTCTTGGCTATAGCCAACATTAAGGAATGCCATTAAACAGATAGTGGTAATCAGATTTCTCATGGTAGTAAATCTAAAGTTTAAGTATCTCCTTAACAACATGTTAGTTACGAATCTTATTAACTACACTAGGAGCTGGATCAGCATAACGGCCGTAACACAAAAAAAGAAGCCACCCCGACTAATCGGAGTGGCTTCTTTGCTAATGTATTAAGTCTCTTATAAATCTCGCTTAACGACAAGTCTCGTGGTAGCCCAATAAAACAGGCCTCCATAGAAGATGACTAAGGCCAGTTCTGGCCAAGCGATGTAATCTTGTATTTCCATTAAAGCATATTTAGGAAAGGGCACGTGAATCAAGGAATTGATAGACTTTACAGGTAAGAAATACTCCACCCATTCCTCACCCTTCACTTGTCCCCAAATGAAAAGCCCATTTTCAATCAACACAACCCAAAGGAACATAAGCCCCATTGTCATTATTGGCTTACGAATCAGCGTTGCGATCAACTGTGTAAACAGTAAAAAGGCAAACAGCTGAAGGAAAAAGGCCAACAAGAAGTACATATCTTCGACAACGAGTGCAAAAGAGATCTCAGTTGAATAAATAAAACCTGTAATCAGTCCCATCACTAAGAGTGCTATAGCAGACGCAGCACTAAGGAATCCAGCCATTATAATTTTCGACCAAATAAACTCCTGCTTGCTCAAGCCATCGATTACATTCTGTCTAATCGTTTTATAGGTATACTCATTCGTAATTGAATAAATCAACCCAAGTGCTAGAAGAATCTTGAAGTAAATAGCTACACTGGTTAAATTTTGCCAGATATCTGGAAATTCATAGAACGGAAGAATAGTTGGGTCAATTTGTTCTGCATTAAAATCAGCAAACTTATTCTTCAACCATTGTAGGAATGGCATTACACCCATACTCATTAGGAATAGGGCAATAATGTAAAGTATAGACAGGACCTTGAAAGATCTATTGTTACGCACCTTGTGCATTTCAATTTTTAGTAAACGCATCATTGTTGACCTCCTCCTTGTTCTGCTAAAATTTCTAAGAATTGCTTTTCTAAAGTCTTTACTTTTAGAATCAAATGCTTAGCCGTAATACCTTGCTTAAATAAATATTCATTCACATCTACAGCACCGAATCCCTTGGCCATTGTGAGTGTATATTTATCAAGCTCTCGTTTTATGGCGCTAGTCATTTTGGAAGCCTCCAAAACCTCTTCTAGGTTCTCAGCATCAGCTTTCACTTCAACAATAGTGGCTCCTTTGCCAACATCTTCAACTAGGCCATCGTGGATGAGCTTCCCTTGCTGTAACACGCAAAAGTGAGTACATACGCGCTGGACTTCATCTAGCAAGTGGCTCGCTATAATAATGGTTTTACCACTATTTGCGATATTTATAATAAGGTCTCTGATTTCAGCGATTCCTTGTGGGTCAAGACCATTAGTTGGTTCGTCTAAAATCATCACATCAGGATCGCACAACAAAGCAGAAGCAATCGAAAGTCGCTGTTTCATACCTAGTGAGAAGGTCCTAAACTTATGATCCTTACGAAGTACTAATCCGACTTGGTCAAGCACCTCTTCAATACGCGAATAAGGTACTTCCTTAATGTCGCATACGATCTTAAGGTTTTGAACGGCAGTGAGATAAGGATAGAAGATTGGGTGCTCCAGAATGGCGCCTATCTTCTTTCTTGTGTTTTGAGTACCTGGTTTTCCAAACCACTCAAAGTCTCCGCTTGTTTGATTGATGACACTCAGAATTACACCGAGCGTTGTCGTCTTTCCACTACCATTAGGCCCAAGTATTCCATAAACACTTCCTCGCTTTACTTCCAGCGAGAGGTTGTCTACAGCCTTGATCCTTCCATAGTGCTTAGAAAGGTTTTTAATTGATAATACAGTATCCAAATCGTGTTGTTTTTGAGTAAAAAATGAACCGAAGCGGTGTAATACACTACCTAAAAGCTTCCTTCAATCCCATGTTAGATCCATTGCTATTGATGAATTGAGAGAATTTAAGAATATTACTAACATCAGGATACCCTTCGATATCAATAATGCTGTAGCCATCTTCCATTGTAATGAGTACCACGAAACCTTCTGGGTTTCCACGTCTCTCCTTCATCATAACATTCATATTGTTGCCTTCGAGGCGAGCAGACATCATTGACTCATAACCTTCGGCCTCTATTTTAGACTTCAGGTTCTTGAAATCACTTAATTGAATTTCATCCTCATCGTCACTATTTTCGAAGAGAAAGAATTTAACCTTTTCTATGCCTTTGATCATATCACCAATGGGTGGCATATCTTTAAACTCACTAACATCGGAACCCCCAAGCATGCTTAAGTCAATCCTAGAAATCATTTTGAGTGTGCTCTTATAAAAAAAGAGCGTTGTCGAAGGACTATTGTCCTGACGGAAAGTTTCGACACTGCGGCTTTGAGCAAAACCAGTAAGTGTCATACTAAAAAGTAGACTGAGTATTAAAAGCTTCTTCATACATCCAATTATTTTGAGCTTTGACCAATAAAGCAGAGGATGCCGAGGCACCCTCTGTAATCATAATAGCAATATTCTAGTTGCCATCCATTTTTTCAAGGAACTGTAGTTCATTGAAACCATCCATTCCGATAGACTTAGATAGCTTATAAAGTGCATTTAAATCAATGCCGTCCCCAACAATACTCAAAAGACCGAATTCTGACTCGCCCCCCATGACCATAAAGAGTTCACTGATTTTGTTATTCTTTTCCTTGATCATGAACCTGATGTCCTTATCACCTTCACGCAAAGACATCAACTCTTCAAAATCATTGCCTTTGATTGCTTTCATGGCTTCAGCGTACATTTTTCTACCATCAACATCCTTGTCTTTGCCTAAAACTTGTACTCTCTTAATTTTTCCTAAAGACTCTTCAACCATTTTTTGCTCTGCAGGATCGTCAAACTCGAGACGAGCGATCATTTGGAACATCTTACCACTGAAATTCAGGTGCATATAAGATTGATCATCCACATACTTGTCAAAATACTTTGTGATCGCATCACTTTGAGCGTTTGCCGATACAGCGAACAAGCCCAACACCATTGTTAATACTAGCTTTTTCATTATTATTTCCCTCTAATTGTTTTTTAAATTCATTTCACTTAATAATTCTAGACCTTCTGAAGCTTGACTAATTTTTGCAAAGTCTTGAAGTTCCGTTCCAACCCTACCTAGGTTAGCCAATTCATTCATTGTGTCATTTCCTTTATTCATGTAGTTCGACACTACAAGTAATTGTTTTTTCAGTTCAGCATAAGCCTCTTCAGGTGTTTCAAAAGTATCTTCAGCACTGTATTGATTTTGATTCTGAACGAACATATACCCGCTCACTACCATTACAACCACTGCCGCTGCTATACTTGCATACTGCTTAAAGTAGTCAGAGATGCTGATCACTTTAGTTTCTTTCTCTTCTGAAATCATCTGAAGAATCGAATCGTCAAATGACTCATCTAATGCTATCGAAGCTTCTGAATCGAAATGATTGAAAAGTGCCTTCACCTCCTCTAATTCTTCACTCTCTTTGGCTTCACTGATCAACTTTTTGAGTTCATTTTCATCCTCAAGGTTGGTATCAGCCTCCCAGTACTTTTCTAATAAATCTGCTCTTCTAGAGTCCATAAGCGTCAACTTTCATTAAGCTTTCTTTCAATTTTCTTCTGGCACGAAATAAATTCGTCTTCACCAGGTTTATATCGATATCAAGATTCTCAGCTACTTCTTTATAACTATACCCTTCAATATCTCTGAGTTGCATTACTTCACGTTGCCTGCTAGGTAGTGCCTCAATCAAATCCTTGATTCTACTCATTAGATCTTCTCGCTCAGTCACAACAAATGGAGTATCACGTTCTTTTCTCGTATCGAATTCGACTTCGAATAAGTCTGTCTTCTTTAAATGCTTCGATCTAAGTTTATCCAAGGCCTTGTTACGGGTTACCTGCATACACCAAGCTTCTAGGTTCTGGACCTGATCAATTTCAGCTCTTTTCTCCCATACCTTGATCAAACACTCCTGCACTACATCCTTTGCCAACTCTTCATCTCTTAAAATGTTGAGGGCAAAGCGGTACAGTTTGTTCTTGAAGGGTAAAACTTCTGCTTTGAAGCGTGATACATCCATATTCAAAAAAGAGACGACCTAACGTTAAGGCTTGTTAACACAATTACTATATTTTTTCACTCAAGTAAAAAAACACTCGATTAGAGAAAAATTAGACAGATTTTGAAGGAAAATAATTTTAGGCGGATTGGATGGCGACTAGGCTAGGCCCTCTATTACACTTTCATTTACAAGGTAATCCAGCCTTTGTCTCAGGCTTAACTTCATTAGAAGCTTCTTTCATTTTTTCACATGCTTCATCAAGTCTACCTAGACCTTTAAGCGAAGCGACCCAGTAGTCTAACATCAAAGGCACCTTGCCGTCGAGTTTTTCAGCACGTTCAAAGTTGCGGATAGCACCCTCGTGGTTTTCTTGCAGGTGTAATAGGATGCCTCTGTTTCGATAGCCCCACGCATTTTCAGAAGCTCCAATAATTGCTCTCCTAATATCTGGGCCAGCCTTAACAAGATCACCGAGCATCAAGTAAATAAATCCACGATTATTAAAGAAGTATGGATTCGAAGGATCTGTTTCCAATGCCTCCTCTACTAAGGCAAGTGCTTTAGCGTAATTACCCTTGCTCGTTTCTATCAATGCCTGAGTATTGTAGATATTAGGTTCGGTAGCATCAATCATTTCAGCTTGATTTAAAAGCTCTTCTGCATTGTCAAACTCCTTGAGCATAAAATAGCCATTCGCTGCATTGATCAAGATTTCTGGGTTTCCTTCATCCTTACGCAAAGCCGAGTTGAACGATTCAATTGACTTGGTGAAATCCTTCATCTCATGATAAACTAAACCCCTATTGAAATCTACATAAGCAGAATCCGGAAACAGTTCTTGCAACACCTCAAGATCAAGAAGTGCCTTATCAAAGCGTTTAGAGTCCAAGTAAGCATTTACTCGATTCCTTCTGGCATCCGTAAAGTCAGGATTAACTTGTAATAGGATGGTGGAATAGTCGTTGATCGCTTCTATAAACTTTCTATCACGATAGTAGGCAACTCCTCGGTTGTTATAGGCCTCGGTGTATTTATCATCCTTAGCAATCGCTTCAGTATAGAGCCTTACCGCTTCATTATAGTCGCCTTTGTTTAATGACTCATTTCCTTTGATGAAGAATCTACCTGCCTTGTTTTGATCGCTATCACAAGCGCAAATCAAAAATATTAAGCTCAATAAAATTACTTTCTTCATCACGTAAATTTTAATCAAAAATAAGTGGTCAAAACCGTATTAACCAAGACAAGTCTTTGTTTAGATCATTTCACTAATTTTATATCAAATGAAACCCTTCAGCTTCAAAGAAAGACTCAATAGTTTTAGGTACGCCTTTAAAGGCATCTGGCTTACACTTGGGGCAGAACATAATTTTATAATCCATTTATTAGCTGCTTTGTTTGTCATTTTGATAGGTTTCTACTTCAACGTATCAAAACAGGATTGGCTGTGGTTGACCATAGCCATTGCTCTGGTTCTGATTACAGAAATGATCAATACCGCAATTGAACGACTTGTTGACCTTGTCGAACCCAATCAAAATCCATTGGCAGGCAAGATCAAAGATATGGCAGCTGCTGCTGTTTTGATCGCGGCCATGACTGCAGTAATCATAGGATTAATTATTCTATTGCCATATATTTTCGCGTAAACTAATGAAAAACAACACCATGCATTACCATATATTCATTCTCTCGCTTGTGTTTTCAAGCTTCTCATAGGAGTACATGAGTC
The DNA here is from genome assembly GCA_965660665.1 of Roseivirga sp. GTDB lineage: Bacteria > Bacteroidota > Bacteroidia > Cytophagales > Cyclobacteriaceae > Roseivirga. Next base: position 178,879 of record CBFIAY010000001.1, on the reverse strand, counting down.
GAAAGGAACGATGGATCTAAAGGTTAATGATCGTTTTTCTTAAATTGAAGAAACATTTTTTTATGGCAAAAGCAGGGAACAAAACCATCGTTAACGAAGCCAGTGTAGCTATATTCTTAGCGAACGTTAAGGACGAACAAAAAAAGGCTGACTGCCTTGCATTGAAAATCATGATGGAGCGTGTTACTGGTAGTACTGCCAAAATGTGGGGTACATCCATAGTTTGATTTGGTACGTATCATTATAAGTATAACAGCGGAAGAGAAGGTGATTTTATGAAGGTGGGGTTCTCTCCACGTGCACAAAACCTGACCGTTTATATCATGACAGGCTTTGACCGGTATGAAGCCCTCATGAACGAACTCGGCAAACATAAGACCGGAAAATCTTGCCTTTACATCAAGAAATTAGCCGATATTCATCTTGAGGTACTGGAAGAATTGGTAAAAGAATCCTACCACCTTATGACAAAAAAGTATGGTTAGGCAGAAGGTCAAACCGAATTGGATGATTGTACTCATGTTTATTGGAGGTTTATTCTATGCCATAAACTTTGTGAATGCCTTGACTGCGTCAGCAGGATCTACCTTTGAATTTATTGGCTTCGACATGGGGAAATGGTCTTATTCAATCTTTACTTTATTTTGTGCTTGGTCATTGATCAGCCTTGCAGTCAATTGGTATAAACAGAAACGAAATGCAGAAAGTAACCCTTAGTCTTTGCGCACTCCTCTTCTCCTCTTTTGCATGGAGTCAAACTTCATTCGATCATATGGCGATTGTCGTCAAAGATTTGGAGCAGAGTAAAAAATTCTACACCGAAGCCCTCGGATTTAAGAACATTGAAGATCCAACTGGCAACCCACTCATTGACTGGGTTGAAAATGATAAAGGCCAACAGATTCACATGATTCAAGCTGACCTATCCGCCATCCAACTCACTAAATCAGTCCATTATAGCTTTTCAGTATTAGCCCTTCTTCCTTTCACAGACAACTTACAGTTTCAAAACATTGCATATGAGAGCTGGGAAGGTAAAAAAGGAGGTGTCACTATTCGCCCTGACGGAGTCCGGCAAATCTATCTTCAGGATCCTAATGGCTATTGGATCGAAATCAACGATCGGCAATTCTAAATACTATTTAGGAATACTCCTTCTGATGATTTACGCTTTTCTAACAGGGAAATTGAATTGAGGTCATCCATGCATAACGACAACATTATTAACATGAAGCTAACCTTCCGAAAAGCCATAAAAGCAGACGTTCAACCTATCATAGAAATGTTAGCAGATGACGAATTAGGAAGTCAAAGAGAAAGCTTTCAAGTTCCATTACCTCAGTCTTATGTTGAAGCTTTTGAAGCAATTGATAAGGATAGGAATCAGGAATTAATCGTTGTTGAAGCGAAAAACGAGATTATCGGAACCTTACAATTGAGTTTTATTCAGTACCTCACTTATCAAGGTGGCATTCGTGCGCAAATAGAAGCTGTCAGAATCGGAAAAGCATATCGTGATCAGGGGTTTGGAGCAAGGTTCTTCCAATGGGCCATTGAACGCGCTAAGGAACGTAAGGCGCATGTCCTTCAATTGACCACCGACAAACAGAGACCAGATGCCGTCAGATTCTATGAAAACCTTGGCTTTAAAGCTTCCCACGAGGGAATGAAGCTTCATTTCTAATAAAAATCAAGATTAGCTAGTAGGGTCGGCTTGTGCTGGAGCGTACTATAAGCGAGAATGAAAAAAGTCATCACATACCTTATCATATTAACACTGTTCATAGCATGCGCTCTGAATAAGGAAATTGCTCCTCGCAATATCTCAGAATCTGTTTTCGGCTTTGTCACAAGAAATATTCAAAAAGACCGCACATAAATCTTGAGGGATATGAAAGAAATCACAAAACAAGGAATGATTCATTTTGAAATCTTTGATGAGGCAGGTCGTTTGATTACAATACTTCGAAGCCCAGCTGATTTCAGTAGAGATTTCGAAGAAAACTTCCATATTTCAAAGATGACGATTAAGTCAGTGAGTGTTGTTCAATTCACACTCCCCACTGACCTGCCCTTTAAAGACTAAACGGCAACTTTAGCCGCCCATTCTGGTTTTGTAGTGATGACCTTAGCTTTCAGCTCGTTAAGAATATTATATAAGCCAAAATAGGTTCGGTTGATATACAAGCCATCTCTAGCTCCTCTAGCCTTTTCAGACTCTCTAAATTTCTTAGACCCTGAGATTACCTCACCCATTTGGTAAATCTTCTGGAAGTAGGAATCATCTCCAAAATCAAACTCCTCTTGATGGAAAGGTTGCCCCAAAAGCCCCATCATATCTGTAATTACATTAGAGAAGTAAGTTTTATCTTCAGCTGAATCCGAGTCATAAATAAACTGAAGTTGTTTAAACCTTTCGTTTAATTCTGGGCCAGCAGTAAGCATGTCTTTTCGAATCAAACTGAAATAAGGCTCATAAAACTCCTCAGGGATAACTTTAACACAACCAAAATCAATCACACCAAGAATACCATCGTCACTAATGATAAAGTTACCAGGGTGTGGATCGGCATGGACTTGCTTTAAGGTGTGAATCTGATAATCATAGAAGTCCCACATCGCTTGTCCTACCTTATTTCTTGTCTCTTGGTCAGGATTAGTCTGAATGAACTCTTTCAAAACCTTACCCTCTAACCAGTCCATCGTGATGACACGACCCGCAGAATATTCAGGGTAGTACTTTGGGAATCTTAAATTTTCTATGTGTCCACAGGCCTCAGAAATTTCTATAGACCGTTCCACTTCTAGCAGGTAATCGGTCTCCTCTATAAGTTTCGTTTCTACTTCCTCCATGTAATGATCTAAATCCTTCTCGTTCAAGCTCATGAGTCTTACCGCAAATGGCCGAACTAGTTTGAGATCAGATTTGACACTATCAGCAACTCCGGGGTATTGGATTTTGACAGCAAGTTTCTTGTCGCCTAAGGTTGCCTCATGCACTTGCCCTATGGATGCTGCATTCTTTGCATTCTTAGAGAATGTGTCAAAAATCGCAGAGGGAGATTCTTTAAAATACTGTTGAAAAGTCTTTACCACTAAAGGAAATGACAACGGAGGAGCACTGTACTGGGCCATGGAAAACTTATCTTGATAAGCTGTTGGAAGCATGTTTTTATCCATACTCATCATCTGTGCTACTTTTAATGCACTCCCTTTCAACTCACTTAGTGAATTGTAGATATCTCGTGCATTGTCAGCATGCAATTCATCTTTGGATAATGAAGGATTTACCACCTTTTTAGCGTAATGCTTCATGTAATTACCTCCAACCCGAGCACCTGTGCTTACAAACTTTGCGGCACGCTGAACTTTTGAGGTTGGTATCTTTGATTGCTCCTTCATCTCCTTATCTTCTCCTGGTTGTGATTGTTACCTGTTCTGGAATAAAAACTTGCCAAAATCTACCATAGCGTCTAAAGGACCACGGCCCATTAAATCAAACGCGAGATTAACGGACTTTTCAATCGCTGCATCTGTCTTCTCAAAAGACTTCGTATCATCTTTCATCCAAAAACCGAGGATGAAAAGGAATTGTAACCAGATAGCATCATCATAACGATCGCTAATGATTGGTCTAGTAGTTACCTCGTCAGTTTCTTTTGCTTCTAGCAATAGCTCAGCAATCCATTCTTTGAATCCATTTCTCACATGTTCCAAGTAGTACGGAGTGATTTCTGGCTTCATTTTCTTCGGAACGGATTGAAGAATATAGCTTCTGTTAGCCTTCAATTGCTCTACCCAAGTATAGAAAAAGGCCAATAACTTTTCTCTAGAAGAATACTCATTATAAACTTCCTCTGAAGTAATGGCAGTGATCGTACCTTGAAAGATATCAGACCAAATCTCTTTTTCGATATTCTCGAAAGAGTTGTAATGGTCATAGAAGAGTTCCTCTTTAACTTTAAGGTCTTTTACAAATTTGAAAATAGACACGGGTTTCGCGCCATGTTCTAGGACATAATTAATATATCCTTCTTTGATTTTCTGAGCTGGATTGGCCTTTGTACTAGGCTTCTTTGCTGCTTTCGCTTGTTCCATGTGTGAATAACATTTGATTGGGTAAAAAGGTTGGACTAATCACTTAATATTTTCGGATTTGAAAGATAAAACTTTACCCATAGATAGCTTTTGATGGCTGTCCAAGTAAAAGTATACTCCTCCGATCAGAACTGATTGCTGCATCGGTTCTATAAACCCTCACTCCTGCCGCGTCAATTAATGACCAGGATTATCAAATAAAAAACCAACGTTATCAAATCTCCCATTCGGTACGTCACCCCACTAAATATCAAAAATATGTCAAAATCAATCATTCAAACCCAAGGGCTAGATTTCTATTTCAAAGACTTCAAGGCACTGGATCAAATTAACCTAGAGGTACCACAGGGGAGTATTTTCGGTTTCCTTGGCCCCAATGGTGCTGGAAAGACTACCACCATCAGGGTATTACTAGACCTATTTCACTCTAAGCCTGGCCAAGTAAAATTATTTGGAAAAGAACTCCTTCAAAACAAAGTAGAAATCCTTGGAAGAATCGGTGCACTTATCGAGAACCCATCCATCTACAAACATCTGAGCGGTAGGCAAAATCTTGAAGTGATTCGGAAAATGGTCGATGTACCCAAAGAAAGAATAGATGAGGTATTGAAAATCGTTCGACTAGTTGAAAACGCAGATAAGAAAGCAAAAAACTATTCTCTAGGGATGTGCCAAAGACTTGGCCTAGCCTCGGCCCTCCTGACAGATCCTGATTTACTAATCCTTGATGAACCGACAAATGGTCTTGACCCAAGTGGGATTATTGAAATGCGTGAGCTGATATTAGACTTGAATCAAAAGCATGGCAAAACCATCTTTCTATCTAGTCATCTCTTGTCTGAGATTGAGAAATTAGCCTCTGATGTGGCAATTATTGACCAAGGAAAAATTCTGTATCAAGGAAAGCTAGAAGGGCTTCAGCAAGGAGACGGTGCCATTGAATTGGTAATTGAAGTAGATCGGGTTATTGAAGTTGTGGATATTTTGAAAGCAATGAATTATACCATTTCCGAGCAAAACGGAAAATCAATTCACTTACCTATTCCAGACAAAAAGGAAGTTTCAAAAATCAACAAGGCCTTGGTAGACAAAAATCTTGACGTCTACCAACTCAAAACTTCTGAGCAAAACCTAGAATCCATCTTCTTGAACATCACCAAAAAATTAGACCAATGAACGCAGTTATCGCATTAAAGAGAGGCATTTCTGCCGAATTGTATAAGTACAACAGGACATTTATTTTATGGTTCCTAATTCTAGCACCAGCCTTTGTCCCCGTAATTAACTTTATCATTTTTCTTACCCGAGGAAAGGTACTCTTAGCTGAAGGAGAAAATCCCTGGGAAAGACTACTACAAATGAGCGTAAACCCGGCCAACTTCCTTTTTCCATTCTTTGTAATGATAGTTGCCCTATTTGTCAACAGTATTGAGTACAACTCAAATACTTGGAAACTCATCTATACGCAACCCCTATCAAGGCTGACTGTTTATTTAGCTAAGGTCAAAGTATTCTCATTAATGATATTCACAAGTCTTATGCTATTTGGAGTGTTCGCAATCCTTGCGGGATACATTCTAAGGATAACCAGCCCCGATTTGGGCTTCGATCAGGTATTCGATGTAAGTATTTTCTTTAAACTAAGTTTTAAAGTATTCTTAACAACAATGGGCTATGCCTCCATTCAGTTTTGGTTGAGTCAACGATTTAAAAACTTAATCCTTCCATTAGGTATTGGTATAGGTGGCTTTATTTCTTTTATGATTTTATCTCAAGGATGGGAGTATGCACCATATCATCCTTATGGGTTTCAAATACTTGGTATTGGTAACCTAGCAGATCCCGATTACAGCCTTTGGGATAATATGGAATACATTTATAGAAGTCTAGGTTTGGCAGTAGTAATTTTCACCCTTGCAGGTGTAGATAAGATGAGGAAGAAGATTATTTAAAGAGAAAAAAAATCAAATAATCTATCTATCTCAGAAACATCCTTTAAATCAAGTCGTCTATAAGGTATCCCACTTGTGGGATTTAATACATCCAAATCGTGCCCTAGCTGTTACGCAGCTGGGGTTCTTTTTTTATTTACGTAATTGGGTAAAACATCATTTTTTTGAGACATTAGTCAAACGATCTACTACTAATACTTTATTGAAAGTCCACCAGTGATCATTGCCTCTTCCTCTAATTAAAATTAAACATCTACAAGGCTATTCAAACTTCTGTCTTCTAGCCCTTATGTTCTTAGGCTAGAATCTCTAACTTAGTAAATCAGGAAATAAGCATGGAAGAAAAGCAGGAAATCAAGGTCATAAAAGGCTTTGAACACGTTAAATACAGTCATGTGCACTATTCTCAAGAAGAAATGATTGAGCGTAGTAAGCAATTTTATGACTGGATGGAAACGCGCAGGTCTGTAAGAGAGTTTTCAGATAAACCCGTACCGAAAGAAGTAATTGACAACATCCTGCGTTCAGCTTCCACCGCACCTTCTGGTGCACATAAACAGCCTTGGACCTTCTGCGTGATTAGCAATCCCGAAATCAAATCTAAGATTAGAGAAGCAGCAGAGAAAGAAGAATATGAAAGCTACACTAAGCGAATGAGTGAGGAATGGATTGATGACCTTAAACCTATGGCTACGGATTGGAAGAAACCTTTCCTTGAAATCGCTCCATATTTAATCATCGTATTCAAAAGGCCTTTCGAATACGATTCAGAAGGAAAAAAACATCAAAATTACTACGTCAATGAATCTGTAGGTTTGGCCGCAGGCATGCTGATTACCGCAATTCATGACGCAGGCTTGGTAACCCTAACGCATACGCCTAGCCCCATGAATTTCTTACAGAAAATCTTAGATAGACCTGACAACGAAAGAGCGTTTCTTTTACTCCCTGTGGGCTACGAGGCAGCAGAGGTTTATGTCCCTAATAATAGGCGAAAAGGACTTGATGAAATGTCTGTTTATTACGAATAGATTTCATCGTCTCAATTCCATCTAACCATAACTTCTTGAAGCTTTACTTCTGGTTTTTGTATGGAAAAAATCCTTACATTGATGTGTAAATGAGGTAGAACCCACTCTCCTCATCGCTCACACTAATAACCATTAATGGAAATAGAAAATGGACAGGTTCAAAGAGTCTTGGAGGATTCTTTTATGAACCGTTTGAAAAAGAATAATCCTGGTGAACCTGAGTTTCACCAGGCAGTTTACGAAGTGTATGAAAGTGTACTTCCTGTACTTGAAAAGCATGAAGAGTACCGATTGAATCAGGTTTTTGAACGTATGGTTGAGCCTGAAAGAATTATCAGCTTTAGAGTAACTTGGGTAGACGACAATGGCAAGCCTCAAGTAAATAGAGGCTATCGGGTACAAATGAACAGTGCAATAGGCCCCTTTAAAGGAGGTCTCCGATTTCATCCTTCTGTAAATCAAAGCATACTAAAGTTTTTAGGCTTTGAACAAGTCTTTAAAAACGCCCTCACAAGTCTGCCGCTTGGAGGTGGTAAAGGCGGATCAAACTTCGATCCCAAGGGAAAATCAGATGGTGAAGTAATGCGTTTTTGCCAAAACTTTATGATGGAGCTTTCTAAACACATCGGGCACAGAATTGACATCCCCGCTGGCGACATAGGTGTGGGTAGTAGAGAAATTGGGTATATGTACGGCATGTACCGCAAAATCGAGAACCAATTCTCAGGTGTACTAACAGGGAAAGGCGTAAAATGGGGCGGTAGCTTGATACGGCCAGAAGCTACAGGCTACGGGCTTATCTACTTCTCACAGTACATGCTGCAAAATCTTGGAGATTCTCTAGAAGGAAAGACTTGTTTGATTTCTGGCGCTGGAAATGTAGCTCAGTATGCAATAGAGAAGATACTTGAACTTGGAGGAAAAGTAATAACCATCTCTGACTCATCAGGCTACATTCTTGATGAAGCTGGTATTGATTCCGAAAAGCTGGAATTCATCAAAGGCCTCAAGAACGAGCACAGAGGAAGAATATCGGAGTATGCAGATAAGTATTCGTCAGCAACGTTCTGCCCTTCCGATCGATCAGCAGACTTTAATGCGCTTTGGGCACATAAAGCAGACTGTGCTTTTCCATGCGCAACACAAAATGAATTGAATGATAATGACGCCAACAACCTCGTTAGAAACAATGTGAAACTTGTAGCGGAAGGCGCAAATATGCCTTGTACACCTGAAGCGGTTAGTATCATGAGAGACAATGGTGTCATGTACGCGCCAGGCAAAGCGTCAAACGCAGGCGGTGTCGCAACATCAGGACTCGAGATGGTTCAGAACTACTCCGGCTCACACTGGACAAGTGATGAAGTGGATCGAAGACTTCAGACCATCATGAAGAACATTCATGACAGTTGTCTTCATGCCGCCCAAACATACAACGCTAACAATGACTATATGAGTGGTGCGAACATAGCCGGATTTATCAAAGTAGCTGACTCGATGATAGCCCAGGGATTGCTTTAGCAATCCCATTTTCAATCCTATCTACAGCCATGAATCAATGAAAAGAGGCATAGTTATATTTCTTATTTTTTTCTCTTTTGGCATCCAACAGAGCCTTGCGCAACGATACCCTAAAAGGAAAATCCTGAAGGACCTAAAAGAGCTGCCTGGTTTTCAAAATGCCTTTATTGGTTTCAAGCTTTACGATACTGAGAAGGCTAGGGTCGTTGCGGAACAGTATGCTGATCAGTACATGACTCCTGCATCTACTACCAAGCTGTTTACATATCAAGCAGGGCTCAATTATTTACCCAGTGCGCTCTCAGCAATGGAATATGTAATAAAAGGTGATTCTCTGATCTTTTGGAGCACAGGCTACCCACTAACACTTCACCCTGATCACCCTGATGCTACGGTAATAGATTTCCTGTCAGAAAGTGACAAAGAACTTTTCTATTGGTCTCGCCCAATGGAAGATGAACGATTTGGCCCTGGATGGGGATGGGATGATTATGCTGGTTATTATGGTGCTGAAAAGTCTGTATTTCCGATTTATGGAAACAGTGTTCAAATAATAGTTGACAATCAGAAAAAGGAATTCTCAACTTCTCCTACTTATCTCGGGTTTCGGCTTACCGAAAGTGATTCTACGGATACTAGAACTAGGGTTAACCGAAATGAATTCTGGAACGAATTTGAGATTAACTACAAGGAATTAGAAGCAGGCGATAGTGTTACAGTAGACACACTTATTAGACCCTTTAGGTATTCAGACCCACTTTTCATTGACTTGATAGGGCAAGCAACTGGTAAGCAAATCAAACAAATTGAAGATTATCATAGACCCAAAACCTTCGAAACACTCGCAGGTGTTGCTGCTGATAGTCTCTACAAATGGATGCTTCAGCCAAGCGATAACCTATTTGCGGAACAAATACTGATGATGGTAAGTGGTAATTCTAGTGACACATTGAGTACAGAAAAAGCCATTGAACTTGCTCAAGTTTCCACGAACACAAATACTGAATTAGTCTGGCGAGATGGTTCCGGACTGTCCCGTTATAACATGTTCACGCCAAATGAAATACTTGATGTACTGAAGTCCATAGATTTCAGTGTGGCGGAGAAGCTTTTCCCTCAAGGACAAACATCTGGCACAATAGAAGACTGGTATACACCAAATGTCTACGCCAAGACAGGCACATTGAGTAACAACCATAGCTTAGCGGGTTATATCAAAACAGATAGCGGTAAAACCTTAGTTTTCGTGATGATCGCGAATCATTATACTTCACCCACTGCGACCATCCGAGAGAGTTTTGGTGTAATGCTTGAAAAGATTCAGAAAGCTTATTGAGCTTCCGGCTACCAAACTACCACTCTTAAAAAAAGAGATGGAGCCTTATCATCCGATCATTAAATTGAGATCATAATTCAACACAATCAAAATGCTTAGAAAGACCTTATCATTTCTCTTTGCACTGGCCATATGTTCGCCAGTAGCGCTTGCTCAAAATTTGTCATCAGAAACACTTAACGGACTTCAGCTTCGAAATATTGGCCCTGCGGCCATGAGTGGTCGTGTGGTAGACCTAGCCGTGGTAAATAAAGACCCATTTACATTTTATGTTGCTACCGCTACAGGTGGCATCTGGAAGACAACCAACAATGGTGTTACTATGAAACCTGTTTTCGAAAATGAAAGCACACATTCCATAGGAGCTATTGCCGTAAATCAAGCGCATACTAATATTCTTTGGGCAGGTTCTGGTTCTCGTGCCAACCGACAAAGCTCTTCTTGGGGAGACGGTATTTATAAATCTTCAGATGGTGGAGAAACCTGGAAGAATATGGGGCTAAAAGACTCACACCATATCGGAAGAGTGGCTTTGCACCCGACAGATTCAAATACTGTCTATGTGGCTGCAATGGGTCATTTGTGGGGACCAAATAATGAAAGAGGTTTATATAAGACGACCAATGGAGGAAAAACTTGGGAACAACAGATATTTGTGAATGATGATACCGGTGTGGTCGATGTAACGATTGACCCTAGTAATCCAGAGATCGTTTACGCAGCTACTTATCAGCGCAGAAGAAAGCCTTTCGGTTTTCATGGTGGTGGACCGGGCAGTGGACTTCATAAATCAACTGATGGTGGTAAAACTTGGAAAGAATTAAGAAATGGTCTTCCAGAAGGAGACTATGGAAGAATTGGTATTTCCATCTTCCAAAAAGACCCAAACATTGTTTACGCTTCGGTAGAACAAGGTTTTCAATACAATGCTTCAACTGCTTATAACGAAAGAAGAGCTGGGCTCTATCGTTCTAAAGACAAAGGCGAGACTTGGGAGTTCATGAGTGACTGGAATCCACGTCCAATGTACGCGAGTCAGCCATTGGTTGATCCAAGTGATGCTTCACGTATTTATATGATGAATCAGTATAGCTACTCTAGCGATAGTGGTAGAACTTTCCGCCCTGCAAGACAATCGCTGCATGGCGATGATAGAATCTTCTGGGTAAACCCGAAAGACTCTCGTCATGTAATGAAAGGTGATGATGGCGGAATTGGTATCTCTTACGACAGAGGTTTAAACTGGCTATTTGTGTCAAATCTTCCACTGAGTCAGTTTTACAGAGTGGCAGTAGACATGGCCGAGCCTTATAATGTCTATGGTGGCCTGCAAGACAATGGGAGCTGGGTAGGACCTAGTCAAACGTATAGAAGTGCTGGGATTCTAAATGAAGACTGGAAAAAACTTGGTGGTGGCGATGGTTTCCTGAACCTTCCACACCACACTAATCCTGATATCGTTTATACAGAGTCTCAATACCTTGGACTTTCTAGATTGAATATGAAAACGGGTCAAAGACAGTCTATCCGACCAGGAGATCCTCAAGGTAGAATTGGCGCACGAAGAAACTGGACCTCATGGGGCCCTGGTACAGAAGAACCAGAATTAGGAAATGCTATGGCACCGGGTAACTGGGATGGGCCATTCTTCCTCTCCTATCACGATGAAAACACAATTTATTCTGGTACGGAACAACTTTGGAAAAGTACCGATGGTGGTGCCTCTTGGAAAACTTTGGGAGATTTAACCACAAGAGTAAACAGAAGAGAGCTGACTATTATGGGCCAACGCGCAGATACCAGCACGCTCTCTCTAGACGATGGTATTCCTTATTACCCAACTTTAACCGCAGTAGCAGAGTCGAAGCAAAAACAAGGCATGCTCTATGTGGGTACTGATGATGGCTTGATACAAATTTCCTCTAATGATGGGAAAACATGGACAAACGTGACAGATAGACTCCCTGGCTTACCAAAAGAAACTTGGGTAAACACGATAGAAACTTCGTGGCATGATGCAGGGACTGCTTATGTAGCAATTAACAACTACAGGAATAATGATTTCACCAACTATGTGTACAAAACCACAGATTTTGGCCAAAGCTGGACATCTGTTGTCGGTGACTTACCGAAGGACAGAGTGGCTAGAACCTTGAGAGAAGACCCTAAAAATTCAGAGGTACTCTATCTAGGTACTGAAATTGGTCTTTTCGTATCCGTAAACGGCGGTCGCAATTGGGTGGAGCTGAAAAATAATATGCCTACCCTTCCATTCAATGACTTGGTAATTCATCCGAGAGATAACGATTTGATTTTGGGAACACATGGACGTGGTGTTTGGATTTTGGATAACATAAGCGCCATTCAAGAATTGGGTGGGGTGATGAACCAGCCAGCTGCTTTGTTCAGTATTCCTGATGCAGAGATCATCAACTATAACGAAGGTGGCGCGCATACTGGTGATATGTACTATAGAGGCGAAAATCCAAGTAGAGGTGCTATGATGGATATTTACCTAAAGGATTCAGTCGCTAAAGACAACATCAGCTTGTCTATTATGGACACCGATGGAAATCTAATTCAAAAAGTGAATACAGGGAATAAAGCAGGTATTCAACGGGTGTACTGGGGTTTCTCGCACGATAGTTTCAAATCGGGAAATACAGATCCAAATGCAGGAAGAAGAGGAGGTGGCCGTAGAGGTTTTGGCCTTAATGGTCCGCAAGTAGTGCCAGGTACTTACGTCGCCAGACTAGAAGTCAATGGCCAGACGCACGAGCAACAATTTAAAGTAAAGGATGACAAGCGACTAGACGTTGACTTCAATGTACGTAGCGCTTGGACAGCTTCACTCTTCACAATTGGTGGACTATATGAGCAAGTTATTGATGGTATGTTGGGTGCGCAAAAAATGCAATGGCACTTGAATAAACTGGATAAGGATAAAATCAAGTACAATGAAGATGCAGCAGCACCAATCAAAGAGATCAACAGAAAATATAGTGAGCTACTCAATAGAGTAAGGTCACTTTACTTTGGCGCAAGTGGATGGATAGGCCCATGGAGTGGCGATCAGCAAGCGCAATTTGATTATTTTGAATCAATGATCGGGAAACTAGGCCTAGAGACCGCAAGTGTTTTGAAAACGGCTATTCCAAAGGTTAACAAAGGTTTAAAGAAAGCGAATCGATTCACCAACAAATAAGAATTAATCATTACTAACGATAATTATTATGAAGATCAAAAGCATATTAATTACCCTAATACTCTCCATCTGCACCTTAGCAGCATTTGGACAGAGCAGACAAATAGATGTAGAATCAACCGTGGTGACCAATCACGAAGTCACAATCAAAGGCAAGAAGGTTCCGTTCTCTGCTACTGTGGGCACGCAGCCTGTTTGGGCTGAAGATGGGCACCCTATCGCAACCTTATTCTATACTTACTATGAAAGAACAGATATAAAAGACAAGGATACACGTCCTCTAGTCATTTCATTCAATGGTGGACCTGGCTCTGCTTCTGTTTGGATGCACTTAGCGTATACGGGACCTAAAATTCTAAAAATTGATGACGAAGGTTTTCCTATCCAGCCATACGGGGTAAAGGACAATCCACATTCTATTCTTGACGTGGCAGATATCATCTTCGTGAACCCTGTGAACACAGGTTATTCTCGTATTGTCGATCCAGAGGCAGATCGTTCTCAGTTTTTTGGTGTAAACCAAGACATCGCTTATTTATCTGAATGGATCAACACATTCGTGACTAGACAAAACAGATGGAATTCCCCGAAATTCTTGATTGGTGAAAGCTACGGAACTACAAGAGTATCTGGTCTAGCCTATAGACTTCAAAACACGCACTGGATGTACTTAAACGGTGTTATCCTTGTCTCTCCTACAGACCTTGGTATCTCTAGAGATGGTCCAGTTGGTCAAGCAAACAGACTTCCATACTATGCTGCTGCCGCTTGGTACCACAAAGCATTGCCAGCTGATTTGCAAAGCAAAGACTTACTTGTGGTCCTGGAAGAAGCTGAAAACTATACGATGAACAAACTTCTGCCTGTATTGGCTAAAGGCGCTTGGGCTACGGATGCTGAGAAAAACGATGCAATCAAAATGTTTTCTCATTACTCTGGACTAAATGAAAAGGTAATTCGTCAACATAACCTAGATGTTCCGACTGGCTTCTTTTGGAAAGAACTATTAAGAGAAGAAGGCCACACGATCGGTCGTTTAGACTCACGCTATAAGGGAATAGATAGAATGGATGCTGGTATGAGCCCTGACTTCAACTCAGAATTGACTTCATGGTTGCACTCCTTCGCTCCAGCTATCAATGGCTACTTCCAAACTTATCTCAACTACAAGACCGACATTAAATACAACATGTTCGGGCCAGTAAATCCTTGGGACAGAAGTGGTGATAATACCGGTGAAAACTTACGTGCCGCTATGGCCATGAACCCATACTTGCATGTAATGGCCCAAAGCGGTTATTACGATGGCGCAACTACTTACTTCAATGCGAAGTATAACATGTGGCATACGGATCCTAGCGGAAAACTAAAGGACAGAATGAGCTTTAAGGGATATCGCAGTGGTCATATGATGTACTTGCGTGCCGAAGACCTTAAGAATGCCAATGAAGACATTAGAGTATTTATTAAGAACTCAATTCCGCCAGCTGGAACACCTGCCAAATACTAGGTTTTCAGATACTATATGATAGATTTTAGAGAAACCGATTTCGCAAAAGTCGGTTTTTTTTATGCTACATTTAAAACTTATCTACACCGAAAAAATGAATAGAATCGCTGCCTTATTAATCCTTCTACTTGTATCTACGCTTGCAGTACAAGCACAAAATAATGTTGATCAGTTTTGGAATAGCTTACAAAAGCACTGCGGAAAAGCCTACGAGGGCACTTTATCCTTACCAAAAGACGATCCTGCCTTTGGTGGGAAACGTCTCATCATGCATGTGCGTTCTTGCTCTGCTACAGAAGTGAAAGTGCCATTTTTTGTGGGTGATGATAAGTCTCGTACGTGGGTATTCACTTTGAAAGATGGATTGATCACCCTAAAACATGACCACCGCCATGAGGACGGAAGCGAAGATGAAGTGACTCAATATGGTGGTACCGCTTCCAATAGCGGATCTGCTACTACGCAAGTCTTTCCAGCGGATCAGTTTACGGCTACACTATTACCAAGAGCAGCTACCAATGTATGGTCGGTTACCTTAGAAGACACAATTTTCACCTATAACCTTACCCGAATCAATAATAACTCCGTTTTTAAAGTGGTAATGGACCTCACAAAGCCCATTAAAACACCTGACGCTCCTTGGGGCTGGGAGAAAAAATAATAATCACGCATCACATGCTCTTATCCTGAAGCTTGGGGATTGATACGGTATCTATTAGACCATAGAATGGTATAAGACTAAATTCAACAGCAAAAAACGAAAGATGCTTTCATCGTTGTGTTTTATTAAAATATAAAAGGGCATACTGTAAATCCAGAGTATGTCACACGCGCAGTCCGTTAATCTTAATTTCTAACCAACCCGACACATCATACAACGCACGCTTCCGCCACCATACTTTTCGATTGTAGGGATTTCGACTGAAAGAATTTTAGAATAATGCCTAATGGCGTCCATTTGGTCCTCATCAAGGCAATTGAAAGCGGTAGTTGACATTACGAGGGTTGAACACCCTTCTCCATCTAGCACTTCTAACATATTACCAGCAAAGGCATACATCTGATCCATAGTGATCGGTATAATCTCATGACCAGTACTTTCAAGGGCTTCAATGACAGTTGCCTGTTGCTCTTCTGGAATAGACTCAAGACAGATCACTGTATACTTAGCAGCGATGCACATGATAACATTCGTGTGATATACTGCTAACCCATCCTTATTAAAGGAATCAAAGGTAAAGGCATCAAAGCCCGTTTCATTGCAGAACGCTTCTAACACCTCCATGTTTGTTCTTGAAGACAAGCATGCATAGGCTAGCTCGTTTTCGTAGTCCAAGACCATACTACCTGTACTTTCCAGAAACTTATCTTTCTTTTCAAACTCAGATAAATCAATCACATCTCCAATAGAAACCCCTTCTGATTTCAATTGATCCAGTACTTCAGACCTTCGCTCCCATCTGCGATTTTCAGCCAACATCGGGTAAAGAATAGTTTTGCTTCCATGAAATGAGACCCAATTATTAGGGAAGACTGCATTAGGCTTGACCGGGGATTCAGAATCCTCAATCACGTGCACCTTGATACTTTGCTCTCTTAATTGAGCGACTGCCGCATTAAACTCAGCAATGGCTATAATTCGAATTTCGCTTACTGCTTGAGATCCGTCTTCGTGCTGGAAAGAATTCGAGGCGGCTGTCGTCTGATCAAAACCGAAGTTCTTCGGCCTAACCATCATAATATCTTTTGCTCCTTGAATTGCCATAAGTTTATCTGTTTCTATCTCTTAGATATATTGGTACTTAAACCAAAACCGAATAAAGAGTCTGGTGCAAAATCTGATACGCCAACACCACCAAAAAAGTCTACTTGAAAATTTGGGCTCACCAAATATAGCAAACCAAAGTCCATGCTTTGCTGTGAACTAAAGCTATCGCTGAATCCGTATCCTTCAAGGAATACCGTGATTTTTGGAGACACCGAAAACCCTAAGTTTAATGTCCAAAGCCCGACATTTTTCGCGCCATCAACTAGTATAATTCCAACGTTATAACTGACGTTAAATTTATCTGAAATATTGTTCTGAAAATTCACTCTTAAGTCACCTGTTGTTCCTCCTCCGCTTGACAACAATTGCCCTCCCACATGACCGTTCAAAGCCACCGCAGGACGCAAGCCCTCCTCTTCTATAAATTGGTATTTCACCCCTATGGTAGTAGGTCCAAAACCAGCGTTAGATTGGTCTGTAATTATGCCGTCAATTAGCTCTCGCGTCCTTCCGATTTCCTGATTCAATCGAAGCTCCAACTTATCGGAAATCCCATACCTTAAAAGCAAACAGTTGTAGACTATATTCTGAAATTTAGCCTCAACACTATTGGCGAAATTGGTCCCCAATAGATTAGTTTGCTGTTGATAAAAACCTGTCTCAATTTGAAATAATTTCGGAGTTATAGTATAAGGTGAAGTAGTCTGGGTTGGTCGATCAGTTGAAATAGTCGTAGTAGAGCCGTCATCTTTTTGAGCAAAAACTATTTGCGCAAAAAGACAAAGAAGGCAAACTAGGATGAGTCGTTTCATAATCTATAAATTAGAGTTGACAACAAGTAAGTCAAAAGCGATCGAAACGTTACAAAAGGGGAAATAAAAGTGAAAAATCAATTTTTAGACAAGTCTAAAAATATTTCATATATAACTTTATATCAATCATTTATATAGTATTTATTTATGTCTTTCTTTAAGAATTTTAATAATATCCTTCAGAGAAAAATTCTTCGCCTCTAAGAGCATCATATAGTGAAAAATCAGGTCCGCTGCTTCGTTTTTGAAGAGCTCAGCATTGTCATCCTTAGCCTCTATCACTAGTTCGACCGCTTCCTCTCCCACCTTTTGTGCTAGCTTGTTAATGCCTTTCTGAAACATGCTGGCCGTGTACGATTCTTCAGGTGGTTGTGACTTTCTCTCTTTTATCACCTCACCTAAATAGTCAAGAAATGAAGCGCCCGTTTCGTTGCTTTCTTCCCAACACGTATCGTCACCCCTGTGGCAAGTTGGCCCATCTGGATTGACTTTTACGAGCAGTGCATCTTGATCACAGTCAATCGAAATATTCACTAGGTTCAAGTAGTTTTTAGAACTCTCTCCTTTGGTCCAAAGCCGCTGTTTAGAACGACTGAAAAAGGTCACTTTCTCAGTACTCAAAGTCTGTTCAATTGCAGCCTCATTCATGTATCCTAGCATGAGTACTTTATTGGATTGAGCGTCCTGAATTATGGCGGGTACTAAGCCCGTATTTTCATCGAAAGTTACTTGCTCTATTGATTCAAAATTTCTCATTGCGTTATCCTTACAGGGATGTCTTTTGATGCTAAATATTTCTTTAAGTCAGGAACTGAAATTTCCTTAAAATGGAAGATACTTGCCGCTAATGCTGCGTCCGCTTTTCCGATTGTAAATGAGTCTACAAAATGCTCCATCTTGCCCGCGCCTCCAGAGGCAATTACTGGAATGGATAGCATCCCTGAGATTTCGGCAGTTAGCAAATCTGCAAAGCCCGCTTTGGTTCCGTCATGATCCATGGAGGTTAATAGGATTTCTCCTGCTCCTCTGTCTGCAACTTCTTTGGCCCATGCTAGTGTTCGAAGCTCAGTAGGTGTTCTACCTCCTCTTACATGTACAATGTGTTCACCATCCACGAACCTCGTATCTATGGCAACTACAACGCATTGACTTCCGAATTCCTGAGCTAATTCATTAATTAGATCAGGCCTTTTGACCGCTGACGAGTTAATAGAGATTTTATCAGCACCAGCATTTAACAAGGCAGAAACGTCCTCTATGGAGCTTATACCTCCGCCCACAGTAAATGGGATGTTGATCTCCTTCGCTACTCTTCGAACTAAGTCCACCAAAGTCTTTCGCTTCTCGACAGTTGCGGTGATGTCTAGGAATACGAGCTCATCTGCCCCTTCAGCTGCATAAGTTGCAGCTAGTTCCACAGGATCGCCTGCATCGCGTAGGCCCACAAAGTTGACTCCTTTTACAGTTCGGCTATCCTTGATGTCTAAGCAGGGTATAATTCTCTTTGTTAGCATATCTATTCAAATGAGGCCAGTTCTTTCAAGCTTATTCTTCCTTCGTAGTAGGCCTTGCCGACAATAGTACCGTAAACACCCATTTTATCTAGTCGCCTAAGATCATCCATGGATGAAACTCCTCCACTGGCAATAAGTTTGAGATTCGGAAACTCTATCATCATTTTACTGTAAAGGTCAAAAGATGGTCCTTGAAGCAAGCCATCCTTGCTAACGTCTGTACAGATGCAATGCGATATTCCCAAGTCAATATACTCAGCTAAGAACTCGAAAAGGTCTATTCCTGAATCCTCTTGCCAACCATTGATCGCAATCTTCTCATCTTTGACATCTGCTCCAAGAATTATCTTTTCAGCCCCATATTCTTTAATCCAAGCCTGAACCAATGCTTTGTCCTTCACCGCAATACTTCCCGCGGTGATTTGATGTGCACCAGCTTCAAACGCCAATTCAATAGACTCATTGGATTTTACACCTCCACCAAAGTCAACAGTTAAACCTGTTCCATTAGTAATTCCTCGAAGTGTTTCTAGGTTTACTGGCTTACTAGCTTTGGCACCCTCTAAATCCACCACATGGAGGTGCTTAATACCTGCAGCCTCAAATTGCTTGGCAACCTGAGTTGGATCATCAGCATACTCCGTTTTTTGAGCATAATCTCCTTGCGTAAGCCTTACAGCTTTCCCTTCTATAATGTCAATTGCGGGTATTATTTTCATTCCAATTTATTTTCTAATGCTGAAACCCTAAAGAAGAATCTCCAAAGCGATTAGGAGATTGCCACGTCCTTCGTCCTCGCAATGACGTATAATTTATAATTTTAAAAAGTTAGAAAGAATCTTCTCTCCAACCTTACCACTCTTTTCAGGGTGTGCTTGAAGGGCATAGAAATTATCTTTTTGTAATGCTGCTGAAAATGGATTCACGTAATCAGTTTGTGCTACTGTATAGTCACTTATTTCCGCATAATAACTATGTACATAATAGACATAGGGATCAGAAGGAAGTTCATCGAAAAGAGGCGAACTCATCTCATTAAGTGTATTCCAGCCCATTTGAGGTACTTTTAGCTTTGGTTCAAATTTTTTGACGTTCACATCAAATATGCCCAGACAGTCGGTGTCATTTTCCTCCGAGTGCTTGCACATGAGTTGCAACCCAAGACAAACGCCAAAAACAGGCTGTTTCAAATCCTTTATCACCACATCTAATTGCCTATCCTTTAGGAAGCGCATGGCTGTACTGGCTTCACCAACACCTGGAAATATGACTTTATCCGCAGATAAAAGTGTTTCCGGATCATCAGAAAGAATAGGCTCAACACCAAGTCGATTAAATGCATGGGCAACAGACTGAACGTTTCCTGCATTATAATTGATAATAACTACACTCATGGCTTTAAGAAACTCTCCTACGGTGCAACTGTTTAAGCAGTCGCTGCTTTAGTTTTCAAAAGTTCCTCTATCTTCGACTTGATCTCTGGAAGCGATTCATATAGCTGCTCATAAGAGTCTATGATAAAGTAGTTTTCTTGCATATTATCCTTGCGATAAGGGGTATTCAATATCTTATCGACATCGTACTCAAAGTGGTTAGGTTCGTCTGAAAGTGAGTATTTTGTTTCTCCTGATGACGACAAAATACCTGCCCCGTAGATTCTCAACTCACCTTCTTCTCTAATCAAACCAAACTCTATCGTAAACCAATAGATCCGAGATAATAGGTGAATAGCCCATTCATCACCAACCCATTCCTGACCAAATTTACTGATCGCTTGGAGAAAGTCGACAAAAGATTGATTGGCCAGTAAAGGAATGTGTGCGAATACGTCATGAAACATATCCGGCTCTTCTAAATAGTCGAGCTCACTCATTTTTCTTACCCAAGTTGTCGCTGGAAACTTCCTATTTGCCATTAGGTCAAAAAATAACTCATCCTCTACGATACCGGGCACAGCATAGATTTCCCATCCTGTTAACTCACGTAGCACTTTATTTGTCTCTTCAAAATTCGGAATAGCCTTGCCAGTGAAATCCACTTTATCTAGGCCGATCAAGAACTCTTTTGTGGCTGCTTTCGGTAAAGATGGAAACTGTCTATCAAAAAGAATGTTCCACACTTTCTGATCTTCTGGGGTATAATTTTCGTAATTCTGTTTCATTGTTACGGGGTGTAATGTTTTGTTTCTCGATTTGATTCAAATCAAAAGCCCGGTCATAAAAAAACCCAGCTCTGTTAGAACCGGGTCTTATATTTTCAGTTAATTTTTTCCTGATTACATATACCTACCGATCCGCAGCGCGTAGCTATGATAATAGTGGTAGTGATATGCTTTGTTTAAAATCATTGCGTCAAAGGTAATAGGCATTTGAAATTATACAAATATTGAATACCCTTTTTTAAGTTGAACACACCCGAATTCTAGCCATTATTAAATTATCGCAGAATAGTGGCTAAAGTATGGCCCAACAAATCATATTCTAGATTCATTTTTCTACAATGCATGTAACAGGACAATTACAGTATTATGTCATAATTCTTTACCTTTGGCCACACATCGCATGAATTGATATGAAAAAATCAGGTACCCTTTCCCTCTGTACACTCCTGTTTTTACTTTGCACATGTGACAACGCCATTGACCTAGATCCAGACACTGGTTTCGAAATATTTACCATCCCTGCAGGGTCTCATAACTCGATTATACGAAATGAACCATTTACAGGAACTGGTATTGACATTAAAGTCATCTTTGACGAGAGTGCTCAATACACTCTGGAGGAAACTTCTGATCAGGCAGACATCAATAAACTTACTGGCTTTTCTGATTGTGCACAGCACCATCAAAGCGAAAGTGCAAGAATTGGTTGGAGATGGTTTAATGATGAATTACAATTACTCGCCTATACCTATATTGAAGGAAACCTATCTTTCGAATTAATGGGAGCAGTTGCTTTGAACACAGAAGTCGATCTGTCTATCCGAATCGTTGGTGATACTTATCAATATTCCGGAACTGGCTTGCAGTCTGTGACCATGCAAAGAAGCTCAAATTGCGATACCGGTGAGAACTACTGGTTGTGGCCTTACTTTGGTGGCAACCAAACTGCTCCACAAGCCGTGAGGATTCAAATGAAAAGAACTGTCATAGAATAACCGCTTATTCGAAATCATAAAAAAAGCACCTCCAGACTCTGGAGATGCTTTTTTTATGTCGACTGTTCTAGAATTAAAAACTCTTCCTTAACTCAAATGTTTTTCTCATTCTGTCTATCAATCGGTTTGACTCAGCGTAATTCAAAGTCTGTTGTCCATCTGAATAGGCTTCCTCAGGGATTTCATGCGACTCGAAGATGACACCGTCAGCTCCTGCCATTATACTGGCTAAAGCAATTGGCT
Source organism: Roseivirga sp. (assembly GCA_965660665.1). Classification (GTDB taxonomy): domain Bacteria; phylum Bacteroidota; class Bacteroidia; order Cytophagales; family Cyclobacteriaceae; genus Roseivirga. Next base: position 156,733 of record CBFIAY010000001.1, on the reverse strand, counting down.
CTACGTGTGCCCTAATGCCAATACCGTGAGAAGGATCTGCAATTACAGGTAAATGTGTCTTCTCTTTCAAAACGGCCACAGCATTTAAATCCATTGTATTTCGAGTAGCGTTCTCGTAGGTTCTGATGCCTCTTTCACAAAGCAATAGACGCTCATTACCACCACTGAATACATATTCAGCAGAAGAGAGTAACTCATCAATAGTTCCAGAAATACCGCGTTTGATCATCACTGGTTTATCCGTTCCCTTCCCAAGTTCATCCAATAAGTTAAAGTTCTGAGTATTTCGAGCTCCTACCTGATAGATATCTACATAAGGATCCATTTCAGCGATTTGAGATACTTGCATCACTTCTGTAATGATTTTCATCCCCGCTTCCTTGGCAAGCTCATACCACATCTTTAGTCCATCAATTCCTAACCCGCGAAAAGCATAAGGAGAACTTCTTGGCTTGTAGACTCCGCCTCGCATGATAGAAATACCCTGCTCCTTCAAGTGAGCCAATGTCTTTCTAATCTGCTCTTCGCTTTCGATGGAACATGGACCAGCCATGATTTGGAAACCACCTTCTTCAATGACAACACCATCACCAAGGTCTATTACGGTTGGATTCACTTTCCACTTACGGGAAACTAATTTGAAACTATCAGAAACGATATGAATGTCTTTGATCCCCTCCATTGAGCCTATGGCTCTGATATCGAAATCCTTGCTACCGGTACCCACTAGGTAATCCCCTTTTTGGGTTTTCACCTCTGTTGGCTTGTATTTAAGCCCTTTGATTCTATTGATGATCGCCTCTTTTTGAGCTTCTTCTATTTCTTGTTCGAATTGAATTATCATTTTTTATAAGTTTCGAGCTATGAGCGACAAGCTTCAAGCTCAGTCTGTTCAACCTTTTACAGATTGAATAAATTCATTAATATTCTTTGACATCTCTCCGTCTTGAGAGATCGCCTTGATAAAGGCACTGCCTATGATTGCGCCATTGGCATTTTTACAGGCTTTATCAAATGTTTCTTTGTTCGAAATCCCAAAGCCGATGAGCGTTGGGTTCTTTAAGTGCATAGCCTTTACTCTGGCAAAATAAGCTTCTTGCTCATCACTTATCCCAGTCTTAGCACCGGTAGTGCTAGCAGATGACACCATGTAGATAAAACCATTGGAATTATCATCAATCTCTTGAATGCGGGCGTCAGAAGTTTGTGGCGTAATCAAGAAGATATTGAGTAGTCCATGCTTTTCAAAAAGTGGCTTATGGACTTCCATGTACTCAAACATTGGGAGGTCTGGCAAAATGAGCCCATCTACACCAACCTCTTCACACTTTTTGCAAAAGGCTTCTATGCCATACTGAACTATTGGATTAATGTAACCCATCAGCACAATTGGAACATTTACCTTTTCACGAAACCCTTCAAGCTGCTCCAATAGGAGTTTCAATGTCATGCCATTACCCAAGGCAATGCCATTACTTTCTTGAATGGTTGGACCATCAGCAATTGGGTCCGAAAAGGGTATACCAATTTCAATTAGGTCTGCACCAGACTGTTCAAGGCTTGCTAGAATCGCAACAGTGTCATTCAGTTTTGGATAACCAGCAGTGAAGTACACGTTCAGTACGCGTTGCGATTTCTTATTAAAAAGTTCATCAATTCTATTCATATTAGCTCTTTCGTCATGCTCAACTCGTTTCAGCACCTGGTCAATTAAGACTCTAAAACAAGTTTAGGGTGACCTATATTTTCAATACTTTCCCCATTTGATATAGGTCTCTAAATCCTTATCGCCACGCCCTGAAAGATTCACCACAACAATATCATCTGGCTTAAAAGTCATCTGGTTTAATGCGGAAAAGGCATGAGCTGTTTCTATCGCTGGAATAATTCCTTCCAATCGACTGAGTTCAATCCCTGATTGCATGGCGTCTTCATCTGTCACACTGTAGAAGGTTGCCCTACCCGTTTCATACAAATGCGCGTGTACTGGGCCAATCCCTGGATAATCTAAGCCAGCAGAAATCGAATAAGGCTCAACCACTTGGCCATCTTTGGTTTGCATTAAGAGTGTTCTACTACCATGAAGTACTCCTGGCTTGCCTAGCACAGTGGTCGCAGCAGACTCACCAGTATCATTGCCTAAACCAGCTGCTTCTACAGCGATCAATTGGACGTCTTCATCTTCGTAGAAATGGTAAAAGGATCCGGCAGCATTGCTTCCTCCACCCACACAGGCGACCACATAATCTGGTTTCTCTGTACCCTCATGGGTGAGTAGTTGTTTTCTAATTTCTTCGCTGATCACAGATTGGAATCGCGCGACCATTTCTGGGTATGGATGCGGCCCCACAACAGATCCAATGATATAATGCGTGTCGGATGGGTTGTTGATCCAATGACGCATGGCTTCATTCGTTGCATCTTTCAACGTTTTGCTTCCGCTTTCAGCCGCACGAACTTCAGCGCCAAGGATGCGCATGCGCTCTACATTTGGCTTTTGACGTTCCATGTCAACAGCACCCATATAAACAATGCACTCCACGCCCATCAAAGCGCAAACTGTGGCCGTTGCCACGCCATGCTGACCCGCACCTGTTTCGGCTATAATCTTCTTCTTACCCAGACGCTGAGCCATGAGTATCTGTCCTATGGTATTATTGATTTTATGTGCTCCTGTGTGGCAGAGGTCTTCTCGTTTCAAATAGATTTTAGCACCATATTTCTTAGAAAGCCTCTTTGCAAAGTATAAAGGTGTAGGACGTCCTACAAAGTCCTTCAACAAAGATTGAAACTGTTCCTGAAAGTCTGGAGACTGCATGATTTGCTCATAGTTGTCTCTTAACTCCTCCACATTTGGGTAAAGCATTTCAGGAATGTAAGCACCTCCGAAATTTCCATAATACCCTCTCTCGTCAACTTTAACTTTCATATCACTTTATTTTCGTCATTCTGACGGTACAACCCTACGAATCTCTTAATCATTTGTGAAATTGCCGCGCTGTGCTCGCAATGACGATCTTAGTTGTTTTACTTTCTCAATATCCTTCAAGCCTGGCGTCAACTCAAATTTGGAGTTCACGTCAATGGCATGAATATTCATGCCTTCTAATGCCTTCAAGGAGTCAATGTTTTCCAAATCAATCCCTCCACTCAGGAAGAAAGGCACCTTTTGATTGTAACCTTTTAAAATCTCCCAGTTGAATACTTCTCCGTTTCCTCCTCTTGCTTTTCCTTTGGTATCGAATAAGAAGAAGTTTACGAAAGGGTTATAGGTATTCAATTCATCAAAATCAAATGCCGCTCCTATCGAAAAGACTTTAATCACCTTAATCCCGACAGCAAAGAGTTCGGCCACGTATTCCACCGACTCATCTCCATGTAACTGTACATAATCTAAACCGTAGGCCTTCACCTTCTCCTTTACAAAACCCAAATCGGCATTCACGAAGACACCCACTTTTTTGGTCTGCTCAGGGAATTTTCTCAATACCTCATGATCAAGGACATCTTCCGCATCACGAGGAGATTTCCCATAAAAGATAAAACCCATATAGCCTGGCTGTAGCGCAAGCAATTGCTCTATGTTCTCGCTATCTCGCATGCCACAAACTTTTAGGTGAATTTTCAATGTTAAATGTTTAATGTTGAATGTTTATCAATTTAGCGTTACGCTAGTCGGTTCAACTTGTCAATAAATTCTTTGGCAGTAACTTCAGGTCTCGCAGTCTTCATAAAGGTCTCGCCTATTAAGAAACCTTTGTACCCATAAGCTCTCAGGTCTTTAATAGCCTCTGGATCGTTAATACCACTTTCTGATATTTTCACGAAGTCATCCGGAATAAGCGATGCCAATCCTTTTGATACTTCAATACTTGTTTCGAAGGTTTTTAGGTTTCTGTTGTTCACACCTACTACATCAAGATGTTCACTCAGGTTGTTCTCTAATTCTTCCTGATTATGGACTTCCATCAAAACTTCAAGCCCCAATCCTTTAGCAAAGGCAGCTAAGTCCTTCAATTTTTGAGGTTCAAGTGCCGCAGCGATGAGGAGAATTGCGTCTGCTCCAATCGATTTTGCTTCAATGATCTGGTATTCATCGATGATAAAGTCCTTTCTTAAAACAGGACAGAAATTGTACTTTCTCGCCTCTGTTAAGTCTTCATTTTTACCTCCAAAGAATTCCGTATCAGTGAGTATTGAAAGTGCCGAAGCACCAGCCTGCATATAACCGATGGTTGTACGCTCAACCTTAGCATGTGAGTTGATAACTCCCTTGGAAGGAGACTTTCGCTTAAACTCAGCTATGATTCCTGACATGTCTTCTCTGAGCAGGTATTTCTTGAAAGAGACTGTCTTTCCTTCGAAATAGACACTTTTTTCTAGCAGTTTTTCAGGAAAAAGCGCCTTTCTGTTCTCTACCTCAATGAGTTTGTGTGCTATGATTTTTTCTAGTATATCCATTTTCCTTTTTTCGTCATTGTGGGCCTAGCGCGGCAATCTCATTATTCATTTGAGAGATTGTTTCGCTCATACTTCCTTCACAATGACGGTGTCTTTTATAATTCTAATATCCTTTTAAATGTTCTTAGTGCTTTACCACTTTCTAGCGATTCCTTTGCCATTCCTAGTGCATCATTAGTAGAAACACCTTTACCACATTGAATGGCCATTGCCGCATTGGCAATCACTACACTATTTTGGGCAGCAGTTCCATCACCCTTTAAGATGGTCTCAAAAATCTTGGCTGAACCATCAACCGTTTCTCCACCATAAATTTGCTCTTGTTTGATGGTCTCAAACCCTAAATCTGATGGGTTGAGGATTGATTCATTTCCATTTGAAATTTTCTTAAATCCACCAGTTAATGATATTTCATCATATCCATCCAAGGCATGAAGGATGACAAAGTGCTTATCGGTTTTTTGGTATAAGTATCCATAGAGCCTAGCCAATTCAAGACTAAAAACTCCCACCAATTGTTTATTAGGGAAAGACGGGTTTACCATCGGTCCTAACATATTGAAGAAGGTTTTTACACCTAAGTCCCTTCTAATTGGCGCTACATTTTTCATGGCTGGATGAAAAAGTGGCGCATGTAAAAAGCACAAACCGCATTCATCTAAGCTTTGTCTCAGTTTGCTCACATCATTAGTGAATTCATACCCGAAATGCGTCATTAGGTTAGATGATCCTGAAACAGAGGACACACTGTTATTTCCATGTTTGGCAACATTCTGACCAGCTCCTGCTACTATAAAGGAAGATAATGTTGAGATGTTAAACGTATTCTTGCCGTCTCCGCCTGTCCCACATAAGTCGATAGCATCGTACTCTGGGATATCAACGCGAACACATAGTTCGAGCATAGCATCTCTAAAGCCTTCGAGCTCTTCTACAGTGATACTTCTCATTAAGTATACTGTCAAGAATGCCGCTACTTGACTCTGGTTGTATTTACCTAAGGCAAGGTTCTTTAGAATCTCTTTAGCAGTCTCCTTCTCAAGCGACTTGTATTCAAACAGTTGATTTAATACTTCTTTCATTGTTTCTTTTTGTCATTGCGAGCGCAGCGAGGCAATCTCCTTATTCATTTTGGGGATCACTTCGCTTCCTGATTTCCGATTACCTATCAACTATTCACCCAGTTGCGCAGCAACTCATGCCCGTGTTCCGTCATAATCGATTCCGGGTGGAATTGAACTCCTTTTACATCAAACTCCTTATGGCTTATCGCCATAATCTCACCGTATTCATCCATCGCAGTGACTACTAATTCTTCTCCTAAATGTTCTTTATCTACATTCCAGCTATGATAATGACATATTTTATAGATTTCGGGTAATCCGGTGAACAGCCTATCCTCAGATTCAGTTACTTTAAGATCACTAGTAACTCCATGTAATACCTCAGGCATGTTGTACAACTGAGCACCGTAAGCTTCCGCAATTCCTTGATGCCCAAGACACACACCAAGAATACTCTTCTCCTTGCCATACCTCTTGATGAGTTCAGGCATGATACCTGCTTCACTGGGAACTCCTGGTCCAGGGGATAGCAAAATCTTGTCATACGAACCTACTGCAGCGAGATCGATCTGATCGTTTCTGCGAATATCGATATCACTTCTATATCCTAGTTCTCCCAAGTAGTGAACCAAGTTGTAAGTGAATGAATCGTAATTATCTAGCACCAATATTTTCATCGTATCTCTTCATTCTCCCTCCGGCTTTCAGCCACCTCCCTCAAGGGAGGACAGTGGGGTTATCTAATCTCTTTTGCAAGTGCGATAGCACTTCTTAACGCGGCCAACTTATTAGTTACTTCATCTAATTCTGAATCTCTATTCGACTTCGCCACCACACCAGCTCCTGCTTGATAGAAAAGGGTATTATCCTTACTCAGGAAAGACCGGATCATGATCGCATGGTTGAAATCTCCATTGAAACCCATAAAACCTATGGCGCCACCATAATAACCTCTTCGTGTGGACTCATATTCATTGATCAACTGCATGGCCCTTACCTTTGGAGCACCGCTAAGGGTTCCTGCAGGGAAAGTCCCCGAAATCATCTGGGTCTCACTTACCTCTTCGTTCAAGGTCCCTGTCACTTTCGATACTAAGTGGATGACATGTGAGAAATATTGAACCTCCTTATAGGTATCAACCTTCACATTCGATCCAGCGCGGCTTAAGTCGTTGCGAGCCAAGTCAACTAGCATTACATGTTCTGAATTCTCCTTAGGGTCCTCATGAAGCTTCTTTGCCAGCTGAGCATCAGCCTCATCATTACCCGTTCTTCTGAATGTTCCTGCTATTGGATGAATCGTAGCTTTGCGCTCCTTAATTATCAATTGTGCTTCTGGTGACGACCCGAAAATCTTATAGTTCCCATAATCAAAGTAGAATAGATAAGGTGATGGATTCACCGACCGTAACGCACGATAGACATTGAATTCATCTCCTGAGAAACTATCCTGAAATCTTCTAGAAAGCACTATTTGGAACACATCGCCTCTGAAGCAGTGCTGAATTCCTTTATCGATAATCTCCAAAAACTCCTCATCGTTATAGTTAGAAGTCTCCTTTTGGGCTGGTGTAAATTCATAAGACGGATAGTTCTTATTATTTACCAAATTTTCAATGGCGCCAAGGCCTTTCGGTTCTGACCCTTCAGGGAAATGCTCAAAGATATAGAGCTCATTCTTAAAGTGATCGATGGCAATTACATACCGATACACATGATAAAGGATGTCTGGTATGCCATATTCGTCAGCTTGATGATTTCCTACCGGGATATTCTCGAAATGCTGGACAGCATCATAGCCGATATATCCAAACAACCCATTATTGATGAACTTAAATGGGTTCTCAGATACCTCGAATGAAGCCACAAACTCATCAAGTTTGGTCATCACACTTTTACCCGTCACTTCCCCTTCAGTCACGGAACCCGGTAAAGACTGTTTAAACGTATCGCTTTTGACTTCAAACCTTGCAATGGGTTCACAACAGATATAAGAAAAGCTATCGTCTGCACCGTGATAATCTGAACTCTCCAAAAGGATTGGGTTTTCAAATTTATCGCGCAGTTTCAAGTAAATACTCACTGGTGTGACTGTATCAGCAAGTAGTTTCTTATGGTTGGTATTTAATTTGACCTTAGTCATTTTCTTTTATTATCGCGTTAAAACGAAAAAAGCCTGCAGGAACTGCAGGCTTTCAATTTATCTTTTAGATATAGCACTTAGTTCACATTATCGGAGTTCCGTTATGTGCCACCACCAAGTGTTATATCTGTTTGTTACTTTCATTGAAGCTCAAATGTAGAAAAGGATTTTTTTAAAGCAAATGGAATTATAGGAATTTGATAAAAAAGGTAAAAATGCCTGATGAATTGGCCTAAGCTCTGATAAACAAATGACCTAACTCAAGCCAATCGCAGATAGGATAAACCTACGCCTTTTGCTCCTTATGAATTTTCACCATACCAAAGAGAAGTGTCAAACCTGCGAGCACAAGAATAATAGATCGTGTTGCGCCAAGGAATACAAATTGCTCTCCTATTACTGAGTAGCTTGCTTTGAAAACATTGATAAAACCGAGCATCGCGGTCACAAAAACAGTCACCCCCATGAAAACATTGAGCAGCAAGCTATTTTGATGCTCTTTCATTATGGTCCGTTGGTTTACCATCATCCATAGAATGAAAGCAAGCAAGGGAAGTATCAAACCATTGGCTGCTTGCGCGAGAATGATTACTGGAATAGGCTTCACATTGATAACTCCAAATACCAAGCCTGTCAATAAGACCAATATCCATACCCGTCTAAATTCCCAAGATTTGTCATCGGGCTGATTTGTACTAGCACTTTTAATGGTAATCGCTCCAGCGAGAGCTGCTGTAATACTAGAAGTAAATCCTGCCGCAAAAAGACCAATACCAAATACTACCCCCATAAAGGCTCCATGATTCTCAATCAAAATCTGATACAGGTTTCCGAACCCGAACTCTCCTATCAATGATGTACCTACTACGAGTACGGCCATTGATATGATACCACCAAGAATAATGGATGGAATCATCCCGGATCGCATCTGGTGAATTGTTTGCCCTTTTGCTAATCCAGCACCCAAGAAAATATTGTAGGGCACAATGGTGGTTCCCACTAAACCCAAGGTGAGTAAAGCACTTTCTTCGTTAATACTTGGAATGAACAAGCCACTAAAAAAAGCACTGGTATCGATTTCTAAACTTAGGGCTGCATATAGAAAAGCAACACCCATTAAGGACACAATCACTCCCAGCAGATTAGCCACGGTATCAATATTACCGATTAGCAATACTGTGGCTGCAACCGCTACAATGATTACCGTAAACACCCAAGTTGGAAGGCCAGTAACAATTAAGGCCAATCCTGAGATTGCTCCAAGAATATTACCCGCTTCGTAAGCGGCACAACCTAAAAAAACTGCTATAGCAATAAACCAGACTAGACCTGGAGATTTAAAGCGGCTTTGAATTGCTCCTCCTAAACTCTGTCCAGTGACAATTGATACACGAGCAGCAGCTTCTTGAAGTACAATACACGCTCCAGTAGAAAAGAGTAGTGCCCATAATAATTGGTATTGATGATTAGCTCCTGCTGAAGCTGCGGTGGTTACAGTACCAGGCCCTATAAAAGCAGCTGCAATTACCAGCCAAAAAATGAAATTCCAGAACTTTGACTTCATGGGGGAAGATACAAATTATGGTTAAACCCAGACAATGAGATAGACTTTCTATGCCGAATGTAACTAGCCGAACAGATATCCCACTCCCTTAGGCTTATTCAGCAACCAACCTGTCAGACTGAAACGACTAACATTGGTCGTTAGGACTTCGTGAGGAACTAGATCGCTTTTGAACATCACCAATCTCTTTCCGATAGGTTCAATGAGTTCAAAGCCTTCATTTTTGAATATTCTCAACTCGCCACCATCTCCTTTTTTCCAATCTTTATTTAGGTATAAGATCAGTGAAATCAGCCGGTTCCCTCTGTCTTTAAACTGATCAACATGCTTGTGGTAGTAAGCGCCACTCGGATAATGCGCCAAATGAAATTCAGAATCAGAAATGCTTAAAAAACAATACTGCCTCAAGGCTTGGGTTACCTTATCAAAAAGTTCAAGTGCCTTTTCGGTGCTTTCATCCTCACCTTTATTTATCCAATAGATAAAGTCTTTGCGAATACTGGGCACAATTTGGCGGCTAGTCAGTGGGCCAATACCAGCGGCTTTAAAATCCTCCTCTTCCAATTTAGTCAGAAAGAAATCTCTTAGCTTTTCAAAAAGCTTATCATCGATGAAGTTGTCTATGATCACATAGTCGTCTTCTGATAGTCGATCAACCCAGTCAATCGACTTATCAAATTCATTCTCTTTCAATTTGTACGTCAAAAAGCGTGATCAAATGTGAACATTTACCTTAAATAAATCACCTCGGAATATGAAAATTGTAATCAGTTAGCGTTCTTCAAATAAAGATTGAGAAACCCCTATGTCTAAGCTTCAATTGGCCATTGTATTCGGAGGAAAATCCACAGAACACCAGATTTCATTATTGTCAACCAGAAGTATTCTAAGAGAAATCGACAAAGATAAATATGACATCTCTTTGGTTAGAATTGCCATCAATGGTAATTGGTTTTTGGTCGATACGGTTGACGCCATTGAATCCATCCCAATCACACTTATTCCGAGTAAGCATGGTACTTCAATTCTAGCCACTGAAACGGGCCAAATCATAAAAAAAATAGACGTAGCCTTCCCGATTTTACATGGTGTTTTCGGAGAAGATGGAACTATTCAAGGCTATTTCAGAATGATGAATGTTGCCTTTGTAGGATGCGATGTAATGGCCTCTTCTGCTTGTATGGACAAAGATCTCACCAAACGTATCCTTCGTGATGCCGGTATTGGCATCGCGCCATATATGGTGGCTACTCCTGAGTATAAGCCAGACTTTGCTAAGGTCGAAAAGGCGTTGGGCCTGCCACTATTTATTAAGCCTGCGAATCTAGGCTCCTCTGTAGGAGTGTTCAAAGTAGAAAGTGAAACTGAATACCATAAAAAACTTAAAGAAGCGCTCACTTATGACCATAAGGTTCTAATTGAAAAGGCTATCGTAGGCAAAGAGATTGAATGTGCTGTCTTAGGCAATGAAAAGCCAAAAGCTTCATTACCTGGTCAAGTTATCATGAACACAGAATTCTATGATTTCGAATCCAAATATGTTAATAAAGATGCTTCATCCACTCAAGTACCTGCGCAGCTGCCAGGTGATCAATTAGAAGTCATAAGGAGTATGTCTATTCAGGCCTATCAAGCCATGGGGTGTGAAGGACTGTCTAGGGTAGACTTTTTCGTTACTAACGATGGGGAAATTTTGATCAATGAAATCAATACTATTCCAGGGTTCACTAATATCAGCATGTACCCAAAAATGTGGGAAGCCACGGGCATCTCATATCCTGACCTTATCGATATCCTTATAGAACTTGGCTTAGAACGATACAAAAGAGATAATCAGCTGAAAATCGTTGCTCAGAAAGTCAAATAGACCAGAAAATAATATCCAATAAATTACCCTTAGCCTATTGACTTTGTGATAATTTTTACTTGATATTGCTTGAACAATATGAAGCACTAAACGATGTCAACACCTAACACCAAGCCGAGAGTAATAAAAGACTTTGAAAAACTGGATCAAGACATTCAAGAACAAATCAAGTTAGAGTATCCTGAAGGTTTCGAAGACAACCTAATCTCTTTTACCAACATGGAAGGCAAGCGTGTGTCAGCCCTTCCTTTTGAAACTGAGGAAAAGCATTACCTGGTAAGGATGACTATCGAGGAGGCTCAGCAGATTATCGAAGATGATGACGATTACGATGTTGACGGTAACCTGAAGGATGATATCAAAGAGGAATATGAAGACAAACACGAAGATGTTTCTGATTCTTTTGACGAAGATGACAACATTGAAGAAGACTAAAAAGTCTTCTTTTTTTATGTACCCATAGACAATTCATTGAATGAAGCTAGGAATCATTGGTGGCACTGGAATGCTTGGACACCACATAGCCATAGCCGCTATTTTCAAACAGTATGAAATTGTCATTATTCACCGCGAAGATTCAGACCTGAGTAGAATTAGCGACCTTACATATGCGTCTAGGGTAGCAGACCTAAACAATAGAGGCAGTCTGATAAAGGCCTTCAAAGGCCTCGACTATGTTGTTAATGCGGCAGCTTACTATCCTACAATTCCAAAGCCATTAGCTGCAGAAATCAAGACGGCAAGATTACAAATGCAATTTTTCCTTGACGCAATAAAGGAAGCCAATGTAAAACGAGCGCTCTATGTCGGTGGAGCCATAGCCATCCCTAAGTCTCATTCTGGAACTGCTGACGAATCACAAGTCTATGAAAAGGCGCCAGAAAATACGGCTCCCTATGTACAAGTCAAATGGTTGATGGATGAAATGGCGAGAAACGCTTCAAAAGCTGGTTTACCGGTTGTCATTGGAATCCCCTCAATGACTTTCGGGGAATATGATTATGGCCCAACAACTGGAAGGTTGATCCTTGAATTGGCGAATGAAACACTTCTAGCTTATGTCAAGGGGAATAGAAACGTAGTATTTGCGGGTGATGCAGGTCGAGGACTATTATTGGCCTTAGAGAAAGGTCGTTTTGGCGAACGCTATTTGATTACTGGTGAAAACACCAATACCGATGACCTAATAGGATTGATTTGTAAAAAGGCTGGTGTAAAAAAACTTGAAAAAACCCTTTCCATCAATGTCGCAAAAGTCATTTCAAAAGCTCAAGAAATAAGGTATACACTTTTCAGGGGAGCACCTCCTACACTCTCCTCCACTGCCATCGCAGTGCTTTCTAGCGGTCAACATTTAGATGGTATAAAAGCAAAAGTTGAGCTTGGCTATACACCCGAACTATCTGCTGATGATGCGGTACACAGAGCGCTAAACTGGTTTAAGAAAGCTGGTTATCTCAAGTAGTCCATTTTTTTTAATAAGGCTGTTTCCAACCCTTTGGTCTAATATCAGGTCTAAGCCTAAAACGATTAGAAATGAAAAAACTGATTTATTCAATCCTACTACTTAATCTAATTGCCTTATCTTGTACCAATGTGGATGAAGGAATGAATAATATTTCTGACTGCCCAACCGACATTGTATGCACCGAAATATTCGTGTCACTCACTTTTAGTCCAAAGGACATCAATAATCAACCCATTACGCTAGATAGTTTTTACGCTCAAAACCTAGATAATGGCAATACCTATAGCACCGAAAACAATGATTTTGCACAAGAGAACAGCTATATCGTAGCTACAGATGCTCAAATAGGAGAAATTAAAAAGGCAGGTACGAATATTCGATTCATCGGCTTACAAGGTAATGAAGTTGTAGTACAGCAAGACTTTATAATAGGTCACGATTGCTGCCATATCGTTCCTTTAAACGGCCCTTTTGATGGTCAGTAATACAGTTTTCACAAAGAAGCATTTAACATAGGGAGATACCCACCCAAATAGTCATTCAATTTTCTTAGATTCATCCTTCAAGATTAATAATTGACTATGAAGTCTGTTGACATCAACTGTGATATGGGAGAAAGCTTTGGCAATTTTAAAATTGGCAATGATATAGCTATTTTCCCACACATTACTTCGTGTAATATCGCCTGTGGAGTTCATGCTGGCGACCCTTATCAAATCGAAAAAACGATTGATCTCGCGGTATCTTATGGCGTACAAATTGGGGCTCATCCTGGCTATCCAGACCTTCAGGGTTTTGGCCGTAGGGTAATCTCAATGGCGCAGGATGAGTTGTCTTCTTTTATAAAATACCAAGTAGCCGCATTACAAGGAATGGTAGCCAGTGCTGGTGGAAAACTCACCTATGTGAAACCCCATGGTGCCTTATACAATGAAATAGCAATTAATAAAACCGTGGCCAAAACAGTATATGAGGCAATCAAAAGTATTGATCCAAAGCTAAAAATAATGGGGCTAGCGGGTAGTCATGTGGAAGAAATTCTGAACACTTTGGATATGGCGTATGTACCAGAAGCATTTGCTGATAGGCAATATGAAACAGATGGTAAGCTTAGGTCTAGGTCGTTACCAAATGCCGTAATTAATAATGCACTTACAGCAGCCCAACAAGTTGTGTCAATTACCCAAAAAGGAGAGACACAATCGATCGATGGTCAGAAAGTTCTCCTATACGCGAAGAGCTTCTGTATACATGGTGATAACCCTGCCGCAGTGGATATCCTTAAGGAAATAGATGCTCTACTAATAGCGCATAATATTGAAAAAAAGCACTTCTAAAATGAGAATACAGCCTTTTGGTGAAAGTGCACTTATTGTAACATTCGAAAAAATAATTTCGGAATCGACAAATCAGAAGGTCATTGCACTCAACAATGCACTGAAATCAGAAAAACGTATCTTATACCTTATTCCCGCTTATAATTCTCTCACTATTGGCCTAAAAGTAGGACAATGGAGCTTGAGTAGCGCTAGCGTGTCAATTCAAAAGACAATTGATCAATTATCTACGCCTGAATTAACTGTAGTCGGAAGAACCTATACAATACCAGTCTGCTATGAAGCCCCTTTCGACCTTGACTCAAATGATGTTTGTGAGCAAACTAACTTGAGCAAAAAAGAATTAATAGAGATCCATTCAAGCCAAACATTCCATGTATACATGCTAGGTTTTGTAGCCGGCTTTGCCTACATGGGTAGTTTACCCAAACACATAGCTTGCAAACGTAAAGCTACACCCAGACTAAGAGTCCCGAAGGGGTCGGTTGGTTTAGCTGGGCTACAGACTGGAATTTATCCAACAGAGGCTCCTGGTGGCTGGCAAATCATTGGTCAAACACCACTTAGAATGTTCGATGGAAATAGACCCGAAACAAGTTTACTCAGACCTGGAGATCACGTAAAGTTCCGACCAATAGGTCAAGTTGAATTCAAGATCATTCAACTAAAAATTGAAACTGGTATTTTTGAAATGGAGGAAACTCATGCCTGAGTTCCTAAAGGTCAAATGCTTAAAAACAGGGCTCTATACGTCTATTCAAGACGAAGGGAGATTCGGAGTCCAAGATCAGGGCATTCCTATTAGTGGCGCTTTAGACAAAAGCTCAATGAGAATTGCTAATGCGTTAGTAGGCAACTTTCCAAACGCACCTGTACTCGAGATGACGCTGTTTGGACCTACATTTGAGTTTGAAGGCAAGGGGCAAATTGCGATTACAGGTGCCAATATGAAAACAACATTGAATGGCAATCCAATTGAGAACTACATGACCCTAAATATCGAGTCAGGAGATCTATTGCAGTTTCATAACACTGATTTCGGGTGTCGTACCTACATGAGTATTGGTGGTCAATGGCAAGTACAAAATTGGTCCAATAGTTTCAGTGCGCTACCCAGCTTAATGGAAGAACCCGGACTACCCGCTAGGTTAGTCGATGACTTTTCTTTTACCGTGGCCATCAACCAACCGCAAGAACTAATTAGTTATCCAGAAAGGAACCGTCCTTTATTTTCCGAATGCTATGTAATTCGTGTGGTTACGGGACCTGAATTTGACCAATTCGAGATCGAAGTGATTCAAGATTTCTTTGATCGAATATTTGTGATTCATGGGGACTCTAATAGGATGGGTTATCGATTGAAAGGTAATTTACAGGATTACGTCCCTTTTGGCGAAGAGATATCCTCAGGTATTGTCATAGGAACGGTACAAATAAGTAATGCAGGCAAGCCTATTATACTGATGGCAGACGCCCAAACTACTGGAGGCTACCCTAGAATAGCCAATGTAGTTTCAGATGATTTAGAGATAGTGGCACAACTGAAACCTGGGGATGAATTAAAATTTATGCTTGTCAGTCTGGAAGAGCTCTAAAATGCGAAAAGGCGATTTCCGTTCGAAATCGCCTTAATCTAACCTTAAACTAAAACTACTAACTAATTATTCAATTGATAATACTCTGTGCCTGATTGCTCAATGAGCAAATCTGCTTGTCTGAGTAGCTGAAGTTGATCTTCATCTAACTCGGACCTTTCTCCAGACATTAATAATTCACTATTGGCATCATAAATCTTCACGTACTCTAAAGTTTCAAACGTATCACTTTCTATTGCCTCAAAGTAATCCTGCACATACTCGTCTACATATTGAGTATAGTGGGCATCTTCAATTGAAGGCACTTCTGATAAACTTGCTACTGAATCTGTCTTGGCAGAGGTGAGAATAGTTCCTGCGAGCAGAAGTGCGAAAAGTGCTGATATATTTCTTTGATTTACATTTCTCATGTTTTCTAATATTTTGAGTTCCACCCAAGGGTGGAAGATTGACCTACAATTGACCGTTGTTTTTTGACCTGCCATGTTGTTTTCAATCGCTATGCCAAAAGTATTAATCATCTGATATACAGATACTTATATCGCTTCAAGGTAATTAGCTATGTACGGAATTGTTCGGTTTCGTTCATAAATTCGGACAACTCTGTTCAAAGCAGAGCCAAAAAAAAGTTGCATGAGATGCAAAAAAAATGTTTAACGGTCTCTCAGGCGGATAAATTGAAGTTTTGCATTTATTTTGCGCAAGCATTATGAGCATACCTAACTCTCCAGATTTATCGGTTTTTAATTATCTTCTACCAGATGAAAAAATTGCTAAGCATCCATTAGCCAATCGTGAGGATTCGAAGCTCTTGCTTTATCGAGAAGGACAAATAAGTGACCAGGCATTTAGAGGCGCTCCAAAATTCTTAAATCCGAAAACGACCCTTTTCTTTAATAACACTAAAGTCATACCTGCCAGACTTCATTTTCAAAAAGACACTGGTGCTCAAATAGAGATCTTCTTACTTAAGCCAGTTGCACCAACCACAGTCATAAGCACAGTGATGGAATCAAACGGAAAAGTGGTTTGGGAATGTATGGTTGGTAACCTCAAACGTTGGAAAGATGACGCCCCGCTAAAGCGTACTTTGATCTCTGGTCAAGACAAAATCATAATTCAGGCTACCCTAGTCAATAGAGAAGAAAGAAGGATTGGCTTTGAATGGGACAATAACAATTATTCGTTTGCCGAAATAGTTGAGTTGGTTGGTAAGGTGCCCCTTCCACCCTACCTGAACAGAGAGGCGGAGCCAGAAGACAAACCTCGCTACCAAACCGTTTATTCAAAAGAAGAAGGTGCTGTGGCTGCTCCGACAGCTGGTCTACACTTCACAGAAGAGATTTTAACCAAACTAGAACAGAATGGCGTTAAAGAATCCTTTCTTACGCTCCATGTAAGTGCTGGTACATTTCAGCCCATCAAAGTGGATGATGCACGCGAACACCCCATGCATTCTGAGCAAATTGAGGTAACCATAGACAGTATTAAAGACGTTATTAATGCCGAGCAGATCATTTCGGTTGGAACTACTTCTATGCGGTCGCTAGAAAGTCTCTATTGGTTTGGGGTGAGATTAGGGAAAGGAAATGAAAAGTTCTCGATAGCAAAACTTGAGCTATACCAAGAAGATACAGACCTCCCATCAAGGAAAGAATCATTTCAAAACATCCTTGACTGGATGACAAATAAGGGAATAGACAAAATTTCTGGTGATACCGAAATTTTTATTATGCCAGGCTATCGCTTTAGGGTCTGCGATGGCTTATTCACCAACT
Source organism: Roseivirga sp. (assembly GCA_965660665.1). Taxonomy (GTDB): domain Bacteria; phylum Bacteroidota; class Bacteroidia; order Cytophagales; family Cyclobacteriaceae; genus Roseivirga. Next base: position 139,456 of record CBFIAY010000001.1, on the reverse strand, counting down.
TCCATCAGCCTGGTAGTACGTTAATGTTGCTGGTAGCAGCTTTTATAGGAGAAGACTGGAAAAAGGTCTATGACCATGCATTAACCAACAACTATCGCTTTTTAAGCTATGGCGACTCTTCTCTTTTACTGCCTTAATCTCAAAAGATAACTATATTCGGGTATGTCTAAAGTCTACGATTGGCTCATCAATTACATCAATTCGAATATCCCGTTATTGGGAGAGCCAATTGATTATCTTGGAGAAGGACTATCCTTTACTCCAACCGAGATAATCTTACCAGTACTCTTTCTTTTCATTATAAATCTTTTTGGTAACCTCGTTAGGTCAATACTTATCAATAAAATCTTATCGAGATACGTTGAAGACCGAAAAACTGTGTTGTCCATCGGTAATACCACTAAATATATTATCCTGGCGATCGGTGTTGCAACAGTCTTAGCAGCGATTGGATTTAGTAGTAATTCTGATCTGAATTATACCCTCACCTATGATTCTGATGATAAACCCGCCTTAAGAATCTTTGACGTAATCAGGCTAGTATTCTTAATGACACTCTTGGTTTTTCTCTCAGGTAAACTCAAGACGATATTTGTTAAACAAATACTTTCCAAGTATTCAGATGACATAGGCGTTAGCCAATCGATTGGTACAATCATTCAGTACTTCTTTATTATTATGGGTGCCTTCGTGGTGATCCAGAGTTCAGGGATCAACCTCGGATCACTTAATGTACTTGCCGGCGCATTAGGCGTGGGTATTGGTTTTGGCCTACAGAATATTGCCAATAACTTTATATCAGGCTTGATTATTCTCTTCGAGCGCCCCATCAAAGTCGGTGATAGAATTGAAGTCGGTAACGTAACAGGTGATGTAGTAAAAATATCTTCAAGAGCCAGTACGGTCAGCACAAATGATAACATCTCTATCATTATTCCTAACTCAGAACTCATCAATAAACAAGTAATCAACTGGAGTCACAATGATAGGAGGATTAGGTACCATGTACCCGTAGGAGTCTCGTACAAGGAAGACCCTGAATTCATTCGAAAAGTCATCCTAGAAGTAGCAGATGAAAATAAGGATGTACTGAAAAGACCAGCTCCAGACGTATTATTTATTGGTTATGGTGACAGCTCCATCGACTTCGACTTACTCATATGGACAAGTAGCTATATAGACAAGCCCATCATTCTAAGAAGTCAGCTCTATTATGAGATTTTCAAGAAGTTTAAAGAGCATAAAATTGAAATCCCTTTCCCTCAAAGAGATTTACATCTAAAATCTGGCTGGCCAAATACAGATAAAGCATAGGGATGGCTCAAAAGGAATCAGGCCTAATTGCAACACTACTAGTTGAATTTTTCATAAATTGGCGCACTTTATAAGAAAAGTCGATGAGAGTTATTATTGCGGGTGTTGGAAATGTAGGATTTCATTTGGCTAAACTTCTGAGTCAAGAGGGTCAAGATATTGTCCTGATTGATAAAGTTGCTGATAAGCTAAAGCAAGCCAGTAACAGTGTTGATGCCGCCACAATTAAAGGGACTTCCACCTCATATAGCGTGCTGGAGGAAGCAGGAGTAGCAGATGCAGATTTACTCATCGCGGTTACTTCTTCTGAAGAGGCCAATATTGCTACGGCCATTATTGCTAAGCATCTTGGAGCAAAACGAACCATTGCTCGTATCTCTAATACTGAATTCCTTTACCAAAAAGACAAACTAAACCTTAAGCATCTCGGTATTGACGATGTGATCTCGCCTGAGTCACTAGCAGCTCGAGAGATTAAAAGACTCTTAAAAGAAGTAGCAGTTACTGATAGTTTTGAGTTTGAAAAAGGCTTGCTCCAGTTAATCGGTGTAAATATTGATTCTAAAAGTCCGTTGAAAGGCAAATCAATGCTAGAAGTAGCTAAGATCAACCCTGATCAGTCATTTATGACAGTAGCTATACTAAGAGACAATGAAACAATCATTCCTTATGGAGATACCTGTTTTGAAGAAAACGATCATGCCTACTTTATTGCACAACCAGATGGTGTAGAGAAATTACTTTTCCTAACCGGAAAGAAAAAAGAAGGCGTGAAAAACGTAATGATCCTTGGTGGGTCGGGAGTTGGTTTTCATGCTGCAAAGCTTTTAAGTGCGCGATATAATGTAAAAATCATTGAGCGCAACGCTCAAAAATGCTTTGAACTGGCTGATCAACTACCAGATGCCATGGTAATCAATGGTGACGGTAGGAACGTGGAGTTACTGGAAGAGGAAAGCATCAATGAAATGGATGCATTCGTTGCGGTAACCGGAGACTCAGAAACGAATATTATTTCTTGTCTAGTAGCGAAAAAGATGGGAGTCAAGAAAACCATCGCCATGGTAGAGAACATGGATTACATTCACCTCTCACAGAGTATTGGTGTTGATACCATGATCAATAAAAAACTCATTGCAGCAAACTTTATCTTCCGCCATATACGACAGGGTGAAATTGTATCTATTGCAAGCATACATGGTGTAGATGCTGAAATTCTTGAATTCGAAGTACAGGAAACATCCAAAATTACTCGCCAAGAACTGCGTAACCTTGACTTCCCTAAGGCCGCCATTATTGGGGGCGTAATACGTGATGGCAAAGGATTAACCACACCAGGTAATTTCAAATTCGAACCAAAAGATCGCGTTGTGGTACTTTCCAAACTTGAGTGCATCAAAAAGGTCGAAGAATACTTCATCTAGGACATTCAAATGAGATTCAATTTTAAAGTCATCGGTGATATACTGGGAATTCTTCTCCTGATTAATGGTGGCTTTATGGCACTGTGCTTACCTATCTCTTTTTATTATGGCGAAGAAGATTGGACAGCTATTCTCACCTCAAGTCTCATCACAATTGGAGCAGGCGCTCTGCTTAAATATTTAACTAGAAATAAGAAGAGCAAAGAACTGAAAAAGAAAGACGGATATCTTATTGTCTCCGCTGGATGGATCTTTATGTCCGTTTTCGGTGCCCTACCCTATATTTTTAGTGGATCGATCCCTGATTTCAGTAACGCGTTCTTCGAGACGATTTCTGGCTATACCACCACTGGAGCGTCAATTCTTACAGATATCGAAGCGGTACCCAATGGCATTCTCTTCTGGCGTAGTTTAACGCAATGGATTGGTGGAATGGGTATTATTGTGCTTGCATTAGCTATTCTACCTTTCTTAGGCATTGGTGGAATGCAGCTTTTTGTTGCAGAGGCTCCCGGTATCACACCTGACAAGCTCCAACCTAGAATTCAAGAAACTGCCAAACGCCTATGGTTTCTATACGTAGGCCTAACTTTGGCAGAGGCAATCGCCCTCTATGTGGCCGGAATGGGGCCATTTGATGCCATCAATCACTCTCTCACCACCATGGCCACGGGAGGGTTCTCGACCAAAAATGACAGTTTGCAGTTTGTAGACCCAGTAATTCAATACATCGTCATATTTTTCATGTTCTTGGCAGGAACTAGTTTTACGCTCACCTATTTTGCCCTAAAACGAAACTTCAAAAAAGTATTCAAAAACGAAGAATTCAAAGTCTACCTGTCCTTTACAGTAGTGATCACGCTAATCGTAACCATTACACTTTTAGTAGTGAGCGATGAGCCATTTGAAGCTTCTTTCCGAGATGCATTATTTCAAGTGGTCTCCTTAATTACAACAACCGGCTTTGTATCAGCAGACTACACCTCTTGGGCTCCGTTCTTGTCAGTGATATTTTTTATCCTTCTATTTGTAGGAGGCTCAGCAGGTTCAACCGCAGGGGGTGTGAAAGTGATACGTCATATAGTGCTATTCAAAAACTCTTTCTTGGAGCTAAAAAGACAACTACACCCTTCAGCCATTATGCCGGTAAGAATTAGCGGTAAGGCAGTAGAACAGAGCATTGTATACAATGTACTCGCCTTTATCATGATTTATATCCTAGTCTTCTTAGTTGGGGTAACACTACTCTCCACGATGAACGTAAATTTTGATACGGCTTTTGGCGCTGTAGCTACCTCGCTAGGTAATGTAGGACCAGGTATTGGTGATGTAGGACCTCTGGATAATTTCTCAGAAATGCCAACGGGTGGTAAGTGGCTATTATCAGCTTTAATGCTCTTAGGTAGACTAGAGCTATTTACTGTTTTAATGCTACTATCACCTCATTTCTGGAGAAAGAGCTAATCAAAAAGAAAAGAGTCCCTTTTTCTCCTTGATCTCAAAACCTGCAGATTTCACCAAGTCAACCACTTCATCTTTGTTTAATGCACTGCCTTCAACTGTTAGTAGCTTATTCTTAGATTCGGTATCAACCGACCATTTCTCAACACTTTGAGCCTTTTCTAAAAAAGGAGTCACCGAGGCAATACAACCTCCACAATTGATATTTGTCTTATACACAGCTTTCTTCATTTTCAGTCAGTTTTATTGTTGCATCAATTGATCTTAGTATCTTTCGACAGGCTTCTATTTAGCTTTACAAATCAATTCACAATATAGTTCAAGCTTTGACCTTTTCAGAACTCAATTTACATGAAGATGTGCTTGCAGGATTAGACGCTATGGGTTTCAAAAAACCCACCCCTATCCAAGAAGCAGCCATCCCAATTATTATAGCCAACAAAGACCTTATTGGCTGTGCACAAACTGGTACGGGTAAAACTGCCGCCTTCTTATTGCCTTTAATGCATAAGATAGCACAAGCGGGTACATCAGACGAGCATATTAACACAATGATCATATGCCCAACCCGTGAGTTGGCCGTACAAATTGATCAGCAATTAGAAGGGCTTAGTTATTTTAGTGGCATTACTTCCTTACCTGTCTATGGGGGTGGTGATGGTGCTGGGTTTACCAGAGAAAAAAATGCCTTAGCGAAAGGAACACATATTGTTATTGGTACGCCAGGTAAATTGATATCTCACTTGAACCTTGGCTATGTTAAAGTTGACCAATTAAAACATTTAGTGCTTGATGAAGCCGATAGAATGCTCGATATGGGATTCTATGAAGACATCATGAAGATTATTACATTTCTTCCAAAAGAGCGTCAAAACCTACTTTTCTCGGCCACTATGGCTCCAAAAATCAGGAAATTGGCCATGGAGATCTTAAAAGACCCAGAAGAAATTAGTATCTCAATAGCTAAGCCTTCTGAGAAAATCACACAGGCTGCATTTCTTACCTATGATTCACAAAAGATCGATTTAGTTAAGCATCTTTTGCGATTTGGTGATATTCCAAGCTTAATCATATTTACCTCTAGAAAAACTAAGGTAAGAGAGATCACTCGTGCGCTACAGAAGGAAGGCTTCAATGCTAAAGGAATTTCAAGTGATCTAGAGCAGGTAGAAAGAGAAGACATGCTTAGAGAGTTCAAGAACAAGCAACTCCCTATCATAGTAGCTACTGATGTAATCTCTAGAGGCATCGATGTAGATAATATTGACATGATCATTAACTACGATGTACCAGGTGATGCTGCTGACTATGTACACCGTATTGGTAGAACAGCTCGTGCCGAATCAGAAGGTGAAGCAGTTACTTTTATCAATGAAGATGATCAAGAAAACTTCCAGAAGATTGAGGAGTTAATTGAAGCAGTTGTGAGAAAGGTCCCAATGCCAGCCCATCTAGGCGATGGACCAGAGTATGATCCTAAGAAGTTTGCCGGTCGTGGAAAGAGATCCTACGGAGGTAAAAAGAACTTCAAAAAGCGATAACTGATTGCTAGATATTACTTTCCAATACCCATTTCGTGTACGTTATCGTTCACAAACGAGTACGAATACGCACAGAAAAGACATCCTCAACTTGATAACCTACCTCTTATCTAACTGATATACTGTTAATTAGAATCATAATTGTATTTTGGTATGCTTCATGTTACATGGAGTAATGTTCACATCAGTCAACCAATCTATGAAGAGTATTCTTTACGCCATTCGAGTATTACTTAGAAACAAGTTTTACTCCTTCCTTAATATTTTTGGATTAGCCATCGGACTTACTGTCAGCATAATCATTATGCTTTATGTCCAAAGTGATTATAATTATGATAAGTCTCATGAAAACTGGGACCAAGTCTATAGAATAGAATCCAAATTCTATATCCCTCCTAAAAACGATGAATTTGCACTAACCTCTACAGCTTTGGCTGAGACCATGCAGATGGAGTTTCCTGAAATCTTATCGTTTACTAGACTTCAGAATGCTGGACAAGTGCTATTTAGAATCGGTGATAATAACTTCTATGTCGATGATGTCTACTTAGCAGACTCCACAACGTTCGATATTTTTACACATAAATTTATCCAAGGCGATCCCAAAACAGCTTTGGTAGAACCCAACAGCATTGTATTAACCGAAAGTACTGCTAAAAAACTATTTGGAGACCAAAATCCTCTGAATGAGTTGGTGAAGACAGATGACAATACGTTGACCGTAAAAGGAGTGATTGAAGATGTACCCGACAACGTCCACCTGACTTTCAGTGCCCTTATCTCATTTAGTACCGCCACTTCAGGACAACCTGCCCTAACTGCACAACAAAGAAGTGGTGCCTTATGGAATATTCAACTCTACTCCTATATCAAACTCCCTAAGGGCTATGATGTGACTAATATTTACAACAAGTTCCCTGACTTGTATGAAAAGTATATGAAACCACTGACACTGCTAGCACCTTCCCTGCGAGAAGCATCGTTTTCACCAAGACTAGTACCCTTAAACGAAATTCACTTTAATTCAAAAGTGCAATATGATTTGCCGACTGGTAACAAAGCCTATACCAATGCCTTTATGGCCATTGGATTATTTGTGCTGATTTTAGCGTCTATTAATTATATGAATTTAGCCACCGCTAGGGCTACTAAAAGGTCTAAAGAAGTAGGCATCAAAAAGGTCTTAGGTTCTACAAAAGGCCGATTAATAGGCCAATTTTTGAGTGAGTCGATCGTAATTACATTCTTCTCACTGGTAGTAGCAATTGTGCTTGTGAACCTCTTAATTCATGGAACTGGCATGAATGAATTGCTAGACAAGCAACTTGAACTTCACTTCTTAAGTAATAACCTTTTGCTCTTCGGGTCCTTAGGCATTACCCTCCTTATTGGGTTGCTATCAGGCCTCTACCCTGCTTTCTATCTTTCTACCATCTCAGTACTCTTGGCCATGAAAGGTTCTGTAAAATCAGGGCCTGGTAGTTTGTTCTTGCGTAAGGTATTAGTGGCATTCCAATTTTTCGTATCGATCGGTGTCGTTATCGCTACACTACTCATGAGTGACCAAATCGACTTTATGCGGCAAAAAGACATTGGCTTTAACAAAGACAACGTTATAATCATTCCTACAAGAGACACACTTGTAAGTAGAAGGCTTGATTTTATTCAGAATGAGTTACGCCAAAACCCCAATATCATTGACGTCACCACAGCTACAGGAATGAATACTGGATCATCTGCCTCAGTTGGTAACAGCTTAATCGGTAGCGGCAGGCGGGTGATGCTGGTTGAAGGAGCAGATACGGTCATGGTCCCTGATACTTATAATATCATGAGCATTGGTGAAAACTTTGTAAATGCTATGGACATGGAAATTGTAAATGGTCGTGACTTCGATGACAATATCCCTACAGACCTCACCAATGGTGTTCTAGTAAACGAAGCCTTGGTCGAAATTATGGGCTGGGATAATCCACTTGGAAAGAAAATACAAAATGCTGGCCCAGGCTCTCCGGTTTCAAGAGTCATTGGGGTCATAAAAGACTTTCACGCCTTCTCTTTACACGTGAAAGTTGAACCTACCTTAATATTCAGGTATGAAAGTTTTGGCACTGTGACTCAAGTGCAGCCAGCAGTGGTCATACATGCGAAGGCAGGTGCATTGCAAGAGACGCTCAATTATTTAGAAGACCGATATGCAGAACTAGACCCAAGTCATCCATTTGAATACGGTTTACTCGACAATCAAGCAGAACTGCTATACAAGGCCGATGAGAAGCAAAGCAAATTAACTGGCATGCTCTCTTATATCTGCATCTTAATCTCTTGTCTAGGACTTTTAGGACTGTCATCCTATACCACTGCCACACGGATCAAAGAGATTGGTGTAAGGAAAGTATTAGGCGCTTCAGTCTTCCAACTGGTCTACTTGATCTTTAGAGACATTATGATATTAGTAATCGTTGGATTCGTAATCGCGGCACCGATCGCCTACTTACTCATAGAAGATTGGCTTCAAGTATTCCAGTATACCATGGATTTATCCACAGTGATTATCAGTGCAGCGGGCATAGCAGGGGTCTTAGCCTTGCTTATAGCTTTCTTAACGGTAAGTTTTCACTCACTTAAGGCAGCAAACCAAAATCCAATTAAGGCGCTTCGATACGAATAGATCTCAAAAAAGAATAGATACAGTATCGTCATTTCCGCAAAAGCGGGAATCTCCAAATCAACCACATCAATGTAGAACGTCATTCCCATGAAGATGGGAATGACGTTCTTTTTTAGCTTTTGATACACCCTCATTTTTTATACTTTCACTTTATGTTTGACGGCCTAGGCTTTTCCAAATCTTTAGATGAAGACACCTTTGATCAATGGTTGGTCAATGGCAGAGAAAGTAAAATCAATTACGAGTTTATGCTGGTGATTTGGGAAGAAGGCGAACAAGACTACTGCCCTGTCTATTTAGAACGAAGAGAAGAGATCAGTGAATACCAGGGCACTCATGCTATCATTGTAGCAGCTTACCACCTCTTTTCCGAGACGAAGATTGGACTAGATACGGCTTAGTCAAATACCATCCCTTCGAAGGCAAAACCACACGATTGGAAACTGGGGAACAGGCATGCACTAAACCTTTCGTAAACCTTGGCTGCACTTCGTTTGCGAACCCTATGGAGCATACCACCTTAGTAAAATAAAAGAGCATTAAGAATTGGGGATTAACTGCATTAATCCCTAGACTGGGACCTGCAACAAAGTCCTTCACCTCGCCATGCGAGGTTGCCTTTTTTCATTGCTTGACCAATTGAGCAAGCTCAAGGTCATACAACAAAAAAAGTCCTGCATAGCAGGACTTTGTTGCGGAGGGAGGGGGATTCGAACCCCCGGTACGGTTTCCCGCACGCATGTTTAGCAAACATGTGGTTTCAGCCACTCACCCATCTCTCCGTGGATTCTTTACTGAATTTGCTTTTGTTACCAAATGCTTTGTGAATTTAAAAAAAATCCACTCAAACTCGGGTCACTTGACAAAGAAAAAGCCAGTCATAAACTAGCTTTTTCTGTCGGGGTGGCAGGATTCGAACCTGCGACCTCCTCGTCCCAAACGAGGCGCGATGACCGGGCTACGCTACACCCCGAGCCCTAAAACTTGAGACATATGTCTCAAATCGGAGTGCAAATATAGATTCTTTTTTCTTTTTGTTATACTGCCTAAGGGATAAAGTTTAAGATTTTTTCAAGCATTAAATACTCGATGTCATCCAAGTACAATTATTTACCAATGCATCAGGTAGTTAGCTTGTCAATTCTCACTAATGGCCGTGTTAATAAAGTCGAGTAATGGCACTACGCCTAAATATGACTCTATGACCATTTCTCCAAAATGAGAAGAGTAAACATCCTTTCTCGTGATTTTTTGAAAAGCCGCAAAACTCTTCAACCTCAACAGTTCAATGTGCTCGTGATCTTTAGAATAACCCTTAGGCGTTGTCTTAAGCGAATCTTGCGTATAGAGCTTATAGGAGTCTTGAAAAGCCTTTGAATTAATGATTGCAGAGAGCTTCTCTCCTTCATAATCTATTTCCATGCGCACTTTCTTCAAGCGCTCACTGTCTGGATGCCAAAGGCCTCCAGCAATCTCGACTTCCGCTACACCCAGTCCGACATAAAAATCAGCCAAGCCTTTTCCATAGCCAAAACCAACACCGAAGTGATCTTTGTAGGTAGGCCTATCGGGATGAAACATTAGGTTGTTGTTTATTCGACCGAGTGCCCTTCGGGCATTCGGCTGCACGATTCTTGGGTCAACCCGTTTGATTTCATCTAAAATAGGATTGAATAAAGCAACCACCTCTCCTTTAGTCTCCTCATACCATGAGCGATTCTTATCCATCCACTCTTTAGAGTTGTTTGCAGTTAATGCCTCTAAAAAATGGAAGATGTTATTTTTAGCCATAAGCATTAATTATTCTTCAATCATTGACAATCCATTTAAGTCAGTCGTTAACATTTCCGTCATGACATCAAAAAATGGTCTCAAGGCCATAAAAGTACCCAGGGCTTCCTTCATAAAGTCAGGGCTTAGCACTTCCTTGTCGTTGAAACTTCTAAAGACATAGAGAGACTTATACCTCAACAAATCAATGGCAGGGTGTTCCTTGTCAAAACCTTTAGGGGCTATTTTTACTTGATCGCCCTGTAGTTCACCAAATATTTTCTTAAAGGATGGATCATTTAGCACCGCTCTTAAAGGCTGATCATCTTGAGCAATCTGATCTCTAATCAGTCTCAAATCTTCAGAGGCAGGACCGTAAAACCCACCACCAACTACTGTCTGACCTGGTTTTAATTGAAAATAATAACCTCCTCTGAGATAAGGCTTCTGTCGATTAAAGCCACCGGCCCATCGTGGATTATAAGGCGACTTGTCCTTAGAGAATCGAACATCGCGATAGATGCGCATTAGACTCTTTTTACCACTTGGGGTAGTAATCTCGTCATGTGCCTTAAGACCTTGAAGCATTGCCTCAGCAAAATCAGTTGCATTCTGATGCTCGTCTTGATACCAAGGTTTGTTTTCGGCAAACCAATCTCGGTTGTTGTTTTCAGCAAGCTTGTTTAAAAAGTCAAACGAGGATTTATTGATTAGTGCCATAGATTGAGGTTCATTTAGTTTATTGAATCTTCCAGATGTAAGGACGTTCGTTCACAATGTATTCAGACAAAACTGAATCGTTAAGATAATGGTTTCCAAAGTCGGAACGATACGAAAGAAAAATTGAAGCACAATCAATGCTTTTTTACACTTGACAAACCACGCATTCGGTCTCTAAAAAACACTCTTTAGCGAGCCTCAATTGCTCATCGATTTTACCCTATGAATAGTAGGCAATTGGAGGGCAGGGAGGCTCCCTCAATTAAGTGCGAAATGCACGCGACAATCCCTAATCTAGCGCATGAATTTCAACCGCTAATTACCTACAAAAAACTGATTTGATTTATTGTTTTTTCTCTATCCATTTCGCCTCAAAATTCCGTACTAAATATCTTCCAAAGAGAAAGTCAAATCATCAATCAATAAACACCGATCAGTAAAGAAATCTCGCTTCTCCCATACCGATTCCTTTGGCTTATTTTTAACGATTTGATAGTTCGTTAAACCGCTGTAAATGTTGATCCAAAAAGCTTTCTTCTGTGGATCGATTTGAAGATTATTCAGATCAACATATTGAACATTTTCTAGAAATATTTCGAGTGGACTAAGTGACTAACCTTCCTTTGTCAAATACAGTCGAAGTATGATTTTCGCTGACCGATAAAATTCTTGATATCCAAGACTCATCTGTGCTTGGCGTATAGGTTCGGCTTGAGTAAATCACTCAACACTCGTACTGCATTAGTGGTCAATTCCGGTGCATCTACAGTAGCCAAAACATTTTTCATTTGTACCATATTTCTGATACCAACCACCACAGTTATGATAGAATTATTATTCAGCACCCACTTAACCGCTGCCTGAGCCAATGACATTTTCTCAATTGAGAATGAATTCATCTTATCCATCAGTAGATCAACATCTTCTATACTATAACCTAAGTAATCACTTAAATCTTTTCCAGCCAATAGACCACCTGCCAAACCTCCTCTCACCATGACTCCTACCTTCTCGTCTGACAAAACCGCTAATGCGGCTTCTTCAGGTCTTCTGTCCAATAGGCTGTACTGAATCATGTTACTAACAACACCAGTTTGCCTTGCAAACCTTCTAATGACATTGGGTCTAATAGAAGAAATTCCATAGTGCCGAATCATCCCCTTCCCTTTTAATATCTCGAAAGCTTCTATGGTTTCCTCCCAATCATCTTCGATCCTTCCACCATGGAGTTGATAGATATCAATGTAGTCTGTACCCAATCTTTTCAGGCTCTTTTCGGCAGCGTGAAGAATATAGTTTTTTGAAGGATTCCATTCCCAATTCCTTCCTTCCTTATTAGGAACGTTACCTACCTTGGTTGCTAGAATAACTTGTTGTCGAATGGGCTTCAGGGCTCTTCCAACAGACTCTTCATTGAAGCCATTTTTATAGACATCAGCAGTGTCAAAATAATTGATGCCAGCATCGAAAGCACACTGTATTAATGCTTGGTTTTCAGCATGCTTTAAACCCAAAGACATGCACCCAAAACTGATTTCAGAAATGTCAAGATTTGCTCGAATGAGCCTTCGGTAATTCATGGCTAGTCTTTGTGGTCTATCTCCTCGATAAAACCGTTCTCTGTCATCATAATTGCGATGGCGCGGGTAGATGGAAATTGAGCACAAATGATCACCGCAACAGAGATGATTGGCACTGATAAAATCATACCTAATATCCCCCATATGGATCCCCAAAAAGACAAGGCGATAATTACTACTAGAGGACTTAAATTAAGTGTTCTCCCCATCAGCTTCGGCTCTATATAATTGCCAACTAGGACTTGGACAGCCTCTACCGTAAAGAACACCCAGACGAATGGCCAAAAAGATGCGAATTGAAAAATGGCGAAGATAGCAGGGAGCAAACTCGCTACCAACGAACCGATATAAGGTATGTAGTTTAGTACGAATATAATGAAGGCCCAGAGCACTGGGAAGTCCACTCCATAGGCCAGCAATATGAAATAACTGACTCCTGCAGTAATTAAGCTAACTTCTGTCTTTACAGTAAAGTATTTGTTGACCGCTTTATTGATTCGGCCTACAATACCCATGACATTTTTTCGGTTAGCATCCTTTCTAAAGAGGTTATCTAGTTTCTGACTGAAAAAATTCTCTTCAATTAAGAAGAAGATGACATAGACGATTACCAAGGCAAAGTTGCCCAGCACCACACTAACAGAATTAAAGACACTAGAGAGAATAGATTGATAGTCAATCTTATCAATGGTCTCTTGAACGTCGACTTCTGGTATATAACTACTGTTCGCTTCTGTGAAACCCTTTATTTGATTTATGAAAACTTGGAGGTTATCATCATAACTATCTGCATTGGCGCTAATCAGTTTAACATTAACCGAAACAATCTGATAAACTCCGTAGAGAAGAGATACTGTAAGAATAAGGGCTAAAATACGCTGAATGATACTCGGGAGAGATTTCCCCCTAATCTTAATTTTACCGACATATTTACGCGCTGTTCGGATAAGATACCAAACGACAAGTGCTAATACGATCGGTTCAAGAAAAGACCTGAAATAGATTAAACCAAAAAAGACTCCAGCGATGATAATCATCCAATAAGAGGCATTTCGAAGGTTATCTCTAGTTAAGTCTGTTTTCATAGGCTGTTATTCTTCTTAAAGTAAGGAATCTCTACCGAAAATAAAGACATAAAAAGCTCAAATATTTTTCAAAACTCATTGCTAGTCAAAAAGCTATTTTACTATATTTGCACTCGCTTTAAAAAAGCCCGTTGGTCCCTTAGCTCAACTGGATAGAGCAACTGCCTTCTAAGCAGTAGGTTTCAGGTTCGAGTCCTGAAGGGATCACTTAAAAACCCCATCTGATAATATCAGTGGGGTTTTTTGTTTTCTCTCGAGAAATCTCTTCCAACTAACCAAAACAACACCGTTTATTAACAATCTTTAACTCCTCAATAGCGTAAGCTATTTATGAATGGTATTCATAAAGTTCAGCGCTTGATTATATTTGCTCCTTCGAAGATCTAGAGGCATGACGTGGTTTAAAAGTATTGGAATGATGGAGTGGATTTTTGTAGGTCTATTTATAGTGGCCTACTTGATCTATATCCTTCGACTCATTCGCTTAGCAAAGCGAATGAATACGACCTTCCGCCCCCTCCTATTTAAGATTCTTTTACGCTCACTAGCGCTTTCACTGTTAATTATCGCACTGCTAGGTCCTTCTTTCGGAGAAACTACTAAAGAAGTCAAATCTGAAGGCAAAGACATCTATGTAGCTGTTGATTTATCACAATCGATGAATGCTTTTGACATCCCACCTACACGGCTTGAGAAGGTCAAGTACGAATTGAAGAAAATCGTAGAGTCATTTAGTTCTGATCGAATCGGTTTAATCATCTTCTCTTCCGAAGCCTTCGTACAATGCCCCCTTACTTATGATCAAAGTGCATTGAATCTATTCATTAACACTTTGAACACTGGGTTAGTACCAAATGCAGGAACGGACTTTGGCTCTCCTCTTAGTATTGCTTTGGAGAAACTAGAGAACACAGAGTCTTCCGTTACACAGCAAAAGGCTCAAATTATTCTTTTGATCAGCGATGGAGAAGATTTCGGTGATGAGACACAAGACGCGGTTGATAAAGTCGTTAAATCAGGCATTCAACTCTTCGCTTTAGGTGTTGGTACAGCAACTGGTTCTAAAATAAGACAAGGAAATGGGTTCAAAAGAGATAGACAAGGCGCTGACGTAGTAACAAAACTGAATTCAAAGTCGTTGAGGAAGCTAGCCGTTGATACTGGAGGAAAGTATTTTGAGATAAATGATGATCAAAATGATGTGAATCGGTTAGTCAGATCGATTAACGAGGTAGAAGGTGAACTTCGAGATGCACGTGTAATTGACGCTTCTGCTAATAAGTTCTATTACTTCTTGATTGGTGCAATTGCCCTACTCGTGCTTGACGCAATGATCAGAAGAAAGACATTAAGATTATGAAGTATTTATTGATTGTAGTCCTTCTTTTTTCAAGTGTTACAGATCCTGTAACCAAGATTGCTAAGTCCAATAAGCTTAAGAGGGAAGCAAGTTCAGCCTATGCTGATGGAAACTTTCAAGAAGCGATTACCTCATACCAGATGCTTCTCGATTCAATGGAAATTGAAGACGATAGAGCACGACTAAACCTAGCGAATGCTGCTTATGTAATGTCTTATGGTGGTGACAACATGGGGCTATTGAGTGAGATTAGCTCAGGGGAAACCATGATTGAAGATACTGTCGCGCTGAATGCCATCAGTGGTGACCTTAAATACTTCGACATTGCCGAGTCCAACTATAAAAGAGTAAAAGACGGATCAAACACCTCTCTCGCCTCTATGGCCAACAACCAGCTTGGCATCATTGCCTACAAAATGGGTGAGCAATCTCCCGATGAGAAAGAATCTTTCACCCAGTCTGCACTCAACAACTTTAAGCAAGCACTCTTAAAAAATCCGCAGAATGACCAAGCCCGATACAATTACGAGCTTCTTAAGAAATTGATCAGGCAGCAACAGGAACAAGAGGAAGAGCAGAAAGATCAAGAGCAGAAAGAGGATAAAAAAGACGATCAGGAAAAGAAAGATCAAGAGCAGCAAGATCAGAAAAAGCAGGACCAGAAAGACGAAAATCAAGAAAAGCAAGAACAGGAGAAGCAGGAGCAACAAGATCAGGACCAGGAACAAAAACAAGAGCAAGAAGAGGGTCAAGAGAACGAAGAGCAGAAAGAGGGAGAGCAGAAAGAAGACCCAATGGAAAAGCTCATGGACAAACTAAAGGAAATGAACATCCCTTTAGAAAAAGCACAAATGATCCTTGAGGCTATGAAAAATAACGAGACGCAATACGTTCAGCAGAAAAAGCGAAAAGCCACAGAACGCAAGCGTTCCGATAAGCCTGATTGGTAGTATTAGAGGAGTGGGTGAAGTCATCAATATCCCTCCGAGTTCTTCATGCTTCATTAAAAACTCAACATTCATCATTGCTAATAGCCTCTAGTGCAAACAAGCATTTCACCGCATGGTATTCCCGTTCCTTTGATTAACTTTGCTAACAGTCGTTAGGTAAACTATAATACAATGAAGGAAGTATATATCATATCAGCTGCCAGAACTCCAATTGGCAGTTTTGGAGGAAAATTATCAGGGTTTTCGGCCACTCAACTAGGATCATTCGCTATTAAAGGTGCTTTAGAAAAAGCCAATGTAGATGCTAGTGAGGTTCAAGAAGTCTTAATGGGCAATGTTGTTTCAGCAGGTCTGGGACAAGCTCCCGCACGTCAAGCAGCACTCGGTGCAGGAATTGGCCATAATGTGCCATGTACCACTATCAACAAAGTATGTGCTTCTGGAATGAAATCGGTGATGCTAGCCGCCCAATCTATCATGGTAGGGTCTAATGATGTGGTCGTTGCCGGTGGAATGGAGAGCATGAGTAACATTCCCTACTACATCCCGAAAGCAAGAACAGGATATAAATATGGAAATGGTGAATTGGTAGACGGTCTTGTAAAAGATGGTTTATGGGAAGTTTACAACCAGTTCCCAATGGGTAATTGTGCTGATAATACAGCCAACGAGATGAACATCTCTCGTGAAGCTCAAGACGAATATGCGATCAACTCGTATAAAAAAGTTGCCGCTGCAACAGCTGACGGTAAATTCAAAAACGAAATTGTCCCAGTCGCCATCCCTCAGCGTAAAGGAGATCCAATTATGATGACAGAGGATGAAGAGTTCAACAATGTCATCTTCGAAAAAATCCCAAATCTACGCCCAGTATTCAATAAGGAGGGTTCTGTAACCGCTGCAAACGCATCGACTATTAACGATGGCGCTTCAGCCATGGTCTTGATGAGCAAAGAAAAAGCGGAAGCCTTAGGCATTCAGCCAATCGCCAAAATTCTTGGATTCGCTGATGCAGCCCAAGATCCCCTTTGGTTTACTACAGCTCCAGCTTTAGCCATTCCTAAAGCCATGGCAATGGCAGGTGTAAGCAAAGACGATGTTGACTATTATGAAATTAACGAAGCCTTTGCTGTAGTGGCAATTGCCAACAACAAAGAGCTAGGTTTAGACCCTTCTAGGGTGAACGTCAACGGTGGTGCCGTGGCTCTTGGTCACCCACTTGGTGCTTCTGGTAACAGAATTGTAACTACGCTTTGTAACGTTCTTGATCAGAATAACGGCAAGATTGGTGTTGCAGGTATTTGCAACGGTGGTGGTGGTGCTTCGGCCATGGTCATCGAGAAATTATAAGATTGATATACTATTTATGAAAGCCTTACGTAGTTTTACGTAAGGCTTTTTTATGCGCAACTTCATCTACATACTCCTGCTCTCCTTATTTGCTTCAGCTTCAATCGCCCAACAGCAAATCACTACCTATTACCCACCTGATTATCGGGTAAAAAAGGAAAGCTATACAATCCTGAATGGTGACTCCTCCTTGATTGATGGAAAGTATACAAAATACTTCGAGGATGGCGCTATTGCCGTAAATGGAGAATTCATCAAGGGAAAACCAAGCGGAATCTTTACTGAGTACTACGAGAATGGCAATGTGCTTTCTAAAACTACTTATGAAAATGGTCTCAAAACCGGTGCCTTTGAAATTCTATCTAAAACAGGAAATCAAATTCAAAAAGGTGGCTATGCTGAAGGCAAACTAAACGGACTTGTCAATGGGTACTTCGAAGATGGAACCATTAAAACAAAAACAAACTTTAAGGGGGGAACTCCTAATGGGCAAGCGGAAGAATATTACCCCAATGGAAATCTGAAGCAATCATTCAACTACGCCAATGGCAAACAAGAAGGTGATGCGATCACCTATTATGAGAATGGAAAGACCTCAGCAGAATTCTCATACCAAAACGGAGTAATCACAGGCCCCTATCAAACATACTATAGCAATGGAGTCAAAGAGTGGACTTACCAATACCTCAATGGCTATAAGACTGGACCTTATCGACATTACAATACAAAGGGGAAATTAATTGACGAAGGGGCTTACTACGAAGGAATCGTAACTGGCCCAAGGAACACCTACTACGATGACGGTGCGAAGAAAGAAGTATTTAACTATCAAACGGGAGCTAAAATTGGGGAGAATTACGTCTACTACCCTAGTGGAAAACTCATGTGGTTCGAGAATTATACGAAAATCGCCAAAGACGGTCAGCTAACAGAATATTATGAAAACGGACAAGTCAAGACTCAACAATTCTTTATTGACGGCAGAGAAAATAAGACATGGAAGACATACTATGAAAACGGACAAGTAGCTACAGAATCGCCTTACTTAGAAGGTGTCCTAAATGGAGACGTGAAAATATTTTCTGAAGCAGGCATTCTTGAAAAGACCATCCCCTATAAATTTGGAAGGAACACTGGAGCTGAAATCACCTACTACGCTAATAAAAAGAAACATACTGAGACTAAATTATTAGATGGACAGAAGTCAGGTAGACACTACGAGTATTATGAAAATGGCAAAGTAAAGGTAAAGGGGAATCACCTTTATGATGTCCGTCAAGGCAATTGGGAATACTACGATACTTCTGAGAAACTCATCAAGAAAGAAAACTATTCTAGAGGCAAGCTCATGAGTAGTTCAGAAAATTGACTTCCTGCATTCCCTGATTTAATTTTTGACTATTTTTACCTAATGATTGAAGGCATCAAGGAAACAAACTTTCAGTTTCCAAATCAACAAGATTTTTATCGAGGCAAAGTAAGAGACATTTACTACTTCTCTGACCTATTGGTTATGGTTGCTTCTGATCGTATTTCAGCCTTCGATGTTGTACTTCCAAAGGCAATCCCTTTCAAGGGGCAAGTACTCAACCAAATTGCAGCTAAATTCCTCAAATCCACGAATGACATCGTCCCTAACTGGATTACTTCAAGTCCTGACCCGAATGTCAGTGTTGGATTAAAGTGCCAGCCATATACAGTAGAAATGGTCATAAGAGGCTATCTAGCTGGTCATGCATGGAGAGAATATAAAGCAGGCAAAAGAATGCTTTGTGGTGTAGCATTACCAGATGGGCTCAAAGAAAACGACAGACTTCCTAGCCCAATCATTACGCCTACCACAAAAGCAATGGAGGGGCATGATGAAGATATTTCAAGAGAAGATATTCTTGCTCAGGGGATCGTTGTCGAGTCTGAGTACAAACAGCTCGAAGCTTATACGCAAGCATTGTTTGCCAGGGGTACAGAAATAGCCGCTACACAAGAGCTTATATTAGTAGATACTAAATATGAATTTGGTAAACTGAATGGTGAAATTATTCTCATCGATGAGATTCATACGCCTGATTCTTCTCGTTACTTTTATAAAAAAGGATACGAGGAACGCCAACAGAGTGGCGAAAAGCAAAAACAACTCTCAAAAGAATTTGTCAGACAATGGTTGATTGAAAATGGCTTCCAAGGAAAAAAGGGACAAGCAATTCCTGAAATGACTGACGAAGTTGTTAGCGCTATCTCCGAAAGATATATTGAACTGTTCGAGAAAGTAACTGGCGAAACCTTCCATAAGGATAGGAACCAGAATACTCTTGAAAGGATTGAAACGAATATTAGCACTTACTTACAGAATAGATAAAAGACATTATGAAGTTTAGCATAGATAAGCAAGACCTATACACGGTATTCACACTTGAGGAAGAGAAATTAGACTCAACATTATCACCAGACCTAAAATCTGAACTTGTTTCGATACAAGCACAAGGAACTCAAAACCTGATTTTAAATCTTTCTACGACCAAATATGCAGACTCATCTGGACTTAGTGCATTGCTAACAGGAAATAGAGCATATGCTGAGAATGGCGGTGCGTTCATTCTTTCTGAAATCACTCCATTTGTAGATAAATTATTGACTATTTCTCAGTTGAACAATGTATTGACCATTTTGGCCAGTGACGAAGCGGCTAAAGACTTAGTCCTTGCCAACAGCCCAGAAGACGGAGAAGAGTAAGCTCCATTTTGGGTATACGCGTCAAAATATTAGGATCCAATTCTGCTGCACCTGCTCACCGCAGGCATCATACTGCTCAACTCATCAGTATTGAGGGTAAGTATTACTTGATGGATTGCGGTGAAGCAACACAGCTTCAGCTGAAGCGATATAAACTTCGAGCACAGCGGATCAACAACATTTTCATCTCCCACCTCCACGGTGACCACTATCTTGGCTTAATGGGACTTCTTTCTACCATGCACTTAATGGGTAGAAAAGAAAAGCTAAACCTCTATGGTCCCAAAGGGCTCTCAGAGATCATTACCATGCAGCTGAAGTACTCTGAAACCATATTTAACTACGAAATCAACTTTGTAGAAGTTGACACAACCATACACAAAGTGGTACATGAGGACGATTTTGTGAAAGTACACAGTATCCCCCTAAATCATCGGGTTCCATGTAGTGGTTACCTCTTTGCTGAAAAGAAAAAGAACCGTAGAATAAAGAAGGACTCACTTCCCGCAGATTTTTCCATCAAGCATATCATTCGACTAAAACATGGAGAAGACATCCTAGATGAAGAAGGAAAGCTACTCTATAAGAATGCCGCGTTAACCTTACCTGCTAGAAGGTCTTTTACCTACGCATTCTGCTCTGACACGAAATATGACGAGTCCATAATCCCATTAATTAAGGAGGTAGACCTACTCTATCATGAATCGACTTTCATGGATGAGCATGCGGAAAGGGCGAGTATCACCTATCATAGTACTGCAAAAGAGGCTGCGACAATTGCTAAAAAGGCTGAAGTTGGAAAGCTAATTCTGGGGCACTTCTCGGTTAGATACAAAGAGTTAGTACCTATCCGTGATGAAGCAAGAACCGTATTTGAAAATGCTGACCTTGCCATAGAGGGAGAAGAGTTCATTTTAGAAGACTAAGCATGGATAAATCTATACTGGATAATAAGAAAACCAACCTTTTTATTATCCTCAGTGGCATTTTCATTACTAATGCCCTGATAGCCGAATTAATTGGCGGAAAGATTTTTTCAGTAGAGCGAACTTTAGGTTACGACCCACTAGACATTCCCCTGCTTGGAGATTTCATGCTTCAATTTAACCTTACTGCAGGTGTAGTGCTATGGCCGGTTGTTTTCATTACCACAGATGTCATCAACGAATATTTTGGCAAAAAGGGTGTTAGAAAGATCACTTTCATAACCGTTGGATTGATCACTTATGCTTTCGTTGCCATATACCTAGCCATGAGATTAGCTCCAGCAGATTTTTGGCTGAGTGTTTTTGGTACTGATGACAATGGGGCTCCTTTTGACATCAACTATGCTTTTGAGCAAGTATTAACCCAGGGGCTAAACATTATTTTTGCTTCATTAGTAGCTTTCGTGATCAGCCAATTCGTGGATGTTTATGTCTTTCATCGATTGAGAAAACTAACAGGAAAGAATAAAATATGGCTTAGAGCAACCGGCTCTACGCTCATTTCGCAACTGATCGATAGTTTTGTAGTACTCATTGTTGCCTTCTACCTTCTTGGCGGATGGTCATTAAGCCAAGTGCTGGCAGTCGGTACGACTAATTATATCTATAAATTCTTAATTGCCATTGCACTAACTCCCTTGCTCTATGTTGCCCATTATGTCATTGATCGATATTTGGGTAAAGAAACCGCTGAAATTTTAATGGAAGAAGCGAGTGACCAGAGTGATAAATCACTTTTCTAGCGAAAGAAATTATCTAGCATCACTGCTGTTGCAACGCCCACATTGAGAGACTCCGCTCCACCGCTGCCAGGAATAAAAACTGGTTTAGTTACAAGTGGTAATAACCTATCGCTTATACCCTGAGATTCGCTCCCCATTAGCAAAACACCTTCTGGTATCAAGTTTTCATCACGAACGGACTTACCACTAAGTAATGCTCCATAAATAGGTAAATCAGAAGCTTTCATCAAATCATGAAGATCAGTGTAATGAACGTTCACTCTCGTAAATGAACCCATAGTTGAGTTAATCACTTTGGGGTTAAATACATCTGCCGTTCGTAAACTACAGAAGATGTTCTTTATGCCATACCAATCTGCAATTCTGATGATCGTCCCAAGGTTTCCAGGATCCTTCACATCATCCAAAGCCAAGCTTAACTCACCATTAGGTACATTAACTGAATTGACTTCGGGCATTTGTACAATGGCAATCGCAGCGTTATTAGATTTGAAAGTGCCAACCGACTCCAGGTCCATGGGCTTACATTCTATCAGCTCATTTGCTGAGGATTTTAGCCCCGTTTCCAGATTCTCAAGAAAATCTGAAGTACCCAATAAATAGTCGACTGCAAAATCAGATTCTAAGACCTCCAAGACCCCTTTGGCACCTTCAACCAAAAACTTTCGCTCTTGAAGTCTATATTTCTTTAATTGCAGAGATTTAAAGTACTTACTTAGTCGTTTAGAAAGCATATTCTGAAATATTCGTGAAGTTAGCCACTCGATTTATACTCTTCTTGTTTTTAGCGCATCTATTTTCTGCATGCTCTGGTACAAGGCATCTGGAAGATGGAGAAAAATGGCTTTATAAACAACGCATCGAAGGTGTGGATAGCAAGCTTGCAAACGAGGTAAATCAACTCATCCCCATAAAGCCAAACACTAGGATCCCATTAGTTGGTCCATTGGGCGCTGCAATCTATGAGCGCGGTGAAGATAATTTCGATACGACAAAGATTAACGCTAAGAAAAGGGCCTTCATAGAAGCTATTGACAAGAAAATTGAGCAGAAGTCTAGCGATGACAAAAGGACTAAGAAGCTAGACGCCAAAAAGAAAAGAAAAGTAGCCCGTTTTGAAAAAAAACTGAAAGACGGCAACTTTCGAATGAAAACAGGAAGCCCTTTGGCGATTTATGACAGTTCTACAGTCCAAGAAATAAAAGAGCGAATCAAATCATTCCTCATCAATTCAAAAGGTTTCAGACAGGCAGAAGTTAGTACCACAAAAACAATCAAGAAACGTAAAGTTTCATTGCGCTATCAAATTGAGACAGGGCCTCGGAATGTTATCGATAGCTTGATTATCAGAACTGGTGACTCAGAATTAACTACACTTCTGGAAGCCAACCAATCAGCGTCTTTCCTTCTAAAAGGTGCTTTCTACGATAGAGCTTTGCTCGATGCAGAAAGGGCTCGTATTGAATTATTACTGATCGAAAATGGCTATTTTGGGTTTAACAAGGGATATATAGAATTTCAAATTCTTGAAGACCCGACAAAGACAGACCTCTGGGTAGCTACTATTATCAATAAACCAGCTGCGCAAGAATCCCATAGGTCATTTGAACTAGATTCGATAATTATTAACACCAATGGAAACGATCCGATCACTGAGTCTAGAAACTACTTTGGTGTGAAATACAACTATGGCAAGTTCAAGTACTCTCCCAAATCGCTTGATGCAAGGTTGAGGTTTGAACCTGGTCAAAAATATAACTACACAGATATAGAGAATACTCAAAGACAGCTACTGAACATGGATCAGTTCCGATTTGTGAACATCAATTTTGACACGACCATCATCAAGGATAAATTCATAGCAAACCTTTACACTTCACCCCTGCCAAAATTTCAATTGACCCAAGAATTAGGCTTTAATGTCACGGAAGGGTTACCAGGACCGCTATACAATGCCAGTCTGAAGAATAGAAATACCTTTCGTGGTTCTGAGATTTTTCAAATAGGTGTCTTTGTTGGTATAGATGGTGTTAGTTCCGCTTCAGATCAAAGCCAAGTATTGAGAACGATACAATACGGTGCCAATGCATCATTAACCTTCCCAAGGTTCATTACCCCATTCAGGTCTAGAGGCTTGAACAAAATGACTTTTAATCCCAGAACAAGAGTTTCATTAGGGTATAATTTTACTGATCGCCCTGAGTATGTGAGAAGTAATCTGAATGGAGTATTTGCCTATACTTGGCAAAACCTTAGAGGAACGAAGAGTTACGCTTTCAACTTGGCAGATATTAGCCTTATTGACACAGAGATTAATCCTGAATCTGGTTTTCAGCAACAATTAGATGATCTATTTCTGCAAGGCAATACATTAGCCTTCTCGTTCAATAGATCGTTTGTCTCCAGCTCATCCTTTAATGCTACTTACAACTTCAACTATGGAGACCCTGCGAACCCTTCTAGTTACCTGAGGTTTTTTGTCGAATCGGGAGGAACCATTTATGATATCATTGGTAGCGCTCTTTTGGAGAACAATGATTTAGAAAACTATCAATTCTATAAGCTACAGGTAGACTATAGAAGGCAAGTCCCCCTGGGCATCAATAAATCAGTTGTCTTCAGGTTAAATGGTGGTATTGCCGACCCTTATGGGGATAATAATGCACTACCCTATGAGAAATACTTCTTTGCCGGTGGTAGCAGTAGCAATAGGGCATGGAATCCAAGGCGTTTAGGACCAGGATCTGCCTTCCCCTATGCTTTAGATGAGTTTGGTCAAAATATCATTGAAAATGGAGAACTAAAAGCCAATAGAACTGGTGCTGACAGTTATCAATTTGAGCAACCTGGTGAGGTGCTAATTGAGTTGAACGCTGAGTATCGGGCAAAGATATCGGGCTTTTTAGACTGGGCTTTCTTTATTGATGCAGGTAATATCTGGAGGCTTACGGAATTTGAAGCGCCAGCAGCGGGCGAGGTCGTTCGTATTTCGCAAGGGGCTAAATTTGATTACAACGACTTCTACAAAGAATTAGCCATTGGCGCAGGGATAGGTCTACGCCTTGACTTTTCTTTCTTGGTCTTTAGACTAGATGCAGGTCATAAAATTAAGGATCCCCGATTCCCAGAAGGGCAACGTTGGCAAGGCTTATTCAAGCGACCTAACCAGATCGTCTACAATATTGCTGTGGGTTATGCTTTCTAATAGTTAAGCAAATCTTCTATTACTTTCTCCACTTTTTCAGGTGTTGGTAACATGGCTTTCTCTAGGTCAACATTCAAGGCAATAGCAGGAAGATTCTCGGCTCCATAAGCCATTACAGGTGCGTCTAACTCTTGGAAACAGTGTTGAGAGATTCTGCCAGCCAATGACTCTGCAAATGAATTCATTAATGGCTCCTCAGTCAGAACAAGTGCTTTATTGTGTCTTTTCACAGAAGCAACTACGGCTTCCCAGTCTAGTGGATTTAACGTTCTCAGGTCAAGTATTTCTATTTGTCCCTTAAATTTCTTACTCACGGCTTTTGCCCAATAAACACCCATACCATAAGTGATTACAGTACATGACTCACCATTTTCAATGGCTTCAGCCGATGCTTCCTGCGCTACTAAAGCCTTGCCCAATGGAATGATATACTCCGAGTCGGGCTCAAAAGTCTTAGCCCCCTCGGTGCCAGGCACCTTCGACCAATACAATCCTTTATGCTCCAGCATAATGACTGGATTAGGGTCATAAAAAGCAGCCTTCATCAAACCTTTCATATCAGCCGCATTAGACGGATATACTACTTTGATGCCTCTAATATTTAGCAAGGTTGACTCAATCGAACCCGAATGATAAGGCCCACCTCCACCATAAGCACCAATTGGCACGCGAATAAGCGACTGAATAGGAAACTGCCCATTAGACAAGTAGCAACTCTTAGAGAGCTCTTCTACTAACTGGTTTATTCCAGGCCAGATATAATCGGCAAACTGAATCTCAACAATTGGTTTAGCACCAACGGCACTCATACCAGCGGTTGACCCCACTATGTAAGCTTCTTGAATTGGCGTATTGAAAATTCTAGTATCTCCATACTTTTGGGCAAGGGTAGCCGCCTCTCTGAATACACCGCCTATTGCACCACCCACATCTTGCCCATAGAACAAGGCATTAGGTGTATTTCTTAAAATATCATCCACCGCATGTAATGCAGCATCCACCATTACTACTTTCTCTGCACCTCTAGGCTTACGTTGTCCCCTTTCCTCGGTGATAGGTGTTGGAGCAAATTCATGATCAAAGACAGTTGCCGGATCTGGATCATCACCATTCAGGGCTCTTGCATATTCTGCCTGAACGAATACAACAGTCTCATCTTCTATCTTAATAATATCTGACTCTTTATAACCCGCCTTTTTAAGGTCTCTACGTAATGTAGGGATTGGGTCAGATTTTTGGTGATCTTCGAGATCAAAATCGCCTCTGTACCATTCTTTCCGTACACCAGAAGTGTGATGCCCTAAAAGAGGTGTTTTTGCATGAACCAAAATTGGCGCTCTATTATCTCGAACATAATCGAAAGCCTTTTTCATACCCTCAAACGAAGCCTTAAAATCGGCACCATCTATACGCATTCGCTCCATCCCTTTGAATCCAGCGGCAAATTCATAGGCATCCATAGCACGCATCTCTGAACCTGTTGCTGAAATTCCCCAATCATTGTCCTGAATTAAGTACACGACTGGTAATTTGTGAAGGACAGCCATTTGCATCGCTTCTGATACTTCACCCTCGGTAACCGAACCATCTCCTAAAGAACATAAGACCACTGGTTTGTTATTTGAAGCCAAAAGACTTTGCTCTTCTAAGTAATGAATACCATGTGCCATACCCGTAGCAGGTATTGCTTGCATACCTGTGGCTGAGCTTTGGTGTGGAATTGTTGGAAACCCCTCGCGTTTGAGTGATGGATGACCATAGTAAGTCCTACCTCCTGAAAAAGGATCATCTTTCTTACCCATTAACTGAAGCATTAGCTCATTCGGCTGCAGTCCTATACCTAGCAACATAGATTCATC
This sequence comes from Roseivirga sp., assembly GCA_965660665.1. GTDB lineage: Bacteria > Bacteroidota > Bacteroidia > Cytophagales > Cyclobacteriaceae > Roseivirga. The sequence goes on along the minus strand of CBFIAY010000001.1, from coordinate 112,707 downwards.
TCTGTAATAAGGAGCTGCAAAATCATGCGCTTGCAGCTGAAAGGCTGCCGCTAACTGTATCGCCTCATGGCCTCTGGAAGTACTGTGGACGTATTTACTGCATACGGCACGATTTTCATCGTACAGAATTGCCATATTTTTGGCCGTCTGCATTAGGCGGTATGCTTTTTCTAAAGTCTTTTTAGGAATATTGATGTCTTTATCTTTTGATGTGATAGTCTTTTTATCCTTTGACAATTCCATAGCGTAATTGGCGTTTCGATTCAAAAATAAGCAATAATTTAAAGGCTAATAGAAAAACCTACCGATCGTTAGGTTATCTTTCATATAACTCTCTTAAAGAGTATACCGTTTAGCTTTTTTACACTTTTAATCCTCACTCAGAATATTCTGATATTTTTGCATTATGCCTCAGATAGACAAAGAACATATCGCTAGCGTTTTCAAGAACATACAAGATCATATCTGCACTGAATTAGAAAAAGCTGATGGCCTTGGCGAATTCCAAGAAGATAAATGGAACAGACCAGGAGGAGGTGGCGGTAGAAGCCGCGTCATACGACATGGCAATGTCATTGAAAAAGGTGGCGTAAACTTCTCTGAAGTGCATGGCAAAACACCTGAAAAATTATTGAAATCATTTGGATTAACGGAAGGTGAGTTCTTTGCGACAGGTGTGTCAATCGTTTTGCACCCTGAAAACCCATGGGTTCCTATCATTCATATGAATATCAGGTATTTTGAGATGTCCAATGGCACCTACTGGTTTGGCGGAGGCATTGACTTGACACCACACTATATAGAGCAAGAGGATGCTGCTTACTTTCATCAAAAATTGAAAGCTGTTTGTGACAAGCATGATCCATTCTACTACCCAGAATACAAGCATTGGGCAGACGACTATTTCTTCATCAAACATCGTGATGAAACGCGTGGCATTGGAGGAATATTCTTCGATCATGTTTCTGAAGACAAAGAGCACTCTAAAGAAGATTTATTCAACTTTATAAAAGATGTTGGACTTTGCTTTGCTCCAATCTATATCCACATCATGAATAGAAATGCCGGTAAACCATTCGGGGCACGAGAGAAGAACTGGCAACGACTGAGAAGAGGCAGGTATGTTGAATTCAACCTTGTATTAGATAGAGGCACAAAGTTTGGGTTAGAAACAGACGGAAGAACCGAATCTATTCTAATGAGCTTACCACCGGAAGCTGGCTGGGAATATGACTACTCCCCCCCCATCAAATCATTAGAATCAGATACGCTCCGACTACTTAAAAAAGGAATTGATTGGACCAAATGATCAACCAACTTGAACAATGGGACAAGTCACTCTTTAAGCTTCTAAATGGAGCTCACAATGACTTCTTTGATTTTTTGATGCCTTGGATCAGCGACAAGTGGATTTGGATCCCACTTTATGCACTACTCATCTACATGCTGGTAAAGCATGAGAAAGGAAATTTGTTAGTCACCTTCATCGGGATTGGCCTTCTAATTTTGATAAGTGACCAAGTAGCCTCTGGGATACTAAAACCTTATGTAGGCAGATTAAGGCCTTGCTATGACCCGGAACTAATGGACAGTATCCATTTGTTAAAGGGCTGTGGTGGACAGTATGGATTTGCCTCGTCCCATTCTTCTAATTCATTTGCCATCGCCACCTTTTGCTGGTTGCTATTGAAAGACCATGTTAAATACATCTGGCTTTTGATACCGTGGGCTGCAATAGTAGCGCACAGCCGAGTTTATTTAGGCGTCCACTTTCCTGGTGACATCATCATGGGTGCGTTAATCGGTATTGGTGCTGGATATTTAGTCTACTTTTTAAAATTGAAACTTAAGAACCTGAAACTGTTGAGAAATGGGTAAAAAAGATGCCATCGTGTATAAGTATTTCAAACGAATATTTGATGACTACCAAGTATTAGTTGCAGTCAACCCTATCGACTTTTCAGGAACCGAACTCATCGTTCATCCAGGTGATAAAGTGGAGAAAACAGACATGCAGTTTGATGAGGGGATCTATGAAGATTTAGAAGTAGATGAATTCAAAGAAAGCAGTGCTTTAGAATTTCAACTCTACATGAAGAAAGACTTTTTCGAACGTAAGGGCGACTAAATCAAACTACAATTGATCGCTGGCTTGACAAAACCTGTAGTGTTTACTCTTTTTTTTATAAAAAAATCCTTGAAAAGGAACTCAACTTATGGGCAACATGCTTCAAATGGCTGAAAATCGCGTGTATTTGAACAAAAGTAAGCTTCAAGTTCTTCACTAATAAAATACCCGAAAGCAAGCATTTTATTAATCTCAAATTTTCTAAAAACAGGCTTTCGAGTTAACTAATTCTTAATACCTTTGTGACTGGCAAAGGGATGCGATCAGCTCCTGCTGAACTCCCCCAGGCTGGGAACAGAGCAAGGGTAAGCGGTAGAGCGATGCGACATCCCGATGCCTTTTTTTATTCCCTCCTAAATCGTATTATTACAAGAACGATTTCTCATTTCCATGTCAGTTTATCTAGCAGAATTCATTGGTACAGCTATACTGCTCTACTTCGGTAATAGTATCAATGCCGCAACAACCCTTAACTATTCCTATGCAAAAGGCTCTGGTTGGATTGTTACCACCATAGGATGGGGACTAGCAGTAACCTTTGGCATTTATGCTGTTGGCCAAATTAGTGGTGCACACCTGAACCCAGCCGTTACAATTGGCCTTGCCATAGCAGGCGAAGCTGAATGGAGTATCGTACCCGGATATATCACAGCCCAAGTATTAGGAGCCATGTTTGGCGCTACATTAACATGGATTCAATATTTACCTCATTGGGGTAAAACAGAAGATCAAGGGGCTAAACTTGGCGTATTCTGTACAGCAGGAGCAATAGACCAAAAAGGATCCAACTTGGTCAGTGAAATGCTAGGCACTATGGTACTGGTTTTTGGTTTGCTGATGATAGGTGCGAACGAGTTTACAGAAGGCCTCAATCCATTGGTTGTAGGTGGTTTAATCACCATCATAGGAATGGCGCAAGGGGGTAGTACTGGATATGCCATTAACCCAGCTCGTGACTTTGGCCCAAGGCTAGCTCACTTTCTATTACCGATCAAAGGCAAAGGCGATTCGAACTGGTCATACAGTTGGATTCCTATCGCTGGACCTACTCTAGGTGGTGGTACTGGAGCAGCACTCTATTATTTAGCCTTTAAGGAGGGAACGAACCTTCTGGGTTGGATTAGTATTGTGCTTGCTGTATTCGCTATCATTTATGCCATTATCGAAGAGGCTAAAAAATAGCCCCACCCAATTACTAAGAAAGAAGATTAGGAGTACCAAACGACTGCACATCTATGTCTTTCTTTATCCTTACCAGTGTTGCCAAGTTTTTTAAAGCACCTCAAATAAAAAAGGAGCACCTGCTATGCAAGTACTCCTTTTACCGAACATTCCATTTCTTACTTCTTACTTCCCAGCATCAATAATTCATTCAGATTGATTTCAGTGACATAGCGTTTTTCTGCTTCTTTTGTCTCGTAAGAGCGATGCGTCAACTTCCCTTCAAGGGCTACCTCCTGTCCTTTTGTCAGGTACTCCGCAGCGATTTCTCCTACTTTACCCCAGGCAACTATATTGTGCCATTGCGTCTCTTCTACTTTGTCTCCACTTGCGTTTCTATAACTATCAGTTGTAGCGATCGAAAATGTCGTTATAGATTTTCCAGACGTTAAAGTTTTTGTTTCTGGATTTTGACCAAGTCTGCCAATTAACTGTACACGGTTTCTTAGATTTTGCATGATTATAAAATTTATGTTTAACAATTTTTCTATGTCTCATCGGTATTGTTCGAGATGACAATGGCAAAGTAAGGGCAAGTCAAAAAGCTGAGTCGGTTACTAAACACTTGTAACCGATTAACTTTCGTTTGTAAGCGTTTGTAATTGGATATACTACTGTTTTTCAATAGCTTGTAAATGAATAAACACACAATAAAATGGAAGAAAGATTATGTTTAGAATGTGGCAAACCTGTTCATGGGAGAATTGACAAGAAGTTTTGCGATGATCAGTGCCGTAATAGCTTCAACAACAAACAGAATTCAGACAGTAACAACTACGTCAGGAATGTCCACAATATATTAAGAAGAAACAGGCGTATTCTTGAAGAGCTTAATCCGAACGGAAAGTCTAAGACTACGCGTTCTAAGCTAACCGAAAAGGGGTTTGATTTTAACTACCACACTACTACCTATACCACAAAAGCTGGTGCCACATACTACTTCTGTTACGAATATGGCTACCTACCTATAGAAGGAGACTATTTTGCCCTTGTAAAAAAACAAGAATACGTTAATTGAGGTTTCAGTCAGTCACTTACAACCTCATGCCCCAACTCGGTGTCAAAAGAGAAAACAATGGTACTATGAAAAAGAGCCTATTCCTTATTTTACTCTTTGTAAGTCTTTCGGCATGCGAAAATCAGATTAACCCTTCGCTCGCTGCGGACTTTCAGATAAAGCAAATCATATCCGAAAGTGGCGACCAACGTCAGCTCAAGGATTTTGCATATAGTAACAGCGGCAACTTGCTCTCTGTTGTTCACGACTTTAACACAAATCAAGGAGCAAATGAGTATGTTGAAACAACCAACTTCCTCTACGACAATGAGCAGCTTACTTTTAAAACTTTTAGTTATCAATCTAATGGTGAGCTCCATAGAAGAGACTCTCTCACCTACTTTGGAAATGGCCTCATAGATAAGTTGTATTCTGCTTACTCAGAAAATGGCACAATGGTGGTAAGCTGGGTCAGCGAATTTGAATACAATGATGATGGCACCATTAAACAAAAAACTTCATACAATCCAACATCACCTGACACAGAACTCAGCAATAGGTATTATTGGAGCAACGGAGATATTATAAAAATAGAAAGCTACTATCAGGATGCACTCAGATACGAAGCTAGTTATCAATATGACGGTGCATCTAATTACAAACTAGGGAATCCATTCTTCAGTAACTTTGAATTTAGCGCTGCTACCAAAAACAACATCACACAAGTCAAGTATACCGACTATTCCGGGTTATTAGACCTAGCCTGTAACCCTTGTACCCTTTCTTATGAATACAATGAACTTAACTTACCAAAGAAGGTAACCTATAATTGGGGCTCAATAGATTATATCACTTACGACATACTAGATAATGTCACTAAGTAATGAATTACAGAAGCACATCGGGATAACCCTAACTAGCTTCTATTTTTCACTTTTAGTGTGGCCCGGGCTTTATAACGGTCCTTGATTTGTGCACAAGTCAGACTCTAGGAAGGGTCTACAAAACCCTTTTTAGTCGAACTTGGCTAGCCTTCGCAAAAGTCATTAGTTTCTTGGCCAGTTTGATATGAAGTATTGACATAATGGTGGCTTTACTAGCTATGTGATCCAAGCTATTGAATCTTATTTTATAAGTCAAGCTAACACATCAGCATGATTGCAAGCAATCATGCCTTGATCAAAACTTCATTAATTTTAGCCTATTCTAAGCACCAAATGTTTTAGATTTGTACATCTACAAATTAAGACGTTAATCCTATGAAGTTCTTTATCGATACAGCCAATCTCAGTGATATTCAAGAAGCCTATGATTTAGGTGTTTTAGACGGTGTAACTACTAATCCATCTTTGATGGCCAAAGAAGGAATTTCGGGGCATGCTAAGGTCATGGCGCATTACAAAGCCATCTGTGATATCGTGGACGATAACGTCAGTGCTGAAGTAATTGCTACTGACTTTGATGGCATGGTAAAAGAAGGCTTAGAGCTGGCTAAAATTGATGACAAAATTGTAGTAAAGATACCGATGACTAAAGACGGTGTAAAAGCGATCAAGCATTTCACCAATGAAGGTATTCGTACGAACTGTACCTTGGTCTTTTCTGCAGGTCAGGCGCTTCTAGCAGCTAAAGCTGGCGCAGCATACGTTTCTCCTTTCATCGGAAGACTTGATGACATTGGCTTCGATGGACTAGAGTTAATCGAGCAAATCGTTCAAATTTATGATAACTATGGCTATCCTACCGAAGTCTTAGCAGCTTCTGTTCGACATACCATGCACTTAATTCAGTGTGCAGAAATTGGTGCAGACGTAGCGACTTGCCCACTGAAAGTGATTACGAGTTTATTGAATCACCCACTTACGGACAAAGGTCTCGAGCAGTTTCTTGCAGACCACGCAAAGGCGAATGGCTAAAACATTCGAGCGAACTACTAGTTCTTTCTTACGTGATCCGATTGCTTTTTTAGAAATGTATATTATCAAGGTAAAAGGGAAGGCCAAAATCCCAGACTACATCCAACTCAGGGACCAAAATTTTGTCCTGATTGCTTATTTCAGGGCAGATCGTCCACTGAAAAAGTTGGAGAAGTATGGACTAGAAGGCAAGGAAGTTGCGTTAGAAAAAGTAATTAATAACTTGCCTTTTGGAAAACTTCAAAAACTAGAAATTTAGCATGCCCTTTTCAGGAGAACCCATTGTTCAAATCACTGACGCCAGTATTTTTCAAGAAGATCAAACTGTTCTCAACAACATAAGTCTTAAAATTGGCAAAGGCGAGTTCGTTTATTTAGTCGGACGAACAGGAAGTGGCAAGAGTTCTCTTCTGAAAACACTCTACTGCGATATCCCCCTTCATATGGGCAGTATTCGCATATGTGATTTTAATATAGAAAAAATCAAGCGGAAAGAAATTCCGTTACTGCGCAGAAAACTAGGTATTGTCTTCCAAGATTTTCAACTACTCCCTGACAGAACTGTTGCTGAGAATATCTTTTTTGTAATGAAGGCTACTGGCTGGAAAGAAAAAGCAAAAATGAAGAGTCGCTTGGCAGATATACTCATGCGGGTAGGTTTGGGAGCTGTTGCTAATAAAATGCCGCATCAACTTTCGGGTGGCGAGCAGCAGCGTGTAGTAATTGCAAGAGCTCTGATTAATGAACCCGCTATTCTCATTGCAGATGAGCCAACGGGCAACCTTGACCCAGAGGTATCTGAAGGTATCTTTCAAACTTTCGAAGACATTAACCGAAGTGGTACAGCTGTGCTGATGGCAACTCACGACTTTAAGTTGATAGAGAACTACCCGAAAAGGACATTAAGTTGTGAAAACGGTAAGGTAATAGATTCCGCTGCGCAACCACGTTAGCCAACTAAATAGAAATATTAATCGATTTTCTCATCTCTTCAGGAAGTTTATCTCTTTCAAGAATATCCAATTGGCTATTTAACAAGTGAATTTTTTGCCTTAATACATGAACAAGCCTGTCTAAAACCTCCTCAGACTGCTGGCTTTCTAGAAATACATCCTTCAAGTCCTTATAGATTACATCTAACTCTTGAATATCTCCCTCTAGATGATTGAACATGTCGCCTGTCCCCAGTTCTTCCGAAACCTTTTCTCTCTTTTGAGAAATGATCGAAGAATAAAAAACCTCTAACTCCTCAAACTGCTCAAGGTTAGACGTGGCTAAAGCCTCCTGTTGCTCAATTGAAATGATAGTCTCCGATTCAGGTGAAAATTTATCTGTCAAAAGAAACCCTACTGCTCCTATCAATAAGAAAACAGCAGCTTTCCAATGCCAAGGGGTAGTTGCGTGCACTGGTTTTAACTTGCTTTCAATACTTTTCCAAACTTGCTGCTTCGGTTCTTTCAAATCGAATTCTTGACGATTGTCTTCAATAAATCGTGCTAGCTTATCTTTATCCTGCATACTGCAATTCCTCTCTTAAAATTTCCTTAAGCCTCTTCTTAGCTCTATTAAACTGTGATTTTGAGGTTGATTCTGTGATTCCTAAAACTTCTCCAATCTCTTTATGGTCATACCCTTCAATCAGGTACAGGGTCAAAACCAAACGATAGCCATCAGGCAAACGAGATATGCCTTCATTTACAATAGCAATATCGTAGGTTATATCCCTGTGCTCAGTTTCGATTGCACGGTTGTCAAACTGACCAATATCATCAACAGATTCAAAATCAAGCCTCCTCTTCTTAACTAAATTGATGGCGTTGTTTACAACAATTCGCTTTAGCCAGCTACCAAATGCAGCCGTTCCTTTATAGTTCTTTAGATTTTTAAAAGCGCTTAAAAAAGAATCTTGAAGCACATCTTCGGCATCCATCTCACTCGCTGTTATGCGCAGGCAGGTATTGTACATTGCTTTAGCATAAAGTTTGTACAATTCATATTGAGCTGAACTGTCTCCAGTTAAACAGCGATCAATAATTGGTTGATGTATGTTCTGATATCCTGTTTCCAACGCTAAAAATCACACTAAAGACATGGCAACATTGAAAGGGTTGCATACTGAAAGATAAACATAAAAAAAAACCCCGCCTAAGCGAGGTTTTCAAAACCTAAGTTTCCTAAGCCTTAACCTTTGTTCAAAGCGTCAAGACTATTTTTTGCTAATTCAAAATCTGGAGTCAATGCCAATGCTTTATTGAAGTGACCTTTAGCTTCTTCGGTTTTACCTTGTTCTACAGCCATTAAACCTCTTAAGTTATGAACGGCCGCTTTGAATGAGACGAGTTGGGTTGAGCCATCACTTTTACTCAGCTCAATTTTATCCTCATCCTTAAGTTTTGTTTCCATCATCAAGAGATTTACCTCAGCTTCAGCGAAACGCTGAATAGAATACTGCAAGTATGCCATTTGGTACTGAACATTGATGTCTTCAGTCTTCAGCCAAAGCTTTTCATAGTACTCAACCGCTTTGTCGTAGAGCCTCAGGTTTTCATAGCTCAATGCGACAATCTCCAATGCGAGTTCATTGCCATCATATTTTTGTAGAAAGTCCAGACCAACCAATGTACTTGAAGAATACTGACGTGTATTGTAATATAACTCGCCAAGCATTCTCATAGCTGCAGAATCACGAGGGTTCAAAACCAAAATATCTACCAGCGCTTGCTTCTGAATAATTACATCGTTGTATTGCTCAGCCTTCCGTAACAAAGCAATCGCTTTTGCATACTCATTGGAAATATAAGTACTGTCTTGCGCCATCATTATTTGACTTCCAAACATCAACGTAATTGCCAGTAATAGAAATTTAATCTTCTTCATTTTTATTCTTTGTAACTAAATTATTTCAGTGATTTAACAACATTCAAGCCAAGATTACTCCCTAGGGTAAGTAAGTATTCATATGACTCATCAAATTCATTTCTGATTTTACCGTCTAAAACTGCTTCTTTCAACGCCTCTTTGATCTCACCTATTGTCTTTCCAGGTTTTAGGTCATACACCGTCATGATCATCTCTCCGGTAATTACGGGCTGAAAGTTACGAACTTTATCCTTCTCCTCTACCTCTATCATTCGCTTTTCGACTTTGTCGAAGTTCTGCAAGAAGCGCTTGACTTTATTATTATTTTTCGATGTTATATCAGCTCGACAAAGCGTCATTAACGCTTCGACATCGTCTCCAGCCTCAAATAAAAGTCTTCTTACCGCGGAATCCGTAATCTCGGCTTTCACCAAGGCGATTGGTCTTAAATGCAGTCTTACCATCTTCTGGACAAACTTCATTGACTCCCCCATTGGTAACTTAAGTCTTCTAAAGATCGCAGGAGTCATTCGAGCGCCCTTATCCTCATGGCCATGGAAAGTCCATCCTACTTTTTTATTAAAGCGCTTGGTAGCAGGTTTAGCAATATCATGCATAATAGCAGCCCAACGCCACCATAGATCGTTCGTGTTCTTGCTGATGTTATCTAACACTTGCAGGGTATGGTAGAAATTGTCTTTATGCGATTTATCTTCAATACTATCGACTCCTTGCAGTGCAACCAGCTCTGGAAAGATGATCTTTAACAGTCCGCTTTGGTACAGGAGTTTGAAACCATACGATGGCTCATCTGACAGAATGATCTTATTCATCTCCACAATGATTCGCTCTTTCGAAACAATACTAATGCGATCCTTCATGTCTATGATCCCTTGGAAGGTGTCAGCATCGATATCAAACTTCAACTGAGAAGCAAAGCGGATTGCTCGCATCATGCGTAATGGATCATCTGAAAAAGTAGTTTTCGGTTCTAAAGGCGTTTTTATAAGTTTCTCCTTTAAATCTTCAACTCCCCCAAATGGATCTATTAGCTCTCCGTAATTAGCTTCATTTAAGCTAATGGCCATTGCATTCATAGCAAAATCTCTTCGATTTTGGTCATCTTCAAGTGAGCCATCTTCTACAATCGGTTTTCGAGAGTCTCGTTGATACGATTCTTTCCTTGCCCCAACAAACTCCAGTTCTAGGTCACCATCCTTAATCATGGCGGTGCCATAATTTTTAAAAACCGACAGGGGTATTTGACCACCTAAAGCCATTTTTACAGCCTCAGCCAGCTGAATCCCACTACCTACGCAAACAAAGTCAATGTCTGTTGACGGGCGGTTGAGTAATAAATCTCTTACATAACCTCCTACCACATAGGTTTCTAGTTGCTCGTTTTCAGCTACTTGACTTATGGTTTTGAAGATTGGATGTTTAAGCTTTTTTGCCAGGTTCATGTATGAGATTTCTTAAAAGGCAGGCAAAGTTAGCAGTTTATATCAGTGAGTTCAAAACGAACAAAAAGACATCTACTTAAAGATGAGAAATGCCAGTCAGATTAAATTGAAATTCATAACTTTGTATCCCATAGGTTCATTTCTATTATCACACTTATGGCTTCTGCTAAATACATTTTTGTTACCGGTGGTGTTACCTCTTCTTTAGGGAAAGGAATTATAGCATCATCACTAGGAAACCTACTTCAAGCCCGAGGTTATAAGGTTACTATTCAAAAGTTCGATCCCTACATCAATGTAGACCCAGGGACACTCAACCCCTACGAACATGGCGAATGCTATGTAACGGATGATGGAGCAGAAACGGATCTTGACTTAGGTCATTATGAGCGTTTCTTAAACACACCTACTTCTCAAGCCAATAATGTTACCACAGGTAGAATCTATTATGATGTGATCACTAAAGAAAGGCGAGGTGATTACTTAGGTAAAACTGTGCAGGTGATCCCTCACATTACTGATGAGATTAAAAGAAACTTTTTCAGGCTTGGAGAAACAGGTGATTATGACTTTGTCATTACAGAAATTGGTGGTTGCGTAGGTGACATAGAGTCCCTACCCTTTATTGAGGCGGTTAGACAAGCACGTTGGGACGTTGGAGAAAATAACTGTCTAGTTATTCACTTGACGCTCATCCCATACTTGAAAGCAGCGAAAGAACTAAAGACTAAACCTACTCAGCATTCTGTAAAGCAACTGCTCGAGGCGGGTATTCAGCCTGACATCTTAGTTTGCCGTTCTGAGAAATCATTGCCAAACGACATTCGAAAAAAATTAGCGCTTTTCTGTAACGTACAGTTAAACTCTGTCATTGAGGCATTAGATGCTGACACGATTTATGATGTCCCCCTTTTAATGAGAAAAGAGAAGCTTGACGAGAGGGTACTTTCTAAGTTGAGACTTCCATCAAAGGATCAACCCCAAATCGATGAGTGGAGAGAATTCTTGGGTCGTTTAAAAAATCCAACGAACGAAGTGGACATCGCCTTAGTCGGCAAATATGTTGAACTTCCAGATGCTTACAAATCAATTGCAGAGGCTTTCATCCACGCTGGAGCACACTTAGCCTGTAAAGTGAACGTTCATTGGATTTCTTCAGAGACGATTAACACCAAATCCGTTCATAGAATCTTGAAAGACATGGGCGGTGTGTTGGTTGCCCCTGGTTTTGGAGAAAGAGGTATTGAAGGTAAGATTGAAGCGATTCAATATGTTAGAGAAAACAACATCCCTTTCTTTGGCATTTGTTTAGGCATGCAATGCGCAGTAGTAGAGTTTGCCAGAAACGTTTTAGGTTTTACCGATGCTGCGTCAACTGAACTTAACCCAGAGACTGAACACCCAGTGATCGGTCTAATGGAAGATCAGAAAAGTATTGAAGATTATGGTGGCACCATGAGACTTGGCGCTTATGACTGTAAAGTTGCTAAGCCATCGAAGGTATATAGTGCCTATGGCAGTGCTAAGGTATCAGAGCGCCACAGGCACAGATATGAATTCAATAGTCAATACCTCAAAGAATTTGAAGACGCAGGTATGAAGGCCGTTGGAACAAATCCAGAATCAAACTTGGTAGAGATCATTGAAATCTCAGAACACCCTTACTTTGTAGGGACACAATTTCATCCAGAGCTTAAAAGCACGGTAATGAATCCCCACCCACTATTTGTTAGCTTTATAGCGGCAATTGTGAAAAACAATAAGAATTAATTTTAGAGAAATGGATAGAAATCAGACCATTGGTCTCGTTTTAATAGCGGTAATACTCATTGTATACTCATTAGTCTTTAGGCCTCCTGCGCAAGAAGAACCTTTAGAATTTGTAGATACGGCTTCTGTTGAACAAGCAAACCCAGGGGATCCAGTACAGGAAACCCTACCAACAGAGGTTATCAATCAGTCAGAAAATGCATCTGAACTTTCATCTAAGTTTGGTCCATTTGCTGCAGCAATGCAAGGTGAAGAGCAGTCTTTCGTCATTGAAACTGAAAAAGCGAAATATACTTTCTCGAATAAGGGTGGTAGAATTCAAGCGGTAGATCTAACGGAATATTTAACCTTTGATAAGAAGCCATTAATTCTTTTTGACGAAACTACTGCACAGCAGGCACTCAACATCGTCACTACAAAAGGTATCATTGACCTTAACTCACTGTACTTTAGCACGAACAGTTCAAACAAAACGGTCTCTGCTAACGGCACGACTACTGTCAAGTTTGTTGCGAATTTAGGAGATGGCAGTTCGGTAGAAAAGACTTATAAGATCAGTTCTGAGAAGTATGATATAGACTATCAGATAAAGATAAACGGATTGCGCAATAGCATTATCAGTGATGATGCCACACTCGTTTGGTCAGACACCATGAAGCGATTCGAGAAGAATCTAGAAGATGCAAGAAACAAAACAACGCTTCGCTATTTTACGCTCTCCGAAGACTCTGATAATTTATCTGCAACCTCTCAAGACCCTGAGAGAGAAATAATTACTGACACTGTGAAGTGGCTAAGTTTCTCACAGAAATTCTTCAATTCAGGAATCATTTCTGAAAAGGGTTTTACAGGAGCTACCATAGGTTCTACCCCCGGCTTAGATTCCACGACTGTCAAGTCTGGATTAATGGAGTTGTCAATGCCTATTGCTGATTTGTATGAAGGTGCCAACCTAAGATATTATTTCGGTCCAAATAGCTACAAAGGACTTAAGAAGGTCACGGAAGGTTATGAAGACAATGTATACATGGGCTACAAGCTAGTCAGCTGGGTAAACAAGTACATTATTGTTGAATTATTCGGCTTCCTTGAAGGGTACATTAGCAATTATGGAGTGATCATTATGATCATTGTATTGCTAGTGAAATTAGCCCTGTTTCCGCTATCTAGAAAGTCTTATCTCTCTATGGCAAAAATGAAGGCGTTAAAGCCGGAATTAGATGCAATGAAAGAAAAACTGGGTGGTGATGCTCAGAAAATGCAGCAAGAGCAGATGAAGCTCTACAGACAAGTTGGAGTGAATCCGATTAGTGGATGTATTCCATTAGTTCTTCAAATGCCGATCTTGTTTGCCATGTTTTTCTTCTTCCCTAACTCAATTGAATTAAGACAGCAGTCATTCTTATGGGCAACTGACCTTTCGACTTATGATGTATTGATAAACCTACCTTTCACTATCCCTTTTTACGGATCGCACGTTAGTGGATTTACCTTACTAATGACGCTTTCTACGTTACTTTACACTTGGTCAAACAATCAGGTCAGTTCCGTTCAAGGTCCTATGAAGAGCATTGGATATTTTATGCCAATCATTTTCATGTTTGTCCTAAACAGCTACTCTTCAGGTTTGAGTTTCTATTACTTCGTTTCCAACATTATTACCTTTGGTCAGCAAACGCTTATCAGGAGATTTGTAGATGAAGATAAAATCAGGGCTACGCTGGAAGAAAACAAAAAGAAGAATGTGAACAAAAAGAAATCAAAATTCGCGTCACGACTTGAAGATGCAATGAAGGCAAGTCAAGAAGCACAACGCCAAAAACAGAAAGGCAAAAAGTAAAATTTACATTTAGTATCTCGTGGTTTAGATACTAGAAATACAGATTGAAAATTAGCTAATCAAGCTGTTGCACCATCGCATTATACTTTCGACTAAACTTCTATCTTTGTACGGGATACGTCAACCCAACAAAACCGATCCATATATGAAATTTACCTTCTTTGGGCACTCTTCCTTTTTAGTTGAGACAATGGGTAAAAAACTACTCTTTGATCCGTTCATTACTCCTAATGAGTTGGCTAAAGCAATCGATGTCGATGCCATCAAGCCAGATTATATTTTATTGAGTCACGGGCATGCCGATCATGTAGCCGATGTGGAAAGAATTTACGAGAACTCGGAGGCTACTATCATTTCAAACTACGAGGTAGTTGGCTGGTTTGGTGCAAAGGGTCTTGAAAGAGGACATCCAATGAATCACGGTGGCTCATGGGAATTCGATTTTGGTACGGTAAAACTTGTGAATGCAGTTCATTCAAGCTCGATGCCTGATGGTAGCTACGGTGGAAATCCAGCAGGTATTATTGTGAAAAACACCGAAGGCTGTTTCTACTATGCTGGTGATACTGCCTTGACCAAAGACATGGAGTTGATCGGAGAAGAATTCAAGCTAGACTTCTCTATTATGCCTGTCGGTGACAACTTTACCATGGGTGTATCAGATGCCATGAAAGCTGCCAAAATGGTTAGATGTGATAAGGTAATTGGAGTTCACTTCGATACTTTCCCATATGTGGCCATCGACAAGAACGCGTCTATGCAGATCGCAGCAGAAAACAATGTACAATTGACATTACCAGAAATTGGACAAACCCTTTCACTTTAATAGCACATGGGTAAAATTATAGCAATAGCAAACCAAAAAGGAGGAGTAGGTAAAACTACAACAGCCATGAACTTAGCAGCAAGCTTAGCTGTGCTAGAATACAAAACGCTAGTAGTTGATGCTGATCCTCAAGCTAACACAACCTCTGGTCTTGGGGGAAATCCAAGAGACGTAAAATTGAGTATCTATGAGTGCATGGTGGGTCAGGGAAAGATCCAAGACTGTATCGTAAAAACAGATGTTCCTAACCTCGATTTAGTACCCTCCCACATTAACCTAGTCGGTGCTGAAGTAGAAATGGTCAACCTGACCAACAGAGAAGAGAAAATGCGCAATGTCTTAGGTGAAGTCAAAGACAACTATGATTTCGTACTGATTGACTGCGCTCCTTCCCTAGGCTTAATCACCATCAATTCCCTTACCGCTGCAAACTCCGTCTTAATTCCCGTGCAATGTGAATACTTCGCATTAGAAGGATTAGGGAAGCTACTCAATACCATCACGATCATTCAAAAAAGGCTAAACGCTGAACTTGAAATCGAAGGAATTCTGTTAACAATGTATGATGTAAGGCTTCGTTTGTCTAATCAGGTGGTAGATGAAGTTCAAACGCATTTCAAAAACATGGTTTTCGAAACCATCATTCCTAGAAATGTGAAATTAAGTGAGTCACCGAGTTTCGGTATACCTGCGATAGTCCATGACGCGGATAGTAAAGGCGCATTGGCATATTTAAGTTTGGCTAAAGAAATCGCTGATAAGAATCAGGCATAATACTTTTTTATATGGCATCTAAAACTTCAAAGAGTAGGAACGCATTAGGTAGAGGTTTGGGAGCACTTTTAGAGGACTCCTCAACAAATACTCCAGAATCTTTAAACAATAACCCTGTAGGTTCGATGAACGAAATCCGTCTGGATCAAATTCAAGTCAACCCCTACCAACCTCGTACGCACTTCGATCGAAAGGCGCTTGAAGAGTTAGCCGATTCGATCAAGGTTCAAGGAATCATCCAGCCGATAACAGTTCGAAAGCTTAGTGATGATGAATTCCAGCTCATCTCAGGAGAAAGAAGGTTTCAGGCTTCAAAAATTGCTGGGCTTGAAACAATCCCAGCCTATGTAAGAACTGCTGATGATCAGCAGATGCTAGAGATGGCGCTGATTGAGAATATCCAAAGAGAAAACTTGAACGCGATGGAAATCGCATTAAGTTATCAACGACTTCTTGAAGAGTGTGATTTAAAACAAGAGCAATTAGGTGATCGTGTCGGTAAGAATAGAACTACTGTCAATAACTACTTAAGGCTTCTTAGACTTCCTCCAGACATTCAAGCAGGCATTAGAGATAAGGAGATATCAATGGGGCACGCAAGAGCCATTGTTAATGTTGACAACATTGATCAGCAGCTCCATATCTATAAAAAAATTATTAATGAAGAGCTTTCTGTAAGAAAGGTGGAACAACTGGTACGCGATTTGATGTCAAGTAGCAGTGATAAACCTAGCACGGAAACAAAAGGTAGCACGCAACATAGAAACTATGAGGTGCAGCAAGTACAACAAAAACTTTCTTCTCATTTCGGCACTAGAGTTGGTCTAAGGGCTGATGGTCAGTTTAGGGGAGAGATTAAAATCCCTTTCGTATCTACAGAAGACCTTAATCGCATACTGGAAATTATCAATATGTAATGCGCTTTTTAAATCTGATTGTTCTTTGCTCCTTACTCTCCACGCCTATTTGGGCGCAAGAGAAAAACGTTGTTTTAGATAACAGCACCATAACGGGTAAAAAGATCGAAGTAAACCCCAGTCAAAAGTATTACAACCCTAGAATCGCTTCTAGGCGTTCAGCAATTATTCCTGGTTGGGGCCAGATTTATAACGACAGTTGGTGGAAAGTACCCATATTATATACCGGTTTTGGTGTTGCCGCGTACTTCATAGGAGTCAACGAGAATAATAGAAATGAAAACCTTGCCTTCGCTGAAGAAGAATTAAGTAAGGACATCCCTAATCAAAACCTGATAAGAATTTACCGAAGAAGAGCCGACAATTGGCGAAAAAATAGAGACCTGGTCATTCTAACGATAGCAGGGATTTATGCGCTTCAGATCATTGAAGCAACGGTTGATGCGCACTTGAAAGGTTTCAATGTCGATGAAAACTTAGCACTAAATATCAAACCAAAGCTTGGTGTAATCTCTAACGGAGCCGCATATGTCGGTTTTGGTGTTTCACTCCCCATAGGACGATGAACATTCTCTTACTCGGTTACGGAAAGATGGGGCAATTAATCGATCAACTTGCTACGGAAGCAGGTCATCAGGTAGTTGCTAAAATCAACATAGACAACAGACAATACCTAGAAAGTATTGATAGCAACTCCGTTGACGTAGCGATTGATTTCAGTCAACCAGAAGCAGCAGTCGAAAACATTAAATGGTGCATCGATCATCAGATACCTGTAGCCGTTGGTACGACAGGTTGGCTTGACAAAAAAAATGAAGTGGATGCTTATTGCAAGCTTCACGAAGGCACCTATCTCTACGCCTCCAACTTCAGTATAGGCGTTAATTTATTCTTCAAGCTTAATGAACAATTAGCCCAATTGATGAACAGTCAGGCTCAATACACAGTCAAAACAAAGGAAATACACCACACACACAAGCTTGATGCCCCTAGTGGCACTTCCATTACCCTTGCCGAAGGAATTCTAAAGCATCTAGACAGAAAATCTGATTGGGTCAATCATAAAGCTGACGCTGATGAAGCTCTAGAAATAATATCTGAAAGAATCGATCCAGCCCCTGGAACTCATGAAATTTCATACAGTTCTGAAGTGGATACCATAGAGATAAAACATACGGCTCACTCACGTGAAGGATTCGCCAAAGGAGCTATCGCAGTAGCTCAGTGGCTTAAAGATCAAAACGGAGTGAAATCAATGAATGACTTTCTGAAATTCGACTAATTACCACTCAATCTCTTCTTGTCCTTTGGAAGCCAAGTATTCATTTGCTTTGCTAAATTGGTTTTCCCCGAAAAAGCCTCTGTAAGCCGAGAGTGGTGATGGATGAGGAGACTTCAAGACCAAGTTATCCGTTGGACTAACCATGTCGGCCTTTTTCTGCGCATAGCTCCCCCAAAGCATGTAAACTACCTCTTTTCTAGATTCCGCTAGCAACTCGATAACCGAATCTGTAAATATTTCCCATCCCTTTTTCTGATGCGAACCTGCTTGATGAGCCTTTACCGTTAGGGTAGCATTTAACAATAAAACACCCTGCCTCGCCCATCGCTCTAATGAACCATGAGGAGGCATATCGCGGCCTATGTCATTTTTGATCTCTTTAAAAATATTCACTAAGGATGGTGGAAATGGTACTCCTTCATGTACTGAAAAGCAAAGGCCATTAGCTTGACCAGGTCCATGATATGGGTCTTGGCCTAGAATAACAACCTTAACACTATCAAATGGACATGCATCGAAAGCCCTAAAAATATCTTGTCCTTTAGGATAAACCGTTTGGTTCTTATATTCTTCTTTCACAAACTCGATCAACTGCTTGAAATAGTCCTTCTCAAACTCAGCCGACAATACTCTCGCCCAACTTTCCTCTATTTTGACACTCATGGAATATTATTAGACCCTGTTAGTTATTTTCGAACTAATCTATAACTTTAAATCACAGAAATAAACAGAAAATGATTGTTACAGCGACAACTGAGGGAATTAAAGTTTGTGTGGAAACAAACTATCAGTCCGAGTACTCTAGTCCGAGTCAGTCGCACTATGTCTTTACGTATAGAATCACTATCGAAAACAAGGGTGACAATACCATTAAGCTACATAGGCGTCATTGGTACATCCATGATGCCAACAATGTAATGCGAGAAGTTGAAGGTGAAGGAGTCGTGGGTCAGCAACCAACCCTTGAACCAGGTCAGAAGCATCAGTACGTTTCTGGTTGTAACCTAAGATCAGGCTTTGGTAAAATGTTTGGCACTTACCTTATGGAAAAGGTAGTTGACGGTACCGAGTTTGAAGTAGCCATACCAGAGTTTAATATGGTAGTTCCCTACCTGATGAACTAGGCTTTGTTTCAAGTATTTTCATTCCTTCGATATTGGTTAAAAAGAGTCGATCAGCACTCACTTCACTCCCCTTTTGTCTTTCAATTTTTCACAGCAGTAATCAGTAAACCTCACCATAAAAACCCGAGTATTGAATCCTTAAGAAAGGCTTTAAAAAAATCAAAATCTAACATTGAGGTAAAGGACTTTGGGGCTGGTTCGAGGGTATCAAAAAATAATATTCGGTCGATTGGATCAATCGCGAAGCATGCCACTACGCCATCCAAGTTTTCTAGACTCCTTTCAAAAACTATTGATCATTTTGGCTACACCGAAGTTTTGGAACTTGGTACTTCATTAGGCATAAACACTTTATACTTAAGTCAAACGAAGGAAGTGAATATTACTACGTTTGAAGGTGACCCTATAATTGCTGGTTTGGCTACTAGCCACTTCGAAAAGTTAGGAAGAGCAAACATTGAAGTGATCATCGGCAATATTGACCAAACGCTTCCCGATGTATTAAAAAGATCAAAACAAATCGACCTGATCTATATAGATGCTAACCATAAGCATGAACCAACGCTTCGATACTACAAATCCTTATTGCCTTTTCTGCATGAAAAGAGTCTGGTTGTCATTGATGACATTCATTGGTCCAAAGAAATGAACGAAGCTTGGGTCGTAATTAAGGAGAGCGCTGAGGTCTCACTTTCTATAGACCTATTTGAAGCTGGCCTACTATTTTTTGATCCAAACATTGAGAAATCCGATTATATCCTAAAGTTCTAGTCGTTGAATTTTAATAAATAGCTCGTTGCCCATTCTTGGAGGGATTGAATTATTGGCCTCCTCCATAACGTCTATATGAAAATAGTCTGCAAAAAGTGCTCGATACTCCCCTTCATTCCCGCCAAAAGGAGGCCGATCGGTATTTAACGGCACCTTGAACATCAGGCCAACCAACTTGCCATTCGGAACAAGTAATTCTTGCATCTTGGCAACATAACTCTTCCTCAAAGTGGGGTTCAGGGCACAGAAAAAAGTCTGCTCAATAATTAAGTCAAACTTCTGGTTCAGCATGAAAAAATCAACATTTAACAACTGATCCTTCGGGAAGTCTGGATTCCTCTTTGTAAAATTAATGAGGGGTGATAATGATAGGTCGACCACATAAACATGTTCGAAACCATTCTTCCAAAGATATTCCGCCTCATAGGCATTTCCTGCACCTGGTATCAATATTTTAACACGCTTATCGACAAGTTGATCAAAATAGGCTTTTAGAGGACTTGAGACTCCTCCGATGTCCCAGCCAATCTGGTCGTTCTCGTATTTATCCGTCCAGAATTGCTCATTCAGGTCAACAATTCTTGCTTCTCCCTTTTCTTGCATTGAATTATTAAAAAAAGTTTAAGTACTTCGCCCAATAAATCATTGAACCAACGTTTTTTAGTTGGCAAGTAAATCCATTTGGATCATGAGTGAAGTATCAGGTAAAAATAACAGAGATATCATCAGAATCGTTCTTATCATCATTCTATTGGGTGTGGTAATTGGAGGAGGTTTTAAAATCTACAATGACAGTGAAGATAGAAAAGCCCTGCAAGCTGAATTCGATACTACCCGTGAGACACTCACTACCAAGCTGGATAGTATTTCTGTAGAATTGAGCTTTAGAATTTCTGAAATTTCTGAACTAGGAGGAAATATAGATTCACTCATCCTATTAAAAGACTCTATTACTTCTGAAAGAGATCAACTTCAAAGAACAAGAGTTGCTAATAAGTCCTTAATTCAAAGGCTAGATAGAAAAGTAAATGGCTATGAGGAATTGCTACTTGCCAAAGACGAGGAGATCGTTCAGTTAAAAGAATTGAACAATACCTTACTTGAAGAGAATAACGATCTTAAAGTCGATAAAAATGAGCTTAGTAAATCCTTAACTGAGGCAGCTCAACGCGAACAAGCATACAAACAGCGCATATCTCTTGCAGCAAAACATCGCGCAGAGAACATTAAAGTGTTCAACATCAATAGCCGTGGCAAGGAGCGTGAAGGTGATTTCCGAAAACGTCAGGCACAAAAAGTCAAAGTTACTTTCAACCTAGCGCCAAATGAAGTAGCTCCAGTAGCTGGGCATAAAATCCTTATCCAACTTGTTGATCCACTCGGCAATGTAGTTTTCGATGTTGCTAGAGGTTCAGGATCTTTCAAAATTGATGGTAAAGAAGAGTTTTACACGGCACTGCAAGAAATTGTCTTCGATAACTCTAAGCAAGAGCTCTCGTTCGTCTATGACAAAGGTTCTGAATTTGAGTCTGGTGATTACAAAATCATTATTCTCGCTGATACTTATGAAATAGGACAAGTCACTTTCAACGTAAGATAACAGGGCATATGATTACCTCTCTTGCGTAAATCAAACGGGTGCAAACGATAGCATTTACGTTTCGGGCGAATGTCTTATCTTTCTTTTTTGGTCAAAGCCTAACCCTCACTATGCTGCCTATTCAAAAGAATTACACTAAGTCATTTTTTGCTTTACTCAGTCTGCCTGCTACAGCAATGGGCTTCGCTCTCTCCATTCAGATTGCTGCATTGAGCTGGATATTAAAAACGAAATATGACTTAGATGTCGAAGAGATAGGAATTGTCTGGGCCGCTGGGCCTATTGCTGGAATTTTCGGTCAAGTGATTATCGGGGTAATCAGCGACAAAGTATGGTTTTGGGGAGGCCGAAGACGTCCGTTCATCCTAATTGGTGGTACTATTGCCGCCCTAATGCTACTCGCGCTTCCAAACATTGGTATCATCAGTAATTCGCTTGGCTTCACAGGAATATTGACCGTTGCGACTAGTGTTGCCTTGATGCTAGACTTAGCCATCAACATAAGCTTCAACCCCACCAGATCTATCATTGCAGATGTAACACCTGAAGGAAAAATCAGAACAGGCGGATATACTTGGATGCAAACAGTCTCTGGCACCTTCGGAGTAGGCGCCTATTTGATCTCGGTAATTTGGGATAATTATGTACTCATAAATATTGGAGTTGTCCTTGTACTGCTGTTCTCTGTAGTTCCCTCCTTCTTTATCACCGAACCTAAAAACTTAGAAGGACAACTAGACGCTGATCAGAAGCCGATCCCACTTAAGGAGTCTCTCCTTTCCGTATTACCCCTTTTTGGCTTTCTGCTTTTTGGCATCTTTGGTATTATTAACAAGCTGTTTCTCAGCAATGCGCTTGATGACTTTCAAAACATTGCCGTCTATGTCTCAGTAGGTATCACTTTTATTATTGGAGCATGGCTCATTGCCAAAAGCGCCTCCAAAGAAACAAACAAAGGGGAATTCCAAAAGATCCTTTTAGCACATGCTTTCACTTGGCTTGGGATTCAATGCATGTTCGTTTATTTTACTCCTTTTATCAGTGACGTAGTCGTTCCTAACCTTAATGATGGAGTGATGGCAAATAACTTTTCCTCCTTCTTGACCGGAAAAGACATTGCTAGTTTCAATGCAGATGATGCTGTTGGCAACATCGTAGCCCTTTCCTTCCTGTTTCTCAACCTAGTTGGTGCATTATTGCCTACGATCGCTTTAGGGCCGCTATCGCAAAAAATTGGTAGGGTGAAAACACATACACTTTCGATCTTTCTATCTGCCTTCGGATATTTGGGCCTCGCCCTTTTTGGTAGTTCTGAAACTTCAATCTATCTACTGATTAGTGTTGTAGGAATTGGCTGGGCAGCGACCATTTCATTGCCCTTCGCAATTATGTCGGAAAGGGTAGATCAAACAAAAATGGGGCTATACATGGGGATCTTTAATCTCTCTGTGGTTCTCCCGCAACTCATGTCAAGTTTAGGTATTGGAAAAATACTGAACGAAGCTGAAAACGCTGGAACACTATTTTACATCTGTGCGATGGCTCTTGGAATATCAGGGGTGCTTTGGCTGTTTGTTAAGGATACCAACTCAAGAGCGACCTCCACAAGTCCCTCAGGAGGGCATTAAATGAAACTTTATGAAACCACTTTTAAGATTAGCACCCTTGTTCTTTCTATTTATGACAGCTTGTGATCACACTCCTCAATACGATGGTTTAGAAGACTACCCTGTGTCTGAAGCAAGTGACCTTGGCTTCTCATACGATCCAGCTGCTACCACCTTCAAAA
The DNA here is from genome assembly GCA_965660665.1 of Roseivirga sp. GTDB lineage: Bacteria > Bacteroidota > Bacteroidia > Cytophagales > Cyclobacteriaceae > Roseivirga. Next base: position 89,430 of record CBFIAY010000001.1, on the reverse strand, counting down.
TGTGGTCACCGGCTGCGCAAGAAGTAAAGGTAAACATCTATGAAACTGGCAATGGAAACAACCTTCAAAGCTCTTTTCAAATGAAAAGAGGTAAGCAAGGTGAATGGTCTTTTAAACTAACTGGTGACCAAAGAAATAAATACTACACTTACCAAGTCAGACAAAATGGTGCTTGGCTGCAAGAAAAGCCAGACTTATATTCTGTGGCTGTTGGCGTCAACGGTCATCGATCTATGATTGTGGAATTAGATGAAACTGACCCCGTGGGTTGGGAAAATGATAGTAGACCTGCGTTAAAAAACTCTACTGATATTATTCTATATGAACTACATATCAGAGACATGTCTATACACGAAACTTCTGGGGCTAAAAACAAAGGAAAATACAGAGCACTCACCGAAGAAGGAACGAAGAGCCCTAATGGCTTAACAACTGGTTTAGATCACATAAAAGAATTAGGCGTCACTCACGTTCACCTACTCCCAACCTTCGATCACAAGTCTATTGATGAAACCCGTCTAGATGAAGCACAATACAACTGGGGCTATGATCCCTTGAACTATAATGTTCCCGAAGGAAGCTTCTCTACCGATCCATTTGATGGTCGCACTAGAATCAAAGAATTCAAAGAGATGGTTCAAGCATTTCACAAGAACGGCATTCGGGTAATTCTTGATGTAGTCTATAATCACACCGGTCAAACCGAGGACTCCAACTTCAATCAACTAGTGCCAGATTACTTCTACCGTAAAAAAGCTGACGGCAGTTATTCAGATGCTTCGGCTTGTGGCAATGAAACGGCATCAGAGCGATTGATGATGCGGAAATACATGGTCGAATCAGTAAAACATTGGGTAAATGAGTACCACCTAGATGGGTTTAGGTTCGATTTAATGGGCATCCATGATATGGAAACCATGAATGAAATCAGTGAGGCCGTCAGGGCAATTGATCCTTCAATCTTTGTTTATGGTGAAGGGTGGAAAGCAGGAGACTCCCCCCTTGCAGATGATCAACTTGCCCTAAAGGCGAATACTTATAAAATGGAAAAGGTATCCGCCTTTAGCGATGACCTGAGAGATGGACTAAAAGGAAGTGTCTTCGAGTATGAAGAACGGGGTTTTGTGAGCCAAGGAGATGGCATGAAAGAAAGTATCAAGTTCGGTATCGTTGCGTCAACACAACACCCTCAAATTGATTATGAAGCCGTAAATTATTCCAATGCGCCTTGGGCCTCCGAGCCATCTCAAACAATTAATTATGTTTCGTGTCACGACAATCACACCCTTTTCGATAGACTTAGCATTTCTAATCCTGAAGCTTCAGAAAAGGAGGTTATTAAAATGCATAAACTGGCAGAGACGATAGTACTAACCGCTCAAGGAGTCCCATTTATCCACGCAGGGATGGAAATGCTTCGTACCAAAAACGGTGAAGAGAATTCTTATAACCTACCTGATAAAATCAATCAGATCGTTTGGACTAGAAAAGAGCAACACGAAGATGTATTTAACTACTATAAAGGATTAATTGCATTGAGGAAAAATCATCCTGCCTTCAGAATTCCAGCAACAAAAATGATTCAAAGTAAGCTCGAGTTCTTGGATATCCCTGGTGATAACTTCATCGCTTATCAAATAAAAGACAATGCGAATGGGGATAGCTGGAAGCAGATTTTAGTCCTCTTGAACGGAAGTAACCTGAACAAGACCATCGCTTTACCAAAAGGAAGTTGGAACCTTATCGGGAATGGCGAAATCATTGAAGAAAACGGCATCGGACGGTCTAGATCAGGTGGTATAACCATCCCTGCGATGACGGCATTTATTCTAAGCCAGGATTAGACATTGAAGTCTGTTTCAAAAACCTTGATGGCATTTCCTGTCAAAATCACTCTATCTCCTTTGATTTCAGTGGTCAACTGGCCAGTTCGATCTGAGGCTTGATAGGCTTTAAAAGTGGTTTTTCTAGTTCTCGTTGACCAATATGGGGTTAGAATTGTATGCATAAAGCCTGTAGCGGGATCTTCTTTGATACCCAAGTTGGGTGCAAAATACCTTGAAGCAAAATCGTATTCATCATGGTCAGACCAAGCGGAAACAATCACTCCATTGACCGCTAAGTTGGAAATCACGCCTGAATCTGGATTAGTACTCAAAAGGGTATCCAGACTTTCAAATATTACTATCAGCTCGTTGGGAACAGTCAGTACCTCTTTGATTTTTCCACCAAAAAGAGCTTCCAGATCTGGAAAAGAAGATCCATTGTTGCGTTTAGGCATTGAACCTGGGAAATCCATCGACAGGCGCTGATCATTATTAAGCGTAACAATCAGTTGACCACTCAGGGTATTGAAAACAATTGGCCTTTCCTTCAACCAATACCCTTCGTTGAATAAAACAAATGCAGTAGCCAAAGTAGCATGCCCGCAAAGAGGAACTTCTTTGGCAGGTGTAAACCACCTCAAATCACATGACTCCTTCTCAATTGTTACAAAGGCAGTTTCAGACAGGTTCATTTCAATGGCTATCTGCTGCATTTGCAAATCCGTGAGTTCTCTGTCTACAACGCATACTGCAGCTGGGTTGCCTTTGAACAACTCTTTAGTAAATGAATCAATTTGAAATAACTTCATTTCGCTTTTTATTTTTGAATATCACATTAAAGACGACCCCTATCAAAACTGCGGTCATCCCAAGATAAGTCATCATATTAAAGGTTTCATCGAACAAGACATACCCAAAACCTAAAGCATAGATAATTCCAATAAAATTAATATTCGCCACCTTAGCTAATTCCTCTGATTGATAAGACCTTGTCATGAAATACTGAGCAACTTGTGTTAAAACCCCAATTAGAAGTAAGATCAACCACTCTTCACCTACCGGCATCACCCAATTAAACCAAGAATATATGACCACTATCGGCAAGGTTACAAGTGGAAAGTAGAAAATGATAACCAATGGATGCTCTGAAGTCTTCAGTTTACGGATCATGTTGTAAGCGACACCAGAAAAGAAAGCTGCTCCGATACCGAGCAGGGCCATCTCAATAGACACCCTTGTATCGAAGCCTTGAATCATCAAAATTCCGCCAAAGGAAACTGCAAAAAACAACCATTGCAAAGGGCTCACCTTTTCCTTAACAATCCAAATACCTAAAATGGCTGTAAATATTGGACCCAAAAACATTAAGGTCACCGCACTCGCCAATGGAATCTCTTGAAGTGTAGTAAAAAACATTATCAGGGCTATTGCTCCAGCTAAGCCACGTATCAAAAGAACCCTCCTGTTAGTACCAAGCAGTGGTACTTTTTTAAATTTTAACGCTACGCCTGACATAACAAAAGAAACAATTGAGCGAAACAAAATGATTTCTATAGCAGGAATGCTAGGAACATATTTGATCAATACGTTCATGACCGCAAAAACAAACGTGGCTAAGAGCATGTAGACTACACCTTTAGAAATCATGTGCGAAGATCAGTTTTTAGTGTAGATTTAAAAATTAGTAAACTAAATACTTATGGCATTAAAAGTTGGAGATAAAGCACCTGGATTTGTACTTAAGAGTACGGCTGATGAAATGCTAAGATTAGAGGACAGTGTTCCGTGTATCATCTATTTCTACCCTAAAGATTTCACGCCTGGGTGTACGGAGGAAGCATGTAGCTTTAGAGATGGATTCTCTGAATTGCGGAATCTTGACATTGACGTATACGGTATTAGCAGAGACTCAATTTCGTCTCACAAAAAATTTAAAGATGAACACAAACTCCCATTCCATTTGTTAAGTGATCCTAAAGGAGAAGTCTGCAAGTCCTATGATGCTTTGATGCCCATCGTTAAAATCCCTAAACGGATCACCTATTTGATTGGTGAAAACATGCGAATAAAAGCAGTTTATGCCGATCTTTTTGGCGCTAAGAAACACTTGGATCGTATGATAAGAGAATTAAAAACTGAATAAAAGTCAAAATTCTTCGTTCGAATTATAAATTTGTACCTCTTATGGAAAAGAGCCTCATGAGGAAAGTAATTCTTTTATCCTTCTTTACTTTGATGAACACATGGGTTGCCGCTCAGCAGTTCGTGTCAACCGGAGATTTCGATAGATTATCTAAAGCAAGTATTGGTTTAGGCTTAAACACCTATATCGGTGAATTGAGGCGAATTGAGGATTCTAAATTCCAATCTGCCCCAAGTGTTAGTATTGGGCATGAGCATCTTTTTACTGATAATATTGCGATCAGAACCTCTTTTAGCATTTACAAAATAAAAGCAGATGATTCTGTGTCTCCATTACCAGCCAATAAGGTCAGAAATATCAATTTTAAAGCAACTAACGCAGAGTTTGTCGTTCAGGCCTTGTACTATGTGTTTAGGCATCCATCTTCTGGTTATAACAACCGTTCTTTCATCAATCCATATTTTCACCTTGGCCTTGGTGTAACTTCAAACAATCCAAAAACAGAACTAGCGGGCACTGAATATAAGCTAAGGCCTTTGGCCTTGGAAGGTGTTCAGTATGGGGGAATAGCCGTTGCAGTACCCTTAGGAGTTGGGGCCAACTTCTACATTTCAAAAAATTTCGACATTCAGTTTGAAATGCAATATACCATAGCGTTAACAGGATATTTAGATGATGTCAGTGGTGTCTATCGCGACCCCTCATCCTTCTCAGACACCGATGGCGTAGATGCGGCCACTTTAGGACTATTGTCTGACCCGAGAGCAGCTTTGACACCACCAGTAGCACCAGTTTCGGCAGGTACCGTTAGAGGTGATAGCTCCAACGATGGTTATCTTCGTTTTGGGTTTAGATTAGGCTATTATTTACCTAAATCACTTTACGGAAAATCTTCCATCCGATGTAAAGTAGCTAAGCGGACAAGATAATTCCATCAGCGATTTCAACTTTCCTATCAGACATTTCTGCCAATTCATGATTATGGGTTACAATGACAAAAGTCTTGTGAAATTCATCTCTTAACTGAAAGAAAAGCTTATGCAGTTCTGCTGCATTTTTAGAATCTAAGTTACCGCTTGGTTCATCTGCGAATATTATTGATGGATCATTTATCAATGCCCGAGCGACAGCCACTCGCTGCTGTTCACCGCCAGATAATTCCGAAGGTTTGTGATCAATACGTCCACTCATGCCAAGAGAACCTAAGAGTTCATGTGCCCTACTCCTTACCGCTTTTTCTGGCTCTCCTCCAATAAACCCAGGCAAACAGACATTCTCCAAAGCTGTAAACTCAGGGAGAAGATTATGAAACTGAAAGATGAAACCTATTCGCTGATTTCTAAAAGTAGCCAACTGATGCATGGAGAGCTTCGAAATTTCGGTATTGTCAATGAACAGTGATCCTTGATCTGCTGAGTCTAAGGTTCCAAGAATATGTAATAAGGTACTTTTCCCTGCTCCTGAAGCACCGACTATGGAAAGCACCTCTTCGGACTCAATTTTCAGATCAACCCCTTTCAAGACATTGAGGGCACCGTATGACTTTTTTAAATTAGAAGCAGTTAACATAAGTTGGAGAATAGCTCTTCAAACATAATGATTAATGTCGTATTGTTGTCTAATCATTCTGTGTAATAGTAGGAATTCCCTTGTTATTATAAGCCCAAAGATTTAGCTTCGCACAAAATTTTAGACATGAATATTCACGAGTACCAAGCCAAAGAATTACTTAAAGGATACGGAGTTAAAATACAAGAAGGTATTGTTGCCGATTCCGCAACCAGTGCTACTGAAGCCGCCAAAAAACTTAATGCCGATACGGGAACGAGTTGGTATGTAGTGAAAGCACAAATTCATGCAGGAGGCAGAGGAAAAGGACAAGTTCAGGAGACTGGTTCTCATGGTGTTGTTTTAGCCAAAAGTCTTGACCAAGTAGGTCCAATAGCAGAAGCCATTCTCGGAGGAACACTTGTTACGCATCAAACTGGTCCTGAAGGAAAGAAAGTGAATAAAGTTTTAGTCGCACAGGATGTTTATTACCCTGGTGATTCAGAACCAAAAGAATATTATTTATCGATTTTACTAGATCGAGCCAAAGGTTGCAATGTAATCATGGCTTCTACTGAAGGTGGAATGGACATTGAAACCGTTGCGGAAGAGACTCCAGAAAAAATCATCAAAGAATGGATCGATCCAAGAGTTGGACTACAAGGTTTTCAGGCTAGAAAAGTAGCTTTTAAACTAGGTTTAGAAGGACAAGCTTTCAAGGAGATGGTAAAATTCATTTACTCTCTCCATGCTGCTTATGAAGATACAGATGCTTCACAATTCGAAATCAATCCAGTCTTAAAGACTTCTGACAACCAGATCCTCGCAGTCGATGCAAAGGTGAACCTTGATGAAAACGGATTATTCAGACACAAAGACCTACTTGCCTTAAGAGATATTACTGAAGAAGATCCTTCTGAAGTAGAAGCAGGAAAATATGGACTAAGCTATGTGAAGCTAGACGGTAACGTTGGTTGCATGGTAAATGGTGCTGGTCTGGCCATGGCCACAATGGATATCATTAAGCTTTCTGGCGGTGAACCAGCCAACTTCCTAGATGTAGGAGGTAGCGCTAATGCTGAGACAGTAGAAGCAGGTTTCAGGATCATTATGAAGGACCCTAACGTGAAAGCAATTCTGATCAATATCTTTGGTGGTATTGTAAGATGCGACAGGGTAGCCAATGGCGTAGTCGAGGCTTACAAAAAGATTGGTAACATCGATATTCCAATTATTGTCAGACTGCAAGGAACAAATGCTGAAGAAGCAGCTAAGATAATTAACGAAAGTGGTTTGGCTGTTCAATCAGCCATTGTATTAAAAGATGCAGCTATAAAAGTACAACAAGCATTATAAAATCAGCTTAGCACCCGTAGCTCAACTGGATAGAGTACCAGATTTCGGCTCTGGGGGTTGAGGGTTCGACTCCTTCCGGGTGCGCAAAAGTCCTCAAATTGATATTTGGGGACTTTTTATTTTTACTATTTAGTTGTAAACTTACATTCTCAACCTATATCTTTTTCGTAATCCCACCATTTAATTAGCTTTACGCTAAATGAGTTTATCTCGATGAGAAAATTTGCTTTCATATTATGTCTTTTTCTGGTTTTTGTGGAATTCGCAGATGCCCAAAGTTTCTATTCGCGTAGAAGAGACCGTTTATGGATGCTTTCTTATGGTGTTGGCTACTCGCTTTATAATGGAGACATGTACGATGGTATATATACAGTAGCCAATCCGATGATCGGAGTTAGTCTTACATTAGGCCCTAAAGGTGCTAGCTAATTGGTGTCAAAAGCAGATTGAACAAAGGCTTGTTTGTGTCAACTCATATGAGGTGACGAGAGCCAAATCCTAGAGGGTTCAGTCATTATATTTTATTATTCGTCCTGGGTTTCCAACTACAACAGCATGATCTGGTACATTTTCTATAATGACAGCACCTGCCCCTATAGTCACCCATTTCCCAATGGAGATATTAGGTATAATGGTAGCACCAGCGCCAATATGGGTACCTTCTCCTACTAAGATCGTACCACAAAGGGTAGCATTCGGGGAAACATGCACATAGTCTTCTAAAGTACAGTCGTGGTCAATAGAACACGATGTATTGATAATAGCATGATTACCTATACTAGAAGAGCTATTGATAATGGCACCCGCCATTATTACAGCCCCTTGACCGATTGATACGTCATGTCCTAAAATAGCAGATGGGTGAATTGCCCAACCATATTCTGCCTTGAGGCTCTCTGCAACCTTCTTCCTTATGTGGTTCGAACCAATGGTAACGATCACCTCTTCATTAAGAGCATCAATATTAAAGTCCGATTCAAGAATTACTTTATAGGACTGTAATTCCTTTATTACAGGATTTGCATCGACCAAAAAGTCGACTTTGATATCCTGTTTTTCGAGAATATCAATTATTACTTTAGCATGTCCAGAAGCTCCTATTAAGATCATTTTTGATTACCAGTAAACTTCTCCATTGTCGCTGAAGTCGCAGAATTAATATCTGAGGTTTTAATTAATTTGATTAGAGGCAAAAATAGGATTTTAAGGTCTAATCTGAAAGTTAAATGATCTAGACACCAAATCATGCTCGAACTTCTTTTCCCAGCTAATAGCGTTTCATCCGTTCACCTGCGCCCAACCTGTTATACCAGGCGTCACAAAATGTCTCCTACGCTTTTTCCACCCGCCTGAATCGCATTGGGCCTTGCAAAAATCGGATAATATTTCTCAACCGCTTCTGCTACCCCGCTGTAGAAATTGATTAACAAAATATCATTGGGCTGTAGCCTGTAATCAACTCTGCTCAGCGAGATTAATGAATCGTCCGGAATAGTCTAGGTCTTATCTTGGAGGTAAAGAACCTTCTCATTCGGAATACAGCTACTCGCAAGAAAAAGTATAAATAGAAAGCCTATTAATAGCTTAGGGGTCTGCTTTGTCATTCAACTGAGTTTTGAGCTTGTTGGCCTAGCTCAAAGGCTTGCTTGCTCATGGTTAAAAAGTCTTTCATCTTATGCAGTGGAATCATATTCGGACCATCACTTAGTGCTACTGAAGGATCTGGATGTGTTTCGATAAAGTACCCATCCACGCCTACTGCACCAGCGGCTCGCGCTAAGTATGGAGCGAACTCCTTTTGTCCCCCAGAACTTCCACCTGCACCACCTGGTTGCTGAACGCTATGGGTAACATCGAAAATTACTGGTGCATATTGTCTCATGGTCGGTAATGCTCTCATATCAACCACTAAGTTGTGATAACCAAAGGAAGCACCTCTTTCGGTGAGACAAACTTTGTCGTTTCCAGTTGACTTTACCTTGTTGACTGCGTATTGCATGTCTTCGGGAGCCATAAACTGTCCTCGCTTGATTTTCACCGTTTTACCTGTATTTCCTGCTGCCACTAATAGGTCTGTTTGTCTGCATAAATAAGCGGGGATTTGCAATGCTTGCGCCACGTCACTCACAGGTTTAGCTTGACTAGCTTCGTGAATGTCGGTGACGATCGGAAGGTCAAACTCGCGCCTAATCTTGTCTAATACGCTTAACCCTTGGTCCAACCCTACTGATCTGTATGAATTTACTGAAGTTCGGTTGGCCTTGTCGAATGATGCCTTAAATAAATACTGAATATCGAGCCGTTCACAAGTTTCTTTCAAGCTTTCCGCAATCCTTGCACAAACGTCATAACTCTCGATGGCACAAGGCCCTGAGAACAAGACCATTTTACCTTTACCCAGTGATATTTTATCCGTAATCTGAAAGCCTTCTTTAAATATTTCCATCAGTCGTTAACCCTTTAATTATTTCTTCATAATGACCCTTGCTCTCAAGAATCACATCTGCTAATTCTCTCACTACACCCTTTCCACCTTCTGCATTTGTTACTATATCCACTCTTTCTTTGACTGTCTTATGCCCGTCAGCAGGCGTAGCACTTAAGCCACACCTAGTCAGTATTGGTAAGTCATTGATGTCGTCACCTACATAGGCCACTTGAGATTCCGAAAGCTGATACTTGAGTAAAACTTCTCGGAAAGTATCAACCTTATTTTCTATACCATGGTAGTGAAAATCAATTTTGAGTTCATTGCACCTATTTCTAACCACTTGAGAGTCCCTGCCTGTGATTACCCCAGTGAGTATATTAAACTGCCTAAGGTATTTGATGATTTGACCATCCTTAACGTTGAATCGCTTGTACTCCATGCCCGTATTATCATAAATAATACCTCCATCGGTCAGTACGCCATCAACATCAAAGATGATGGCCTTGATTTGCTTTGCCTTAGCGAGAATTTCAGGCGATATGTCCTTCATATTATGATTTAAACAAAAGTAAAAGGAAATTCCAGTTTGACACAAATATAGATTTTTGGTTTTACAGGAATGACAATCTCAACGGAAACCCGAATTAGCGCCTCTGGGATTCTTTTTGATTGATCAAGAATTGGATACTTGTATCAAATGTGGCGCTGGTTAATTTATTATATTCACCTGCATATTTCTATTCAGCACTATGAAGCAATTCAAGTTTATCTTATCGCTACTATTTTCAGTAGCCATATTCTATGGGCTCAATACCAAATTTGGATCCATACCTCCTATCGGTAAATTTTTAAATCCATATACTGGCATATGGCAAAATGAGCGATCTACTGAAGATTTTAAAGACTTAAGCCAACTGGATGGTTTGACAGCACCCGTAAACGTGCATTACGATGAAGCCCTTATACCTCATGTGTTTGCACAAAACGATCTAGATTTATACAGAGCGCAAGGCTATATCACTGCTCAACACCGTCTTTGGCAGTTGGAATTTCAGACACGCGCATCCGCTGGGCGTTTATCAGAAGTCGTTGGAAGCGATGCCATCCGATTTGACCGTGGACAACGCAGAAAAGGAATGGTTTTCGGTGCGGAAAATGCTCTTGAACAGATGAAAGAAATTCCTGAACTGGTTAAAAATCTTGAAGCTTTTCGCGATGGAATTAATAGCTATATCTCTACGCTTTCCCCAGCAGACTATCCTCTAGAATACAAACTGCTAGATTATTCCCCAGAACCATGGACTTTAAAAAAGACAGCGCTATTGCTAATGTATATGACTGATATGCTAGCTGGTGGTGATTCTGATTTGGAATACACGAACTTTTTAAAGAAATATGGTAAAGAGCGATTCGATCTATTCTTTCCTGACTTCTATGATGTCAATGACCCAGTAATTCCATCTGAAAGAGACTGGAATGACTTTGGCGAAGTAAAGTCCCCAGATATCCCAGAGGGCGATTCACCAATAGCATACGTTTCTGGTTTATTGCCAAAGCCCCATCCTGATAATGGTAGCAACAACTGGGCAGTCGGACCAGAAAAGTCATATTCTGGAAACGCCATATTAGCGAACGATCCGCATTTAGGACTTAACCTCCCTTCTATTTGGTATGCGATGCAATTGGCTACTCCTGAGAAAAACACTTTCGGGGTGACACTCCCCGGCGCAGCAGGCATCGTGATCGGTTTTAACAATGACATCTCTTGGGGTGTAACCAACGCCACTCGCGATGTGAAAGACTGGTACAAAATCCAGTTTAAAGACAAGTCAAGAAACGAGTACTTGCATAATGATCAATGGAAAGCAACGACCAAGAAAATAGAAGAGATTGGCATTCGCGGTGAAAAAACCTTTTACGATACTGTTGTGTATACGCATCATGGACCAGTGACCTACGATGCAAGTTTTACTGACAATGAAGAGCTTGTTGGCTATGCCATGAAGTGGGCAGGTCACTTAGGCGGTAATAATCAACAAACCTTACTTGAGCTTAACAAGGCTAAGAACTATGAAGAATATGAAGCCGCTCTTACACATTTCGTTGCCCCGGCTCAGAACTTTATATTCTCTTCGGCTGATGGTGACATCGCTTTGTGGATTCAAGGGAAATTCCCCAATAAGTGGGAAGGGCAAGGCAAATTCTTACTAGACGGCAATAACCCAGCACATGATTGGCAAGGCTTTATTCCTCAAGAACATAATGCTCATGTAAAGAACCCAGAAAGAGGTTTTGTGAGTTCTGCGAACCAGCATCCGACCGATGAGTCATATCCTTACTATATATTCAATGACGGCTATGAGGCTTATCGAAACAGAGTGATTAACGATTTCTTCAGGTCAAAGGAGAAATTTGACCTTCAAGACTTTAAAGATCTTCAAAACAATAATTACAATCTGAAGGCAGCCGAGCTCCTGCCTCACATGATTCAAAACTTAGACATTGCTCAGCTGAATCCTGAAGAAGAAATGCTACTGGGTGAAGTCGGTGCTTGGGATTATTACAATGAAGTGGATAAAAAAGGAGCAACCATTTGGGAGCGATGGTGGATACAAATAAGGAATATGGTCTGGGACGAACTGACAAAAGATGAAAATGATATGCCCTATCCTTTTGCTTACCAAACTATCTACTTATTGAAGAATAATCCAGACGACAAATTCATGGATATATTGGAAACACCAGAAATAGAAACGGCTTCGGACCTATTTCTATTAAGCTTCAAAAAAGCTGCTGCTGATATCCAATCATGGAAGGATAGAAATGGGGATTATGCTTGGAGTGAATACAAATCCACTTATGTTGGTCATCTGCTACAAGCCCTCCCTGCTTTATCAAGATTTAACCTGCCGATAGGAGGAAATAGTGGAATCGTCAATGCCACAAGCCAAAACCATGGTCCTTCTTGGCGAATGATTGTCGAAATGTCTGACCCACCAAAAGCCTTTGGCATTTACCCAGGAGGGCAGTCAGGTAATCCAGGTAGTAAATACTATGATGATTTCATTGACAAATGGGCCGCTGGTGAGTATCTAGAAATACTCTTTATGCAAGATGAATCGTCTAAAGATGGCATTATGTTCACTCAAACTTTAACTCCAAAACAATGAAGAGCCTCTTATCTAACTTCTTATTGACCTTAGTGCTAGCTCTTATTTTATCACTATTCTTGCCATGGTGGTCCATCATGTTAGCGGCCTTCTTATCTGGTGCAATCGTTCGCTTAAGAAAAGCTTCTGCTTTCGTTGTTCCATTCTTGGCAATAGCCGTATTTTGGATAGTATATGCATGGTTGCTGAGCAGTGCTAACGATTTTATTCTTGCCGAAAAAATTGCAGTGCTATTACCACTTGGAGGAAATGCTATTTTACTCATTTTAGTCACAGGATTAGTTGGCGGATTAGCTGCTGGAATTGCTGGGCTTTTTGGTAATCAATGCCGGGCACTTTTTAGTCAAAGCGATCAATGAATCAAACCACATCAGTAGTCCAACATTTTGTAATTGACTTTGACAGCACCTTTACGAAGGTAGAAGCGCTCGATATTTTAGGAGAAATATCTCTTGCCCATCACCCAGAAAAGGAAGAGAGACTTCAGCGCATCAAAGATGTCACCGATCAAGGGATGACAGGAGAAATGTCTCTTCGTGAATCTTTAGAATCAAGAATTAATATACTAGATGCTCATAAATCACATATCGAAGAACTGATTAAGCGATTGAGCCAATTAGTATCCAAATCAATTAGCCGAAATAAAACATTCTTTGAGCTTAATGCGGCAAACACTTTTATAGTCTCCAATGGATTCAAAGAGTTCATTGTTCCTGTAGTGACACAACTGGGAATTCGACCCGAGCATGTATTTGCAAATGATTTTGTCTTCGATGGAGATGGTAACATTATCGACTTTAATAGAGACAATGTATTGTCGTCCAATGGTGGGAAGGTTAAGCAAATCGAGCAACTGAGTCTTACGGGTAATGTCCACATGATTGGTGATGGTTACACTGATTACGAGGTAAGAAAAGCTGGTGCTGCCAATACTTTTTATGCCTATACCGAAAATATAGAAAGGGCCAGTGTTAAGGCGCATGCCGATCACATTGCCCCTAGTTTTGATGAAATTTTATTCCATAATAACATGAGTGGAGCCCTATCCTACCCTAAAAATCGAATCAAAATGCTCTTACTAGAGAGCGTTCATCCAAAGGCTTTAGCCAAACTCAAAGAAGATGGCTTTTCCGTAGAAAGTTATCCCGCAGGACTAGATGAAGATGAGTTATGCGAAAAGATAAAAGACATTCGCGTATTAGGTATCCGTTCCAAAACACAGGTCACAGCTAAAGTACTTGAGCATGCAGATAAGTTGATGGCCATTGGAGCCTTCTGCATTGGAACGAACCAAGTCGATCTAGAGGCAGCAGTAAAAAAAGGTGTAGCAGTATTTAATGCGCCTTATAGCAACACCCGATCTGTGGTCGAACTAGCTATCGCTGAGATTATTATGCTTATGAGAGGTGTCTCTGATAAGAGCAGCGATATGCATCAAGGCAAGTGGTCTAAGACGGCAACAAATAGTTATGAGATCCGAGGCAAAAAGCTTGGGATCGTTGGCTATGGAAATATTGGTGCCCAACTATCGGTGCTAGCTGAAAACATGGGAATGCACGTATTCTATTATGATATTGAGGAACGCCTTGCTTTAGGAAATGCGACTAAATGTGACACCTTAAAAGAACTTCTAGCGCAATCTGATGTCGTCTCTCTACATGTAGATGGGCGACCTGAAAACAAGAATATTTTCCGAAAGGAACATTTTGAAATGATGAAGGAAGGGGCTGTCTTCTTAAACCTAGCGAGAGGTCCTGTGGTAGAAATCTCGGCACTAAAAGAGGCAATATTGAGTGGTAAGATTCGAGGTGCTGGAGTAGATGTCTTCCCTGAAGAGCCAAAAAGCAATGGCGATCCTTTCGAATCCGAATTGATAGGCTTACCCAATACGATCTTAACCCCTCACATTGGAGGAAGCACTCAGGAAGCTCAGGAAAATATCGGTGATTTCGTTCCTGGTAAGATCATGGACTACATCAATACCGGTAACACCGCCTTAAGCGTCAACTTCCCTAACCTGAACTTACCTCCTCTTGACAATGCCCATAGGCTCATACACATTCACTTGAATAGACCTGGCGTATTAGCAGAAATCAATAAAGTGCTAGCTGCCCATGAAGCGAATATTGTCGGACAATATTTGAAGACAAACGAGTCAATTGGTTATGTAATTACTGACATCGATAAAGCGTATGACAAGGACTTGGCCAAGACGCTCAAGAAGATCGAGCATACCATTAAATTTAGAGTCCTCTATTGAAAAATACCGTTAAAAGTTCATAGTTACTTCTTAGTGTAGTTCCAATTGTGCGAAAGCTTGAAATGTGCTAATTTCTAGCACAAATTGAAACCTTATACTATGAACAATAAACTCAAGCAACTTTTATCCTTAGTTGCAATCGCAGCGATGCTATTCACGCAAGCCTGCTCGCCTAAAACAGGCCCTGATACCATCTTCATTAATGGTGAGGTGTATACAGTGGATGCCGGCAACTCTAAGGTACAAGCCGTTGCTGTCACTGATGGCATGATCAAAGCGGTTGGAACTACCGAAGAGATCAGTGAAATGGCTGGTTCAAACACCAAAATCGTTGACTTGGCTGGCATGACTATGACGCCAGGACTAATCGAATCACATGCCCACCTCATGGGTATTGGCTATAACAAACTCGAACTAGACTTAATGTATGTGAAGACATATGATGAGTTAGTAGAAAAAGTTGCCGAAGCCGTAGCAAAAGCGGAACCTGGACAATGGATCACAGGAAGAGGCTGGCACCAAGACAAATGGATTGAGAAGCCAGATGTAATGGAAAAAGGTTTTCAGACGCATGATAACATGAGCGCTGTAAGCCCTGACAATCCTGTTTTCCTTAGACATGCTAGTGGACACGCATCTTTCGCAAATGCTAAAGCCATGGAAATGGCTGGCGTTAATCGTTTGAGCACTGAAAGTCTTTCTGGCGAAGTAGAAGGTGGAGAAATCATTAAAGACAAATTGGGTAACCCAACTGGCGTTTTCACTGAGAGAGCTTCTTCTTTAATAGGTAGACTTGTACCGCAAGAGACTCCCGAACGTGCTGATCAAGCCTTAGAGATGGCCATTCAAGAGCTCTTAGAAAAAGGAATTACTAGTTTTCACGATGCTGGTTCGGGACAAGCATTTATCGATAGACTTCAAAGATTTAAGGCAGAAGGCAAATTAAAGGTTCGTCAATATGTAATGCTTACCGGACGTCAACCTGAACTTTTAGAAGAGTGGTATAAAAGAGGCCCAATGGTAGATCCTGACCATATGGTAACCGTTCGTTCTATCAAGCTTAACTGCGATGGTGCTCTAGGCCCAAGAGGTGCTTGGTTGCTAGAAGCCTACACAGATCGTGCAGACCACTATGGACATGAAACGCTACCAATAGAAACTGTCAATTCAGTATCTGAGAAAGCTTTAGCTACAGGATTTCAAGTCTGTTCACACGCCATTGGCGATAGAGCAAACAGAGAAATTCTTGACCGTTATGAGACTTCATTTAAGAAATTTCCAAACATTAACTCCAAAGACGTAAGGTTCAGAATTGAGCATGCTCAGCACCTGAATGTAGACGATATTCCTCGATTTGGCGAAATGGGCGTTATCGCTGCGATGCAAGCAGTGCACATGAGTTCTGATAGGCCATGGGCGATTGATAGACTAGGTAAGGCAAGAATTGAAGAAGGCGCTTATGTATGGCAGAAGCTTTTACAGTCTGGTGCTAAAATCATCAATGGAACGGATGCTCCGGTTGAACCAGTGGATCCATTACCATCTTTCTTCGCCTCAGTTGCCAGAAAGACTTTAGATGGGTTTCCTGAAGGAGGTTTCGAGGCCGATCAGTCAATGTCTAGAGATGAAGCCCTAAGGTCATTCACTTTGGATGCTGCTTTTGGTGAGTTCGAAGAGGATTTTAAAGGCTCAATTGAAATAGGTAAAGCGGCTGACTTCACTGTATTTGACAAGAATATTATGACGGTTCCTGAAATGGAAATCTTGGATACAAAAGTGGCCATGACCATCATTAACGGAGAGATACTTTACGAAAAAGGTCAGTAAGTTGATTTAAGAATATTATTGAAAGCACGATCCATTAAGGTTCGTGCTTTTTTTTATCCTTTTTGCGTCATACAATTCGAGCGCCTTCCTATCTTCAAACATCATGAAGCAGATTCTTTTAGATAACTACGGTATCACAACGTGCTTATTGCAGCCAATGGCAGGTTATATCAGTGAAAACTACAAGGTCACTTCAGACCAAGGAATTTTCGTGCTTAAGGTTTATGAGGATTCAAGTATTGCGCGCGAAGAGATATTAGCTGAAAATAAGCTTATCAGTCGCCTGACTCACTTAAGTAAATCGCAAGTTTCTCAGCCTGTGGCTAACAACCATGATAGCGCAATTACCATTCATGATGGTAAGATCTATCGCCTCCTCTCCTTCGTAGCAGGTAGTTTCTTGGCAGAAGCAACTCATACACCTGAGCTTTTTGAGTCATTAGGAAGTTTCATGGCTGATATTGATTTATCCCTCATGGATTTTCGAAACACTGCCATTGAAAGTAGACGATTAGAATGGGACTTACAGCACCTCAATTTAGTTAAGCGGCTAGCTAATCATATTCAAGAACCCTCTCAGAAAAAGCTTGTAAAGCACTTTTTCATTCAATGGGAATTAAATGTTTATCCTAAACTTTCAGCATTACGCCAATCTGTAATCCATAATGATGGAAATGACTGGAACATTCTGACCAATGACAATGAAGTTACTGGTATTATAGATTTCGGTGACTCCGTTTATACGGCCTTAATCAATGAGTTGGCGATAACTATTGCCTATGGAGTTTTTGGCAAAGATGAACCACTAAAATGGGCATGTAAAATCATTAGTGGTTATCACAAAAAGCTTCCTATTGAGAAAGAAGAGCTTAATCTACTATACTATTTAATCGCGGGAAGGCTAATTACGAGTGTTTGCAAGTCAGCCCAAGAGAAGCTTTCTCAACCTGACAGCGAATACATTACCATTAGCGAAAAACCCGCATGGGACCTATTGAATCAATGGATTAAGATCAACCCAACCTTAGCTAAAAACAAGTTCTACAAAGCAGCTGGTTTTGAAAGACCGGCAATGGATACAATTGAACATACTATTTCAAAGAGAAAGAAAGTTACTGGAGCAAACCTATCGATTAGTTATAAGAATCCGATTTACATGGAAAGCGCTGCCTTCCAATACATGTTCGATCGCTATGGCAACACCTATTTAGATGCCTACAATAATATTCCGCATATAGGACATCAACACCCTGAAGTAGTCGCTGCTGCCCAAAGGCAAATTGGCCACTTAAACACCAATACCAGATACATATACGATGCACTGCATGAGTATGCCGAGCTGCTTTTAGCTAAGTTCCCCAACCCTCTGACCAAAGTGTTTTTTGTGAATTCAGGAAGTGCAGCCAGTGACTTAGCAATCAGACTTGCACAAAATTTCACGGGTAAACAGACGATTGCAGTCATGGAGCATGGCTATCATGGCAACACAAGAATCGGAATCGACATAAGTCACTATAAATACAAGGGCTCTGGTGGCAAAGGAAAAGCCGACAACATTATTGAAGCCACCCTTCCTGATGCCTATCGGGGTAAATTCAAAGGTAGTTCCAATGAAACTGGTCGCTCTTATGCGAATGAGTTCATAGAAACCCTAAAGCACTCAAATCAAGAAATTGCTGCTTTCATTAGCGAACCAGTGGTAGGATGCGGTGGGCAAGTACCACTCGCCCCTGGATACTTAAAGCATGTGTATAGCTACATTAGAAGTCAAGGAGGTGTCTGCATCAGCGATGAGGTTCAAACCGGTTTCGGAAGACTAGGCGACTACTTTTGGGGTTATGAAATGCAAGATGTCATCCCAGACATCGTGGTATTAGGTAAGCCGATAGCCAATGGTCATCCAATGGGGGCCGTGGTGACTACAGACGCCATTGCTGGCTCTTTTGATAATGGCATGGAATTCTTTAGCTCGTTCGGTGGTAATCCAGTCTCTTGTGAAATAGGTAAAGCAGTATTACAGGTGATAGAAGATGAAAAGCTACAAGAAAATGCCAAGGTCGTAGGTGACTATCACATGGCTAGTCTGAGGGAACTACAAAAAGATTTCCCTGTTATTGGAGATGTCAGAGGATCTGGTTTATTTATCGGAATCGAGCTCATTAAGAACGAATCGCTCACTCCTAATACAGAACTAGCACAATACATTAAGAACGCCTTTAGGGAAAAACAAATTTTAATAAGTACAGATGGCCCATATGATGCTGTCATTAAGTCAAAACCACCACTTTGCTTCTCTAAAGACAATGTAGATCAGGTAGTGGAAACGCTTAGAGATGTTCTTATTGAATGGAAAGAATAAAGCCCCGACATCCGAAAACGAAAATTCGGAGCGGGGCTTCTATATTATCCCAATTCAAGCCTAAAGGTCTTTCGAACCTCTATGTAAGACAAGATTTAGGCTATCCTTTAGACTCGCAACAGTCCACTGTTATCCTTTTCCGAAGAACGAGGCCCCGACAAGTCGGGGTGAGGCCTTGTTTTGAGAGGGATTCACCCGGTATTTGATTTATAATTGTAAAGTTCGAAAACTAGTCTAAGCTCAAATGGGAAATCTTTATCAAAACTGTTTAATACATACAAACATAACAGGTGTTTGGTTTCAAAAAACTCTTTTCAACAAGAATTAATGTTACATTTTCATTAACAATAACGTCTAATCGGCAAAATACACAAATCGGTATTTGGCATATAATTTCTTAGCTTGCATCCTTTATTGGAGATCAATAATAGACCTTGAGTATACCTACTGACAAAATTCTTACGCGAGATTACATCTTGCACTTTACCTCCTACTTTCTGATGGCTTCGGCCTTCTATTTCCTCCTACCCACCCTTCCTACCTATGCTGAAGTAGCCCTTGGGGCAAAGAAAAATCAAATTGGGTGGATCATTGGAGTTTATGCAGCATCAGCATTGGCTATTAGACCATTCTGTGGCTATGTGCTAGACGCCTACGGCAGAAGGTCGGTATACCTGATCGCACTGGTATTGTTTACCATCTTAATGTGGCTCTATCATTACTCTTCCACTTTCTATATACTATTGGTCATTAGAATATTTCATGGATTTACATGGGGTATTATTACTACTGGAGGAAGTACAATTGCTGCAGACCTCATTCCCGAAAGCAGAAGAGCAGAAGGCATTGGTTACTTTGGCCTAGCGATGACCTTAGCCATCGCACTTGCCCCATTTTCTGGAGATCAAATCATGGGACAAAACAACTTCTCTAACCTCTTCACTATTTCATTTGCCTTTGCTGTGGCGGCCCTTATTCTCGCTTTTTTCATAAAGGTTCCAAAAATCAAAACTGGAGAAACTAAGATTGGTATATCAAAGATGTTCGACAAGCGAGTGAACAGAATCGCCATTGTCATGTTTACAGGAGCATTTCCATATGCTGCCATCTTCTCATTCATACTGCTCTACAGCGAAGAGCTTAGCATCGAGCAAGGCTCACTATTCTTTATTTTCATGGCCGTAGGTGTTGGTTTGGCAAGGATATTTGTGGGGAAAATAATGGATAAGCAAGGCCCATCAATGCTCGTCTTTGCTGGCTTAACCGTTACCATTGTTGGTCTTATTTGGTTTAGCTATGTGGATAGTTTCTGGCAATTCATGACTGTAGGAGTCCTTGTAGGCATAGGAAATGGCATCATTATGCCAACCATTCAGACTATGGCACTCAATATGGTGCCACTAGAGCGTAGAGGCGCTGCGAATGCCACCTTCTTTTCTGCGGTAGACTTAGGCATTGCAGCGGGCTCGATATCGCTTGGCTACATTGCAGAGTATTATGGCTTGGCCAATATGTTTTTTGTCTCGGGAGTCATACTTTTGTTCCCATTGATTTACTTTTTCATTTTTGTGAAAAAGCACTACGAAAAACATGTTGCGACACTTAAAGAAGCAGAACTAAATGCCTAAAAAGATTTTCTTTACCCCTGGTCCCTCCGCGCTATACTTCACTGTAGAAGAACACCTGAAGCAAGCTTCTAGAGCACAGGTAATGGAAATTAACCACCGAAGCGCCCAAGCCGAAGGTTACTATGCCGAAGCGGTGAACAACCTCAAGGACCTAATGGACATTCCCGATGACTATCAAGTCTTCTTTTTAAGTTCCGCTACAGAAATCTGGGAAAGGCAACTGCAGAATTTAGTCATTGAAAAATCATTCCATTATTGCATGGGAGCATTCTCTAATCGCTTCTATGACTTTGCTGTTAAATGGGGGCTCAAGCCTGAAAAATCAGAAAGCAGTTTTGGCGAGTTACCGGACACTAACCCCAAATTAATCCCAAAAGATACTGAGCTTGTTACTTTAGCCCTTAACGAAACAAGCACGGGGGTGTCATTTCCTCAAGAAGACATTTATAATATCAGAAAAAGTCATCCTGATACTTTAATCGCAGTGGATGGAGTTTCAGCTTTACCCGTATTGGATTTAGATTTCACTCAAGTTGACAGTGTCTACTTTTCAGTTCAAAAGTGTTTTGGCCTACCTGCTGGTTTAGGCGTTTGGATTGTTAGTCCAAGGGCTATAAAAAAAGCAGCAGAAAAGTTAGCCTTAGGTCATTCGATCGGGTCATATCAGGCCTTACCCAACCTGTTAAAAAATGGTTTGAAACATCAAACGACTTTCACAGCAAACGTACTAAACATCTTTCTGCTTGCTAAAGTGAGTAGAGATATGTTGGAAAAAGGAATTGATGTAATTAGACGTGAATCTGACTATAAAGCTGCTTTACTCAATCATTTAGTAGAGAATCACCCTAAACTCGAGCATTTCGTAATTAACAGAAAGTTAAGGTCTAAGACCATTACCGTAGCCAATACAACAGGAGACTCTAGTAAGATTTTAGAAAGTTTAGCTCAAAAAGGTTTCGTCCTAGGCAATGGCTACGGTGCTTACAAAAATAAACAGGTGCGAATTGCCTCCTTCCCTACACACTCTAAGGAGCAGATAGAGTTATTGGTTGATGTGATCAATGCAACAATCTAATTCAGAGACTGTTATTATTTAGAATTCGATTTCACTAATTTCATGTCACCTTCCATCTTCAAAGCAAAAGAAGTATTAGTTTTGTATCGAATTTTTTAAGCATATGCCTTCTAGACAAAAGATAATGGTTTTAATGGACACCTCAGATGCGGATAGAACCCTTCTGAAGTTTCTAGAAATTATCGCCACCACGAACGAAACCAGGGAAATACATTTCTTCAATAGCATCAGTGAGATGAAAATCCCTGATGATGTTTTAAAAGAGTTTCCAGAAATCAAAGACAAATCAATTGCCGAGCGTAAGAACAAGATAGAAGTGCTTGCCAAAAGTGTATTGACAGAAAAGTTGATAGACATTTGTGAAGTTCACATAAAAGAAGGCGCTCCTTCAAAAGCAATATTAAAATTTGTTGAAAAGAACGATATCGATCTCATTATCATGGGACGACATAAGGACTTTATTGGTGGAGGTGTTTTATCAAATCGATTGGCGAGAAGAGCGGCTTGCTCTCTATTTATCATCCCAGAGGGTGTCGAACCAAAAACCGACCTTCTTCATGTTCCTTGTGATTTCTCCGAGCACTCTAAAATTGCCATGGAAGAGGCCATCAAAGTGGCGAGAAAGTATGATAATGTGAAAATCATTTGTCAGAACGTTTTTACCGTCCCAGGAGGATATCATTATTCTGGAAAAACCTATGAAGAGTTTTCTGAAGTAATGAAAAAGAATGCCGAAAAAGATTACAAGCGCTTCATGTCAGAAATTGACCATGAAGGAGTCAACTTGAGTGTAGTATATTCATTGGATACTAACGATAACCCCGTTACTGATATCATTGACTTTGCTCATGAGAATCAGCCGGGAGCTATTTTCATTGGTGTCAAAGGTAGAACTTCAACGACTGCCTTATTTATTGGTAGCCGTGCGGAACAATTGATTCAGTACAATAATGACATACCGATGATGGTGATAAGACCTAAAGGGAAGAACGCAGGTTTACTCGATTTGATAAGAGAAATATAAGGGGTTATTTACCCCTTAATCGTTTATCTTCCTTTTCTACCCAAGCCATTAAGATCTTCGCTTCTTCATCTGTGAGTTTCATTTCAGGTCTTCTCTCAACCGTTCTTTTGGGAGGCATCTTACCTTCTTCAAGCGTTTCGAACAGTTCAGCAATTAGGTGTTCCTGTTCTTCTTGATCCATCTCCGGCACCTTCATCCATTGTAATTTTTCACGGGCCTTTTCATTTCGTGCATCAGGTTTATGACAGTTCATGCATTTTGTCTCAATAATCTCTTTGACTTTTCCTGCTATTTCAATGCCAGCATTAGCTTGATTCTCAGGAGCTCTAGGACCAATTCCCTTTGGAACAAAAGCACTGCTTATCACTAATACTATGAACAGGGTAACTGATGTTTTAATCAAATTCTTCATATACGCTATTGTTAAAAAATTCCCTAGTTAGATTTCAATTTACGACAATGGTTTAATTGTTAATGGCCGCTTCTTTAGCCGTAAGTCTCTTTAAGAAGAATAAGGCCACCAACAGTAGGCTCATTGGAATTAGAGTGTAGGTAAATGCCTGATCAGCCCCGAGCTCTTTGAAAAGAATACCAATAATTCTAGAACCCAATGTCCCACCTAGAGCAGAAAAAATAATTATCAAGCCTGACATTGGACTATGTAACTTCTTTGGCAATGCACTTAGCACTACTGAGTTTAACAATGGATAAATAGGTGCTATGAACAAACCAACCAATGGGAATGCGTATCCTATAGCGGGGACGTCAGCTAGTGTCTCAACCAAACCGATATCAGCATTTACTGCTTTGGGTAATATAAAGATCACCACAGCCATAGAGGCAATAATACATACAGTCAATACCCATACCCATGAAAACCTTATTGCCAATTGGCCTGCAAGAATTCGGCCGACACCTAAGCTGATGGCTAAGATACTAGCCATCATTATCGCCACATTTTCGGGTAGTTCAAGGACTCTTTCATTGAATGTTGGCAACCAAGTCATTATTCCTTGCTCAATCATTACGAATAAGAAAGCCGAAACAACAAAGACAATCACCAACACCTTTGCTATGAGCCTAAACATTTGAGCAAAGTCTTCTTTAATGTTCGCTCCAGGAACTTCTCCCCCCTCGTTAAAATCAGCTTTAAGCAAGAATAGAAAGGATAGCATCGATAGACTGGCTAATAGCCAATAAACATTCAGCCAAGCATTAGGCTCACCTTCGGTATTGAATGCTGGGAATAAAAAGTAGGCCAAGGCAATACCAAACATGAAAACGCCCTCGATATTACTCATAAGACTGCCATGTTCCTTCGAACCATTTGTAACTAACCCAATTACAGAATACACCGAAACCTTTATAACAGCGAAGCTTACCCCGACCGTAGCAAATAATAACTTTGCCGTCCAAAAAGAATTTCCAAAATACATACCTACGCAAGCCAATGACACCAAAGCTAGAGCGGCTAACATCCCTTTTTTATAGCCAATCCGGGGCAAAAAGGAGGCGATTATAAAGGATACAATGGCTATAGGAAGGTCCTTAAAAGCTTCAAGCACACTGGCTTGTACTTCATCAACACCATATACGTTCTGTGATTTTAAAATCACAATACCAACACTGTTTAGCAGAATAGCGAAAACGAAGTAGTTGATGTAAAGCGAGAGCTTTATGGTATTATTTTTCATGGTGCGTCACAAGGTTGAAACGGAAGATAACAAAATGTTCTGACTTGCTGACTAATGAATAATAGATGCAAATCACTCTGTAACTGTTTCGCTATTCACAAATTGAAAAGCCAATTAACTATTTTAGGTGTATGAAAACCTTGATTGTAACCTTCCTCCTACTCTGTACTTTTTCATTAATGGCCCAAGAAAAAAAGAGAGCCCGAGATTATGGCATCGAAATAGGTGTATTGAATACTGGTGTGCTGAACGCAATCACAGATGTACCAGGAGTAAAAGTAGGCCATCAGACACTGATCAAAGCTGAAAATGTAAGAACTGGAGTGACAGCGATCCTTCCACATAATGGAAATATATTCCAATTTAAAATACCTGCCGCCATTTACATCGGTAATGGGTTCGGGAAGCTAGCCGGCATAAGCCAGGTTAAGGAATTAGGTAACCTTGAAACACCCATCATACTTACCAATACACTAAGTGTTCCTATGGGAATTCAAGCAATAGTAAAGTATACCTTGGGTCTAAAGGGAAACGAAAATGTGCAATCTGTGAATGCTGTCGTAGGCGAAACCAATGATGGTTACTTGAATGACATCCGTGGGATGCATGTCACTGAATCAGATGTAATTACATCCATTGAAAATGCTAAGAGTGGACCAGTAAAAGAAGGTAACGTTGGTGCAGGCACAGGAACAGTCGCTTTTGGGTTTAAAGGCGGCATCGGCACCTCCTCGCGCAAACTGCCTAAATCTGTTGGCGGGTATACGGTAGGCGTTTTAGTTCAGACCAACTTTGGAGGTGTATTAAGTATTAACGGAGCTCCTATCGGTAAAGAATTAAATCAATATCCCTTCAGAAATGCTATCGAAAAAAGTGATGGCTCCTGTATGATAGTGATATTGACAGATGCTCCTCTGGACGCTCGTCAATTAGATCGAGTGGCCAAAAGAGCAATGATGGGCATGGCTCGTACTGGAGGAATTGCCTCTAATGGCAGTGGTGACTATGTAGTGGCTGCTTCTACTGCGGAAAGCAATCGCATCCCTTATCAAACAAAAGAAAAACTCGATAAAAGGGATGTCTTAAGGAATGATGCCATGTCTCCATTGTTTATGGCTACCATTGAAGCTACTGAAGAGGCCATCATTAATTCCTTGTTTGCGGCCGAATCGATGTTGGGGCGTGATGAGCATTCAATAAATGCCCTTCCTTTAAGAAGAGTGCTAGAAATATTGAAAAAATATGGAGTGATAAAACCTTAGATACTCCTCAGTTTATCTAAATCATCATTCATCTGATGTGCTTCACTTTTTGTCACTGACTCTAACTTCTTCATCCATAGGAGTAAGGCGCTATCAACTTTATTTAGTACAGCAAGTCCCTTCTCCGTGATCAATACATCCTTTGCCCTTCGATCAGTCTTGCAAACAGTTCGTTCTACAAGTCCTTTAACTTCTAGTCGATCAACTATACGAGAGACATTTGACATACGGTCGAGCATACGGTCGATAACAGTATTTACAGTACACGGATCAGGATACTGACCCCGTAAAATTCTAAGGACATTATACTGCGGTGTCGTTACACCGTAAGGTTTAAAAACCTTACTCTGCCCATTAACTATCCAGCCATTGGTGAACATGATATTCACAAGAAGCTTTTCATAAACATTGCCAAACTTCTTACCCTGCTTAATATCTTCCTCAATACTCATTTTTCTGGTAAGTTAGATTGGTACTAAATTAGTAATTAATTGTAAATAATCCTTACTGAACGCCAGCAAAGAACAACTAATAAGTGATTGACTATATTTAAATAATCATTGGTTAAACCATTTGACTTAATAATGATCAAATGATACCTAATAGAGGACCAATTGGAAGACAAAGAAATACTTCAGGCGTTTAGGCTATCATCAAACAAAGATTTTGCCTTCAAAAATTTGGTCGCTGAATACCAAGAGCGCGTCTATTGGCATGTAAGAAAGATTCTTATCTCACATGATGACACTGACGATGTCGTTCAGGAAGTTTTTATAAAAGTTTATAAGAACTTAGACACCTTTCGAGAAGCCTCTCAATTATTTACATGGATTTATAGAATTGCTACTAACGAGGCACTCAACTACCTCAAAAAAAGACAAAGACGACATTCTGTGTCGATTGAGGATGTCTATCAGGAGTTAGAAAACACCCTTTCCCATGGAGAACAAATCGATGGTGACGAGATTCAGATGAAACTACAGAAGGCCTTGTTGAAGCTACCCGAAAAGCAAAGGTTAGTCTTTAACATGAGATATTTTGACGATTTAAAGTATGATGAAATGTCTGAAATCACTGGCACAAGTGTCGGTGCATTGAAAGCAAGTTATCATTTGGCAGTAAAAAAAATTGAACAGTCTTTAAGCCTAGATTAAACCCTTTAACACTTTGAGTATCAAATAGAAAATGAATAGTAAAAACCACGATAGCACCCCTCTTGATAACCCACAACTAAAGAAGCACCCCTTCCAAGTTGAAGCAGGTTATTTCAACGGACTATCTGAACGAATCATGAACGCCATTGATGCTGAGGAAAGTGATCTTAAGTATAACCTACACCTTAAGAAGTCACCATTTACAGTACCCGATGTGTATTTTGATAATTTATCAAATCAGATTGAGGCTAGACTACAGAAGGAACAGAAGGAAGTAAAATTCTACCAGCGTCCATTAAGTAGGTGGCTTGCGGTAGCTGCGTCATTGGTTTTACTAGTCACATTCTATTTCAATCAATCAGATCAGGTTAGTTCGGACTTACTGTCTAGCGTGTCTGACGAAACCATTATCTCCTTTCTAGAAAGTGAAAACGGACTAAGTGATGAGTTGCTTTTAAATTTGGGTGAAATCGATAGCGTGTTAGATGCTATTTATGCTGATGAAATCAGCAGTTTTGTGAATATCATGGATAGTAATCCTGAATTAGAATACGATTTTGAATACTTTGACTATTAGAAACATGAAAGTCATATATACCAGTTTGCTCGTGTTATTGTGTACTACACTAACATTTGCCCAAGAAGGAAACAGAAGAGGTTCACAGATGAACAGTGAAAAATTGCAAGCAGCAAGAATTGCATTCTTAACGAATCGTCTTGAGCTAACGCCTGAAACTGCCAAGGTGTTTTGGCCTATCTTCACTGAGTACGACAATGAAAAAAGTGCTCTTTCCAAGAAGTATGGTATCCAGAAAAGGTCCCTATTCGATAAAGGCACACGAAATATCTCTGACGAAAATGCAGATAAAATGTTGGCGATCTATTTAGAACAGAAGCAAGCAGAACTTGATCTCGAGAAAATATATTTAAGCCGCTTCAAAGAAGTACTCTCGATGAGGCAAGTTTGGCGCGTCATAAGATTTGACTCGGATTTCAGAAGGTCCTTAATGGAAAGAGTCAGCCGAGGCAACCGTCCAGACGTAAAGGCAAAGCCTGACAATGCGGGTGGCAATTAAAAAGAACTCACATTAAATAAATCCTGCTTATTCGGCAGGATTTTTTGTTTGTAGCCAAGGCACTTTGATGTAATTTGCAGTATGGCGCAGTTGACTCTTTTCGAGCTGAATAACCTGATTAAATCCCAGATAGAAACCCACTTAGCCCCCAACTATTGGGTCATAGCAGAAATCAGTGAATTAAGACTTAATCAGAAGGGCCATTGCTACATGGAGTTGGTCGAGAAAGAAAATAACTTCATCCAAGCCAAGATTAGAGCCAATATTTGGTCATATACTTATAGAACACTCAGCAGTCAATTTAAACAGGCCACAAGCACTTCGCTCAAGCCAGGAATCAAGGTCTTATTTAATCTGAGTGTCAATTTTCATGAGGTCTATGGCCTTAGTCTCACGGTGAACGATATTGACCCTAATTATACTATAGGCGAACGATCTAGATTAAAAGAGGAGACTATTCAGAGGCTTCAGAAAGAAGACCTGATTGATAAAAACAAGCAACTAGAACTCCCTTTAGTCCCTCAAAAGATTGCCATAATTAGTTCAGAATCAGCAGCTGGCTATGGTGATTTCATGAATCAGTTAAATAACAATAACCGCTTTTATCATTTCCACACCAAGCTTTTTCCAGCCATGATGCAAGGCAATGAAGCTGTGATTTCTATTAGAACCTCGCTAAAAGAAATATACGAGAGCGAAACAAGTTTCGATGCAGTAGTCATTATTCGTGGTGGCGGTGCTCAAGCAGACCTTGACTGTTTCGACACATATGAACTGGCAAGGGCTATCTCGCTTTTCCCCTTACCTGTACTCACAGGGATTGGTCATGAAAGGGATCAAACAGTGGCAGACACAGTAGCGCATACAAGTTTAAAAACCCCTACCGCGGTAGCCGAATTTTTAATTACTGGCATGGGTCGTTTTGACGACCTTCTCCATGAATATTTGTACAAAATTGAAAAGGTCTGCGAAGCTAAACTGATTATCGAACAACAACACCTCCAATATCTATCCAATCAAATTCGACAGGCTGCCCATCAGATTTTAACAACAGACAACCACCAACTAGAGCAGAAATCCCTTACTTTAAGGTATGTTTCGAAGCGATATTTGGAACGCCAACAAGCGCAAATTACAACGCTAGACAAGCAACTCCACCTGATCGACCCTGCCACTATTTTTAATAGAGGTTATTCGATCACATTGAAGAATAGAAAATCTGTTGCGAACCAACAAGTGGAGATTGGTGATCTTTTGGAAACTAGAACATTAAATAAGAAAATTCAGAGCGAAGTAACGGCAGTAAAAAATGAGTAAAAAAAGCCTCACGTATAAAGAAGCGATAAACCGAATCAATAAAATTGTTACCACCATAGAAGGAGACGATCTTGATATAGATGAACTGACGTCCTTAGTTAAAGAAGCGACTGGCCTCATTGGTTCTTGTAAAGAAAAACTCCAAAATGCTGAAACTGATCTTCAAACTTCGTTAGACAAATTGAATTAGTATGACCCCTCAGGAAGTGATGAAAGAAATTCAGTCCCTCACTGAACAGATCAACTACCACAACGATCTTTACTACCAACAGAATAGGTCTGAAATCAGTGACTTTGAATTTGATCAATTACTAGAAAGGCTAATCACTCTAGAGAACAAATTCCCAGAATTCAGGAAAGAAGACTCTCCTTCTCAGCGTGTTGGCGGCACTATTACCAAGGAATTCGATACCGTTGTTCATAAATACAGAATGCTTTCTCTTGGTAACACCTATTCAAAAGAGGACCTTATTGAATGGGATAATAGGGTAGCAAAAGGCCTTGATGGTGCTGATTATGAATATTTCTGCGAGATGAAATTTGACGGAGTGGCTTTAAGTCTAACCTATGAAAACGGTATACTCAAGAGGGCGGTGACGCGTGGAGATGGTACCAGAGGAGATGATGTAATAGCTAATGCCAAGACGATTCGTTCTATCCCTTTAAAGATCAATCAAGAAGTTCCTAATGAGTTTGAAGTCCGAGGGGAAGTCTACCTACCCAAACATGAATTTGAACGCTTAAATCAAGAGCGAGAAGATATAGGAGAAGACAAACTTGCCAATCCTCGGAATGCCGCATCTGGAACCCTCAAGATGCAAGATTCATCTGTTGTTTCCAGTCGAAAACTCGACTGTTACTCATATTCTTTATTAGGTGATGGAATGAATTTCCCAACACATTCGGCAGCGATACACCAATTAGAGAAATGGGGCTTCAATGTTTCACAGACTTACCGAAAGTGCCAAGACATCGATGAGGTGCTGGAATACATTACCGAATGGGAAGAAAAGCGACATACACTTCCCTCAGAAACAGATGGTGTGGTCATTAAGGTAAATAGCTTAAACCAACAAGACGAACTTGGATTTACAGCCAAGAGCCCTCGCTGGGCAATTTCCTATAAATACAAGGCAGAAAGCGCTGTGACAATCTTGGAAAGTATCTCCTATCAAGTTGGCAGAACAGGCGCAGTAACACCCGTTGCCAATTTACGACCTGTCCTACTTGCTGGCACCACCGTAAAACGAGCTTCGTTACACAACGCTAATGAAATAGAAAGGCTTGGTCTTAGGATTGGAGATACCGTTGCTGTTGAAAAAGGAGGCGAAATTATACCGAAAATTACAGCTGTTGTATTAACTGAAAGAAGTCTATTCAGTGAGCCTATCACTTATATTACTCATTGTCCTGAATGCAATACAGAACTTGTTCGCTCCGAAGGTGAAGCCAATCACTATTGTCCAAATGTTGATGGCTGCCCTCCTCAGATACAAGGTAGAATAGAGCACTTTATCCAGCGTAAGGCCATGGACATTGATAGCCTAGGCACAGAAACTATTCGTGGGTTATTAGATCACGGGATTATAAAAAATTATGCTGACCTCTATTCATTGACCTATGAACAACTAAATGGCTTAGAATTCAAAACCTATTCTGAAAAGAAAGGAGATTTCAGTCTCAGGAGCCTAAGAGAAAAATCAGCACAAAACATCATCAGGGCAATAGAAATTTCCAAGTCGGTTCCTTTTGAAAGGGTACTTTTTGGATTAGGCATTCGCTTTGTCGGCCAAACTGTTGCGGAAAAATTGGCCGAGCATTTCGAAACCATAGATAAACTCGCAGAAGCTAGCCTTGAAACCCTTATTGAAGTTCCCGAGATAGGTGAGCGAATTGCTCAGAGTGTAGTTCGGTTTTTTGACACACCAGAGAACATTAGACACATTGACAAACTCAAAGCTGCTGGGCTCAACTTTGAAATCATTAAAAAGGTAGTGATCAGTGAAGGATCCACTTTGGCAGATAAGACTTTTGTCATTAGTGGAGTCTTTACACAGTTCTCTAGAGATGAGTTGAAAGAGAAGATAAAGGTTAACGGGGGCAAGGTGGTTTCCTCCATAAGCGCCAACCTCGATTACCTTGTGGCCGGTGATAAAATGGGACCTGCAAAGCTCGAAAAAGCGACAAAACTTGAAGTGAATATCATTTCAGAATCAGAATTTTTAGCACTCTTAGACCAGTAATGTCAATAATTGGTAGAAAAATATTAGGCCTATTAAATAACCCAAACAGGCGTAAGAAAAGTGGAACAAGTTTAGTCCCATTTGAGAAAGCCTCCTCCATTGGGGTGCTTTATACTTGGACTGACTTAAAAAAAGAAGAAGTCCTAGCATCAATCGTTCAACAAATTGGACTCAACAAAAAAGTAGAAATACTCTGCTACAATCCTTCAAGCACCCCCATACCCACTGAGTATCCGTCTTTTGATATGACAGCCTTAACGCATTTCGGAAAGCTGAACACTGAAGTAGTGCAGCATTTTGTTCAGTTTCCTTTTGACTACCTTTTCCATTTTGATCTTCAATCGGACGAAATAGTGAAAAGCATATTAGTACAGTCAAAGGCCAAATGTAGAATAGGTATTCATGACGAGTTCAATACAGCATACTATGAGTTGATGATCGGTAATAATAAAAGCGCTGGCATTTCTAATTTTGCTGAAGAAATGATAAAATACGTTAGTTCGATACGATAATGGAAAAATTTCAAGGTACAGGTGTAGCACTTGTCACTCCTTTTAATGCAGATAGTTCTGTCGATTTTAATGGACTTGCGCAGCTATTGGAGTTTACTGGACAAGCTGTTGATTATTACGTAGTGTTAGGTACGACGGGGGAATCTGCAACAACTTCAACAGAAGAGAAAGCTCAAATCCTGCAGTTCGTAAAGGACAACAATCCCAAAAACCTTCCAATCGTTTACGGAATAGGGGGAAACAGCACCATTCAGGTAGCTAAAGATATTGCTGAGGCTGATCTAGAAGGAGTTGATGCCATCTTATCCGTGAGTCCTTACTATAACAAACCTAGCCAAGCGGGTATAATAGCACACTATGAGTACTTGGCAGACAGATCGCCTCTTCCAATCATTCTATATAATGTTCCTGGTAGAACAATGTCGAACATAATGGCTGAAACTACTCTTGCCTTATCAAAACACTCAAACATTATAGGGATTAAAGAAGCTTCAGGAAATTTAGATCAATGCCAGAAAATTATTAATGGTATGGATACTAATTTTTTCCTTACCTCAGGTGATGATTTACTAACTACTGATCTAATTGAGATGGGAGGTATTGGTGTAATCTCTGTGCTCGCAAACGGATTTCCCGCTGAGTTTTGTGATATCGCAAAGTCAGCCCTCGCTGGTGACATTACAAAATCCCAAGCTGCTACAGCATCTTTTGAGAAAATTAATTCGCTTATGTATGTCGAAAGTAACCCTGTTGGAGTGAAAGAAGTACTGAGGCAAAAGGGAGTATGTGCTAACTTTGTAAGGTTACCATTATTAAGTGCAACATCTACCCTAAAGGCTCAAATAACTGATTTATTAAAGTAAAAGGCATAAAAAAGGCCTCGAAAAATCGAAGCCTTTTTTAACTGGAAGTTAATTTCTTAACCGTTCTTTTTGTTCTGAACGTCAATTCTAATTTCTTGTGCTAGATTCTTAAGGTCTTGCATTCCTTTTCTAACTCTAGTACCTGCAGCTTGATTTCCTTTGTCGTAGAACTTTTCGAAATCGCCTTCTAAAGAATTTACTAAATCTTGAACTTTACTAAACTGACTCATATTTATCGTGTTTTAAGGTTGTTGATAATAATGTCTTACTGTTCACAATATAAAGTAAAATGTTCTACTATCAACAGTGAAGGCACTTTTTTTTTGATTTTACTCACCAAAAGCCAATGCTAGTTCTTGTTTTTTGTATTCTTCACTGGCCAGCTTCCCTTTAATAGCTTCGAATGCTGCAATTGTTTCTTCGACATCTGCTAAAGAATGTGATGCTGTCGGGATTAATCTCAATATAATAGTCCCTTTAGGCACAACAGGATAAATTACAACTGAACAGAAGATACCAAAGTTCTCTCTTAGGTCTTTACTTAGCGCAGCAGCCTCTCCTACTGTTCCATTAAGAACGACCGGAGTTACTGGAGACTCAGTTGTACCAATACTAAACCCTTTCTCTTTCAAACCACTTTGAAGTGCATTTACTATTGTCCATAACTTGTCTTTATGTTCAGGGTTATCCCTTAACATTTGAAGTCGTTTCAAACCACCAATAACGAATGCTATTGGCAATGATTTAGCAAAAATCTGAGAGCGCAAGTTATACTTTAAGAACTTAACAATCTCCTTATTACCCGCCACAAAGCCTCCTATAGCTGCCATCGACTTGGCAAAAGTTGAGAAGTAGATGTCAATATCATCTTGACAATTCAATTCTTCACCTGCTCCAGCACCCGTCTTACCAACAGTACCAAAACCGTGTGCATCATCTACAAGAAGTCTAAACTGGAACTTCTCTTTTAATGCAACTATTTCTTTCAGCTTGCCAAGGTTACCCGACATACCGAATACTCCTTCAGTAATCACTAATATTCCACCACCAGTCTCATTGGTCAACTTAGTGGCTCTTTCCAGCTGCTTTTCTAAATTCGCAATATCATTATGAGGGAAAACAAAACGTTTACCCATGTGTAATCTCACTCCGTCAACAATACAAGCATGTGACTCGGCATCATACACGATTACATCTTTGCGATCAACTACAGCATCGATAATAGATAAAATACCTTGATAACCATAGTTCAACAATAAACCCGCCTCTTTACTAACGAAAGTGGCAAGTTCTTGTTCCAGTTGTTCATGGTACTTTGTGTTACCAGACATCATTCTGGCACCCATAGGATAAGCCATCCCCCAATCAGCAGCTGCTTGAGCATCCACTTTTCTTACTTCAGGGTGATTACCAAGTCCTAAATAATTATTTAAACTCCAGGTTAACACTTCCTTGCCCATAAACTTCATACGAGGAGCAATTTCACCCTCTAATTTTGGGAACATAAAATATCCTTCAGAAACATCCGAATGTTTTCCTAAAGGGCCTCGGTTAGTCAGTAGCTTTTCAAATAAATCCAACGTATTCTGTCTTTAAGTATGAGAAGTTTTAGAATTGCTAAAACAAGTTGCGAAGATAACACTATAAAGACCATTTATCAAAAATTAGACTACATATAACACATTGATTGGTTCTCATTGCGATTATTATTAATTAGCATTACATGCTGATTAACTAGAGATATGACCTCAAAGAAAATTCATAAAATACTTATTGCAAATCGCGGAGAAATTGCCATTCGTGTAATGCGAACCGCTAAAGAAATGGGAATCAAGACTGTAGCGATCTACAGTGATGCCGATTCTGCCTCCCCTCACGTAGCCTACGCTGACGAAGCTGTCAAAGTTGGTCCTCCCGCTTCGTCAGCATCTTATCTCAATACAAAAAGAATATTAGATGTTTGCAAAGAGCTAAATGTTGATGCAATTCACCCTGGATACGGCTTCCTTTCCGAGAACGCAGGCTTCGCAAAACAAGTGGAAGATCACGGAATAATTTTTATTGGGCCGTCTACTCATGCTATTGAGGTGATGGGTGACAAGTTGGCTGCCAAAAATGCAGTTGCCAAGTATAACATCCCAATGGTTCCTGGAGTAAACCACGCAGTCACAGAAGTTGAAGAGGCCAAATCCATAGCAAATGAGATAGGCTACCCTGTATTAATTAAGGCAAGTGCTGGTGGTGGTGGTAAAGGAATGCGTGTTGTTGAACAGGCTGACGAACTAGAAAGCCAAATGCTGCGCGCAATGAGCGAAGCACAATCGGCTTTTGGTGATTCATCCGTTTTTGTCGAAAAATATATAAGCTCCCCAAGGCACATTGAAATACAAATTCTAGGAGACCAACATGGAAACATCCTCTACCTTTTTGAAAGAGAATGTTCAATTCAGAGAAGGCATCAAAAAGTAATTGAAGAAGCACCTTCTTCAGTGATTACTCCAGAGAAACGAAAACAAATGGGCGAGGCTGCTGTTGGAGTTGCAAAAGCTTGTGGATACTACGGGGCTGGCACCGTGGAATTCATCATGGATGAAAACTTAGACTTCTTCTTCCTAGAAATGAATACGCGCCTTCAAGTTGAACACCCTGTAACAGAAGAGATTACAGGCATTGATTTGGTAAAAGAACAGATTTTTATAGCAGAAGGCAAAGCCATTGCCTTTAAGCAAGAGGACTTGAAAATTAATGGCCATTCTATGGAGGTCAGGGTTTATGCTGAAAACCCAAGAGAAAACTTCCTTCCCGATACAGGAACTTTGAACACTTATGTTGTCCCTCAAGGCCCAGGTGTTCGCGTGGATGATGGCTATGAACAAGGAATGGGAATACCCATTTACTACGATCCAATGATTTCCAAACTGATCACCCATGGTGCCAATAGAGAGCAAGCAAGGTTAAGAATGCTAAGGGCTATTGATGAATACCAAATCTCTGGAGTAGCGACAACATTAGACTTTTGCGATTTTGCTTTAAGGCATGATGCATTCATCAGTGGTAACTTTGATACAAAGTTTGTCGATAAATTCTTCACCCCAGAAGCATTGAATGATAACTCAACTGAAAAAGAAGCGCTGGCAATTGCTTTGGCTACACATATTCTACATAACAAATCAAATGGAAATGAGCTTCTCAACGGAAGTGAAAAATTGAGCAAATGGCAACTAAGGGCTAAGCAATAATAATGGCTAATATTCTACCATTCCGTGCATGGAGATATAATAAGGAACTATCTACCAATATTGAAAATTTAACCTCTCCTCTTTTTGATGTGATTTCTCAAAAACAGCGTGATGCACTATACGAACACCCACATAATAGTATTCATTTAAGTGTGCCGTTGCATGGAGAGACACCCGACCACGCAGAAGCTACCATTGCAAAGTGGAAAGCTAGTGGGGTTATTGAACAAGATCCATTACCAGGTATCTATGTCTATTATCAGCATTTCTCCTTAGCGGGAAGTACCAAAAGCTATGTTAGGAAAGGATTCATAAGCTTTATCAAAGCGACAGACTGGGGCCAACCCGATTCTGATATATTACGGCATGAGAACACAATTCCTCACTCAGTATCAGATCGCGTTGAGGTACTAAGAGCCACCGAGCTAAATGTTAGTCCAACGCATGGCCTTTATTTTGATCCTACCTTCGAATTAGAAGAATACATGGATGAGAGTATGCAAAACCCTATCTATGAGACTGAAGATTATCAAGGTGTACGAGATGTCCTATCTGTTATTCATGATCGAAGAGTCATTCAAAAGTTTATCGATAAGCTAGGTAAGAAGAAAATAATCCTAGCTGATGGGCACCACAGATTGGAAAGCTCTATTTTATACCGAAAAGAATTAATCGAGAAAGGTGAAGCTAATTTGGGAAGTGAAGGATACCACTATCACATGATGTACCTCACGAATGGTGAAACGGATGACTTAAGGATTCTTCCGACACATCGATTAATAAGTGATCTTGCTGGCTTTGATAAGGATGACTTTCTCAAAAAACTCAAGCCTAACTTTGTCATAACGCCATTAGAAAACCCAAACGATGTAACAGAGATTATTTTAGGTAAACCTTGGGCCTTTGGTTTACTATTTGGTGATGAAGCTTATAAGGTTCGATTAAAGCCTGAAGCACTTGATCGCATGGAATGGAACTTCCCTGATGTAATCAAAAAGCTAGACCTTACAGTGATGCACTACTTCATTATTGAAAAGGGCCTAGGGATCATAGGTAAAGATCAAAGAAAATCGACTAACATAACCTTCGAAAGGAATTTTGCCAGTTGCCTTACCAAAACAATAAGAGGTGGTGCGCAATTCGCCATTATTACACAAGAGATTAATATGGATACTGTAAAACAGGTCTGTTATTCAGGTTATACGCTTCCACAAAAATCAACATACTTTTACCCCAAAGTAATTTGCGGCTATCTATTTGGATCAATAAAAAATGATGAATTTGAATTACCGCTTGATCCTGGCTTCTAAATCTCCTAGAAGACAAGCTTTGCTCAAAAGCTTGGACTTAGATTTCGAGGTTCGTCTAAAACCCATTGATGAATCTTTCCCTAACACCCTTAATCCTCTTGAAGTTGCTGAATACTTAGCGCTTAAAAAATCTGACGCAATAGGAGTACTCGCATCTGATGAGCTTGTTATCACCTCCGACACTACCGTTGTGATAGATTCCAAAATTTTAGAAAAAGCTGATAATAGAACGGAAGCCCTTTCAATGATTAAAAGTTTGTCAGGCAGAACTCATCAAGTTGCCACTGGTGTCTGTTTGAGGACAAATGAGAGAGAAATCAGCTTTACGGAAATTACAGCGGTAACTTTTGACCAACTCAGTCCTGAGGACATAAACTACTACATAGCTTCCTATGAGCCTTATGACAAAGCAGGAGCCTATGGCATTCAGGAATGGCTAGGGATGATCGGTATTAACAAAATCGAAGGAGACTATTACAACGTTATGGGCTTACCCCTAAATAGGCTCTACAAGGAATTAAAGTCTTTTCAATAAAAAAGGGGCTACTCGCCCCAATTTTATAATCTTATATATTCTGTTTGGCTTACTTAAATGATGAAGCTGGCTTTTTATCAGCCGTTACTTCTACTAAGTCACCTGTCTTGAGTCTCTTAGAGACTACGAAGAATGGACCTGAAATCACCTGATCTCCTTCACTCAAGCCAGATAGTATTTCAATATTATCGTAATCACTAATCCCAGTTGTTACTTCGACCATTTTTGCTATCCCACCATCATTAATGAAGACTACTTCCTTGATGTCTTCTTTCTCTATAGGTCTAGTATTAGCGTTCGTAACCCTCGGCTCTTCTACCTCATTATCGCCACCAAAACCCTTTCTAGCATTCGCCTTTTCCAGCTTGGGGTTTCTGGTCGTCACTGCTGCTAATGGGACAGATAACACATTCGATTTAGTAGTGGTAATAATCTCAACACTTGCTGTCATACCTGGCCTGAATGGTGATGGCCCTTGAATCTCTGAAAGTAAATCACTGAAACTATCATTTAAGATTCGAATTTCCACTTTGAATTCGGTCACTGCATCTGCCGAGGTTTTAGGATTGGCCGTATTAGCGATTGCCGTTACCACACCTTTAAACTTCTTATCCATGGAAGAATAAGAATCTACATCGATAATAGCCGTATCACCTTCATTTACACGAATGATATCGTTCTCATTCACGTCAACTTGTACTTCCATTTGATTAAGATCTGCAAGTCTCATCATCTCAGTACCAGCCATTTGCTGTGTACCGACCACACGTTCTCCTTGCTCCACATTCAACTTAGAGATTGTCCCTGTCGAAGGAGCTCTTACAGTAGTCAACCTTACGTTCTCTTCTGCTTCTTCAACGGTAGCTTGGCTAGATTTGATGATAAACTCTGCGGCGTTTACACTCTGCACTGCTGCATCTAAATTAAACTTCGCTACTTCATAGTTTGCTTTTGCAGTCTCATAATCTGCTTCTGAAATGACTTTCTCCTTCCTTAAACCTTTTGCCCTATTAAAGGCCAGTTCCGATTGCTTTAATTGTGCTTCGCTTCGGAATTTACTCGCCTTAGATGACGCCAAATTCGCTTTTTGCTGATTTAGGTTCGCCCTCGTTCTATCTAAAGCAGATTGGAGGTTATCAGGTCTAATTTTCACTAACACCATTCCTTCTACTACATCATCTCCTTCTTCAACATTCAATTCAATAATCTCTCCTGCCACATCTGGACTGATTGCGATTTCAGTTACTGGCTGAACTACACCAGAAGCAGTAACTTTCTCAACAATGGTAACACGACTTGCTTCCGCAAATTCAACTTTAATGGTTTTCGTTCCACCAATAACACCTGTCTGCTTACCAACAATCGCGAATACTAGTACTAGAACTACTAATACAAGTAAAATCCAAACGATCTTATTTGATCCTTTTTTCTTCTTCGTCATCTTCTTCTTAATCTAATGTTATTGGGTTGCCTAAATAAAAATCTAAAATCTTCACTCTAAAAATGTACTCGTATTTTGCGCGAACAAGGTCTGTTCTTGCCGCAAAAAGGTTGTTACTTGCCACCTCATAGTCCACAAAGTTTACATCACCAACATTGTATCTCTTCTCAGTTGCCCTGAAAGACTCTTGCAAAGCAGTCACTCTTTTTCCTGTAGCTTCGTAGGACTTCAAACTCGCTGCAGCATTGTTATAAGCAGTCTCAATGGCCTGTCTTAGTTGATTTTTGACATTCTGAGAGGTTATCTCAGCACGCTGCTTATCAATTTTTGCACGCTGTAAATTAGAAGTGTTAGAAAGCCTGCTGAATATCGGAATGCTCAAATTAACCCTTACTGATTGCCCTAAGTTGTCATTGAATTGATCAGCAGCCCCGTAATTATCACTAAACCGAGGTACTGTCTGTTGTGATGGGTCAAGAAAAACTCTATCCCCCGAACCTTGCACAAAACCTACATCTTGTGCAGGTACATTTATAATTGTGCTTCCTAAAAGTTGCCTTGCTCTATCTGAATAGTTAGTTGAAATACTACCACTTATACTCAGGGATGGCAGGAAAGAACCTCGTGCAATTCTTTCTCCTAAATCGTTACTCTTTATACTTAACTCTGCGCTTTTGACTTCAGGCTGGTTTTGAATGGCCATATCAAAAACCTTAGATGGTGTTTCCAAAGTCATATCAACATCTTCTACTGCTAATTCAGGAGCAACAATATTCAATGTTTGATCTGCAGGCATCTGCATAGACTGCTTCAAGGTCAATAAGGTTAAGCCTAAGTTATTCTCAGCATTGACGACTTGAACTTCATTAGAAGCATTTTGCGATTCTAAATCGAGTTGATTTGTTAAAGGAAGTGAACCAGCAGCGACAAGCTTCTTCGTCCTATCCAATTGTTGTTTTGTCACCTCAAGCTGAAACTTAGCATTCTCAAGTTGTTCTCTATTCAGCAGCACACTTAAGAAATTGGTAGCGACCGATAAGCCAATATCATTCTTAGCCTTCTCTAAGTCGAATTCACTTGCCTGAAGGTTCAATTCATTCTGTCTAATTCTATTTTGAAGAATGCCCCCTTGGTATAAGGTCACGTTAGAATTTGCTGATAAGCCACCAGAAACAATATCTTGACTTACAAAAGAGTTAGACACGGGGTCAATCGTTCTACCAAAAGACTGACCTACGCTACCGCCAGCACTTAAATTGGGCAAGCGTGCAAACTTTGATTGCTTCACCGCAATCTCATTTTGAAGTTGAGTGAGTTGATTGTTTCTAATCGTAAGGTTGTTCTCTAAAGCATAATTGACACATTCTTCAAGTGTCCATTGCGTCTTCGTTGAGTCTTGACCGATGGCTAGATTCCCCATAAAAAGGAGGCCCAAGCCAAAAAAGAGTTTTTGTTTAAAATTCATGGTTACTGTTTAAAAATCGATGTCTGGGATAAATATGACCTCTCTTATCCATTCCAAATGCTTTAAATAATCTACTGTGACGGTCGGTGGTTTAGAGTCCATCTCTATTACATGACACGCCATATCATTTTTTCCTTTTCTATTAACTGACATTGAGGCAATGTTACACTCATCATTTGCTAACACAGTAGCGATGAATGCAATGGCTCCCCTCCTGTCATTTGCTAACAATATCATGGTCGTAAAACTGGCATTGAAACCAACATTGAAACCATTTACCTCCGTAATCTTAATTACTCCTCCACCTCTACTCTCTCCAACTACCTCTATCTGTCTATCCCCAACCTGAGCAACTACCTTAACTGTATTGGGGTGCATAGTAGAAGCATTACCAACTGAACGAAACTTGAAAGCAAACCCTGCCTTCTCGGCTTCATCAAATGCAGTTCTAATTCTGATGTCGTCAGTTTTAAAATCTAACAAGCCTGCAACAATCGCGCGATCGCTTCCATGCCCCTCATATGTTCGAGCAAAAGAATTATAAAAGGTTATGCTCGCTTGTTCAGGCTGTTTACCTAAAATTTTCCTTGCTACACGACCAATCCTAACTACCCCAGCCGTGTGTGAACTCGAAGGTCCTATCATCACAGGTCCTATCATATCAAATACACTACTCTGGTCTGCCATTAGGTTCTCTAAATTAAGTTTGCAATACTAAGGAATATGTGGTTCACAAAATTCCATTAAGTTTGAAAGGTTAATACCCTCCATGAAAGCAATATTTAACTCTCGAATAATCAACTCTTTTGATTCCATCATCCAAACTGACAACCGAGCATTTTGTTATGGAGACGGTCTCTTTGAAACAATTGTTACAGGAGATCGAAGAATTAACTTGATTAAAAAACATTTAGATCGATTGCAGAGAGGTTGCCAAGTAATGGGTATTGAATATCCACCCAACTTAGACTGTCTTTCAATTGAAAAAGAAATCAATCAATTACGAGAAGTAAATCAAATAGAAGGCGATACAAGAGCCAAGCTATTGCTATGGAGAAATTCTGGAGGTCTGTATACCCCCTCAACATCTAAAGCGAGTTATTATTTAGAAATCAAACCTTCCCAATCGCAGATATTCCAAGGTTTGCAGAGAGTGGGTTTTTCTGAAGATTTCAACACGCAATACTCGCCAATCTCATTCGCTAAAACCACTAACGCTTTAACCTACGTTTTAGCAGGACGAGAAAAACAGTCTAGAGGACTAGATGATATTATATTAACAGATCGTCAGGGTAACCTTTCTGAAACACATATTTCGAATCTCTTTTGGATTAAAAACGATGAGGTCTTTACGCCTAAACTTACTTCTGGATGTGTTGAAGGAATCATGAGAAATACGATCATCTCATTATTAGCTGAATTTGAAACCCAGGTTACGGAAGTAATGGAAAAGAAAGAAATCTTGGCAGAAGCAGATTCCGTTTTTGCTACCAATGCCTCTGGGCTTAAGTACTTTCGGCAAATAGACGATTGGTCTTATAAAAACCCCGATAACTTCTTAAAAGATATAATTATACGGCTACAGCAGCCTTGATATGCGGGTGCGGATCGTAACCCACCAACTCAAAATCCTCGAACTTGAAATCAAAGATATCCTTTACCTCTGGATTCAGCTTCATGGTAGGCAGAGGCCTTAAATCACGTGTCAATTGTAGATTCGCCTGCTCGACATGATTGGAATATAGATGTGCATCACCGAAAGTGTGGATAAACTCTCCAGGTGCTAAACCACAAACTTGTGCAACCATTAAGACCAGAAGTGCATATGATGCGATGTTAAAAGGAACTCCTAAGAACACATCGGCACTTCGTTGATATAGCTGGCAATTCAGCTTCCCATTTGCAACATAAAATTGAAAGAAAGTATGACATGGTGGAAGTGCCATATTATCTACATCCGCCACATTCCATGCACTAACGATCAGTCTACGGCTATTTGGGTTGTTTTTTATTTGATCAATAAGTTTCTCGATTTGATCAATCGTTCCACCTTTCCCGTCAGGCCAATTACGCCATTGATACCCATAAACAGGGCCTAAATTTCCTTCATCATCTGCCCAATCATCCCATATTCTTACGCCATTATCTTTCAAGTACTTGATATTTGTATCTCCTTGCAGAAACCAAAGCAACTCGTGAATGATAGATTTTAAGTGCAGCTTTTTAGTGGTAATTACCGGAAAACCTTCTGAAAGGTCAAATCTCATTTGATGACCAAAGACACTTTTTGTTCCAGTACCTGTTCTATCGCCTTTTTCTACCCCATTTTCGAGAATATGCTTCATTAAGTCGTGGTACTGCTTCATAATGACTATGATTTTTTAGATTTGAACGAATGAACAAATTAAATCAAAATGTCACGAATGGGAAGCGTACTTCGGAAGTTTTTCGCACGCCAAAGTGGATAGAACAATTTGCAAGCCTCAATAAGAAAAAAGTATTGATCCGTTTGTTCATTCTACTTGCCATCACCCTGTTCTTTGGTGCTCAAATGCCTAAACTTAAATTCAACTATGATTTTGACAGTTTCTTCCCTAGAGGAGATGATGACCTAACCTATTACGAGTCCTTGAACGATGAATTTGGAGAGTTCAATGATTTCCTTTTTGTAGTACTAAAGGATAAGCACCCAACCGATACTGTTACACTAAAAGTAGCGCACAAAACAATTGAAGACCTAAAATTATGGCCTGATATCTTAAGTATCAAAAGTCCATTTGAAGCCACCAGATTTCAGGTTACACCTTTTGGCATTAATTCGATAAGACTCATCTCACCACAAAAAGAGGTTTCTCAAGCACTTATCTTATCAAATGGCTTAAACGGTAAGTTTTTCGGAAGAGATGGCCAATCGATGATGTTTATCATTAGGCATCAAGCGTTTGAGAACGACATCGATTCCGAAGCCTTTATGAAGAAACTAAGGCAATACCTAGGGTCTCGGCATGAAAGTGAATACCTCATTTCAGGTAAGATTCAAATGCAGCATGACTTCACCAAGAAATTGGAGAAGGAGCTAACACTGCTGCTTTTACTAGCACTTGGCTTCGTAATTATAGTCTTGTCTTTACTATTCAAAACCCTTAAGGGAGTAATTATACCGCTTGCTGCTTTGGTTTTAAGCATCGTTTGGACAATGGGGTTCTTAGCGCTTACAGGAAAATCTATTGATGTCCTAGTAGTAATCATCCCACCTATTCTACTCATCGTGGCCCTGTCGGATGTAATACATTTTGTTCATAAATACGATGATTTTATTGAGCACAAATTACCCAAAGAGAAGGCATTAAAATCTACGGTTCTCTTTATTGGAAAAGCAACCTTCCTTACGTCTATTACGACCTCAATTGGCTTTGTAAGCCTCTATGTAATTCCTATCCCTCCAATCAGGGATTTCGGTATGTATACAGCAGCAG
Organism: Roseivirga sp.; assembly: GCA_965660665.1. GTDB lineage: Bacteria > Bacteroidota > Bacteroidia > Cytophagales > Cyclobacteriaceae > Roseivirga. The sequence continues at coordinate 45,196 of CBFIAY010000001.1, read as the reverse complement.
GGGTGCTGTTCGCTTTTTTAATAACTTTTCTCCTATTGCCGGCTATTCTGTATTACTTCCCCAAACCTCTAGAAAAAAAAACCAGCTCTCATTTTTTTGGAAAAACACTCCTTGATCGATTATTTATTTCAGTATTGAGGAACAAACGCAGCGTTGTTTGGACAATTTCTCTTGTCTCTGTGATTTTAATTTTTGGAATTACTGAATTGCGGCTTAACACCTCCTTAATCGTTGGGTTTCAGAAAGACGAACCAGAACTAAAAGAGGTCGTCTATTTTGATAATAACTATGACGGCTACAAGCCATTCGAAATTGGCATTAAACTCAGCGAAGATAGATCCCTATTTGATTCTCAAGTATTGGAGGCGATCGAACGTATTGAAGATTTTATTGCAAAAACATATGGTGTAAAGCAGGTTGAATCTCCTTTAAGCCTCATACGAACGCTTAACTCTAGTTTAAATGGTGCATCACAACGCTTCTACAGCCTTCCCTTAGAGAACGATTTCAATAGGGTGAAAAGGTTATACAATTCTCCAAAGCTAGAAGAAGCAAGGCTGGCTTTACAAAATAACACGGGAGAAACAATGAGGATTATTGGCAGGTCAAAGGATATAGGAAGTGATAAAGCGAGGGTATTAAATGATGCTCTAAAGACCTTTCTGTTTACGCAAATAGCCCCGGATGTATTGACCGCTAGGTTAACAGGAACATCATATTTAATTGACAAAACTGACAACTATATATCGCGATCACTGATAAAGGGATTAGGAATAGCGGTCATAAGCGTATCATTTTTCCTCTTTGTACTTTTTAGAAGCTGGAAGATAGTGCTATACTCCTTGATCCCTAACCTCCTCCCTATTCTTATGCTATCCGGATTGATGGGGTATTTCCAAATAGACTTGAATATATCAACCGCAATCATCTTCACCGTAGCCTTTGGTGTAGCCGTGGATGATAGCATCCATCTTTTAGCACGCTACTATCTAGAAAGAGAGCGATTTAAATCAACAGTCTGGGCGCTTAAAAACAGCATAGCCAGCACTGGTAAGAGCATCCTCATAACGAGTCTTGTCTTATGTGCTGGCTTTGCATTATTTCTTACCTCTGGCCTTTCTTCTCCTTTCTACTTAGGGTTATTTATCGTAATCACCGCTGTGATTGCGTTAATTCTAGATTTAACACTACTCCCAATAATTATTTTAGGAATAGAAAGGCGCTCTAAAGGGCATCAAGATCGGCAACCTTAGGCTTCTTACTCCACTTCTTGTAACCGAACATCAGGTTCAAACCAAATCTAAAATCTGCTTTGGAATATTGTTCTGGCTTGTTTAAAACTAGCATGTTATCTAAGGCAATATAAAGCTAGAGTGGGCCAATGTTAGTCCAAAGGTTAGCACCTATTAGTTTCGTTATTTGATCCCCTAAAAGTCCCTAAAACACCAATAACGAATTTATCGACACGGTGATTGAAGGCCAAAGCATAGTTCGCAGGAAGATTATCTAAAGCACTAGACTGAAAATAAGTCAATGAAAATCTATCACGTTCTGTCAAGTAAGCCGAAGCCGTTAAGTATACTCTTGTCGGTAGGTTAGTTGTAAAAGCTTCTCTTGTTTCGTTAGAGTTAAACTTACCCCCTAAACTATCTTGAAATGCATCACCCGCTTCTTGTAAACCGTCTAAGTTAAGCCCTGAGAAAGTCGCTACTGTATCAGCCGTATTGTAATTCCTCACTTGCTCCTTCCAGTTAATTGAGCCGATATCGTTTACGGAAGCTTCTATTTCAAGCCATTTCAGCGGCTTGAATTTTGCTCCCAAATCAAATGCTAGCGTTTGATTATCGTTACCCATCATATAGGTAGTAAGTGCATCGTCAGCATAATCATCTGAATTAAAAAGCAGATCTAGGCCGGCTGTATTGGCAGTTCCGTTCTGAACAGCAATTTGCCATGAAAAATCATCAGAAGCAGTTGTCAAAGAGGCAGTAGCACCATCAGCAAAAGACCCATGGAAAATACCCGTCACCAATTTTGCGCGGGCTCCTACAGTTAATTCCTCATCTAAGAAGGTGTTAGCATAGCCAATTCCAACTTCTTGATAAGCTTCCATTCTCATTTGAGTACCCGCAAAATCAATGGTACTCCCAATGGAATTACCATTCCCATTAGCTAAAAATTCTATGAGGCCTTTCCCGTAAGAAAAGTCTACAGTAGCTCTAGCGTTTGCAAATAAAGAGAACGCCCCATACTTAGTTCTTAAGCCTAAATGGAAAAGATTCGATGTAATATCAAAGTTCAAGAAATTCTGAGCTTGAGCGACAGAGTTCAGCAAATCGAAGTCAACCGGCAGTCCTGTTTGACCATCTGGTCTAGAGAACAATTCTTGTAGTTTTACATCACCTTGTATCAGTACTCCTGCATTCAGGGCTGGCATACTAATGGTCAAAGAATTATCTGGTACGAATGCAGGTTGTAAACCTTGCGTTTGTGGAACAATATCTCTCAACTGGTAGAAAGACATATAGCCTTGGGCATTTATGCTTGAAAACCCAAAAACTAATAGCGCGATTGTTAATAGCTTCTTCATCTTAATTACCGTTTAAATTTACTCTCGCATCTGCTTGAACTGCTAATTGAAATCTCAACTCATAGTCATTGAATAATTTCACCGAGGCTCCTGACTGAGCACCTGTTGTTGTGAGCGTAGCTACCACATTGATAGTAGTCGCATTCTCAATGATTCTAATCCCTTCTTCTGGAATTAAAATATCAACTGTTGACATGGCTACTTCATTTGTTCTACCATCCAGACCTACGGACGCTGCAGTAAATGCTGGACGATCATCAACGGTGTAAATAACATTTCCAGATCCATCTCTGAATTGAAGTTCAACTTGACCACCCAAAGGCAATTCATTTTCAGCTATCACCCTAAATAAAAGTCTAGTCGCGTCACTTAAATCCTCCCCACTGGTAAAGTTGACAACTTCCTAGGCTGTCAATCCATTTATGTTCAATTCTAGAGGGACTTCAATCTCAACAGACGCGTCTAAGATATTTGTGATATCTATAAAATTGTACGCTGCAGGTACGGTTGTAGGATTTGACTCTGCCCCAACATTCACTAAAAACCTTGTCGGCTTGGAAGAAAGCAAGTCGGTAATATTAGAATTACCAGCATTAATCTCAATCTCAGTTATTACAAAATCGCCCTGTTGGGTAATCGTAGGTGAATTCACAACTTGTAAATTATCTACCACCGCTCCTTGTAGCGGTATGTTCGACCCTGATCCACTCACAGCAGTGATTTGTTGGAAGTCGATGCCCAACGAAAATCCAAAGCTATTATCAAAAACAAAGCGTATGGTAGGGTCTGCAAAAGTGATATTCCCCCCATCAAATGTGCTAAAGAAATCTAAGCTAATATCTTGTTCTCCTACATTCAATGTCTGATTTCCTACGTTGCCGTATATGGTCTGAAAAGTCGTGTTATTGATGCCCAGATTGAAAGAAACTCTTTGGTCTGCTGTAATACTATTTGTAGGCCCAACACTGATGGTATATTCTATTCTAACGAGAAACTTACTAGATGAAGGATTTCCTTGATCATCAAGGTGAAACAATCCCTTTCCATTGACAAGAGATGCTGATTGAAAAAACGCTGCACCTCCAGAAGGTAAGCTACCGTTCATTACGATTTGTCCTGCTGCATCTTGTAATGAAATAAATGAAGCGGTAAAATCAACATCTGCGCCAATATCGGAGTTTGCTGTAAAGTCAAAACTACCTGCGCTAAACAATATACTATCGTAAGCTTCGTCAGCAGTTTGGGACAAATCAAACTGATATAGCTCTGATACCGATATGGTAGTGGCTATTGGAGGGCTTGACAAGTTCGTTCCCGATGCCAGACTTGAGCCGAAGTTCTGATCTAGAACTGTCAAAAAACCTGAGACACTCTGAGACTGTAAGGTCTCTGTGAAAGTGAGGGTAACCACATCTTCCTCGTTAGGAGCAATCACTGCCCCCCCCTTCATTCAATTCTTCCTGGAGTTCGGCTACAGTGTAAGTTATGGATCCAACGGGTATGGCTAAAGACGGATCAAAGATGATATCTCCAAATTCAGTGCTTTCAAAGTACTTTAAGTCACATGAAGGTACTGCCGTAATAGTCGCACAGACTAAGCACGCGAGTAGAAATCGTTTCATTTAGTTTAGTTCTAATTATAGGTTTGGTTGAAAAAGTAGTTATTAATCTGATGGCATAATCACCCACAGGATTACATAAACTATGAACCCAGGAAAGCCAGCACTAAAAATTGAAATTAACACATAAATGAGTCTTACCAAGGTGACATCCCAACCTATCCATTCGGCTAAACCACCACAGACTCCTGCAACAACTTTATCCGCACTTGATCTAGTAAGTTTCTTGTTATTGTAAACCATAAAAAACCCATTCAAAGCAAAAAGTTAGTCACTTAACTCATAAATACCTACTTGGGGAAAATGGTCAGAATAATATATATTACCCATGGTCTTGAAGGCCTTGAGCTTGAATTGCTTAGAAAAAAACTGATTGTCGATTCTTAAAAAAGGTATCTTATGATTGAAGGTAACCCCCAATCCTCTACCCTCTTCTTCGAACGCATTTGAGAACCGTTTTCTGAATTCAAAGTAATTATAACTGAACGGAACATCGTTAAAGTCTCCAGCGATAATTACTGGATATGTTGTACCCTCGACATGACGAATCAAAGTATTGATTTGCATGGTGCGCGAGGTGCTTGCCGTAAGAAACCTAGATTTTACATCATCATATTCGTTCTGAATACCCTCCCTATCCTGAATTTTATTCGGATCAATACCCATTGACTCCAAGTGTACAGCATAAACTCTAATCGTATCCTTATCTATCATAAGGTCGGCAAACCGAATATTATTCAATGAGCTTTCGTCTAATAGCAACCCTTCATTCAATACTGGATACTTTGAAAATATTGCAACATTAGACCTTTGAGCATCCATGGATATATTGTATTTATTATTTCTTGCTATTCTTTCAGCAATATTCCTTCTATGATAAAACTCTTGAAAGCACAACACATCGGCATCCATCTCCATTATCCAATCAACCACATCATTGTATTCATTAGCCTTGGCGTCTATAAACCACTTGACATTATAGTTTAAAACCTTAATTCCATCTTGTGTCAAATCGTTATTGCCATTAATGCTAACAGCAACATTTACAAATGGCCAACCACAAACAAGAAGTAACAGGGCAATCCAACCCAGCTTAGACCTAAAGACCAAACTGAAGATTAGGACGATGAGATTAACCAATAAGATAAATGGAATCAAGAATGATATCACTCCAGAATAATGAAAAATCAACGGAGATATTAACACGCTAGCATATACTAGAAGCGAAGTGAATATCCAGATCAAGACTGGTAGTTTTACGAAAGACTTCATTAAGTGTGTCAAAACACTAGTTTAACAATTTTAATACAATAATCTTGTCTTATGCAACACAAAAAAAGAGTGATTTAGTACTAAGTCACTCTTCTTCAATTAGATAATATATTTTTTATTCTGCTCTTAAAGACTTCACCGGATTACTGACCGCAGCCTTCAGTGATTGATAGCTCATGGTTATAATCGCAATAAACAGTGACCCCAGGGCTGTCATTGCAAAAACTGTCCATCCTACGGATGTCCTGTATTCAAAACCTTGTAGCCATGAGTTCATCGCATACCATGCCAATGGTGCGCCAATAACCAATGCAATCAGAACCAACTTACCCATATCTTTAGAAAGCAGGTATACGATCTGACCTACATTTGCGCCAAGCACTTTTCTAATACCAACTTCCTTGATTCTATTCTCCGCTGTAAATGCTGCTAATCCAAAAAGGCCAAGACAAGCAACCACAATAGTAATAGTAGCAAATACACCAAATATCTTCCCGAGCCTTTGCTCAGCATCGTACATGCGATTAAATCTATCATCTAAAAACGAAGTTTCAAAAGGCTGGTTAGGCGCTAGCTCCATCCAGCTCGCTTCAAGTTTATCTATCAAGCCTGAATAGTCCCTCGTATTTACTTTCAGGTTAAGGAGCCTTGAACTATTGCCCAATTGCAATGCAAGTGGCCCAATTTTAGATTTTAGTGTTTGATAGTGAAAATCCTTAACAATACCCACTACTCTATAGCCTTGTATATCGCCTTCATTACTGACGAAAGTCCCTATCACTTTCCCCAAAGGATCACCCTCAATCTCAAGCTCTTTTATTGCTGCCTCATTGACAATAATTGCGGTTGAATCCGTGGCAAAATCTCTAGAAAAATTCCTTCCTTCCAAAACCTCGATACCAAGCGTTGCTAAATACTCATAGTCAATCGTCCAATTACTCATAATTACCTGATTGCCTTCGCTAGGTACAATACCGTTAAAAAACAGATTCGTATTGTTACTTGAAGGTGTCGGTAAAAATCCGCTAAGCGAGGCTGACTTTACTTCTGAAAAAGTTTCAACCTTCGTTTTCAATGCATCGACATTTCCTCTGGCTAAATAGGCGTCATTAATAATTAAAACTTGATCTCTATCAAAACCGAGGTTCTTGTTCTGAATAAATTCCAGTTGGTTTAAAATCACCAACGTACCAATCACAAGGAAAATAGAGGTACAGAATTGTATCACCACAAGTACACTTCTAAGCGCACCACTCTTCATACCATTACTTAATGATCCCTTTAAAACAGTAACAGGCTTAAAAGCAGAAAGGAAGAATGCTGGATAGCTACCGGCTAAGAGGCCAACTATAAAAACACCACCAAAAATCGACCCTAGAAAGATTGGATTGGTAAAAGGTATTACTAGTTCTTTAGCCGAAAGGTCATTAAAAAATGGCAATGCTAAATAGGCAATGCCAACAGCTAAAATGAACGATATAAAACTGATTAGGACTGACTCAGCTAAGAATTGGTAGATCAATTGCGCTTTTATTGAACCCAACACTTTTCTGACACCAACTTCTTTTGCTCTATGTGCTGAACGCGCAGTGGCCAAATTCATGAAGTTGATACAAGCAATTAACAAAATGAAAAATGCTATTGCTGAGAAGATATATACATAGCTTTTGTCGCTATTCGCCCCTAGCTCTCCTTGCAAATCAGAATTTAAATGGATATCGGCAACGGGCTGCATATTAAAGGCGAGCATTGAACCATTTTGCTCCATCTCATCCCATTCCATATTCAGGAACCTCTGAATCTCAGGACCAATATACTTTTCGAGCATAGCTGGAAATAGCGATGCCATCTTCTCTAGATCTGCACCTGGGGTCAACACCACATACGTTTGGAAGTTCATACTCATCCAAATGTTTTGTTTTGCCTCATCTAGCGTCTCCATTGAACCAATCACATCAAAGTCAAAGTGTGTGTTGTGAGGTATATCTTTGTAAACTCCTGTCACACGATAATCCTTTGCCTCACCAAATTCAACCAGTTGACCAACTGCCTCATTGTCACCAAAGTATTTTTTTGCCGCACTTTCGCTCATTACTAAGGACTTAGGCGCTGTTAAAGCTGATGAGGCATCTCCGCTGACCATTTGCAGACCGAAAATGTCAATCACAGATTGATCAGCCCAGACATACTTTTCTTCTTTGAAGATATTCTCACCAGAACGAATAAATGGAGCACCATTTTGTCTGAACCTAACATAATTAATTACCTCAGGAAAATCTTCCATTAAGGTTTTACCGACAACATCACCGACAACCGCTAAGTCAAAGGCAGAACCATTAAGCGCACCAGCCATGGTAAGTCTATACGTATTTTCAGAATTGTCATAGTATTTATCATAACTGAGTTCGTCAGTAACAAATAAGACAATCAATAAGCAACAAGCGACACCAATGGCAAGACCGCTTATATTGAGGATCGAGTAGAATTTGTTGCGCATCAGATTTCTGATAGCAACCTTTAGATAGTTTTTAATCATTGTTGTTGAGTTTGACCGTTGTATTACAAAACTGCTAGAAGTATCACGCTATTAAAAAGTAGTATCGGTAAACCAGCATTATCGATCGGTAAATGACCGAAAACATAGCTTAACACTTGATGAGATCAGAGATTCACCTGAAATGTTGCTGGTTTACATTAAATAGTATCTCTTGATAGAACCATCCTTGCTCTAAAAAATACCAAGTGATCCTCTAGCGTTTCATGAAAAGCACTTATTGCCTTTCTTCATAGGACGAGCGATAGATAAAAAAGTTAACGCGATTATGAAAGCACTTACATATGCTTCAGTTGGTCTCCAGAAAAAGTAAAGTATTTACCCATAAGATTTGCCGTGAGGCATGAATGAATTGGCAAGACACCCACTACATCGCCAACATTCAAAACATCGAAAAACTCATCAGATACTTTTAAAATCCCATGTTCTTGAGAGATAGAGATGAGCTTGGCATGGGGAATGATTGCTGACCAACCAGTTTCTTCAAGAATCACTGCCTCACCGAAAAATTTCTGCTCATTTTCGTCATAAAGATGGTCTTTTGAAAAGTGAACGGCTCCTCCATGAATCACAATCTCCTGTCGTCCTTCGTGTTTGGCAACAACTGGGCAGGCAACAGCAACGGCTATATCAGACTCTTCACAAACATTCAGATAGTTCATTACTAAATCGTAGAAAACAAAATTACCTGGACCAATTTCATCCACCCCAACCATGTTCTCAACTACGCAGCAACCCGGGGTATCACCCATTCTGATCTTTAAGTCTTTACTGAAATTCATCAGTCCATCCCTTACCTGATTCATTTTATTAATCGAATCAGCCCAAAGTGATTGAATGGCTTCTACAGAATCTTCATGATAGGTATTACCAGGGTGACAATACAAACCATAGAAGTTAGTATTCACTGACTTCTCCATCTCATCAGCAATAATCTTGACCTGATCAGGCGTATCAGTTGACACGCCCGATCTGTTATAGCCAGTATCGAGTTCGATAAATAGGTCAACAGTTCCTTGTAAGTGCTCAGCTAGAAAAGTAACTGTATCTGTATCTGTAACCAGTAGCTTGACCTTAACACCTTGCTTTAGGAAATTATTAATCACCCTAGTCTCTAGCCTATTAAATGGAAAAGCAACAGTAACATCTCTCCAACCATTGGCGACAAAATACTCGGCCATCATTACAGAAGAAACTGTTATCGCTTCAATACCACGATCAGAAAAGTAACTTCCGATTTCCTTAGACTGATGCGTTTTGAAATGCGGAATAAGCTTAACCCCCAAGCGATGTGCTTTATCCACCATAAAATCAATATTGGATTTCATCTTTTCAAGGTCTAGCAGAAGTGTCGGTCGTGTAATGGTATCAAGCATATTCTAAGTTAAGACTAGTACCTCAATACTTAACCAAAAGCACGACACACGAAAACTTTTTTTTCAACCTTCCGTATATTTATTTTGATATTACTTTAATATCATTTTAACTTTACAAATATGAACAAACACGAAACGTCTTTTAAACCAATGTCTGGTTTTATCATGCTGACACTAGAATTTGTAATTTTTGCAAGTGGTATTGCAGGTATAGTAATGTTCCGAAACCCTGCTTTTGGCTTACTATTTTTACTTTTCTTTTTATTACTCCCAGGCTTTTTTGTCATTCAACCCAATCGATCTCGAGTCATGATCTTCTTTGGTGATTACCGGGGTTCGGTAAAAGAGAATGGTTTTTTCTGGGTAAACCCATTCTACATAAAAAAGAAAGTTTCGCTCAGAGCACACAATTTCGATAGTGAACGTGTAAAAGTGAATGACAAACTAGGTAACCCTATTATGATCAGTGTTATCCTCGTTTGGCAAGTAGCAGACACTTTTAAAGCAGCCTTTGACGTAAACGACTATGAGCACTTTGTTCGTGTTCAATCAGATGCTGCCGTCCGAAAACTAGCAAACACTTTTGCCTATGATAATTTCGAAGACGATTCAGAAATCACACTTCGATCAGGAATGGAAGAGGTAAATCATGACCTCGAGGAAGAATTAACTGAAAGGCTTTCCATTGCGGGCATTAAAGTAATTGAAGCACGTATTGGTTATTTGGCCTATGCCGAAGAGATCGCAAGTGCAATGCTTCAAAGACAACAAGCAACAGCCATTGTAGCCGCTCGTTTCAAAATTGTAGAAGGAGCGGTAGGCATGGTAGAAACCGCCTTAGAAGAATTGAATAAGAAGGGTATTGTCGATTTAGACGAAGAAAAAAAGGCTGCGATGGTCAGTAACCTGATGGTCGTACTTTGCTCTGATAAGTCAGCCTCACCTGTCGTAAATACTGGAACCTTAAACCACTAGAATTATGCAATACAAATTAATACAAAAAGGACCTTTCGAAAAGGTCATGAAATTTGAGAAGAAACTTAATGAGCTATCTGCACAAGGTTGGCGCGTAATCACAAGTATGACTCAAGGTGAATTTCTTGTTCTAGGAAAAGATAAAAATTAAACCATGGTCAAGAAGAAACCATTTGTACTTCGTCTAGATCCGGAACTTTTATCTGCAGTCGAAAAATGGGCTGCAGATGAATTTCGAAGTACGAATGGGCAAATGGAATGGATCGTCAATAAGGCTTTGAAGGATGCTGGAAGATTAAAGAAAAGCAACAAGAAATAAGAGTAACTTATCAAGTCAAGAACTAATTATGGTTCACGCCATCTTGACCATTGGTTTGATAGAATATCACCTGAAAACAGCCTTTAACAAAAAATAAAGCCTAAATGGGTTGCAAGAAAAGAAGACAGGTTCTAGTCGATTGTAACTTTCACTTTCCTGCTATTGATAGGTGGTTCTATCTCTCCCACCTGAATAGAGAATCGAATATCGAAATCACCCTCTAATTCAGGAATGGTCAGACTCACACCATACTCAATTTCTTCGCCTTCTGTCATTGTACCCGTGAGCACCATCAATTTTTCTTTTCCGACAGGCCTGAGTCCTTTCAAGTAATGTACATTAAGAATCACTTTTCGATTGCCTGCCTCAGCAAAATCAACTAGGTGTTGATACTTGTTTGTTAGCTTTAGTTTTAGATTGACCTTTTCTCCTGATCCGAACTCATAGTGCTTCTCAGCATCTTCAATTTCAACCCAAACATTACGATAACTCCTAAAATTTTCTACGGTTCGGTAATGGATACCCTTCCCTATTTCAGTGAAATAGTCTTTGTAATTCACAGTGTCCCTAAATCGATTGATTTGAAAAACTGTCTTTCCCTGTAGGTTCTCTTCTAAAGGAAGTAGATCGTGATGCGTTTCTCTATAGTCAAAAGTATTATAACAGTGTACAATGTCCTTTGTCAGATAAGCATATCGTGAAGATCGCTCGTAGTGGTTATTGAACATGATGGGCAAGCCTCCACTTAGTTCCTGCACCTCATCGGCCCAAGAATCCCAGTTATGTAGTACATCCCACCCTTCTGTCCATTTCTTTGGGAAGAAATCAGTAATCAGGTAAATGCGGGCAGGGACCATAAGCATCACAGATACTATGGCGAGCCGAACCAACACCTTACGCCATTTCTCATGATTGCTGACATACTCATGACCCAGTAACATAAATGGGACTGCCAAAACGCTTGTCCAATGCTTGTGAAATTCAACTTTGAAAGTGGATACTAGAAAGAAGATCAGCACCCCTACAATGGTGAACTTTAAAGCGCGATTGAAGTCTGACTTCTTTTTGTTGGCGTAACTACCCGCTAAAAGAGATACCCCTATTAGTGGCCCAAATACTAAAGGCTGAACACCAATATAGTAGGCAATATTCTCCCAACTAAAGCCCATATCAATCCGGTTGTACAAATGGAATTTAATAGTTGCAAACTCGTTAATGTACTGCCAGTAAGTATGCGGAAGCATAAGCAATACAGTAAAACCTACAGTCATCCAAAAGGTCTTCTTGGTGAGTAGGCTAACGTTAGAAAGTACAGTAAAGAATACTACTAAAATACCGTGGTGCTTGCTCATTAGGATCAAGGCAATAGAAAGTGCCAAGAGAAAGACTGTCTTCAGGCTATCTTCCTTTAAATACTTTTTATAGAAGTAATAGAACAAGGCCACTCCGAGAATCAATGGCACATCTGTCTTCACCATATAAGCACCCACATGCACCGAAAGCATCCCTATAAAAATCCAAATCATCAATTTGGTGTCTCGCTTTTCTGTTGTCTGCCATACCACCAACATGGTGAGGATATTAATGACCAACATTCCCATTCTAAGGCCTAGTGGGTTTGGTATCACCCAATACCCAACAGCAGTTACTATGCCAACCATTGGCGGGTGATCGAGATATCCCCAATCTAGAAACTGAGAGAACAACCAATAATAGGCCTCTTCACCATTTACTTCTGTGAAATAGTTTTGGATCAGTCCAACGATAAACCAAACTGTCAAAAAAGTATAGAACAGCTTATTGGATTGCTGAGAAGAAGATGTAGGATTCAGGGACATTTTCATGCTTCGATTTGGCCACAAAAGTAGGGCTTTTTAAGAAATCAAATTTCTTCAGCATATTTGCACTGCTAGAATAAATAGCATATTCCGTTAATGCTCGAATTAGGGTTAATATTTCTAAGGTTTTGTCTTGTTGGCCTATCGGGCATGGCCATCGATTATGCCATTACCTTTTTGGGCAAGGAAAAGTTAAAAGTCAATAAATACGTAGCTAATGGCGTGGGCTTTCTTTGTGCCGCTACTTCAAATTTCTTATTCAACAAGTTCTGGACATTCAATGACCAGAATCCTGATGAACTGATGCAGTATTCAAAGTATTTGGGCTTCGCTTTGATAGGCTTAGCCATCAACACTTTGATCATTTACTTGTTAATCAATAAAAAAGACATGAATTTTTATTGGGCTAAGTTGATCGCCATTGCTGTAGTAGTCCTTTGGAATTTCATCGCCAACTACAACTTCACTTTCATTTAAAAACCTTCTTCAAAAGCTCAGAAGTCCTTGCTGCTGGATTCTCACGAATATTCAGCTCTTCTTCTGCAATCATCACAAATAAGCCATCGATAGCCCTCTGCGTGACGTAGGCAGTCAAGTCTGTCTCCACCTTTTTAACGAAAGGAATCTTATTGTATTTACCCATTATATCGCCCCAGTACTTAGTGGCGTCTACCTTCTTTAGCGAAGCGTTGATGATCGGGCTAAACTTACTTGTGAGGTCATTCGTAGTTTGATTTTCAAGAAACCTAGTGCCAGCATCTTGTTGTCCACTGACTATATTAAGCGCATCGGTAATACTCAATCCTTTGATGGCCGCGATAAAGATGTCCTTAGCCTCCACGGCAGCATCTTCCGCAGCACGGTTTAATGACTCAATCGCTTGATCCACTTCATTCCCTAAACCGAGTGCTCTCAGTTTATCTTCAACATTCTTTGCATCAGGTGGGATGGGAATTTTTACCTTAGGGTTGCCATAGTAACCGTTAAGCTCCGAGAGAAAATCTACTCCTTTGCCAGTCCCTTGTACAAAGGCTTCCTTTAAGGCGTCAGCAGCCTCTTCTTTTGAGAAACCACCTTTCTTGGCTAAAAGACTTTTTGCTTTATTGAGAAGTTGTGCTTCAGCAGAATAGCTAAATAGAAAAATAAAGGAGAAGAGTATGGATAGTCTTTTCATAAGAATGTGCTTTTCGCATAGATAACGTACAATGGCGAAAAAACTCATAAAATCTGTGTTAATTTTCGATAAAGTGACTGAACTAATAAAGTATACGTTTTCGAAAATCTATTTATCAGCCTCCATCACCAACATTACCTTTTGATTTTCAGTGATGGCGTCTACCATTCGGGTGTAACTCACGCGCTGGCCATCTTTCTTTGACACATAGAAGTATTCTAAACCCTCAAGTTCTACCGTACATTCACCCAACTCGTAGCGAAGTGATTTTACAATTGCGCCCTCCATTATAGGATTGTTATTCAGGTCGAGCAACCTGGGAGGAGTAGGTACTTTGGGTTTCTTTTTAAATAGTCCGAACATAACGTGAGTTTAAAGACTAAATATATCATCTCATTTTAAACTATGAGAAGTATGAGGGCAATTCTTTCTACTCCAATTTTGTTCATCATCCCCACACAAGTGGAAATCTCCTTACTTATCCTGCCAATTCGGAGATCTCCGATCAAGACGAGGATGGACGTACTGATCGAATAGAGATAATTCCTTAAAGCCATTTCTAAAGGCACTAAAAACACTATTTTTGCAGACTTCGAATTAGATAAAAGGTTAAGCAGTAATGGCTGATTACAATCATAGAGAGATAGAGCCTAAGTGGCAGGCATATTGGACAAAAGAAGAATCTTTTAAGGCGACAAAGGATACTTCTAAACCAAAGTTTTATGCTTTGGACATGTTCCCTTACCCATCAGGTGCTGGGCTACACGTGGGTCATCCCTTGGGCTATATTGCCAGTGATATTGTCTCTCGATTCAAGAGAAACCAAGGTTTTAATGTCCTTCACCCAATGGGCTTCGATGCTTTCGGTTTACCTGCAGAGCAATATGCCATTCAAACGGGACAACATCCTGCCATTACCACTAAAGAGAATATCGCTCGTTACAAAGAGCAATTGAAGAACATCGGCTTCGCTTTTGATTGGGACAAAGAAGTTCAGACTTGTGATCCCTCGTACTACAAGTGGACCCAGTGGATTTTTATGCAAATCTTCAATAGCTGGTACAACCATGACGCTGCTAAGGCGGAACATATCGACACGCTAATTGAGCGGTTTTCCAAATCAGGAAATGCGAACATCAACGCTGCATGTGATGACAACATCCCTAGCTTCACAGCTGATGAATGGAACAACTATTCAGAGAAAGAACAACAAAGCATTCTACTCAAATACAGACTTACTTACCTTTCTGAAACTGCCGTAAACTGGTGTCCCGAATTAGGAACTGTTTTGTCGAATGACGAAGTAAAGGATGGTTTCTCTGAGCGTGGAGGTTTCCCTGTAGTTCGCAAGAACATGAAGCAATGGAGCATGCGCATCACTGCCTATGCCGAACGATTACTTCAAGGCTTAGACACCATTGATTGGTCTGAACCCTTAAAAGAAATGCAACGTAACTGGATTGGAAAATCCATTGGCGCAACATTAAAGTTTCAAGTAGAAAACTCGGATTTAGCCATCGAAGTTTTCACCACAAGGATTGACACCATCTTCGGAGTGACCTTCCTCTCTCTTGCACCTGAGAGTGATCTGACAAAGGCATTAACTACTCCTGATCAGAAAGAAGCCGTTGAAAGTTATGTAGCGCAAAGCGCTAACAAGTCGGAACGTGATCGTATGACAGACGTGAAGTCTATTTCTGGCGTATTTACCGGAAGCTACGCGACCAATCCTTACA
The DNA here is from genome assembly GCA_965660665.1 of Roseivirga sp. GTDB lineage: Bacteria > Bacteroidota > Bacteroidia > Cytophagales > Cyclobacteriaceae > Roseivirga. The sequence continues at coordinate 29,743 of CBFIAY010000001.1, read as the reverse complement.
ATGGCGAAAAAGTACAAATTTGGGTAGCCGACTATGTATTGGCAGGCTACGGAACTGGTGCAGTAATGGCCGTTCCTTGTGGCGACCAAAGAGACTATGATTTCGCCAAGCATTTCGATTTACCGATTGTTCCAGTAATCAAGGGGGCTGACATCAGTGAAAAAGCTGATTCGACTAAGGACGGTGTAATGATGAATTCTGGCTTCTTGGACGGACTTTCGTGTAAGGATGCCATTGCCAAAGCGATCGAGTTTGCAGAAGAAAAAGGTGTTGGCAAAGGAAAAATCAACTACAGAATCAGAGACGCCATTTTTGCCAGACAGCGCTATTGGGGTGAGCCTGTTCCAGTTTACTTCAAAGATGACACACCCTATTTGGTAGCTGAAAAAGATTTGCCAATCGTCCTTCCTGAAATTGACAAATACTTGCCTACCGAAGATGGTGATCCACCTTTGGGTAGAGCAGAAAACTTCACATACACTCCTGAAGCAGAAGATAAGTCATATCCGTTAGAGATGAGCACTATGCCTGGCTGGGCAGGATCTAGCTGGTATTGGTACCGCTATATGGATGCACACAACAATGAGGCATTTATCGACAAAGACATACAAGAATATTGGGGAAATGTAGACTTATACATCGGTGGATCAGAGCACGCTACGGGTCACTTACTCTACTCTCGTTTCTGGAATAAAATTTTGTTCGACTTAGGTTTTGTAAACCAAGAAGAGCCATTCAAAAAGCTGATCAACCAAGGAATGATCCAAGGAAGATCGAATTTTGTCTATAGAATCAAAGGAGAAAACAAGTTTGTCTCTTTGGGTTTAAAAGATCAATACGATACAACTGCTATCCATGTAGATGTAAGCCTATGCCGAAATGATGTTTTGGATACCGAAAGCTTCAGAAAGTGGAGACCTGATTTGGCGGATGCTGAATTCATTCTCGAAGATGAAAAGTACGTTTGCGGCTGGGAAGTCGAAAAGATGTCCAAGTCTAAATACAATGTCGTCAACCCTGATGAGATCATTGAACGATACGGTGCCGACACCTTAAGACTTTACGAAATGTTCTTGGGTCCTTTGGAACAGTTCAAGCCTTGGAATACTAATGGTATTGATGGTGTCAATAAGTTCTTGCGTAAGCTTTGGAGACTCTTCCATGATGAGCAAGGCAACTTGAACCTTACAGATGCCGAACCATCAAAAGATGCGTTGAAGTCGCTTCACAAAGCGATTAAGAAAGCACAAGATGACATTGACCGCTATTCTTTCAATACTTCAGTGAGCACATTTATGATTTGTGTGAATGAGCTTTCAGCTTTGAATTGCAAAAATCGAAGCATTTTAGAGGGTCTGACGGTGATCATCTCGCCATACGCACCTCACATTGCCGAAGAGCTTTGGTCATTACTTGGACAGAAGGAAAGTGTTATCCATGCGGCTTACCCTGAATTTAATGCTGCGTATTTGGTAGAAGACTCCATCGAGTACCCGGTGATGGTCAATGGTAAGATGCGGGCCAAAGTAAAACTAGCCGCAGACCTGAATAAAGAAGAAATTGAGGCCGCTGCATTAGCTGATGAAAAAGTTCAAAAATGGCTAGAAGGCAAGACACCGAAAAAGGTGATTGTCGTCCCTAAGAAGATTGTGAATTTGGTGGTTTAATAGATTGAAAAAGACAATAGCGCTACGATGGAAAAGTAAGATTATCCTATTTCGTCCTCTAAAACTCCGTCTTCGTTCTCTTCTTTGGATTTTTTCTTCTGCTCCTTCTTAGGCTTAGGTACCTTATTTTTCTTTTTGAATAGACCAAAAAGACCTTTTTTCTTGGCTATACTACCGGCAGCAGACAAGGTGTCATATTGAAAATCCATCAAGCCCATCGTATCAAGTGGATCTACAATCACGGCTTCTTCTATGGTAAGGAAGTATTCTTGAAAACGGTTGTTGTAGGCTTCTTGCTCTACGTTAAAACCTCCACTAAGTAAAGGAGCGAACTGTACTTGAATAGCAGATGGATAAGTAGCCATTTCTTCCATTAAATTCGTATAAGTGGTCGTGTCATCACTATTGAGAATGGATTTAATAAGCGCACGATACGCAGTAGCATTAAAATGAACCAGTTTGGATTCCAATCTATCGAGTTTGTAGAAAGGCCTCTTTTTAGTAATCCGATCAAACAAGTAAGGATTTTCTAATACCGGCTTTTCTCGGCCTTGAAATACTTTCGCCCAGAGCTTCTCATTCTTTCGGTTTTCATAAGTAAACCCTGCTTTCTCTTGTGCGTGAATCCGGCCGCCTTGCACTTTGAATCCTCTTCCCGCAGTCCCCTTCATGAATTTCTCCATTAGAGTATCCGAAGGCTCCACTTTATAACGAAAGCCAACAGGTCTTTTGGGGACAATATCCCCTTCTACTTCAGTAAACAAGGAGTAAATGTCATCTTGCTCAGTCTGGTCCAACATAAAGGCTGATCGATATGCGGGACATATCGTTTGAACTGCACACGAAGACAGTAGTCCAATGGCCAGAAGACTTATGATGATTGTTTTGTTCATTTGATTCCCCAGAGGGATCATAATATTACTAAGTTTCAGAGAGATTAACGAAAATCGCTTTGAAGAATTTATTAACATAAAACTAACCCCGCAGTTAATCATAAGAACATCCCTTAAATGATGTACAATCATTGTAAGTTTGAAAACAGATGAAGCAATACGATTATATAATTGCCGGTGCGGGTGCGGCTGGGCTTACCTTGGCGTATGTGTCGAGGATCAAACAGGATATAAAGAAATCTATCCTGATAATCGATAGGGAAGATAAGTCAAAAAACGATAGAACATGGTGCTTCTGGGAAAAAAGTGATAACCTTTTCGAGCACCTTATTTTTAAATCTTGGCCCAATGCGACCTATTCGGGTACTAATTTCAAAGAGACATATAACATTGCGCCATATACATACAAACTCATCAGAGGTATTGACTTTTATGATTTTATAAAAAAATCTTTGAAAGAGGATGAATACATCACTTGGGTTCAGGAGGACATCCAAGAGATTGCACCAAATGGCACCGTATTAACGAACAGCGGTTCTTATCAAGGAGAACTCGTTTTCGATAGTACTTTTGACTATCAAGAGCTATCCAATAGCAAAGCCACTACCCTATTACAACATTTCCAGGGCTATGTGATAGAGACAAAGCAAGATCATTTCAATCCAGAAGAATTAACCTATATGGATTTTAGTATTGATCAGGAAGGTGACTGCCGTTTCGGGTATATCTTGCCACTTGACAAAAGAAAGGCGCTTGTGGAATACACACTTTTTAATAAGACATTACTAGAAAAAGATGCCTATAAGGTTCGCCTTGAGGCGTACATTAAAAGTCTTGGCATAAGTGAATACAAGATTATTGAAGAAGAGTATGGAATCATTCCTATGACAGATCACGCCTTTGAAATGCGCGCAAGTGATCACGTAATCAGAATTGGCATTAATGGTGGTTTTGCCAAACCCTCCACGGGTTATACTTTCTTACGGGGACAAAAAATCATTATCAAAATGGTTGATAACTTAGCCAAGGGCATAGATCCTCTCAACAATCTTCCTTTTCAAAAATCAAAATACAAGAAGTACGACGCTACACTTTTGAATGTCTTGGCTTCTAAGAAGTTTACTGGTGATGAAGTCTTTACTCCTATGTTCAAAAAGAATGGTGCAAAAGCATTTTTCAAGTTTTTAGATGAGGAAACCTCCCTGGCGGAGGAACTTAAGATCATGTCATCTACACCAATTTTAGATTTCGGGGCAGCATTTATTAAATCTATGCTGAAGTAGTCTATCTTTAGGTATGCTTGAGTTTTGGCACATCATCTCGCCTTACATTCTCCCATTGTATTACTTCATCATATTCTTTGTGGTGATCAATCTGTTACTAGAGAATAGGAACCCACTAAAAACTCACTCCTACTTACTCTTACTTTTACTGCTGCCAGTTGTTGGGGTATTGATTTACTTCTTTTTCGGCCAACACCAATTAAAACGAAAAATCTTTGCTAAGCGAGGCCTAATCAATCAAGCTTTTGGACCCATCTATGCCCAAGAGCACTTAGACCCAAAAACCAAGGTTGCTGAGGAGATAATTAAGCCTTATGGACAATTCGAGAAGCTCATCCGTTTTTTGAAAAACGACCTCTCTCCATTAACGCTCAACAATAAAGTAACAATACTTCGAAACGGTGAGGATAAGTTCCCTGCTTTAATGGACGCTATTGCAAAGGCTGAAGATCACATTCATATAGAGTATTACATTTTTGAAAATGACGCCATAGGCGGACCATTGGCGGACTTGTTAATAGAAAAAGCATCACAGGGTATTGAAGTTAGGATGCTTTTAGATGGAGTAGGTTCACTGGCCTTGAAAAAAGGCTTCTTCAAAAAAATGAAACGTAGTGGCGTACAACTGGCTGAATTCATGCCTGTCCTCTTTCCATCTTTCACTAGTAAAATTAATTATCGAGACCACAGAAAAATCGTCATTATTGATGGTAACATTGGCTTCACTGGCGGCATCAATATAAGTGACCGATATATCAACAACGGAAGTCATCCCAATTACTGGCGCGATACTCATCTCAAAATTGAAGGAGACGCGGTTAAGACCCTACAGTTCCTTTTCTTTTTGAACTGGCAATTTGTGGTACAACACGAACTTGAGACACACCAAAAATACTTTCCGAAATCAGCGCATGTGGGTGACCATTGTGTGCAGATCAATGCCAGTGGCCCCGACTGGGAGTTAGCCAGTATCATGGACTCCTTTTTAATAGCGATTACTTCGGCAAGGAATTCAGTCAAAATTGCCACACCTTACTTTATCCCTACCGAGAGCATCTTAGATACCATTATTACGGTATCAAAAAGCGATATCAAGGTCGAGTTAATGATCCCCTATGAATCAGACTCCTGGATAGTCAAGTCAGCTTCATTTTCTTTTATAGAGAAATTACTAGAGGCAGGTGTCAATGTCTATTTCTACAAAAAAGGTTTTTTACATTCAAAAGTAATTATGATCGATGAATCCTTTGCCTCTATCGGCACTGCGAATATGGATTATAGAAGTTTTGACCTTAATCACGAGGTGAACACCTATCTATATGACAGCGATTTGGTAGAAACTTTGCTAGATCAGTTTGAAGAAGATAAATTGGAAAGCATCAAAATCACACGCGATGACTGGCAAAAACGCGGACTCAAAGAAAAACTAAAGGAATCCATTTGTAGACTAATGGCACCACTACTATAAACACCAAGCATGAAAAGTCAATATACCAATCTCGATACCCTCAAATTCTTAATTCACAAAGTTCACCATACGGATAGTGTATTAGGAAAGGGTAGGTTTAAAGCATACGACCCTGCATCGGTGGACATGTTTCTTGACTCTATCGAATCATTAAGTGATACGGAGCTCTTTCCTTTTATTAAAGACATGGATGAAAATCCTTCAGTCTTCAAGGCTGGAAAAATCACCATTCACCCCCAATTCAAACGTATTTTCGAGCAAGCAAGAGATTTAGGTCTAATCGCTTCTATATTCAACGAAGAAGATGGTGGCTTACAAATGCCAAACACACTCTTTCACGCGGCTTACTATATTATGGAAGCTGCTAACAATCATGTAACAGGCTACTTAGGCCTGACAACCGGTGCTGCCAATCTTATCGCGACTTTCGGAAATCAGGCTTTGAAGGATGAGTATTTAGATAAAATGCTCAGCCTAGAATGGACTGGTTCTATGTGTCTAACCGAACCACAGGCAGGCAGCTCTCTTTCAGACATCACTACAAGCGCTACCCCAACTGAAAATGGCAGCTATCGAATCAAAGGCCAAAAGATATTTATCTCTTCGGGAGACCATCAGTTTGCGGATAACATCGTACACTTACTCCTTGGACGGGTCGTTGGTGCACCAGAAGGAACAAAAGGAGTCTCGTTATTTGTAGTGCCGAAGTTTAAGGTGAATGCAGCTGGTGAGTTTGAAGACAATCATGTCATTACAGCTGGAGAATTCGAGAAACTAGGGCAAAGAGGTTATTGCACCTCCCATTTAGTATTTGAAAACTCAGAGGCTTGGTTAGTGGGTCAAGAAAACCGCGGACTTACCTACATGTTTCAGTTGATGAATGAAGCACGGATCGCTACGGGTAGAATGGGTGCTGGTATTGCCTCGGCAGCTTATTATGCCTCGCTACAATATGCCAAAGAAAGACCTCAGGGAAGACAGCTCACATCCACTGGAGATAAGGATTTACATCAAGAACAAACCCTTATCATCAATCATCCTGATGTAAAAAGAATGCTCTTACATCAGAAAGCTATTGTTGAAGGTTCGCTTAGTTTGGTTTTACAAGCTTCTCACTATTTAGACCAAGAAGAATTGGCTGAAGGCGAAGAGAAAGAGCGGTACCATTTACTCCTAGAATTGCTAACACCTATTGTCAAGACCTACCCAGCCGAAAAAGGTATTGAATCGGTTAGCCAAGGCTTGCAAGTGTTAGGTGGATATGGCTTTTGTCAAGACTTTATCCTTCAACAATACTATAGAGACATTCGTATCATATCCATCTATGAGGGAACTACGGGTATACAATCACTCGACCTACTAGGTAGAAAAGTAAACTTAAAGAATGGGAAAGTGCTTCAATGGTTTGCGGAAGAAATCACGAAAACCATACAGGAGGCTTCTCAAAACCCAGACTTCTCCATTTACGCCAGTGAGTTAGGACAGAATTTACAAATCATTCAGCAAGTATTGACCGAATTGGCGCCAATTGCCCAGAAAGGAGATTATGAGAGGTATCTGTCAGATGCGACTATTTTCATGGACTTGTTTGGGACAGTGGTCATCGGTTGGCAATGGCTAAAAATCGCCAATACCGCTCAAGAAGTAATGAAAGCTGAAAGCAATCAGAAAGTAGCCATGGAAGGAAAAATCCACACGATGAAATTCTTCTATAAATACGAGATGAGTCGTACCAAAGGATTAGCAAAAACCTTGATGAATCAATTGACACTCACCCTAGACTTTGACTTAGATTATTTAAGTTAAACTAGGTCCACACCCCCCATATTTATTGAAGCAATAGTCTCTGAATCTAACCTTACATTAGAAAAGTCACATGTTAAAAAAACGACTTAGTTTATACCTCCTCATAACCATAATCGGTTTTACTGCTGTCGCTCATGGACAACAAAAAGAACCAGCCCCCTATGTAATACTCATATCACTGGATGGGTTTAGGCATGACTATGTCGAAAAATTCGATACACCACACCTAAAAAAACTTATTAGCCAAGGAGTAAGTGCGAAGGCAATGCTTCCTTCCTACCCTAGCAAGACTTTTCCAAATCACTATACGATTGTCACTGGGCTTTACCCCGGTCATCATGGTTTAGTTGACAATAGCTTCTATGACCCTAAATTGGACTTACAATACAGTACTAGCAACCGATCGGTTGTTGAGAATCCTGCCTTCTATGGGGGCACACCACTTTGGCAGCTTGTCCAGCAAAACGGAATGAAATCGGCCTCTTACTTCTGGGTTGGATCTGAAGCTCCCGTTACTGGTAGCTTTCCAGATTACTACCATATCTATGATGGCGCGGTACCGAATGAAACAAGAATCAATGCTGCTATTGATTGGCTAAATCTACCCACATCAGAGCGACCGAACTTTATGACACTATACTTTTCGTTGGTAGATAGTCAAGGCCATGCTACAGGCCCTAATGCTGAGGCTACAAAGCAAACAGTATTAGAAGCAGACCGATTGATTGGCGTGTTGGTAGAAAAACTCAAAACAGTCACTTTACCAGTGAACATTATCATCACCTCTGACCATGGAATGCATGAAATTGCACCAAGAGACGAGGCTTATCTGACAGTCTCAAATTTACTAAAAGACTTTGATCGAGATAAATTTCGGTTTGTTGGCAACGGGGCGCATGGCCACTTCTATGCTCAAGACAAATCTTATCTTAACCACATCGAAACTACATTACGCGCGAGACCCGACAAGGATAAGTTTGAAGTATTTCTCAAGAGTGAAATACCAGAAAACTGGCACTATGGGACTAATAAGCGAGTGGGTGATCTATTCATAAAAATCAACCCTGAACATTACCTAACCTCATCCAGTAGAAAAGTGAATATTATTGCAAATAACGAATTACATGGAGAGCATGGGTTTGACCCAGATGAGATCGAGGATATGGGGGCGATATTCTACGCATCAGGCCCGAGCTTTAAGTCAGGCATGAAAATCGGTAAGTTTCGTAATATCCATGTTTATCCAATGATCGCTAAGGTCTTGGGCATTACACAACTACCAGAGATTGATGGAAAACTAGAAGTGCTAGCACCAATCCTCAAAGACTGACTACCACTTTAAAAAATATGCGGGGCTTAGTCATATTCATTATGTTTGTAAAAGGATGAAAGCTAGCAAGTCAAATAATCTGAGAAACATCTGGTATGTCGCCTGTCATGGAAGCGTTCTCAAAGAGGGCAAAACCATTGAAAAGGAAATTGACAGTGAGAAAATTCTCTTGGGCAGGGATAAGGATGGTAAGCCATTCGCTTTAAAAAATCAATGTCCTCACCGAGGGATTCCGTTGACTTACGGAAAATTTGACGGTTGCGAAATTCAATGTTGCTATCACGGATGGCGTTTCAAAACAGATGGAACTTGCACCAAAATCCCTACACTTCCTCCTAATTCAAAGCTTGATGTAACCAAGGTTAGAGCACCCTATTTCCCAGTGAGAGAGGTCCACGGACTTGTATTGATCTATATGCCTAGCGACATGAGGAAGCCTGAGGATATTGATGAAAGCCTTTTTCCTCACTTTCCATTGGACAAAGACAAGTCTTTCGATCTAGTTACTGCTAAACCGATGGATTGTAGCTTGGACCACTCAGTAATTGGGTTAATCGATCCGGCCCACGTGCCTTTCGTTCATCAGTCATGGTTTTTCAGAAAGAGTAATAACCTAAAACTGAAAGAGAAGAAATTCGCGCCTAGCCATCTTGGCTTCAAAATGGTAAGACATACGCCTTCGAAAAACTCAGCGGCCTATAAGATCCTTAAGAAAGAGCAAACGACTGAGATCAGCTTTCAGCTACCTGGAATCCGCATCGAACATATCACTGTGGGTGAGCAAGTCATTTTAATAATGACCACGCTTACTCCGGTAAATGAGCACAAGACTGAATTAACGCAATTCATTTACACAGACATTAGCTGGTTTAAAGTCTTCAGGCCTATATTTTACAGCTTTGCCAATACTTTTCTTCAACAGGATGTGGATGTTTTTAAGAAGCTGAAAGAAGGTCTTAACAATAACCCTCCGCTTATGCTCATGGGAGATCCTGATATGCAAGCCAAATGGTATAACGCGATTCGCTCACGCTATGAGAAGTGTCAAGAAGAAAAGATTCCTTTCGAAAACCCTATAGAGGCTCAAACGCTCTACTGGCAGACTTAAGAGTTCAAAGTTTACTTAGTTCTTCTTTGAGTTTTTTGGGCAAGCTGTCAACAATAAGCTCGTAAGAATGATCAATCAACTCGCGGATTAGATTTTCTGGAACAGAGCCGTCTACAAACACTGAGTTCCAGTGCGTTTTATTCATGTGCCATCCTGGCCGAATACCTTCATATTGTTCACGAAGTTCTGCAGCCCTTTCTGGATCACATTTGAGGTTTATGAATTCGTAATCTACGATCCCTGTTAAGGCAAATACCTTATTCATCACCTTCATGACCAAGGTATCAGGACCAAATGGTGTCTCTTCCGTAACACCCGGTTTTACGAGACAATAGTCTCTGAATTCATCAATATACATAAGCTTAAAAAATGGTTTGGCAGATTACATACTGCGGGAGATAGCTCTAGCAATAATCACTGTCAAGGCCACTAGAAACATAAGGATGGAAATCTTATTCACCCCATGCATCATTCTCAAATTGAAGTTTGTAGGTCTATTTGGGTCTTTCTTACGAAAGAAATAACCCAATAAAGGACCAAAGTCGAACACTTCTTTAGTTGTCAACTTCACTCTCTCGTTTTCTTCAGTATTTTTCTTCTCTTCTGACATTTGTTTATCCTTCTATTGTTTGCGGCTCCATCCACTTGCCATCGTTACGAATGATTTCTATCAATTCATCAACAGCTTGCTCTGATGGCACACCTCTTTTCACTACTTCTTGTCCCTTATAAAGGGTAATCTTTCCTTTTCCAGAACCCACATAACCGAAGTCTGCATCGGCCATTTCTCCAGGTCCATTTACAATACAGCCCATGATACCGATCTTTACACCCTTCAGGTGATCAGTACGTTTTCTGATTTTAGCAGTTGTCTCCTGTAGATCAAATAAGGTTCTACCACAACTCGGACATGAAATATATTCCGTCTTCGTCATTCTGGTTCTTCCTGCCTGAAGAATACCAAATGCGGTTTGATTCTTTAGCTTTAACAAGTCTAGGCCATCATTCATAGATGCGCTTAGCATCACCCCATCTCCAAAACCATCCACTAGAAGGCCTCCAATATCGGTGGAAGCCTCAATTAAGAAAGTCTCTTCATCAGTAATGTTATAACCTCTTTCGATGATTACGGGAACCCGAAGATTTCGTTTCTCTAACTCAAAAAAGAACCTTCTCAACGCAGGCATTGCATGTGCATTGCTTGTGCTCAATAGTACAACAAGATTATCCGCTTCAAGAATCGACATTGTCTCGGCATCTAACTTGTCTGCGTCAATTCTAATAAAGTTGAGTAAATCATCAGCAGTATCTGCTTCCTTAATTTGCTCAAGCGTATAAAGTGGGTGTCTGTTTTTCTTGTCTTCGAGTTGATTCCAAACCGAATAGTCTATGACTTCTCTGATGCCGTTTGGCAGCATAAATGAGATGGCTTTGCCACCGGAGTAGACAAAGTCAGCTCCTTGATCGTTCATGGTCCATTTGTCCGGTTCTGGCAAATAGAAATGACCAATCGCTTTTAAATCTTTAATGGTGACTTCTGCTAATTGACTGAAATCAGCTATAACTCGTGGCACATTTGTAGCACCAATGTTAATAATTTCTCTTGTCCCTCTTTTATGATATGCATAAGGGTCAATAGGACTTTCATCGATAGCAGCAATCTCAGCGTGGTTTGCTCGATCGTTATAGCGATCTACTAGTTTCTGGGCAACAGGGGCTTCAAACTCTGGTTCTTCTGTCAAAGATACCCTTACGGTATCGCCTAGTCCGTCTTCTAGCAGCGTCCCAATTCCTACTGCTGATTTGATTCTACCGTCTTCCGCTTCTCCAGCTTCTGTAACACCTAAGTGTAGAGGGTATGGCTTCAGGCCTTCTTCTTCTAGTTTTTGAACTAACAATCGATATGCCTCTACCATTACCTGAGCATTACTCGATTTCATTGAAATCACTATCTGGTAGTAGTCTAAGTCTTCGCAAATTCTAAGGAATTCTAAAGCAGACTCAACCATACCTAAAGCCGTATCGCCATAGCGACTCATAATTCTATCGGAGAGTGAACCATGGTTGGTTCCTATGCGCATAGCCGTTCCATGGGTCTTGCATAGTTCGACTAGAGGCGTAAATCTTTTTCGGATTCGATGCAATTCAGCCTCGTAGGTTTCATCGGTATACTCAATGTTCTCAAATTTCTTTTTATCCGCGTAGTTACCTGGATTAACCCGAACCTTCTCGACAATTTGTGCGGCTAATTCTGCTGCATTTGGCGTAAAGTGGATGTCGGCCACCAAAGGGACATTACATCCTCGCTTTCTTAATTCAGCTTTAATATTTCTCAGATTTTCAGCTTCCTTAAGACTAGGTGCAGTAATACGAACCAATTCACAACCCGCCTCAACCATTCTTAGCGTCTGCTCAACAGAACCCATGGTATCCATGGTATCTATAGTTGTCATTGACTGCACAACGATAGGATTATCTCCTCCTATAATCACATCGCCTACCTGAACAGGGATTGTCTTTCTGCGACTGTATTTGACAAGGCTATTGCAGTATTTCTTCTCGGAGGCTATGCTAGAATTCATGTCTGTCTTATTACTTCAAAGTTAACCTGAAATGAGGGGATTTGTTACTAAGATTTCTTGAAAGTCGAGGAAATGCAAAAATATTCACATTGTTCATGTCCCATTTTGTAAATATTATTATTTACATTAAACATATAATAATAACATACACAAATAGGAAATACAAAATCTTAATATTATGTACCTTCCTTTTCACAGCTATTCTAAGCTGTGAAGTAAAGAATGAAATCGTACCAGATTTACTGGACACTAACTCCATAAATCAAAGCAACCTAAATGATAAACTTGCAGTCAGAACAGCCAAGGGTTTATATCAATTAATGAAACACCCAGAAGCTAGAGCACTAATCCAAAAAGAAGTTAGCCGACAATTTGATGGTGACTACAATGTATTAATGGCTGATATTGTACGTCAACCTCTTACAATGAACATGGGAAATGGAATGAAGACGGAAACCTTTGGTTCGTTCCTACAAAATGCGATTGGAAATGACAAATCACCATCCAGAATGTCTATCCAAAACACGAGTCAAAATTTAATCGATTCCATTGCACACTACTACCCCCTTATGCAGCTAGCCATTCCTCAATTAGAAAATATGGATATTAACGATTGGAACCATGAAAACAACCCGCTTCCGATCGCTATTGTTACTCAAAATCGAAGCCAAGGCTTTATACCTTCAATTGAAGTAGATGGCTCCAGAAATAGTATAAGTATAACTGAAGAACCTGATGAATTATACTTAGTAGTAAGCTCCAATGAAAGAACAATAGCAATTCCAACTGGTGGCCAGAACTTACAAGCAAATATTGTTAACCCAGGATTAGATTGTGAAGGCGAGGCATATATGATTGATAATAATTACGACTACATACTACTTGACGACTATTATAATGCTCAAAACGACTGTACAATAGCCAACATTCCAAGCTCAAGTGGAGGAGGCAGCGGTTCCTCCAGTTCCAATTGTGCAAGGGACAATGACCCAGATAAAGATGAGATAACACGCGTTAAATTCAAGAATATACAAGCCTATAGACAAGCTAAAGATGGATGGTTCAATGGTAAGTTTGAACTTAAGTTATTCATTACATTGGGAACAATTGACGGAGCAGCACAGACGTTAGAAAAAATATTTATCAATAACGAAAATGACTATCGCTATTGTGGAATATTTGATTGTGATCCCCGTTGGGTAAATACACTGGCAGAAATTGTTACTTGGGAAAAATCGACTTATGGGGATCGAATGAACTACAGTTTCTTTGAATATGACGGAACTGGAACAAGTACCGAGTCAACAGTCTCATTCCCTGTAAAAATTGGAGGGATCACAATGACAATTACAAATAAAATAGCAGTCAAATCAGATGACTTTCCTATAGGTCAGTCTGTAATAGAATATTGTGACGAAACTCAAGGAGAGGGCTACACCTATAGTGCTGGCTCATTTGAATTTCAAGTTCGACAACATTAAAATGGGCAAATATCTTAAAGTAACAATGTTATTATTTTTAATTTCTGGCCACTGTCATGGCCAGAAATTAAAAATCAATTTTGGAGTTGGATTTACTATTTATGAAGAAATAGGATTGCCGGCATCTGTAAATGGCGTTGAAGTAATATTGATCCCAAATGACAACTTTAGAGGTGAGGATTTCGCACCCAATCTCATGGTGCATACCTCTTTAAATTACAAGTTGAACGATAAAATATCCCTGAGATACAAGGTAGAATATTTAAGAATCCTTTCTTCTTTCGGTGCGTTAGAGAACTCATTAGTATTTGCTCCACTTAAAGTTGGTGTTTTTAAAACTCCATACTTAACGAATACCGTAGCACTTGATTTTCAGATAGTTGAATTTAATAGGGGATCTGGTGGTCTGAATATTGGCTTGATACACCAGAAGCTACTTAAAAAAAGATTTGAAGAGTATGAACCGTCTCAATTAAAAGATGAGAGAGCTTTTGAAATGCTCAATCAAGCCCCCAAAGGAATTAAAAAATCTAACTTACTCTATGAGTATGGTTTTTTCATAAATTTTAAAAAAGTACGAGTATCATTAAATCATCAAAGACATTTTGATGATACTTTCACTTCTTCATTTGAGTTTGAAAGGCAAGAAATCAATCTAAAGTCAAATCGAAAATTCTACTCACTGAATTTGGAGTTCACTGTTTTTGAGCCAACAAAAACTAAAAACTAAGGACGAACATCCACAAACTGTATTGTAGCATGAATAATCTTGAAAACTTGAGTTTTCGTCAAATATCCCCCAACTGAGGTCTAAGGACAATTTCTTCAACGACAGTATTTTTAGATAAGGCATTAGCCGAATACATGGCATCAGCGATATCCGAAGCTTTCATAAAACGATCTTCTGGCAACTCCACACCTTCCCAACTTGCGGTAAAAGTGGCACCAGCCAATAATGAAGTGACTCTTACACCATACTCCTTCATCTCTTCTCTTAATGCCTTGGTAAAGCCATGCAAAGCGAATTTGGAAATAGAGTAGCTTCCTCCATTCGCATAGGCTTGAATTCCAGCGATAGAACCTGTGGTAAAAACATGCCCCTCTCTCCTCTCTTTCATGTCATTGATAAATGCCCGGGTCAGGTAGTAGGCGCTATAGAGATTCGTTTCGATCATCTTCTCCAAGCTGCCTTCCTCTTCCTCATGTACAGCTCCGGGAAGAAAAACTCCAGTATTATTCACCAATACATCAACAGGTTGGTTGAGGTCTTTGACAAAGTCAGCGAAAGCTGTTAACTGTTTTGAATCAGACATATCAGCAACTTTGATATAAATAGATCCCAGGCCATTCTTACCCTCTAGCTCCTTCTTAAGCCCTAAAAGGTCTTTCATATTTCTGGAACATGTAGCCACATCAAAACCTTCTTTGTGAAACTTCTCCACCGTAGCTCTTCCAATCCCTTTTGTTCCACTACTAATTACAGCCAGTTTTCTCATATCTATTGTTTAATACTCAAAGTTAATCTGTTCTAATTAAAACACGCGTAAGAATAGGTGGGTAACAATAGAGATCCTTTTTTGTTGATTTCTGGACGAGCTTAAGGCAAGTTTTTGCTATTTTACCAATAATTGATTCCAATAGGAAGAAATGAGGTAAATGCAGAAACTCGGACAATACATTTTATTTCTTGGTACACTTTTTAAGAATCCTGAGTCTTTCAGGACTTATACCAAGCTGGTGCTAGACGAATGTGTCTTAATCGGGATCAATAGTATTGTTTTAGTTTCCATTGTATCGGTGTTTATGGGTGCTGTATCTACGCTTCAAACAGCCTATAACTTGGTTAATCCTTTGATCCCCGACAATGTCATCGGACTTGTCGTGAGAGATTTGACCATTTTGGAACTCGCTCCTACCATTACAGGAATTATTTTCGCTGGTAAGGTAGGTTCTAGTATTGCCGGCAACCTTGGAACCATGAGAATTACAGAACAAATCGATGCTTTGGAAGTCATGGGTATAAATTCAACTTCATACCTAGTCTTACCAAAAATCATTGCTACCCTACTCATGTATCCCTTTCTTGTAATTCTAGCAGGCACATTGGCAATATGCGGTGGATTTTTAGCAGCAAAATATGGTGGTGTGCTTGCCCCTGCGGACTACTTGTTAGGATTGAAATTAGAGTTCAATGAATTCAGTGTTTACTTCGCACTCATTAAGTCAGTTGTATTTGGATTTTTAGTAGCATCAATTTCAGCATTCATGGGCTACTATACTAAAGGCGGTGCCTTAGAGGTTGGTCAGTCGAGTACTAGGGCGGTGACAGTTAGCTGTATCGCGATATTACTCGGTGATTTTGTTTTAGCGCAATTACTACTTGTCTGATGATAGAAGTTAAAAACCTTACCAAGTCCTTTGACGGCAAGATTGTAATCCAAGACATCAATGGTATTTTTGAAAAAGGTAAAACGAATTTAATTATTGGTGCCAGTGGATCGGGCAAGAGTGTGATGCTTAAGAACATTGTCGGTCTGTTTACTCCTGACAGTGGAGAGGTACTCTATAATGGTCGCAACTTTATTGGTGCCAACCGAGATACAAAAACTGATATCCGAAGAGAAATTGGCATGTTGTTTCAGGGTGGTGCCCTATTTGATTCAAAGAATGTGGAGCAAAACGTAAAGTTTCCTCTTGACATACTTACCGACATGCCGGAAGATGAAAAGTTGGATCGGGTCAACTTCATTCTAAAGCGAGTTAAGCTTGAGAACACTAACAAAAAGATGCCTTCCGAAATAAGTGGAGGTATGCAAAAACGAGTTGGTATTGCCAGGGCCATTGTCAATAACTCAAAATATCTTTTCTGTGACGAACCTAACTCAGGTCTTGATCCGCAGACATCCATACAGATTGATCAACTGCTTCAAGAAATAACAGATGAGTATCAAATTACGACAGTGATTGTTACGCACGACATGAACTCGGTCATGGAGATTGGGGAGTATATCCTGTTTCTTTCTAATAGCCGTAAACTCTGGGAAGGCTCGAATAATGACATTATCCATTCTGGCGTTGAAGACCTCGACAACTTCGTTTTTGCCAATAAGATGATGCGGAAGATTAAGGAATTAGGATAGTCCTTAATCAGTTATTTAGAACAGCGCACTCACCTGTACTCTACCCAAATGAACAGCTCTACTTTCAGTTGATTTTCGACCATCGTAACGTAGAACCAGTTGAAGTCCCTTACCCAATTTTTGTTGCCAATTAATATTCCAGGTTAAGTTCTGCCCTGGCCTTAAAGCTTCCAGCAACTCGTAACCCGTAGGCGTATTCTCAGTACCCTGAAAGTCTATGTTAATAAAGCGAAAACCACTACTTAAGGTAGTCTTGGCTGCCTTTGCATAACGCATACTCAACTCTAACTCTCTAAGGGTGGCAGTTTCTCCAGCTCCTTCTAAAAGGACATTCCTTTTATCCTTCTGAGACAGCTTACCAGTAATCCTGATTGTCCTGAAGGGTTGCCAAGATAAGGAAGGTTGAAATGTTGTCTGTTCAATTTGATAGTTTCTAGGCACCAATACATCTGAGGTGTTACTTCTATTACCATCAATATAATTTACATCTAGGTTGAGCGATCGGTTAAGGTTCCAGCGGAAATGGGTTCTGATATCTCGGTTGGCTCTTTGTTCAAATCCATTCAACAACAACTGCTTATTTTGAATTTGAGCTATACCGATATCCGCATCGAACTTAGTATTAGAACGATTGAAAAATAGCGTTGACCTGACACTTTCATTTAATCCTAACACGAGAGAATCAGGAACATTGGTTGTTAACAATCGACTCCCTAAGTCGTCATCAGTAATTTTCGAATTTAATGACCAAGCCGTTGTATTTGAAAAGTGTGAAATAAGCTTTTTTATTCCTGTCTCATTGTTCCAGGCCCTCGGAAAACTCAGGTTAAAACGGTAGGATATGATTGTATTAAAGGCCTCTTCAAAAGTATCTGTTGGCACAAAGATCTTTGCGTAGTTTTTCTCATCTGGATTGATCGCTAGATAGAATTCATTTAAGTCTTGTATGTCATCCTCATTATCGTCTCTCCAAGTGTGAGTACCCTGGCCCGTTGGTACTTGGATAAAAATAAACTCCCTTCGCAATTCTCGACTATTGGACAGGTTGTAATTCAATTCAGAGCGAATGATTCGATCAAAAAATGAGCCTACCCAATCAATCCTACCCATTATCGTCTCATCATTCCGATCAATACCACCTTCATTGAGGTTTTCAAGATTTCGATAGGTAAAGCGTAATGAGAGCCTATTATTATCATCGAAGTTTGTCCTAAAAAAAGCATTCCATGTCTCCGACTGATTGTTGTCTAAGAGCATTCCATTTATTGGTAGCCGATCTTCTCTTAATTGATAATCAATCCCGTAGGTGGTCTTCAAGGTATCGGCATTCTTTAAATAAAACGTGTGTTCGCTAAAGTTCATCGCTGTACTCACTACCCTATCATCGAATTGGCTTCTAACAGCATTTCGATCTTGTTGGTAACGGTACCCAGGTATAAACCATTTGCTACCATAGGCCACATCAACCTTGAACCTATTCCATTCTGAACTCAGTGTCATTTGATCATTTCTCATCAAATAGGCATCAAATCGCGTTTGCAGCTTACCAAGGCTTTTAGAAAGGCTGAAGTAATGTTGAAAGCCATCTACTGCATCTCCACGTTTCCGTCTGACTAATCTATAATTCAATTTGTTGGAAGCATCTTTGAATAAATTCAGATTAGCATTTAGGATATTCTCTGCGAAATTCTGCGTGAAATCGTTTGGGTTGTAACTCCAATCTCGGTCAAATTCGACATAACGCAATCGATCAATGAAAGAGAAGGATTCGCTATTATATTCAAATGAGAGTTCAGAATTAAACTGATATTCTGACAAGAAGCTTACTGGTCGATCGTTAGTGCTGTGAATGATTTTGAAGGCGGTACCATTATCGTCATCGGCATCATCTTCTGAAAAGAGGTTTGCATCATTTTGAGATACTGCAATCTCAGCTTCTATTGCATCATACTTGTTGAGCTTAGCTCCTCCGCCTGCAGTAAACATTGACTTTTGATTGGGGGCATTAAGAATAGAAATTGGTTCAAAGTTACCCTCAGAAACCCCATTCAACGGAGGCACCCACTCATAAACCCGTCCATTTGAGGTTGTAGTCAATAACCGATAATTCCCTTGCATCATTCCGACTTCAGAAAACTGAACATCGAAAAAAGCACTGTCAGGATTCGTTGAATATTGGAAGATATCAAAGTCTATGTTATTGGCATCTCTACCGATAGTTTTCTTATACAATATTAATTCTGCCGCATATCCTATGCTATCAACTCTGCTAGTAAATGCTTGGTCTAGGTTATCTCCGACATCTGCCAGAATACTTTTTTCCTCATCGCTCAACTCAAAAGTTAAAGGCTGATTACGGTTATCCTTTTCACTATAATAGTTCAGCGAGAAATTTAATTTCTCATTTTGCTGATAGTGGCTCGCTTGAAATATAGACCGGGTATAGT
Organism: Roseivirga sp.; assembly: GCA_965660665.1. Classification (GTDB taxonomy): domain Bacteria; phylum Bacteroidota; class Bacteroidia; order Cytophagales; family Cyclobacteriaceae; genus Roseivirga. Next base: position 10,538 of record CBFIAY010000001.1, on the reverse strand, counting down.
TCTGGTCTGAAAACTCGAAATCAACCCTAATTCGAGTAAACTGTGTAATCAAAACCTTATTGGTGAATGTAATCTCCCCCAGGTTATAATCGATGATGTAATCATTCTCAAAACCTCTTGTCTTCTGTTCTCCGTCAATAAAAACTTTTTCAGAACCTGCGAGAATGATTAAGAACCTTTGATTCTGAGGCCCACTTACCCTATATGTCCCTAGAACTCCCTCTATCGGGTTGATATTAGTAGAGGCAAATCGTCCCTTGGCTACCGAACCTGCTAGTGAGGTTTGTGCCTTAAAGCCATTGGCTAAATCATAGTCAACTTTGAACTGAGCACCTTGCACGTTTTTGTAATACCTAAGAAAATTAGACGCCCTATTTTTGAGAACAACATCTCCCGCCTTCAGTGTGAACCTATCGTTATAGAGTTCGATGAAAACGTTATCGAAGTCTTGAAGTTGTTGTGTATTCCCTTCAGGTTGAAAGGGGACGTTTCGGTCAGTAATTAGTGCTCTAAGATTAACATTATCCGTTAACTACCCCTCCATCTGTAAGTTCAAGGTAGAGTTGACAAAGACATCTTGGCGATTGCCAAAGGAAACACCCCTGGTAATGCTACCCGTCTTGGTGATGTTTTCCGTGGTTATCACTTCTTCTCTTACTGGTAAAGCAAGTGCCTGTTGATAAAACACAGCGTCTTTGAATAAGGCGGTTGAATCGTATATATTGAGTGTTATGTTGGTCTTTGGTGTATGTAGGTCAAAAGGTAATGTCCGAAAGCAAACAAGTGCGGAGTCTGCTCCTTGGTTAGGGATAAGGATACTGTTTGAATTTAGGTCGAAGGTGAATTTTATATCAGATCGTGGTTTGGATATTCTGATCGATTCGGGGTAGATCGTTAAAGAGTCAAGGGTTACACCTTGGTCAAAATCTGTCACCCATTTACATACTTCTCCTCTTTGTGCCTTTAGTGAGACACTGAGTAATAATGTAGCCAAGAAAACAAGTGATCCACGAAGCACAATTAATCGGTTAGCGGAAACTCTAAGTAGAAGGTCGTACCCTTTCCAAGAGTTGAGTCAAACCAAATACTCCCACCGGCATGTTCTACCCCACGTCTGGCAATGGCTAATCCAATACCAGAGCCTTCTTCCTTAGTACTAAATTTAGGAATAAATATCTTTTCCTTGATGTCATCAGGGATACCATACCCGTTATCTGCGAACGTAATTCGTGCCTTGTTGTGTGTCACCATAAGTTCGATTAACAACTCCCCTTTTTGGCCTTCAACTAAGGATTGCTCTGCATTTAAGATCAAGTTGTTGAAAATCCTTCCCAGCAATTTCGTGTCTGCCATTATCCATACGGGCTGCTTGGGGATATTCGACTTTATCTCTGCTTTATTTCCCTTAAACAACCTAACCGATTTGCGGAGCTCTTCCACCAAATTGAGCCTTTCGCTAATTGGCATTGGCATTTTAGCGAAGGAAGAAAAAGAAGTAGCGATGTCGCTCAATGTTTCTACTTGATTCAGTATGCTATCAATCGGCTTATTAAAATCTGTTCCCAACTCAGGCGCCTCACTCAATATTCTTTTCAAGTGCTGAAGCTTCAATTTCATTGGAGTCAATGGATTCTTAATCTCATGAGCAACTTGTTGCGCCATTTCGCGCCAAGCACTTTCTTTCTCACTCAATGCCAAAGCCTTTTTGCTCTTCTCAAGATTGAGAAGCATCTTATTGTACTCTCTAACCATTAAGCCAATCTCATCATTGGCTTGCCATTCTAGCGGTTCGTTGAGTGTGGATAGGGTGGTCTCTTTAATTTTCTGCGTAAGGTATTTAAATGGATAGGTCAGTATTCTAGATGCCAAAAAGGAGAGCACCACAAAGATCACAAAGATAAATGTGAAGGCATTCAGGATATTTGAAAGTATGTCTCTCTGCTCGGCTTTAAGTTGTTCTTCAGAATCAAAGAATGGCATTGTCAGGATACCCAAGAGCCGGTTATCTTCATTTGACCTGATACCATAAAAGGTTGATCGATAGCTAAGGTCTCCTACTCTTTCAATACTCAGTTGCTCCTTATTCCCTGCCTCAACTATGTTGGCCATGGCACTTGGATTAGCAAAAGGAGCCAAAATTTCATTTTCGAAAATCAACCGTTGATTGGTAGCAATGAGCCTCCCGTTTCTATTGAAAAGGTTAATATCTGCTTGGGCATAGAGGCTGATCTCCGTAATTCTGTTCTCTAGAGCTTCATTATTCTCACTTTGCCCCTCCAAAAAGTCTTGCAATTGGTTGGCTAGGTTCTCGGCAGCACTCTCGGTGATAGACAAATATTGCGTCTCAATTTTCTCTTCCACCGTACGGTTTACAAGTCTTAACACAACTATACTCACAATAATTAAGGGAAGAAAGAAGGCAAAATTCAAAAGGATCTGAATCTTAGTAGAGAGTGTAGTACTTGCCTTTCTCAAGTTATAGAACATGCCACTCACTCCGAAAATAAGAATAATGGCTGCCACCATGAAAAGAAAGAAGATGGCAAAATTAGTAACAAGATATTTTGGTGGATAAAGTTTATTACTGATTACATAAACTTGATTTTCGGCACCTCCATTTACGGCAAGGTGATGGTAACCTGCAATGCTCAAACCTTTTTGATATAGCAGCGAGTCTGAGAGGTTGCTTACATTTAAGTTTCTGCCGTAGTTAAAATCACCTGTAGAAGCTGCTAACACACGGCTATTAAAAACACCATAGTCAAATTGTAATTGCCCCTCTTCAAAGCCATTATCTAGCAGTAATCGTGGTAATATGCTATTGTTCAATTGCTCCTTCCGGTCAAGCCTGATGAGTATATAGCCAATTGTGGTGTCGTAACGCTTAATTTCATTGAATAAGTAATACTGATTCAATCGAATTGGATAATTTTCTCTGTAAAAGTAAAGGCCTTCAAAATCAGTAGCATTAGCTTCTTTAGCATAGGTATCTTTAAGCCCTTGATAGTCAACGGAAGTATTGCTATTAATTGGCCTACCTGCTCCACTGAATAAAAGTATTTCAACCTCGTATTTATCGAAATATTCGCCTAAGTAAACCCGCTGAATAATTCGTCTGATCTGTTCCTTCGAACCGAATGGACTCGTAATCCCCGTTTGAATTCTTATATCCCCTTGAATACTCTCTCGCGCCCTAGACAAGAAATATTCAGCGGTAACATCTTCTTCTGTCGATAATCTAGTAGCTAGGGCACGCTTGTCTTGTAAATTATCTTGCTTAATGTGCCTTGTTAGAATTGAGGTTGATACACTCGCCATCAAAAAAGCGGCAATGAAGAAGTACAAGAAGGTATTATAATTGATCTTCTCTAATTGATCCGATAGCTTAAAGTTGTAGACAATGAGTAAGTAAGCCATTAGATATCCTACCAGTATCAGATTGTCATTTTCTAAAATAAACCCAGAGGCAATGGTGGAAATAAGCAGGACACTAAGTGTCATGTTGATAGCTTTCGGTTGTTGTATGCCTCGCAAAGTTCGGCTTAGGTACTGCCCAATTAAGAACAGCATGATGGCAATGATAAAAAGTGCAAAATAGGCAAGCAACTTAAACGGAGTATAGCTAATGTCCCTAGCCACGTCAAACGACCACTGAGAGTTAAGCAGAAGAGATTGTACTTCAGTAATAAAATAAAATAGAGCCGCAACCAACAACACCATGGGGAATATCAATCCTTTAATGAATGTCACTTGCCTGCTCACCTTATGCTGAGTAAAGACCCTATAACCGTGAACAACGACTACAAGCAGTGCTATTTGGTTTAAGACAAAATCACCTAACGAAGGTTGCCACCAACTGGCTGCAAATTTATCGGGCTGAAAAAGTGACCATTCGATAATACTCAATGGATACTGATAGCGAAGCATCGAGAGCCGAATAATCAACATAAAACATACAATAACCGCTACGCCTAAATAAGGTTTTTTATCAGCTACTAGTCTTTGACTATAAATGAAGCCAGACCATATAAACGCAGCGATAGAAATGAGGTATAAAAGAAAAACTAAGGTTGAAAAACGAGGATAATCAATCTTCATTCTTTCCGTACCATCGAAAGAGAAGAGAAAGCTTCCTTGTGGGGAATATATATTCTTTCCCGATGTACTTTCTTCTTCAGACAAGGTAAAAGATGACCTTCCAAACACCTCTCCATTGAGGCCATATTCGATAAAGGAATCGTTCAGTGTGACATCCGAAGATAAAGGCAGAAGCGCATAGATCTCCACTACTCTATTCTGAGCACTATTGATAACCTTACGCCTTGCAATGTATTGACCACTCTTAAGCTCTAAGAACTTGTACAAGTAAGTACCACCGAGTGTTCCGTATTTAGGAACAAAACGATTCGTGCTCCAATAGATGACATTACCATTTTCATAAATGAAATAGGGCAGTTCTTCATCATTTGTAAACCTATTGAAAAGCCTATTCAAATCCACAATGGCTATATCACTGATCTTTTCAACGTGATTATCAAGTTGATTAAGCGATGCATGAAGGTTTTTCGTGATGGTTGTCTGCGGGTCGACCCTCCTACTCTGATCGGAGAATATTGCTTCATCAATAGTCAGCGTGATAATTACCAGTACGATACTGATAATTAGGAACTTATTGGTCCGGAAGAAACCTAGCTGATTACTCAAAATATCGTACCCTAATGCCGTTGAAACGGAATCTACTAATTATTTTCTTTCCTCTCTAATTCATGCTTAAACTTAAGTCCTCCAAATAGGTAGAGGTATAAGATACGTGAATAGCGGAACATGAAAGGGTACAGCAAAAATACTTCCGAAACTATCGCTATCAAGTAAACATTTTCGGAGATCGGGTGAAAAAAGGAATAAATAATAAAAGCACTCATCAGAAACAAGCCTACTGATAGGGCGTAACTGATATACATCGCTCCGTCAAAAAAGCTTGGTTCTCTCTCGAAACGAACACCACAATGAGAGCAAAACTGATTAACTTTCGTAAACTTTCTGAGGTTAAGCGAACCGTGGGTAAATAAACTTCCTTGGTGGCACTGTGGGCATTTACCCTGCAATAGTGCTAATACCTTTGGCTTTCTTGACATTCTTTTTACTTGACCTGTACCACAAATAAGCAATCACACACACCAATGTATACGGTGCAAAAAATAAATATAAAATACCAAGGTTTAGATTTGAGGCCATTGAAGTCTCCCCAGCACTTACCGTTGACTCAACTGCACCACGACACATAGCACATTGTGCTAATACACTTGCGTTGACGAACATCAAGGCAATTATTGGAAAGAAACATGTTCCTAATCGTCTGAACATAATGTAAAGTTAAGCTTCAATAGGTTTATATCCCACTAATGGATGTAATAAGGACTAATCATTAAATAAACAATCACACCAGTAACAGAGACATATAACCAAATCGGGAATGTAAATTTCACGATCTTCTTGTGCTTCTCAATCATATCATTGAGGGCATAATAGAACGCTAGCAACACCAGCGGAACTACCCCTATAGACAATACAATATGTGTCAGTAAGAAGAAGTAATAGATGTACTTAGTAGTGTCATCCCCTCCATAAGAAGTTGACTCAGCACTTGCATGGTAGGTAACGTAACACAATAAGAAAATTGCTCCCAGCATAAAGGCAGCTGAATTGAATTTCTTGTGTAATGCGATATTCCTCCGCTTAATAGCAACTATTGCCAAAACTAAACAGATAGCTGTCAGCGAATTTATTACACCAATCACATGAGGTAAAGTATATACCCAATCCCCTAAATCTAGCTTAGTTGGAAGCCCCAATAGCACCGCAACCGCGAGAGGTATTACAATGGATAAGAGTTTAATCCAAAACATGGATATCTTCTGTTTCAACATTTTATTTTCTTTTTGAATCTAGTATCCTCAACTCAAGAATTAGCCTATCTGTTTCCTCTCTCTCCAAAATATTATAGTAGCCCCTGATCTTATTTTCTTCATCAACCAATACTACTCGATTGTCTAAGGGTGACATGGCCACATCGCAGTATTTAAGCCCTGCCCAAGAGACAGAATCAATTTCATTCACTTTCCAAAATCGATCTAGGAATTGAATCCTTTTATCATAGTCACTTATATCCTTCCTCTTAATTGAAGCTCCGTTGAGGTTAGTAAATAGTTGTACGTTATTCACGTCAATGAAGACATCTTGTACCCGTTCTAATTCCTCTAGCCGCGTCTTGAGTACCGGACCATCCATTCGTTCAAAGTGCACCACTTTTAGTACTCCTAGAGGCAATGCTGGATTCTTTACGATATACTGTTCCCTAGAACGATCGAGACAAGGTGTTGACAGAGAATCTCCCAAACCTTGTTCATAATAAACAGGAATTGTGAATTCGTTATTCCCAAAAGCTTTTAAGAATAGAAAGATGACCACAGGTAATCCGATCACCAAGAAGAGTAAGATGCTTTTTATATTCATATCCTAGAACAAAAAAATCAGGCCATTAAAATAGCCTGATGTTTTTGTTAATTATTTTTCATTTAGTGTTCTACGCCTCCTACATGTTCAGTCGCAGGTTGATCTACATCTACAACACCTCTGGCTTCTTTGATAGCACCACCTTCAAGGTTAACCAAAGCTACGATCAACCAGATGATAAACATCATTGGAAGAATGATTGAATAGATCAATCCTTTTACCTCATGGCCTAAGTGCATAAACTCACTAACGATAAACCATGCTTTTACTATCGTAAGACCTATAAAGATGACTGTTCTCAACATTCCAGCATCCATAGCGAAGGCAAAAGCATATTCAATAGCTGTTACGATTGCTAAGATCAAAGCTACTCTCCAAATTGCGCGGATTTTAGCTTTATCTACTGGTTGAACTAATACGTTACTTGTTAATTGTTCCATGATAAAAGTCGATCAAATCAGATAAAAGAATGTAAATACGAATACCCATACGAGGTCTACAAAGTGCCAGTACAAACCAACCTTTTCTACCATTTCATAATGGCCTCTTCGTTCGTACATACCATTGGCTGCGTTGAAGAAGATGATAACGTTAATGAATACCCCAGAGAATACATGGAAACCATGGAAACCTGTAATAAAGAAAAATAACGCTGCAAACGTTGGAGGACCATATTGGTTGAAACTAAGGTTAGCTCCGATAATTTCGTAATTATCCATCCAGATACCATTTTTAACGACATCACCAATAGTGGCAATATCAGTACCATGGATAAAGTGTGACCATTCCCAAGCTTGGCAGCTCAAGAATGCAAATCCACCGATCACTGTCCATAACATCCATTTGACTACACCTTTCTTGTCCATTCTTTGGCCAGCTTCTACGGCTAATACCATGGTCACAGAACTCAAAATGAGAATAAAGGTCATAAGACCTACGAAGTACAATGGAGCTTCTACACCATGCAGCCCTGGAAAAGCTTCATATACCTTTTCAGGTATTGGCCAGTATTGTGTTGAAAAAGTAAAAGTTTCTGGATCGCCTGTATAAGCAGGAGCACTCCACCTTAAAAAGGCATACGTAATAAGCAGACCAGAAAAAGTAAAAGCATCCGATAGTAGAAAAAACCACATCATCAGCTTTCCGTAGCTGGCTTTGAAGGGCTCAATTCCGCCTCCCCATAAGCTTCTCTTATTTACTGTAGCAGTAGTTGCCATAAAACAGTTTAATTAATGATTCAGCAATAAAAATATGAACAAATATATCCAGAGTCCACCAAGGAAATGCCAGTATGTTGTACACATGTCCATGTTCAACATGTTCTTAGCATGTACCTTATATCTAAAGGACGAAAATAGCATATATAACAAATAAATCACACCACTTATAAGGTGTGCGGCATGAATTCCTGTAAATACATACATGAAGCTACCTGCTGGGTTACCAACAAAAAACACTCCTGCATCCACTAATTGGCCCCAAGCCTGAAACTGACCATATAAAAATGCCAGCCCCAATATTGTTGTAATTGATAAAGCAAGCTTCACCTGCTCTAACTTATCTCTTTTAGCTGCTATATAAGCCCATTGCATAAAAACACTACTGGTTAAAATAATACCAGAAGTAATCCAAAGCATGGGTGGTACGTCATATATCAACCAGTCACCATCGGCTTGACGCACGATATGCGCACTTGTGAATGCAGCAAATATCATAACAACCGTTACAATAAATAACCAAAGAGCGAACTTCTTTGGATGCATCGAGAGCGGTTGCTCTACAGGAACGTCTATTAGTTTATAATCCTCCACCATCAATTCACCATGTCTAATAAATATGCAATCTGAACTATCGGCAAGTATAAGAACGAACCGAACATAATCCGCAAAGCAGACTTCCTTGATTGATCTTTCATCAACTTAATGGTTGATGCTAAGAACAATACCCCACAAACCGTTGCCACCACAGCAGAGTTAATACCTGTTAATCCAAAATACATAGGTAGCAAACCCATTGGGATTAAGAACAGTGTATATGTCATTATTTGGAAAGCCGTCTTAAGGTCTTTCTCTCCTTTTACTGGCAGCAGTTTGAAACCAGCTTTTTTATAATCTTCATCCGCTACCCACGCAATAGCCCAGAAATGTGGGAACTGCCAAATAAACTGGATACCAAAAATGATCATCGCAGCATGGGTAATGTCGCCTGTGGCAGCTGTCCATCCCAAAAGTGGTGGCAAAGCTCCAGGTATAGCTCCTACAAATACAGCAACAGGGCCCACTCTCTTCAATGGAGTGTATACAAAGCTGTACAATATCATTGATAGTGCACCCAAGCCAACTGTAAGCCAGTTCGTCCATACTAGCAGCATATAAAGACCAATAATTGAAACGATACCAGCAAACCACAGTGCCTCAGCGCTAGTTAATCTATTCGTTGGAAGTGGACGACCTTGGGTGCGCTTCATTACTTTGTCGTATTGAATTTCTAATACTTGATTGATCGTACATGAGGCACCACTGATTAGAAGTCCACCAATAAAAAGCATTGTCAATTGCATCCAATCGACACTTCCTCTCATCGCTAAAACATAACCAAATGCAGATGAAAAAGACACTACAAGAGAGAGTCTCAGTTTTGTCAATTCAACATAAGCCTTTGCTTTCTGAGCAAAAAGAGTTGATAATTTAATATTTACTGAATTACCTGATATCATGGTTCAAGCAATATTCCGCTGTTTATGGTTAATGAGAAGCAACAGATAATACTGTACTCCTACTATTAGTGTTCCTAGTAACAAATGTATTGGTTGAATGAAAGCCGGCACTCCAAAGTAGGCCATAATCGCCCCACTCAAGATTTCCATCACCACGATGACTAGAAGCCATTTGGTAATTGATTTCAAACTTTCGCTATTCAGTAGTATGTAAAACAGATAACCATGCAGTGCTAACAACAATAAAGAATAAGAGCGATGAATTATGAAAGTCAAACCTAAATTTGAAATCCATTCCGATCTAGCAGCAAATTCTGCGACCATATCAACTCCTTCTCTCACCTGAGTTCCAAGTACAATCTGAACTATTGTAAGTAATAGACATGCTATCACAATCCATTTCAGTTTGCTCGGAGTATCGTTGAGCTGCTTTAGGCTATCTCGTTTAGATCTAAAATAAACATAGATCAACAAGCCTACTATGGCAATCGCCAAGAGCATATGAATTGTGATCATCCACTGCAATAAGTTTGTACTTACGACAATAGAACCAATCCACCCTTGGAAACCGACCAATACAAATGCAACAAATGAAAGAACGGTGATGGGTCTATCTTTCTTCCAAAATCTGATCGACAGCACAAAAGTACCAAAGATCAACAGGCCGATAACCGCACCAATCAAGCGGTTTATATACTCTACCCAAGTCTTAACTGCATTAAAATCTTCTTCTACAAGAATCTTTGGATCATTTTCAACTTGATAAGCCAAGTCATCAAATCCAAATGCTGTTAAGTACTTAGAGAACTTTTCATTCTTCGCAACACGTTGCTGAACGTAGTCTTCTTTGTAGTCCGCTGGAAGCTCATCTACACTCGTAGGGGGCACCCAACTACCGAAACACTTAGGCCAGTCAGGACAACCCATCCCTGACCCAGTACTTCTTACAATGCCGCCTATTGCTATTAACAGGTAAACGGCTATCACTGTAACGGCTGAAAACCGCCTAAATAATCTTGTCTTAGTGTCCGGCAGACTCATCCACTACGATCTCTTCTGCCTGCTCTTTCTCCAATGCAATCATATCATTTTCATGCGGCAAATTAGATTCCATAGTCTCAGAGAATGGAACAGTCTGAGGAATAAAATCATCCTCTGCGCCTGGCTTAGAGTAATCGTAAGGCCATCTATGCACTTCAGGAATCTCTCCCTCCCAGTTTCCATGACCAGGATTAATTGGCGTAGTCCACTCGAGTGTATTAGAATTCCATGGGTTCGCAGTAGCCTTTCTACCTCTATACATACTGTA